>CAILZB010000141.1 GCA_903838565.1 uncultured beta proteobacterium | reverse complement strand
GGGAAGCCAAAACATCCTGAGCGGGCATGATTTGAAGCCGTGCGCAACTCCCACCATACAATCTGCGCAGCGCAACTCTTGCACGCTGCGCAACCGGTCACGATCGACCGGAATCGGTGGTCACGATCGCCGGAATACGCATCATCCTGGCAGATGAAAAAAATTGTCGTTGAAGATGAAACGTACAGATCGGCTCAGTCGCCCGCTGTCGGCAGACTGCGCACATTGCGAATCACAGGATGCCGCCAGGCCCAAGTCGCCAGCAACAAGGCGCCCGCGCCGCCCATCCCCAAGGCATAGCGCAGACCCACGTGCTCACCGACGTAGCCGCCCAGCAGCGCGCCGGGACCGGCCGGAATCAGGATCAGCCAGCGCATCGTGCTGGTCATGCGCCCTAGCAGCGGCTCGGGCGTGACGGCCTGGCGCAGAGCGAGGAAGTTGATGAAAATCAGCACGGCGCCGGCGCTGAAGCACAGCAGCATCAGCACAAATGAAGCCACGCCCCAGGCGCCCACGGGCGCAAAGGCCAGTTGCAGCCAACCGACGCCGCACACGGCAAAGCCCAGCACCAGGCAGGGGCCAGGTCCCAGCCGGCGCGAGATGCGATGCCCTACGGTGCTGGCGGTGATGGTGCCCAAACCCAGCCCGATGTAGCACATGCCGACCTGATGTTCATTCAAGCCCAGTGTGCGTGTGGCAAAGAGGATCTGCACCACCATGGCGGCGTGATGGCACATCTGCCACAGGCCCACGACCAGTGCCAGGCTCAGAAATAAGCGGTGGGTCACGACGAAGCTCAGACCTTCGCGCAGGTCGCGCCAGAAACGAGGCTGGGGGTGTGGGACACGTACTTCCACGACGCGTATGCCGCGCAGAATGGTGACGCTGATCATCAGCAACAACGCGTCTGCCAACAAAGTCAGCGGCGCGCCGACGAGTTTGATCAACAAGCCGGCGACACCGGGACCGGCAACTTCCGCGCCCGAGCTGGCCAAAGCATTCTTGGCGTAGGCCTCCACCAGCCTGGCTCGAGGCACGATCTGGGTCAGGACGATCTGCGCTGCCGTGCCGGCGGTGACGTTGATGCAGCCAATACCGAAGGCCACGGCGTAGAGATAGTTCATGTTCAGACCATCCAGCGCCCATGCCAGTGGCACGCTGGCGACGATCACGGCCACGAGAACCTCGCCACCGATGTACACAGGCAGCTTGCGCACCCGGTCCAGCCACACGCCCGAGGGCAGGGAGAACAGCACGAACGGCGCGAGCTCCATGGCCGTGAGCAACCCCATTTGTGTTGGCGTAGCATTGAGCAGCACGGCGGCCGTCAGCGGCAGCGCCAGCATGGTGATCTGCCCGCCAAACGAGCTGATCAGGATCGACAGCCACAGCCTGCTGTAGATGCGGTCGCGCAGCAGGTCGGTGGGACCCAAACTCAGGCTGCGGCGCAGCCGGGCCAGCTTGGACTTCAGGCCAACAGACATGCCGCCTGTGATTCGGCGCTGAGCGTGCGCAGTGGCGGCACTTCCTGCGCGCAGCACTCGACGGCCTGCGGACAACGGGTGCGAAAAACGCAACCCGATGGCGGGTTGATGGGCGAGGGCAGGTCGCCATGCAGTACCTGGATCACCTTGCCGCGCTCGCGCTGAGGATCGGGAATTGGGATGGCCGACAACAGCGCCTTCGTGTACGGGTGACGCGGCTGCAGGTACAGGGCGTTCTTCTCGGCCACTTCCATCTCGTGCCCCAGGTACATCACCAGAATGCGTTTGCTGATGTGCTTGACCACCGCCAGATCATGCGCGATGAAGATCAGCGCGAGGCCCATCTCGGCCTGCAACTCCTTCAACAGGTTGATGATCTGCGCCTGGATCGAGACGTCCAGCGCCGATACCGGCTCGTCGCAGATGATGAGTTTGGGCTTGAGGATGAGTGCGCGCGCAATGCCGATACGCTGGCACTGGCCACCTGAGAACTCATGCGGATAGCGGTTGATCTGTTGCGGCGTCAGGCCGACACGGGTCATTATCGACTTGACCCGCTCCATCACCTCGTTCGCGCCCAGTTCGGGGTGGTGCGTGCGCAGCGGTTCGGCAATGATCTGCGCGATCGTCATGCGCGGATTGAGCGATGCCAGCGGATCCTGGAAGATCATCTGCACGTCGCGGCGCAGGTTCAGCCAGGTCTGATCGGAGGCGTCGCGCATCTCTGCACCTTGCCAAACGATGCTGCCACTGGTGGCCGGAATCAGGTTAAGACACGCGCGCGCCAGTGTGGATTTGCCGCAACCGGACTCGCCCACGATGCCCATTGTTTCGCCCGGGAAAAGGTCGAACGAGACGCCGTCTACCGCCTTCAGCGTGCGAGCCGGCGCCCAGGGCCAGGGTCCGTCGTGTTTGACTTTGAAGTGCACCTTGAGGTCGCGCACCGACAGCAGGGCTTGCGGTGCTTTAGACATGCTGTGCCTCCTTCTGCTGACTGACGGCAATGTCCTGCAGGCTCTTGTGGCATGCACGCAGCACCGCCGGGTTGTGCTCCGACGGCACCAGCGCAGGACGCGTTGTGGCGCAGCGTGCTTCAGCCAGAGCGCATCGCTCTACAAACGGACAGCCTGCGCCCAGCTGCGACATATTAGGCGGCGCGCCGGGGATCGCCACCAGCGCCTGCTCGCCTTGGTCCAGACGCGGAATCGCGCCCAGCAAACCCACGGTGTAGGGGTGCGAAGGTTGATAGAAGATATCGTTGGCTCGCGCCTGCTCCATCACGCGCCCGCCGTACAGAACGATCACTTCGTCGCACAGCCCCGCCACCACGCCCAGGTCGTGCGTGATCATGACGATGGCGGTGCCAAAGTCGCGCTGCAGATCGCGCAGCAGCGCAATGATCTGCGCCTGCACCGTCACGTCCAGCGCCGTGGTCGGCTCATCGGCCACCAGCACCTGGGGTTCGCACAGCAAGGCCATGGCGATCATCACGCGCTGGCGCATGCCGCCGGAAAACTCGTGCGGGTACATGTCGATGCGCTTGGCCGCTTCCGGGATCTTGACCGCGTCCAGCAACTGCACGCAGCGCAAGCGCGCCTCGCGCCGGCTCATGCCTTTGTGAAACTCCAGCACTTCCGTCATCTGGCGTTCCACGGTCAGATAGGGATTGAGCGAAGTCATCGGGTCCTGAAAGATCATGGCGATACGGTTGCCGCGAATCAGGTTCAATTGCGCATTGGGTAGCGTCAGCAGGTTGTGCCCCTCGAACAGCACTTTGCCGCTGGCTTGGCCGTTGAGCGCAAGCAGGCCCATCATCGCCAGCACGGTCTGGCTCTTGCCCGACCCGCTCTCGCCCACGATGCCCAGCGTCTGGCCGCGCTCCAGCGAAAAGCTGATGTCGTTCACGGCAAAAACGGGTCCGTCGTTGGTTTGGAATTGAACGCCCAGGTTCTTGACTTCAATCAGACTCATATTTTTCTTATCGGTCCTTGGGGTCAAGCGCATCGCGCAAACCATCGCCCACGTAGTTGAAGCAATAGAGCGTGATCGACAGCATCGCCCCAGGAAACAGCAGCATCCACGGCGACACTTCCATCACCTTGGTGCCATCCTCGATCAGCACGCCCCAGCTCGTCATTGGCTCCTGGATGCCCAGCCCCAGAAAGGACAGCACCGACTCGGTCAGGATCACGCCCGGCACGGTGACGGTGGCGTAAATCACCACGATGCCCAGCAGGTTCGGCACGATGTGCGAGAAGATGATGCGGCGCGTGGGCACGCCGATGGCGCGCGCCGCCTCCACAAATTCCTTGGAGCGCAACGACAGCGTCTGGCCCCGCACCACGCGCGCCATGTCCATCCAGGAGAACACGGTGATGGTCAGCACCACCAGGTGAAAGTCGCGTCCGAGAATGGTCACCATCAGCACCGCGATCAGCAGG
>CAILZB010000140.1 GCA_903838565.1 uncultured beta proteobacterium | reverse complement strand
CGCCTGACGGGCGCCGAGGCGCTGATCCGCTGGCAGCATCCGCTGCGCGGGCTGGTGTCGCCGCTGGAGTTCATCCCCCTGGCCGAGGAGACCGGCCTGATCCTGCCCTTGGGCAACTGGGTGTTGAAGCAGGCCTGTGCCCAGCTCGCGCTGTGGGACAAGCTGCCTGCCATGGCCCAGCTCACGCTGGCCGTGAATGTCAGCGCGCGCCAGTTTCACCACCGCGATTTCGTCGATCAGGTATTGGGCGCCTTGGAGTCCAGCGGAGCGAGACCCGAGCGACTCAAGCTGGAGCTGACCGAGAGCCTGCTGGTGGAGGATGTGGAAGGCGTGATCGCCAAGATGACGGCGCTGAAGATCAAGGGCGTGGGCTTCTCGCTGGACGATTTCGGCACCGGCTATTCATCGCTTTACTACCTGAAGCGACTGCCGCTGGATCAGCTCAAGATCGACCAGAGCTTCGTGCGCAACATCCTCACCAACCCCAACGACGCCGCCATTGCCAAGATGGTGGTGGCACTGGCCGAAAGCCTGGGCCTGTCGGTGATCGCAGAAGGCGTGGAAATGGAGGCGCAAAGGGACTTTCTCGCGCGCCAGGGCTGCCATGCCTACCAGGGGTATTTTTTCAGCCGACCTCTGCCGCTGGCCGCATTCGAGGCGTTCGCCGAGCGCGCCTGAACCGGTCAGGTTGCCCTGCGGTGTGAACACCGTTCAGGCGGCAGATGACTCGACCTAAAATGAGAACCGTGCGATGGGAATCTTTCTCATGCGCGGCGAGGCATCAACCAGAAGAAGTTCAAACGCCATGTGCAAAAAGTCACTTCCAATGGATGGGGTCCTGCCAAACGCCTGGGCCCAGCATGACTCCGTGCAAGTGGACCTGCGTAGTCAGCGCGGTTTCACGCTCATCGAGCTGGTCATGGTGATCGTGATCCTGGGGGTGCTGGCTGCCGTTGCGGTGGTCAGGTTCGTGGACCTGTCGGGCGATGCGCGGACCTCTTCCATTCGTGCGCTTGAGGGCTCGGTCAAAACGGCGAGCGCATTGATCAACAGCTTTATCGGTGTTCGGGGTCAAGGTGCGGTGGTCGCAGGTTCACCCGTGAACCTGACGTTTCTCGACTATGGCGGCGTCACCATCCGGGTTTGGAATGGTTATCCGGATCGCTGGTGGGACGGCATCGGCATGACGCTGGCCAATACGGCCCCGGTTGCCGGTACCGGTTATGGATCGTCGGCGGCCATTCCCTACGGCAAATACACGTTCTACGGCTGGGGAAACGGGGCCATTCCCAATGGCGATGCGGGCTGGAGGCTGGAGGGTGCCCCGGACCCTGCAAACTGTTCGGTGGCCTACACCTACACCTACAACGGCGCCGGCGTGCCCGCGGTGACCAGCCGAGTCACAGGTTGCTAAGAGACGTTCAGAAGGTTTCCCAACTGTCGTCCGCCGCAGGCGCAGCGGCCTTGGCCGCGAGTTGAGGCGGACTTGCTTTGGGCGCTGCCTTGGGTGCAGGCGCCGCGAGCCGGACCTTGGCTGCCGCCGGAAGCGCCCGGCTCGCAGGCCGCGGCTTGCTCGCTGCATAGGGCGCGCGCGCCGCGCCAGACGGCCCTGCGCTGCGCATGACAAAGCCGCTGCCGTGCCCACCGGGCAGCTTGAATATCGCCACCGTCTGCACCAGTTCGTGCGCCTGCGAATTCAGGCTGGAAGCCGCTGCCGCCATCTCCTCCACCAGAGCGGCATTCTGCTGGGTCACCTGGTCCATCTGCGTCACGGCCTCGCCGACCTGGGACACGCCCAGACTCTGCTCGTTGCTGGCCGAGCTGATCTCGCCCATGATGTCGGTCACGCGGCGGATGCTGCTCACGACCTCGGTCATCGTGACGCCGGCCTGGTCCACCAGCTGGGTTCCCTGTTCCACGCGTTGCACGCTGGCACTGATGAGCGACTTGATCTCCTTGGCCGCGTCAGCCGAACGTCCGGCCAGGGATCGCACTTCGGTTGCCACCACCGCGAAGCCGCGTCCCTGTTCGCCGGCGCGCGCCGCCTCGACCGCGGCGTTGAGCGCCAGGATGTTGGTCTGAAAGGCGATGCCGTCGATGACGCTGATGATGTCCGAGATCTTGTGCGAGCTCTCGTTGATGCCACGCATCGTGTCCACCACCTGGGCCACCACCTCGCCGCCCTTGATGGCCACGGTGGAGGCGTTCATCGCCAACTGGTTCGCCTGGCGCGCGCTGTCTGAATTCTGCTTCACCGTGGCGTTGAGTTGTTCCATCGACGCTGCCGTCTGCTCCAGCGCGCTGGCCTGGCTCTCGGTGCGAGACGACAGGTCCTGATTGCCCTGGGCGATCTGGGCGCTGGCCGTGGCCACGCTCTCGGACCCCTGACGCACGCTGCCCACGACCCGGCTCAGGCTGGTCTGCATGTCCTTGAGCGCCAGCAGCAGTTGTCCTGTCTCGTTCGTTCCTACGGCGTCGAACTGCATGCTCAGATCCCCGTCTGCGACCGCACGCGACACCTTCACCGCCTGGTTGATCGGGCCGGTGATGGCGCGGATGATCCACAGCGCCATCATCAAGGCCACGACCAGCGCCACGCCCACCGCGCCCCCCACCAGAAGCCTCATGCTGGTGACGGCCGCACTCACCTCTGCCGCCGATTCGTCCATGCGCTCGTTGAGGAACTTGAGCAGGCCATCGATGGCGTCACCGTAAGACTGTTCTGCTTGTCGCAGATCCCCCAGCAGCAGGGCTTCCGACGCGGCGGTCTTGCCCGCTGCCGCAAGTTCCACGAACTTGCGTTGAATCGGCACGTATTTGGCCCGCGCCTCGGTCACCTTGCCAACGATCGCCTTGCCGGCGTCGGATTTGACCGTCGCCACGAGGCTGTCGAGCCGGGTGTCGATGTCCTTGCTCGCCGCGACAATGTGCGCCGCTTCCTTTTCGACGTCAGCGGCCTCGCTCATGATGACCATGTTGCGCATGGCCCGAGCGATCAGGTTGATGTCACCCTCGATCTCGTAGCTCGAGACCGCCTTGGGCAGCCGGTCCTTGGCCACGGCGTTGAACGACAGCGTGATGGCACTGACCTCGAACAGCGAGATCGCGCCCAACAGCGCGATCAGCAGCGCCATCGCCCCGAAACCCAGCATCAGGCGGGTCGAAATTTTCATGTCGTTCAGATTCATGGAACATTCCTTGCAAACAAAAAGGGCCTGGGCTCCTGGGAACCCGGGGCACATCCTCGTCAAAAGTGGCCGGCCGGATATTGACCAGGGTCAATCAGAGTCCTAAGACGTGAGAACAATCGCGACCTCAATACCGCCATTCTGCACTGGGAATTCGCAGTGGCAGAGGGGTCTCACGCTCGTGGCGTGCGAAAACTCCACCATGGCAGCGCTTGGCGCAGCGACAGCACCTCGCCGCATTGCGCTGGCGCATAGCCCGCGATCTGGGCGAGCTGCTGCTGCCAGGCGGCGCTGCGCAGCAAGTCGCGCAAGGCCAGCGTGGCCGGTTGCTCCAGCGCCGACTTCAGGCACACCAGGTGGTAGCGCTCATGCAGCAGCGGCACGAAGTCCAGGCCGCGCGCCTGCGCTGCGGCCGCGATGCCCAGCGCCGCATCGGCCTGGCCCGACGCCACGGCTTGCGCCACCGCGGCGTGTGAAGGCTCGGTCCGTGCATAACCCTTGAGCTGTGCCGCAGCAATCCCTTGTTGCGCCAGCAGTTCATCGAGCAGCACGCGCGTTCCGCTGCCCAGGGCCCGGTTCACGAAACGCGCCTGGGATCGCACGACGTCCTGCAGTGACAGCAGCGCCAGCGGGTTGCCGCGCGCCACCATCAGGCCCTGCGTGCGCTGGGCAAAACCGATGATCTTGTGCAGGCCGGGCTTGAGCAGCGGCTTGTAGGTGCGCGCCGCCAGCGAGTCCGCAGCGGGCTGCTGTGTCGTGTGAAAGCCGGCCATCAGGCAGCGTCCCTCGTTCAGCGCGCGGATCGCGTCCACGCTGCCGGTCAGGCGTATGTCCAGATGCACCCGACCCAGGGCTTGCGCGTGCTCGCGCAGCGCCACCAGCGCGTCGTCGTGGCTGGCGTAGAAAGTCAGCACATGGGCGGAGTCGTCAAAGGCCACGGCGAAGGCGCGCTCCAGATCGGCCTGCAAGGCCGCGATCTGGGGGCTCAGGCGCGCCTGCGCCTGGCGCTCGGCCCACAGCAGCTTGTCGCCAAATTCGCTCAGGCGCGCGGCCTGCCCCTTGTCCCACACGATCAGCGAGTGCCCGAGCAGCTGCTCCCAGCGCCGCAGCTCGCCCCAGACATGACGGTAGGACAACTGCAGCGCTTTGGCCGCCGCCGAAATCGAACCCTGCTCGCGCACGGCGTGCAGCAGGTCCATCAGCGGGTTGCGGATGAGCGCGTCCGCGCCACGCTGTCCCGCCAGGGAATAAGAGAGTTCGATCTTTTGCACGCGCCAAGTGTGCCTCAAAGCGCCGGTGCATCGACCGCGCCAAAGCCGCAGCAAGCTATGCAAGTCATTGCATAGCTCGATAGTCCCGAGCCCGTGGCGGGCTTGGGCCCGCTAACATGGGGGAATGAATACCTTCTCCGACAGCGCCGCCACGGCGCTGGCCCTGATCGCCTCGCTGGACCCGGTGCTGCTGTCCATCGTGGGGCGCTCGCTCGCCGTCAGCAGTGCGGCCTGCGCTCTGGCCTGCGCGCTGGGGCTGGTGCTGGGCGCGTGGCTGGGCGTAGCCAGGTTCAGGGCGCGCGGCGCGCTGCTGATGGGGCTCAACACGATGCTGGCCCTGCCTTCGGTGGTGGTGGGGTTGCTGGTGTACCTGCTGCTGTCGCGTTCGGGTCCGCTGGGTTTCCTGGGCTGGCTGTTCAGCTTCAAGGCCATGGTGCTGGCGCAATCGGTGCTGGTGCTGCCGGTGGTGACGGCGCTCACGCGCCAGATCGTCGACGACGCCGAGCGCGAGCACGGCGAGCAGCTGCAGTCGCTGGGCGCGGGCCCCTTGCTGCGCAGCCTGCTGCTGGCCTGGGACGAGCGTTACGCGCTGCTCACGGTGCTGATGGCGGCCTTCGGACGCGCCATCTCCGAAGTGGGCGCGGTGATGATCGTCGGCGGCAACATCGACGGCTTCACCCGCGTCATGACCACGGCCATCGCCCTTGAGACATCTAAGGGCGATTTGCCGCTGGCGCTGGCGCTGGGCCTGGTGCTGCTGTCGGTGGTGCTGGCGCTGAACGCCGGGGTCGCGCTGCTGCGGCGCTGGCATTTGCGCTTTGACGGTGGTGCTGCGACGCCGGTGCTGGCGGCATGAGACGCATGTTCACGCTGGACGCAATCGACGTGCACTTCCAGGCCGGCAGCCGGGGTGGCGGCGTGCGCGCCCTGACCGCGCTCTCGCTGCATGTCGTGCCGGGAGAATGTGTCGCGCTGGTCGGCGCCAACGGCTGCGGCAAGAGCACGCTGCTGCGCCTGTTGCACGGGCTGGTGGCGCCCAGCCGCGGCAGCATCACAACCCCACCCGGGCTGCGCCAGGCGATGCTGTTCCAGCGCCCCCACATGCTGCGCAGCAGCGCGCAGAACAACATCGCCCTGGGCCTGTGGCTGCAGGGGCAGGCCTGGCGCAAGTCGCAGGAACAGGCGTTGCGGGCGCTGGAACGCGTCGGTCTGAGCGCGCAGGCGCAGCGCCAGGCGCGCAGGCTTTCGGGCGGGCAGCAGCAGCGCCTGGCGCTGGCGCGGGCCTGGGCTCAGCGACCCGAGGTGCTGCTGCTGGATGAACCCACGGCCAGCCTGGATCCGCACGCCAAGCGCGAGGTGGAGGCGCTGATGGCCGAATTTGCCGCGGGCGCGGGTTCGGACGACGGCGCCATGACGCTGGTCTTTGCCAGCCACAACCTGGGCCAGGTCAAACGCCTTGCAAGCCGCGTCATCTACCTGGAGCAGGGCCGGGTGCTGGCCGACCTGCCGGTGCATGAATTTTTCGATGGGGCGCGCCTGCAACAGGTGTCGCCTGCGGCCCAACTTTTTGTCAAAGGAGAACTCGCATGAAATTTTGTTTGTCCATGAGGCCTTCAAGCCTCGTATCCTGGTTGCTGGCGACCAGCGCCTTGCTGGCGTGCGCGGCAACGATGGCGCAGAGCATCGTGATGGCGTCCACCACCTCGACCGAACAGTCGGGCCTGTTTCCCTATCTGCTGCCCGAGTTCAAGAAGGCCAGCGGCATCGAGATCAAGGTGGTGGCGCTGGGCACCGGTCAGGCGATCGACATGGCGCGCCGCGGCGACGCCGACGTGCTGTTCGTGCACGACCAGGCAGCCGAAGAGAAGTTCGTGGCCGAGGGCTTCAGCCTGAAGCGTTGGCCCGTGATGTACAACGATTTCGTGCTGGTGGGGCCGGCTGCGGACCCGGCCCAGATCAAGGGACATGACATCGTGCTGGCGCTGAAGAAGATCGCGAACAGCAACACCGCCTTCATCTCGCGCGGCGACAAGAGCGGCACGCACGCGGCCGAGCTGCGCTTCTGGAAAATGGCCGGCCTGGACTCAGCCAAGGGCAGCGGCTATCAGTCATGCGGCTGCGGCATGGGCCCGGCGCTGAACATCGCGGCCTCCAGCGGCGCCTACGTGCTCACGGACCGCGGCACCTGGCTCAACTTCAGGAACCGCGCCGACCTGGGCGTGCTGGTCGAAGGCGACGGGCGCCTGTTCAATCAGTACGGCGTGATGGTCGTGAATTCGGCGAAGTTCCCCCACGCCAAAGCGGCGGACGCGCAGAAGTTTGTGGACTGGATCGTCTCCCCCGCAGGCCAGGGCGT
Organism: uncultured beta proteobacterium; assembly: GCA_903838565.1. Classification (GTDB taxonomy): domain Bacteria; phylum Pseudomonadota; class Gammaproteobacteria; order Burkholderiales; family Burkholderiaceae_C; genus CAIKVZ01. The sequence goes on along the minus strand of CAILZB010000140.1, from coordinate 13,311 downwards.
CATCGCCAGCTACAAGATCGGCGGCGAACAGCTATTTTTTCCGAACGCGGGGAAGTAGTTCTGCCCTAACTTTCATGCTTCTCCCGCGAAACGCTCCGAGTCATGAAAGTTAGTTCTTTCACGCAAAGGCTTCAGGCGTAGACCGTTCTGGCCTGCTTCAGATCGATCTGGCCTGCGACGACTTTTTCCAGCGCGTCCTGGCGCAGCGTGCGCATGCCGGCCTTCGACGCTTCGGCGAAGATTTCCGAAGTCGGAGCGCGGGTCTGAATTTTTCGCCGCATGTCGCCGTCGTTTTCCAGGATCTCATAGATGCCCAGCCGGCCCTTGTAGCCGCGGCCACCGCACAGCTTGCAGCCCACGGCATGGCGCACGCTGATGCAGGACTGCGCGCCTTCGGCCGCAGGTGACGCGGCCGCCAGCAGACGCCTGTGCCCTTCTTCAGGGCTCAGGCTCGTTCCCTGGATGTATTCCTTCACCAGTAGCTCGTACTCGTCGTGCGACAGCGCCCGCGACACGCAGCAGTGCGGGCACAGGCTGCGCACCAGCCTTTGGGCCACGATGCCGATCAGCGAGTCGCCGAAGTTCATCGCATCCATGCCCAGGTCGAGCAGGCGGATCACGCTCTCGGAAGCGCTGTTGGTGTGCAGGGTCGAGAGCACCAGGTGCCCGGTCAGCGAGGCCTCGATGCACACGCCCGCGGTTTCGCTGTCGCGTACCTCGCCGATCATGATCACGTCCGGGTCGGCGCGCAGGAAGGCCCGCATGGCGGACGCAAAGGTGACGCCGATCTTGGGATTGACCTGGAGCTGACGCAAGCCCTTTTGCGTGATCTCGATCGGGTCTTCGGCGGTCCATATCTTGCGGCTGTCGGTGTTGATATGGGCCAGCAGAGAGTGCAGTGTGGTGGTCTTGCCGGAACCGGTGGGGCCGCAGGCCAGAATCAGGCCAAAGGGCCGATTCGTCAGGCGTTGCACGATGGCCGCGTCGCGATCCGAAAAGCCCAGCTGCGGCAACGGGATCGGCCGACTCGACGCGAGCAGGCGCAGCACCACGTCCTCCATGTTGTCGTGCGTCGGCAGCACCGCCACGCGCAACTCCAGCTTGATGTCCACATAGTCGTTGAAGTTGATCTTCCCGTCCTGGGGGCGGCGCCGCTCGGAGATGTCGAGCCGGGCCATGATCTTGATGCGCGACACCACGGCTGCGCGCAATGAAAACGGCAGCGTCAGATAGTCTTCGAGGTCGCCGTCCTTGCGAAAGCGCACGCGCGAAACGTCGTCACCCTGATTGGTCTCGATATGGATGTCCGAGGCTTTCTGCTCGTACGCGTCCATCACCATCTGGTTCACCAGCTTGATTACGCCGGAACTCTCATTGGCTGCGTCGACCTGCTCCTGCACCCCCCAGACCTTCAACTCCTTCAGCGCCACTTCCACCAGCGCGTGCACGTCCTGCAGCGCAGGCTGCGGCAGATGCAGGCCGTTACCCTCTCCCGTGCCCGAAGCCGTGGTCGCGGCCGGATGGGCCTGATTCTCGCGCGCCAGCCTGCGGTCAATGTCGGACTTGTCGGCCCAGACCAGCGAAACGACGCAATCGGCGATCACCCTCAACTCTTCTTCCAGTCCTTGCTGCAGCGGCGTCGGCGACGCGACATACAGCACGCCGGAGGCCATCCCCAGCGGCAGCACGCCGTACCGGGCGGCGTCGCGCCACCACAGTCGCACCAGCGCCCGCGGGTCAATTTCGAATGCCGCAGCGTCGATCTCCGGGACATTGAGCATGTGGGCGCGGGCGTGCTCAAGCTCCAGTTCGTTCACCAGGCCGGCATCGAGCAGCGCGTGTTCCAGTCCCAACCGGCCCGCCTCGGGATCGACGGCCAGCAGGCGCAGGCTGGCGATATCCGAAAGATGCAGGTGCACCAGGGAGCTCACCAGCGACCTGACGGGGGCACTGCCGGTCTCATGGTTGAGCGCGCGCAACTCCGCCATGTTTCGGGCGAGATACCCGACCCTGTGCGGCGAATTCAAAACTTCTCGGTCCACTTGGGTTCCATCGTCAGGCCGGGCGCGTCGGCGGTCGTATGCCGCACCGACAGGCGGATCTTGACGGACATGTTCGCACCGGATTCGGCGTTCGCAATCGCCTGCTCGGCGGAGATTCTTCCCGCGTGGTACAGCGCGAACAGCGAGTCGTCGAGCGCGACCATCCCCTGTTCATGACCCTTGCCCAGTTCGTCCTGGATCTGGTTGATCAGGCCGCGGGCGATCAGGTCCGAAATCAGCGGGGTTTGCAGCAGGATCTCCACCGCCAGTGCCCGCGTGTGATCCAGCGCGGGAATCAGCCTCTGGGAAACCACCGCCTTCAGGTTGTGCGACAGATCCTGCAGCACGAGTTTTTGCGCGTCTTCAGGGAAGAAGTTGAGCAGCCGCTCGACTGCCTGGCTCGCGTTGTTGGCATGCAGCGTGGACAGGCACAGGTGGCCGGTTTCGGCAAACGACAGCGCGTGCTGCGCGGTTTCGCGGTCGCGAATTTCTCCCAGCATGATGACGTCGGGCGCTTCGCGCAGCGCGTTGTGCAAGGCCTCGCCAAAGGTCAGGGTGTCGATCCCGACTTCGCGCTGATCGACGATGGACTTGGCGTGGGAAAAAAGATATTCGATCGGGTCCTCTATCGTCAGGATATGCCCGGCCGCGTTCAGCGAGCGGTACTTGATCATCGAGGCCAGCGTCGTGCTCTTGCCGCATCCCGCGGCACCCACCACCAGCACCAGGCCGCGTTTCAACAGCGCCAGCTCCGCGACCGTGGGCGGCAAACCCAGGGCTTCGAAGCTGGGGATCTGTGAATTGATCATGCGCAGCACCATGGCGACTTCACCGCGCTGGTAATACACGTTGATGCGATAGCGCCCGGCGTCCTTGCGCGACCAGGAGAAATTGCACTCCTTGCTGCTTTCAAACTGCCTTCGCTGCGCTTCGCTCATCAGGCCGTTGGCGATGGCTTCGACCTCGCCAACGACGAGCTTGGGCGCATTCAGGATGTGCAGCAGGCCGTCGACCTTGATGCTGGGCGGCGCTCCCGTGGTCAGGAACAGGTCGGACGCACGCCGGTCCGCCATCAGTTTGAGATAGGTGATGACGTCGATCATGGCAAGTCCTCGTGGCGTTGTTCTCGGGAGTTCTCGGGATCGAGTTCAGTTTGCCACGCTGCGCTTTCGCCATGTTGTAGTACATCAATGAATGGTCAACGCGCGGGCCGGCCGATCTCGCTCCAACCCTTTGCGCGCGCCAGGGCGCGGGCCTTCCATCCAGACCTCAGCGCCCTGATCGGAGAAATGCGCTAAGGTCGCGCCATGAATGCATCTTTCTGGCGCTTGGGCTGGACCTCCCTTTGGCGCGACCTGCGCGCGGGTGAACTGCGATTGCTGATCGTGGCCGTGACGCTGGCCGTGGCCGCGCTGTCGGCGGTGGGCTTTTTTGCGGACCGGCTCAAGGGCGGTCTGGAGCGCGACGCGCGCCAGTTGCTGGGCGGCGATGTGGTCGTCTCCAGCGACAACCCCACGCCCGCCGCCTTCCTGGACAAAGCGCGCTCCCTGGGACTGCAGGGCGCGGTCAACCAGTCCTTTCCCACGATGGCGCGCGCGCCCGATGCACAGGGCGCCGCCAGCAAACTGGTGGCGCTCAAGGCCGTGTCCGAGGGCTATCCGCTGCGTGGCAGCCTCAAGCTGGCGCTGGCGCCGGACGCGGCCGCCCAGGTGACGCGCGAAGTGCCCGCGCCCGGACAGGCCTGGGTTGACGCATCGTTGCTGGAAGCCTTGAACCTGCACATGGGTGACGCGCTGCTGCTGGGTGACAGCCGCTTGCAGATCGCGCGCATCATCGTGAGCGAGCCCGATCGCGGCGCCGGGTTCAGCAGCTTTGCGCCGCGCGTGATGATCCACAGCGCCGATCTGGCGGGCACGCGGCTGATCCAGCCGGCCAGCCGCGTAAGCTACCGCTTTGCGGTGGCCGGGCCGGAGGACCAGGCGCGCGCGTTCGAGCAGTGGGCGCTGCAGGAGGCGAAGAAACGCGAGGTGCGCGGACTGCGGATCGAGTCGCTCGCGGGTGGGCGCCCGGAAATGCGCCAGACGCTGGACCGTGCCGACAAGTTTCTCAATCTGGTGGCGCTGCTCGCGGCACTGCTCAGCGCCGTGGGCGTGGCGCTGGCCGCGCGCGGCTTTGCCGCCAGCCATCTGGATGACTGCGCCATGCTGCGCGTGCTGGGCCTGAGTCAGAGCCGCATCGCGCTGAGCTACAGCGTCGAGTTTGCGCTGCTGGGACTGTTTGCCAGCAGCCTGGGCGTCGCCCTCGGTTACGCCGTGCATTACGCCTTCGTCGCCCTGCTGGCGGGTCTGGTGGATGCGGCGCTGCCGGCGGCCAGCCTGTGGCCCGTGGTCTATGGCCTGGGGCTGGGCTTCACGCTGCTCATCGCCTTTGGTCTGCCGCCGGTGCTGCAGCTGGCGCAGGTGCCGCCGCTGCGCGTCATGCGCCGCGATCTGGGGGCCTTGCGTCCGATCTCGCTGCTGGTGTTGGCTCTGGGTGTGGCCGGCTTTGCCGCGATGCTGCTCGCGCTGAGTTCGGACCTGACCCTGGGCCTGATTGCTGTCGGCGGTTTTGCCGGCGCGAGCGCGCTGTTCGCGGGCGCGAGCTGGGCCGCCGTGAAGCTGCTGCGCGTGAGCGTGAACGAGGCCACGGCGCCGCAGGTGCTGGTGCTGGCGACGCGGCAGATCTGCGCCCGCCCGGGCTTTGCTGTGGTGCAGGTGAGCGCTCTGGCCGTGGGCCTGCTGGCGCTGGTGTTGCTGGTGCTGCTGCGCACCGATCTGGTCGCGAGCTGGCGCCGGGCCACACCGCCGGATGCGCCCAACCGTTTCGTCATCAACGTCATGCCCGAGCAAAGCGAGGCCTTTCAGCAGGCGCTGCGCGCGGGCGGCGTGGCCAGGTTCGACTGGTACCCGATGATCCGCGGCCGGCTCGTGGCCATCAACGACAAAGCGGTGACGCCCGACGATTACAAGGAAGACCGCGCGCAGCGCCTGCTGGACCGCGAGTTCAACGTCTCGTTCAGCACGGTGCAGCCGCCGCACAACCTGATCGTGGCCGGCCAGTGGCGCGCACAGGAGCCGGACGCGGTGAGCGTGGAAGAGGGCATCGCCAAGACGCTGAACCTCAAGCTGGGCTACCGCCTGAGCTTTGACGTGGGCGGCGTGCAGACGCAGGGCCGCATCACCTCGCTGCGCAAGGTCGACTGGGGCTCCATGCGCGCCAACTTCTTCGTGATCTTTCCGGTCAACGCCATGGCCGACGTTCCCACGACCTACATGAGCGCCTTTCGCGCGCCGCCCAGCCGCGCGGGCCAGCCCAGCTTTGACAACACGCTGGTGCGCGCCTTTCCCAACATCACCAGCGTGGACATGACGGCGACGCTGAACCAGGTGCAGCGCGTGCTGGACCAGGTGATCGGCGCGGTGGAGTTCCTGTTCGGCTTCACGCTGGCGGCGGGCCTGGTGGTGCTGTTTGCCGCGGTCACGGCCACGCGCGAAGAGCGCGCGCGCGAGTTCGCCATCATGCGTGCCATCGGTGCCAGCGCTTCGCTGCTGCGCCAGGTGCAGCGCGCCGAGCTGCTGGGCGTGGGCTTGCTGGCGGGCTTCCTGGCGTCCTGCGTGGCCAGCGTCGTCGGCTGGGCACTGGCGCGCTACGTGTTCGAGTTTGACTGGAGCGTCTCGCTCTGGGTGCCGCTGCTGGGGGCGCTGACCGGCGCCTTGCTGGCGCTGGCCGCGGGCTGGTGGGGCCTGCGCGAGGTGCTCAGGCGCCCGGTGGTGGAGACGCTGCGCCGCGCCGCCAGCTGACCCCCCACGCCCACGCGTGGCAAGTCAGTGCGGAGTTCAGCACTCGACGATGTTCACCGCCAGGCCGCCGCGCGAAGTTTCCTTGTATTTGGTCTTCATGTCGGCACCGGTTTCCCGCATGGTCTTGATCACCTTGTCCAGGCTCACCACGTGTTGTCCGTCGCCGTGCAGCGCCATGCGGGCCGCGTTCAGCGCCTTGACCGCGCCCATGGCGTTGCGTTCGATGCAGGGCACCTGCACCAGCCCGCCGATGGGGTCGCAGGTCAGACCCAGGTTGTGCTCCATGCCGATCTCGGCGGCGTTTTCGATCTGTTCGGGTGTTGCGCCCAGCACCGCCGCCAGGCCCGCCGCCGCCATCGAGCAGGCCACGCCGACCTCGCCCTGACAGCCGACCTCGGCGCCCGAGATCGAGGCGTTGAGCTTGTACAGCATGCCGATCGCCGCGGCCGTCATCAGGAACTCGATCACGCCCTCGTCGCTGGCGCCGGGAACAAACCGGTCGTAGTAGTGCAGCACCGCCGGAATGACGCCGGCAGCGCCGTTGGTCGGAGCGGTGACGACGCGCCCGCCGGCGGCGTTCTCCTCGTTCACCGCAAAGGCGTAGGCGTTGACCCAGTCCAGCGCCGACAGCGGATCGCTGCCGGCCCGGGCTGCGCCGGCTTCCAGCTGCGCCACCAGGGCCGGGGCGCGGCGCTGCACCTTGAACGGGCCCGGCAGTGTTCCCCCGTGGGCCAGACCGCGCTGCACGCATTCGCGCATCACGCGCCACAGCTGCAGCAGCTGGCGGCGGATGTCGGCGTCGCTGCGCCAGCAGCGTTCGTTCTCCCACATCAGCTCACTGATGCTCAGGCTGTGCTGGCGGCACAGGGCGAGCAGGCCGTCGCCCGACGTGAACGGGTAGGGCAACTGACGATAGGCGCTGAGCACGGCGCTGTTCTGCGCCCCCACGCTCACCACAAAGCCGCCGCCCACCGACAGGTATTTGGCCTGGCGCAGCAAGGCGCCATGGGCATCAAAAGCGCTGAACTGCATGCCGTTGGGGTGTTCGGGCATCACCTCGGCGCGGTACATCAGCAGATGCTCGCGCTCGCGAAACGCGATCGCGTGCAGGCCGAGCAGCGACAGCGTTTGCAGCGTGCGCACTTGCTGGATCCAGCCCGGCACAGCGTCGACGTCGACCTGGTCGGGCGTGTGCCCCATGAGGCCGAGCAGGATGCCGATGTCGGACCCATGGCCTTTTCCGGTGGCGCCGAGCGAGCCATACAGCTCGGCCTTGACGCTGGAGGTCTGGGCGAGCAGACCCTCTTTCTGCAGCGACAGCGCAAACATCGCTGCCGCTCGCATCGGGCCCACGGTGTGCGAACTGCTCGGGCCGATGCCGACCCGGAACAGGTCAAAGACGGAAATGGCCATGGGAAGGAAATTCCGGCGTCGGCGCAAGCGGCCGGCGCCAGTACTTCATGGCGCAGCGCTCAGTTCTTGCCTGTGGCCATGCGCGCCACCTGCTGGTCCAGCAGCACTTCAGGCGCTTCGGCTTCGATCCAGGTCTCGTTGTTCAGGCTCGCGTGCAGGCGCTGCATGTCGAGCTGGCCGGTCCACTTGGCCACCACCAGCGTGGCCACGCCGTTGCCCACCAGATTGGTGAGCGCGCGCGCCTCGGACATGAAGCGGTCCACGCCCAGGATCAGCGCCACACCCGCGACCGGAATGGTTCCAACCGAGGCCAGGGTGGCTGCCAGCACGATGAAGCCGCTGCCGGTGATGCCGGCTGCGCCCTTCGAGGTGAGCAACAGCACCGCCAGCAGCGTGAGTTGCTGCGTCAGGTCCATGGGGGTATTGGTGGCCTGGGCGATGAAGACCGCGGCCATCGTGAGGTAGATCGAGGTGCCGTCCAGGTTGAACGAATAGCCCGCGGGAATCACCAAGCCGACGGTGGATTTCTTCGCGCCCAGGTTTTCCATCTTCTCCATCATGCGCGGCAGCACCGATTCCGAAGACGAGGTGCCGAGCACGATGAGCAACTCTTCCTTGATGTACTTGACGAACTTCCAGATGCTGAAGCCATGCGCCCTGGCAATCAGCCCGAGCACGCCAAAGATAAAGATCAGGCAGGTCGCATAGAACGACCCCATGAGCCAGGCCAGCGAGAACAGGGTGTGGATGCCGAACTTGCCGATGGTGAAGGCCATGGCGCCGAAAGCGCCGATGGGTGCGACCTTCATGATGATGGCCACGATGTCGAACAGCACGTGCGAGGTCTTCTCGATGAAGTCAAACACCAGCGTGCCGCGTCCGCCAAAGCGGTGCAGCGCAAAGCCGAACAGCACGGCAAAGAACAGCACCTGCAGGATCTCGCCCTTGGCGAAGGCGTCCACGACCGAGGTAGGAATCACGTTGAGCAAATAGTCAACCGTGCCCACCATCTTGCCCGGGCCGGTGAAGGCCGAAGCGGCCTTGACGTTGTCCGCCGTCAGCGTGACGTTCATGCCCACGCCCGGCTGCACCAGGTTCACGATCACCAGGCCCACGATCAGCGCCAGCGTGCTGACGATCTCGAAGTAGAGCAGCGCCAGGCCGCCGGTCTTGCCCACCTTCTTCATGTCTTCCATGCCGGCGATGCCGACCACCACGGTGCAGAAGATGATGGGCGCGATGATCATCTTGATGAGCTTGACGAAGCCATCGCCCAAAGGCTTCATGGACTCGCCCAGCTGGGGGTAATAGTGCCCCAGGAAGATGCCCAGCGCCACCGCCGTGAGCACCTGGGCGTAAAGGGATTTGTAGATGGGCCGCTTGGCCGCCGTGGGGGTTGTTGCCATGTCAGAGATTCTCCTTTGATGGAAGGGACTCTAGGCGATGTGCGAAACCTGGGCAATGGTGGAAAACCACAGGTCGCTCAACCCAGGCCGTAGGGCGCGGGCGTGAGCTGGACGATTTTCTTGAAAAGTGCGTCGAATTCGCCCTTGGCACCCGAGAACGGATCGGCGTTGGCGCTGAAGGCGGCGTCGAGTTCCTTCCAGTCGTCCGCGCTCAGGGCCTCGCGCGCGATCGGCAGCAGTTCCTTTTCTTCCAGGTTCAAATGCTTCCAGTTGAAATCGAGGTACTGTTGCACCAGCGCATCAAACGCGGCGAAGCCAGCCGACCCCATGCTCTGGTAGTGAATCAGCGACTGCATCAGCGCCACCGTCATGCGGTAGCCCTCGAGGTGCTGTTCTTCCAGAATCGCGATCAGCTCGGCCGCCTTGGCCGAGCGGCTGCGCAGCTTGGGAAAGAGCAGCTGGTCTTCCTTGGGGTGGTGCACTTTTTCCGGCAGCTGCGTGATGTAGTCGATCATGGCCGAGAGCAGACGGAAATCGGGCTGGAGCTTGCCCGCGCGGATCTCGGTCACGACCGAACGCAGGGCCTGCAGCACCGATGCCAGGGCACGGTGTTCGGCGTGGATGATGTCGATGGATTTCATGGCTTCCTTCGTGGCGCGGTGGTCGGCGCTCAATGCGAGCCCACACCCAGCCATTTGTCGAGTTGGCTGCGGTCGGCGCGCAGCGCGTCGCTGCTCCCCGAATAGACCGCGCGTCCGCGTTCCAGCACCAGCGCCTGCTGCGTCAGCGGCAGGATCTGCTGCGCGTGCTGTTCCACCAGGATCACGCTCATGTCGCCCGAGCCCAGCATCTGGCCGATGATGCGCAGCAGCTCCTGCACGATCAGCGGCGCCAGTCCTTCGAGCGGCTCGTCCAGCAGCAGCAGCTTGGGGTTCACCATCAGCGCGCGCGCCAGCGCCAGCATTTGCTGCTCGCCGCCGGAGAGCTGGTTGCCCATGTTGGCGCGGCGCTCCTGCAGCCGCGGAAACATGTCGTAGATGCGCTGCAGGTGCCAGGGGCCGGGGCGCGCCACGACCGTGAGGTTTTCTTCCACCGTGAGCGAGGCGAAGATGTCGCGCTCCTGCGGCACCCAGCCCAGGCCCAGGCCGGCGCGGGCGTGCGGCGCGACGACGCTCAAGTCGCGGCCTTCGAACGCCATGCGCCCGGACTTGAAGCGCGTGGCGCCCATCAGCGTGGCCAGCAGCGTGCTCTTGCCCATGCCGTTGCGTCCGAGCAGCGCCAGGCTGCCGCCCGCCTCGAGCGTGAAGGAGATGTCTTCCAGTACCACGGCCTCGCCGTAGCCGGCCCAGACGCCTTCGAGTTGCAGCAGTTCAGCCATCGAGCGCTTCCCCCAGATAGACTTCCTTCACGCGTGGGTCCTGGGCGATCAGTTGGGGCGTGTTCTCGGTCACGATGGCGCCATTGACCAGCACCGTGATGCGGTCGGCAAAGCGAAACACCAGGTCCATGTCGTGTTCGATCAACAGTATGGTGACCTCACGCGGCAGCTGCGCGATGGTCTCGAACAGCTCGCGGCTCTCGCTCGTGGGCACGCCCGCTGCCGGCTCGTCCAGCAGCAGCACTGAAGGCTTGGCGGCGAGCGCCAGCGCGATTTCGATCAGGCGCTGCTTGCCATAGGCCAGGTTCTTCGTGGTCTGATGCGCCACGTCCAGCAGGCGCAGCTGTTGCAGCACTTCGGCCGCCGCGTCGATGGCTTCGCCGTGGCTGCCCACCGGCTTCCACCAGCGCGCGCCCAGACCCAGCTGTTCGCAGGTCGCCAGCGTCACCGATTCGAGCACGCTCATGTCGGCAAACAGGCGATTGATCTGGAAGGTGCGCGCCAGCCCGCGCTTGACGCGCAGGTGCTGGGGCAGTTGCGTGACGTCCTCGCCCTGGAGCAGCACGCTGCCCGCGCTGGGCTCCAGAAAACCGGTGAGCAGGTTGATGAGCGTGGTCTTGCCCGCGCCGTTGGGCCCGATCAGCGCGTGGCGCGCGCCGCTGGCGATGTTGAGCGTGACGTCGTTGGTGGCAACGAAGCCGCCGAAGCGCTTCACCAGGTTTTTCGTCTGCAGCGCAAAGCTCATGTCTTGCCTCCCGGCAGGCGCCTGGCCAGCGCGCGCAAGCCGCCCATGACGCCATCGCGCGCGAACAGCACCACCAGCACCAGCAGCAGCCCGAGCCAGAACTGCCAGTACTGCGGGTTCATGTCGGACAGCAGATGATGCGCCGTCATGAACACGGCGGTGCCGATGAGCGCGCCATACAGGCTGCCGGTGCCGCCCAGCACCAGGATCAGCAGCAGCTCGGCCGAGCGCGAGAAGCTCAAGGCGTCGATCGAGACGAACTGCGTGGTCTGCGTCAGCAGCGCACCGGCCACACCGGCGTAGGCCGCGCCCAGCGTATACACCGCCACCAGGCGCGCGTTCACCGGCGTTCCCAGCGCAGGCATGCGGCCCACGTTCAGGCGAATGCCCTGCAGGCTCAGGCCAAAGGGCGAATGCACGATGCGCCGCGCGACCCAGAACAGCACGAACAGCACCGACACGCTGTAGATGTAGGCGGTCCTGCCCTGCAGGTCAAAGCCGAACAGCCCCAGCAGCGGCGTCATCTCGATGCCCTGCAGCCCGTCCACGCCGCCGGTGAAATCGGTCAGCTTGTTGGCCGCCTCGAACAGCATCAGCGACACGCCCAGCGTGACCATCAGGCGCGTCAGGTCCGCGCCGCGCAGCACCAGAAAGCTCGAAGCAAAACCGGCCAGACCCGCCACCACGGCGGCGCCCACCAAGCCCAGCAGCGGGTCGCCAAAACCGTACTTGGACATCAGGCCCGCGGCGTAGGCGCCCACGCCAAAGAAGGCGGCGTGTCCCAGCGAAACAATGCCGGCATAGCCCAGGATCAGATCGAGCGAGAGCGTGAACAGCGCCGTGATGGCGATCTGGCTGAGCAGCGAGAGCTGGTCGTTGAAGGCGAAGTAGGCCGCCAGCGGCAGCAACCAGAAGACATATTCAGGGCGCTTCCAGCGCGAGCGCTGCTGCAGCGGCGTCGCGTCGAACCCGGGGATGGAGCGTGGATTCATGGTGGTCTTCACTTCGCAGCGCTGCGGCCAAAGAGACCCTGGGGCCGCAGGATCAGGATGGCCACCATCACCGCGTAGATGACGAAGGCGCCGATCTGCGGCACATAGTATTTTCCGGCCACGTCGCTGATGCCCAGGATGAGCGAGGCGATGAGCGAGCCCTTGATGTTGCCGCTGCCGCCCACGGCGACCACGATCAGGAAGTAGACGATGTACTTGACCGGAAAGCCCGGGTCCAGCCCCAGCATCTCCACACCCAGCGCGCCGCCCAGACCGGCCAGCCCCGAGCCCAGCGCAAAGGTCAGAACGAAGACGCGCTCGACGTTGATGCCCAGGCCGCGCGCGGCGCGCGGGTTGTCCACGGAAGCACGCAGCTGCGCGCCAAAGCGTGTGCCCGAGATCATCCATTGCAGGGCGAAGGCGATGCCAAAGCCCATCACGATCAGGAACAGGCGATAGACGCCGATGTCCAGACCCGGCAGGTTGAACTGACCCGACAGCATGGGCGGCAGTTGCAGCGGCTGCTGCTGCGCGCCGAAGAAGAAGTTTGCGGTCGAGATCGACATGAACACCAGGCCGATGGAGAACAGCACCTGGTCCAGGTGCGAGGCGCCATAGAGCCTTCGATACAGCGTGCGCTCCAGCAGCACGCCAGCGGCCGCCGTGGCCAGCGCTGCCAGCGGCACGGCCGCCAGAAAGGGCACGCCGAAACGGTTCAGCAGCACGACGCAGACGTAACCACCGAGCATGGCGAAGGCGCCATGCGCGAGGTTGACGAAATTCATCAGGCCCAGCGTGACGGACAAGCCCACGCTGATGAGAAACAGCAGCAGGCCTGACGCCACGCCATCGAAGAGGACTGTCATGGTGTGTTCGCGAAGGCGCCTGGCGCTCAGTTCTTGCCCGGGTCCTTGAAGTCGGCAATCTGGTCGAACTCGACGTTCTGCAGCTTGCCGCCGACCTTCTCCACCTTGCGGATGTAGATCGTCTGCACGATGTCGCGCGTGGCCGGGTCGATGCTGACGGGTCCGCGCGGGCTGATCCACTTCATGCCCTTGGCGGCTTCGACAAACTTGTCCGCGTCCGCGCTGCCGTTGGTCTTCTTCAGCACTTCCATGATCAGGCGCATGCCGTCATAGCCGCCGACCGACATGAAGTTGGGGCGATCGCTGGGGTAGGCCTTGGCGTAGGCTTCGGTGTAGGCCTTGTTCTCCGGCGACTTGTGCACTTCGCTGTAATGGAAGCTGCTGACCACGCCGACCGCGGATTCACCCAGCGCGTCCAGGATGTCCTCGTCGGTCAGGTCGCCGGTGCAGATCAGCTGGATGCCGGCTTTGGCCAGGCCGCGCTCGGCAAAGCCCTTCATGAAGGCGATGGTCTCGGCGCCGGGCGGCAGGAAGATGAAGACCGCGTCGGGCTTGGTGTCCTTGATCTTCTGCAGGAAGGGCGCGAAGTCGGGGTTCTTCACCGGTGCGCGCACCTCGCCCACGATCTCG
>CAILZB010000139.1 GCA_903838565.1 uncultured beta proteobacterium | reverse complement strand
GTGTCGGTTTTCGAGAAAACCCATATTTCATGCGCCTTGCAGCCCGATGACTACAAAAATAAACCACCGCCCTCAGCTAACCAATTGATTTTGTTCGGGTTTTGACCGGACACTACTGGGTCAGAGCCCAAATTCGCCGAGCCTTCGGCTCGCCCGCAGGGTGCGGCGCAAGCGCCGCAGCGAAATTGGTGTCTGACCCCAATAACCCAAACTGCGTTGCTCGGTCTGGCCGGGGTCTGGCTAAACTCGCTTCGCTCGGACAACGCCAGCCCTGATCCGTCCAGCCCTGCGCTACTCGTCTCCTCATAACGGCTTTGGATACCGAATTTCCAAGACCGAAATCTGAAAACCAAAATCCAATTCCGCAGGCCCAGGGCGCGCGGTGGCGCGTCCTGGGCTGAACCCGGCTGTTCGGGTATTGGCGGCTCGGACTTCGGCCGTAATGAGGAGGCGAGTAGCGCAGGGGCGAGCGGAAAAAGAAGCGCAGATGTTTGAGCCCGCAGGGCGAGTTTCTGCGCTTCCCGCTTGGCCCGAGCAACGCAGCGTGCCCGAAGGGCCGACGAATCCGGCTCGCCTTTCTTTTCCCATCTTTTCTTTGGCGACGCAAAGAAAAGATGGTCGCCCGCCGGGGCGAGACCCGGCAGGCAACAAAAACCAAATAAAGGTAAATACGCCCGCTGCACGCGGCAACGTGTAAGCCAGTCCCAGCGGCACAGCGTGGCAGGACCCGCAAAGTCCGATAATTCCCCCATGACACAAACACCTCCCATTGGCACGCTGCGCCGCGTCCCGGCGCCTGCGAGCGCTGCCGTCAACGGCCCGATCCGTCTGAACAAACGCATGGCTGAACTTGGCCTGTGTTCGCGGCGCGAGGCGGACGACTGGATCGACAAGGGCTGGGTCAAGGTCAACGGCCAGGTGGCCGAGATGGGCGTGAAGGTGACGGCGGACGCGCGCATCGAGGTCGACAGGAAAGCCCAGGGGCAGCAGGCGACGCAGGTCACGATTCTGCTGAACAAACCGATCGGCTATGTCAGCGGCCAGGCCGAGGATGGGCATGAGCCCGCGGTGGTGCTGGTGCAGCCGCAAAACCGCTGGCGCGAGGACAATGCGCGCTTTCACTTCAACGGCAGTCAATTGCGCGGTCTGGCGCCGGCCGGTCGCCTGGACATCGACTCCACCGGCTTGCTGGTGCTGACGCAGGATGGCCGCGTCGCGCGCCAGCTCATCGGGGAAGATTCGGTGATGGAGAAGGAATACCTGGTGCGCGTGACCTACCTCGGACTGAACCAGACCGACCTGCATCCCGGCCAGCTCACTCGCATCGACGATGACGATCCGATCAGTAGCAATGTGCAGGCGGTGTTTCCGCCGGCGATGCTCGCGCGCCTGCGCTTTGGGTTGAGCCTGGACGGCCAGGCGCTGAAACCGGCGCGGGTGGAATGGCAGAACCCGGAGCAACTGCGCTTTGTCCTGACCGAGGGAAAGAAGCGCCAGATCCGCCGCATGTGCGAGCAGGTCGGGCTCAAGGTCGTGGGTCTGAAGCGCGTGCGCATTGGCGGCGTGATGCTGAACCAGCTGCCGGTGGGGCAGTGGCGCTACCTGCAGCCGCACGAGAAATTCTGACTAGCCCGTATTCCTCAAACCCGCGGCAATCCCGTTGATCGAGATATGGATGCCGCGTTGCACGCGCTCATCCGCCTGGCCGGCGCGGTAGCGCCGCACCAGTTCCACCTGAAGGTGGTGCAGCGGGTCGATGTAGGGGAAGCGATGCCGCATCGAGCGCTGCAGCGCGGCGTTGTTGGACAGGCGCTGCTTCTCACCGGTGATCAGGCCCAGCGCGGCGGCGGTGCGATGCCACTCGGCTTCGATCGCCGAGAAGATCTTCTTGCGCAGGCGCGCGTCGCTCACCAGTTCGGCGTAGCGCGAGGCCAGCGCCAGATCGCTCTTCGCCAGCACCATGTCCATGTTGGAGAGCAGGGTGCGAAAGAACGGCCAGTCGCGCTCCATTTTTTGTAGCAAGGCAATCCGCTCCTTGCGCGACTTGGCGCCGCCCTCTTTCAGGAACGACTCCACGGCCGAGCCAAAGCCGTACCAGCCCGGCAGTGTCAATCGGCACTGGCCCCAGCTGAAGCCCCAGGGAATGGCGCGCAGGTCTTCGATCTTCTGCGTCGCCTTGCGCGATGCCGGGCGCGAGCCGATGTTGAGTTCGGCGATCTCGCGCAGCGGCGTGGAGCCGAAGAAGAAATCGGCAAAGCCGGGGGTCTCGTACACCAGCGCGCGGTAGGCCGACATGCTCGCCTGCGACAGCTCGGCCGCGGCCAGCAGGAAGGTGGGCGTGGCCGATTTGGTGGGTTGCAGCAGCGTGGCTTCGAGCGTGGCCGCGACCAGGGTTTCCAGATTGCGCCGGCCGATCTCCGGGTTTGCGTATTTGGAGCCGATGACTTCACCCTGCTCGGTCAGGCGCAGCTGCCCGCGCACGGTGCCCGGTGGCTGCGCGAGGATCGCCTGGTAGCTGGGGCCGCCGCCGCGCCCCACGGTGCCGCCGCGGCCATGGAACAGGCGCAGCTGAATGTCGTGGCTGTTGGCCAACTGGTCGAACAGCTCGACCAGCGCGATTTCGGCGCGATACAACTCCCAGTTGCTGGTGAAGATGCCCCCGTCCTTGTTGCTGTCCGAGTAGCCCAGCATGATGTCCTGCTCGGCGCCTGAGCGCCGCACCAGGTCGGCCACGCCCGGCAAGGCGTAGAAGTCGTGCATGATGGGCGCGGCGTTGCGCAGGTCTTCGATCGTCTCGAACAGCGGCACCACGATCAGGTCGGTGTGCGCCGATCGGTCCAGCGTGCCCTGCACCAGCCCCACTTCCTTTTGCAGCAGCAGCACTTCGAGCAGGTCGCTCACGGTCTCGGTGTGGCTGATGATGTAGTGGCGGATCGCCTGCGCGCCGTAGCGCTCGCGCATCACCTTGGCCGCATCGAAGATCGCCAGTTCGGCCTGCGTGTGGGCCGAGTAGTCCACACCCAGCACGCGCAGTCGGCGCGTGTCGTTCAGCAGTTGCAGCAGCACGGCGCGCTTGGCGGCTTCATCGAGCGCGCTGTAGTGGGGCTCGATGCGCGCCACGGCCAGCAGTTCGGCCACGACTTCCTCGTGCTTGTCCGAGCTCTGGCGCAGGTCCACCGTCGCCAGATGAAAGCCGAACACCTCTACCGCGCGGATCAGCGGGTGCAGTCGCTGCGCCACCAGCGCGTCGCCGTGGTGCGTCAACAGCGACGCGCGAATCGTGCACAGGTCGGCAAGAAATTCCTCGGCCTTGAGGTAGGCGTTTTGCGGCGCCACGGCGTGGCGCGCGGCCTCGCCCCCGGTCAGGTCCTTGAGCGTGGCCGCCAGGCGCGCGTAGATGCCGGTGAGCGCGCGCCGATAGGGTTCGTCCTTGCGGTGTTCGTTCTTGTCGGGCGAGCTCTCCGCCAGCGCCTGCATCGCCGGCGAGACGTCGATCAGCAGCGCCGAGAGCGAGAGTTCGCCGCCCAGGTAATGGACTTCGGTCAGGTAGTGGCGCAGCGCCACTTCGGCCTGACGGCGCAGCGCGTATTGCAGGGTCTGCGCGCTCACGTTGGGGTTGCCGTCGCGGTCGCCGCCGATCCATTGACCCATGCGCAGGAAGCTTGCAACGGGATGGCTGCCGAGCTCGCGCTCCAGATCCGCGTAGAGCTTGGGAATCTCGCGCAGAAAGGTCGATTCGTAGTAGCTCAGCGCGTTTTCCACCTCGTCGGCGACTGTGAGCTTGGAGGTGCGCAGCAAGCGCGTCTGCCACAGCTGCATGACCCGGGAACGCAGTTGCGCTTCGTTGGCTGCCAGGTCGCGCGGCGTCAGCGCGTCCTTGCCCGACGGTGACAGCAGCGCGCGCAGCTTGATGTCGTCGCGCGCGGTCAGGAACTGCGCGATGTCGCGCTCGGCGTCCAGAATGCTCTTGCGCTGCACTTCGGTGGGATGCGCCGTCAGCACCGGCGAGACGTAGGCGTTGGCCAGCGTCTGCGAAATCGCCTTGGGCGTGATGCCGGCCCAGCGCAGGCGCGACAGCGCCACTTCGATGCTGCCTTCCTGGGTGTCGCCGGCGCGCTCGTGCACCGCGCGGCGCCGGATGTGGTGCCGATCCTCGGCCAGATTCGCGAGATGGCTGAAGTAGGTGAAGGCTCGGATCACGCTCACGGTCTGGTCGCCGCTCAAGCCCTTGAGCAGCTTCTTCAGGCTCTTGTCGGCCTCGTGGTCGGCGTCGCGTCGAAACGCCACCGAGAGCTTGCGGATCTGCTCCACCAGCTCGAAGGCGGCGTCTCCTTCCTGCTCGCGGATTACGTCGCCCAGGATGCGCCCCAGCAGGCGGATGTCTTCCACCAGCGGGCGTTCATTCGCTTTGGCTTTGGCCAGAGCGGCGCTGCCGCCAGCGGCGGCTGTGGTCGAGCTCTTGGCGCTGGTGCGGGTTTTGGGCAGGTGCGTCACTTCCACGGCGTTCATCGGGCAGGCTTTCTTCTGGGTGGGCGATAGCGCCATGCTAGCATCGACGCCTGCAAAAATATTACCAACAGGTTACGACATTGAGCTCCACCCCCGTACCCATCGTGATCGCCACGCGCGAAAGCCGTCTTGCCATGTGGCAGGCCGAATATGTGAAATCCCTGCTGGAGCAGCGCGGCCATGCCGTCACGTTGCTGGGCATGACGACGCGAGGCGACCAGATTCTGGATCGGTCGCTGAGCAAGGTCGGCGGCAAGGGCCTGTTTGTGAAGGAACTCGAAGTCGCGATGGAAGAGGGGCGCGCTGACATTGCAGTGCATTCGCTCAAGGACGTCCCCATGGACCTGCCCGAAGGCTTTGCGCTGGCCTGCGTGATGGAGCGCGAAGACCCCCGCGACGCCTTTGTTTCCAACCGCTATGCCAACCTGGCGGAGCTACCGCAGGGCGCTGTCATGGGCACCTCCAGCCTGCGCCGCGTGGCGCTGCTGCGCGCGCTGCGACCCGACCTGAAGATTGAAGCGCTGCGCGGCAATCTGGACACGCGCTTGCGCAAGCTCGACGACGGCCATTACGACGCCATCGTGCTGGCCGCAGCCGGTCTGAAGCGCCTGGGTCTGGCGTCGCGCATCCGCGCCACGTTCGAGTCCACCGAGATGCTGCCCTCCGCTGGGCAAGGCGCGCTGGGGCTGGAAGTGCGATCCGACCGCCTGGACCTGATCGCCGCGCTGGCACCGCTGGCACATCAGCCGACCTGGCTGGCCGTGGCGGCCGAGCGCGCCGTCAGCCGGGCCATGGGCGGGAGCTGCTCCATGCCGCTGGCCGCGCACGCCACCTGGAGTGGCCCCGAGTTGACGATCCAGGCCGCCTGGGGCGACCCGGATGAGGCGGCACCGATCCGGCCACTGGTGCGGGCCGAACTGACTCGCCACATCAGCGACCTGTCGCGGGCCAGCGCGCTGGGCGAGCAAGTGGCGGCGCTGTTGTGCGAGGGCGGTGCACGGAGTCTGCGCACGGGTTCACTTTGAAGCTGCGCTGACGTGAAAGTCAGGCGCCGCATGCGAGTCATCATCACCCGTCCGGAACAGGACGCACCCGACTGGGTCAGGCACTTGTCAGAGCGCGGGCACGACGTGCTGGCCTTGCCGCTGATTGCGATCGCGCCCGCACCTGTCAGCCAACCCCTGCGCCTGGCATGGCAGCACCTGAGCGGCTACCACGCGCTGATGTTCGTCAGTGGCAACGCGGCCACGCAATTTGGCGCGGCCCAGGAATCCGGCTCGCTTGCCGACTGGGCGCAGCGCGCCCCGCAGACCCGGGCCTGGGCCACCGGTCCGGGGACGCGCCGGGCGCTGCTGCGAAGCGGCGTTGCCGCCACCCTCATCGATGCCCCCGACGCCGGTCAGTTCGACTCCGAGGCGCTTTGGTCTCTGGTTGGCGACAGCGTTCGACCGGGGCAGCGCGTGCTCATCGTTCGCGGCAGCGACGCCCAAGTGGCGCAGGACGCTTCACCCGGCGGTGTGGGGCGCGACTGGCTGGCCAGGCGCTTGCGTGACGCCGGTGCCGAGGTGGACTTCGTCGTGGCCTATGTGCGCAGCGCGCCACAGGGACCGGCTCTGCGCTTGGCGTTGGCCCAAGCCGCGGCGCAGGACGGATCGATCTGGCTGTTCAGCAGTTCCGAGGCCATCAGCAACCTGCTGCGACTGCTGCCGCAACAGGATTGGAGCGCGGCGCGGGCCCTGGCGACGCACCCGCGCATCGCGCAAGTGGCACGCGATGCAGGTTTTGGTGTGGTGTGGGAGTCACGCCCGAGTCTGAAAGACGTGGTGGCGTCGATAGAATCGCAGACATGAACTCAGAGCCCGTTGCACCCTCCGCCACCCGCAGCGAGCCCCAGCCTGCGGCGCCGGCCGACGCCGCAGCATCCGCGCCAGAACCGGGCGCAGGCAATTGGTCCGTTGGCCGCTCCGGCGTGATCGCCCTGGTGCTGATGGCGGCGGCGGCGCTGCTGCTGAGCGGCCTGTTGTGGCAAAAGCTGTCCAACATTCAGGAGCAACTCGCGCGCCAGAGCGCCGACTCCGGTGTGCAGGCGCTGGAGGCGCGCACGCTGGCGCGGCAGGCGCAGGAACTGTCGCGTGAGACCGCTGCGCGCCTGGCGCTGACCGAAACCAAGATTTCCGAAGTCTCGCTGCAACGCACGCAGTTGGAAGAGCTGATGAAAAGCCTGTCGCGTTCGCGCGACGAAAACCTGGTGGTGGACATCGAGTCGGCCGTCATGCTGGCGCAGCAGCAAAGCCAGCTCACCGGCAGCCTGGAGCCTTTGCTGGCCGCGTTGAAGAGCGCCGATCAGCGTGTGGCGCGGGCCGCGCAGCCGCGGCTGAACCCCTTGCAGCGCGCCATGGCGCGCGATGTCGACCGCATCAAGGCGGCGACCGTGGCCGACACGCCCGCGCTGCTGGTGAAGATGGACGAACTGGTGCGCATGGCAGACGAGTTGCCGGTGGCGAACGCGGTGGGACCGAGCAGCGCGCCGGCAAGCGGCGCCAAGGCAGCGCCTGCGCCGCAGAGCGTGACCTGGTGGGAGCGCGGATGGACGCTGCTGCAGGACGAAGCGCGGCGTCTGATGCGCGTGAGCCGGATCGAGCAACCCGAGGCGGCCCTGCTGTCGCCCGAGCAGTCCTTCTTCGTGCGTGAAAACCTCAAGCTCAAGCTGCTGAATGCGCGCCTGGGCCTGCTTGCGCGCCAGACCGAGTCGGCGCGCGCCGATCTGGCCGCGGCGGCCCAGTCGGTGAACAAATATTTTGACCGCTCCTCCCGCAAGACCCAGGCCACGGCAGCGCTGTTGCAGCAGGTTCAGGCGCAGATGCTGAACCTGGAGTTGCCGCGCCTGGACGGAACCCTGGCTGCGCTGGCCACAGCCGCCGCAGGAAGGTAGGCCAGGATGCGCGCCGCCCTGTGGTTGCTGGCACTGTTTGGCGTGGCCGTGGCCGCTGCGCTGTTCGTGGGCAACAACCAGGCCACCGTGACGCTGTTCTGGGCCCCCTACCGGGTCGACCTTTCACTCAATCTGGTGCTGCTGGTGCTGCTGGCGGCGTTCCTGCTGCTGCATCTGGCACTGCGCACCCTGGCGGCGCTGTTTGCCATGCCGGAGCTGGCGAAACGCTGGCGCGTCCAGTACCGCGAGCGCAGCCTGCTGTCGGCGCTGGTCGATGCGCAGCTGCACCAGTATGCGGGGCGTTTCATTCGTGCCCGCAAGGCGGCGCTGGCAGCCCTGCAGCAGGAGCAGGCGCTGGCCAGTTCCGGTGAGGCGCTGGCCGACGCGCCGCGGGTGCGCGCGCTGGGTCACGCGTTGGCGGCCGAGGCCTCACACGCCTTGCAGGACAAGGCCACGCGCGACGAGCACTTGCGTTTGGCGCTGGAGCCGGCGCAGGAGGTGAGCGAAGGCGTGCAGATGCGCGCAGCGCGCTGGGCGCTGGACGACCGCGACGTGGCCACTGCATGGGATCGGCTTGAGGCCCTGCCCCAGGGCGCGGCGCGGCGCACGCTGGCGCTGCGCATGCGGCTCAAGGCCGCGCGCCTGGGCGGCAAGACACGGCAGGCGCTGGAAACCGCGCGGCTACTGGCCAAGCACCGCGCTTTTTCAGAAGCCGCCGCCGCCAGCCTGTTGCGCGGTCTGGCCCAGGAACTGTTGAGTGCCGCGTACGACCCGGAGCAATTGCTGCGCGCCTGGAGCCAGCTCGACGCCGAGGAGCAGCGCCAGAGCGACGTGGCCCTGCACGCGGCGCAGCGCCTGCAAAGCCTGGGTGGCGACGTGGAGCAGGCACTGCAATGGGTGCTTCCGGTGTGGGACGGCATGGTGCAGCGGCCCTTTGATTTAAGCGAGAGCCAGCGCGTCAAGGTGGTTCAAGTGCTGCAAGCGGGTTTGCAGGCCGCGCCCAGCGTTCAGGGATCGCAGTGGCTGGCACGGGTGGAGGCGGCGCACAAGCGTCAGCCCAACGATGCCAACCTGCAGTACCTGGCCGGCATGCTGTGCGTGCAGCGCCAACTGTGGGGCAAGGGCCAGCAGCTGCTGGAGCAGGCCGTGGCCAAGCTGTCCGACGCGAGCCTGAAACGCCAGGCCTGGCGCACGCTGGCCGTGCTCGCCGAACAGCGTGGCGACGTGGCGGCGATGCATGCAGCGCACCGCCAGGCTTCGTTGCTCTGACGCGGCTTAATAATGTCTTGCGGGAAAGAGGTTATTGGGGTCAGACACCAATTTCGCTGAGGCGCTATGCGCCGAACCCTGAGGGCGAACCATGGGTTCGGTGAATTTGGGCTCTGACCCAGTAGTGTCCGGTGAACGTAGTTCCGATTTGACGCAGACCCAATAACCATGCGGGTTTGCGGCCGGTTTTATT
>CAILZB010000138.1 GCA_903838565.1 uncultured beta proteobacterium | reverse complement strand
GCGCGGGCAAGCTGCTCGACGAGATCGTGCCCAGCATCCAGAAGACTTCGGAGCTGGTGCAGGAGATCGCTGCGGCCAGCGCCGAACAGAGCGAGTCGGTCACCCAAATTGGCGGCGCCATGGGGCAGCTCTCCAAAGCCACGCAGCAGAACGCTTCCGCGTCCGAAGAGCTGGCCGCCACCAGCGAGGAGCTCTCAGGTCAGGCGCAGCAGCTGCAGGAATCGATCGCCTTCTTCACCACCAGCGACGAGGCGCCCAAGACGCGCCGCGCCAACCTGGAGATCGGCCACGAGGATCGGCGCAGCAGCGCAGTGGCGCCGCGGCGGATTGCCGCACGCCCGGCGGTGCGCGGTGGCGGCTCGAATTTCAAGCCTTACTGAACGCCTGACAACGCCAGCATTTCCAACGTTCGTCACGCACCCCCATGGATCAATTCACTGAAATCACGTTCAAGAAGATCAGCACCCTGATGTACGAATCGGTCGGGCTGTCGTACAACGAGTCGAAGAAGTCGCTGATCCTGTCGCGGCTGAAACTGCGCTATGAAAAGCTGGGGATACGCCGATTGGAAGACTACGTCGACCTGATTTCGGACGAGGCCAACGCGGCGGAATTCCAGATGGCCGTGGACCTGCTGACGACCAACGAAACCTATTTTTTCCGCGAGCCCAAGCACTACGAGTTTCTGGAAAAAGAGCTTCCCGCGAGAAAGTCCAAGCAGCCGCTGGCGATCTGGAGCGCAGCGGCCTCGTTCGGCGATGAGGCCTACAGCACGGCGATGCTGCTGACGGACCTGCAAACCTCGGGGCGCGTGACGCCGGGCTGGTCAATTCTGGGCACCGACATCAGCCACCGCGTGCTGCTTGCCGCCAAGGCCGCGGTCTATCCGGTGGATCGTTTGCGCAACGTCTCGCCGGAACGGCTGCGCCGCTACTGCCTGCGCGGCGAGGGCGACGCCGAGGGACAGGTGCTGCTGCAGGACAAGCTGCGCGAGAATGTGAGCTTCGGCCAGCTCAACCTGTGCCAGGACTATTCCGGGCTGGGTCCGTTCGACGTGATTTTCCTGCGCAATGTGCTGATCTATTTTGACCTGGTGACGAAGGCGCAGGTGGTCGATCGCGCGCTGGCGCTGTTGCGCCCGGGTGGACTGTTCTTCCTGGGGACGGCCGAGGGCCGCGTCAAGTGCGACACGCCGCTGCTCTCGCTGCAGCCCGGCATCTTTCGCAAACCCGAATGACGCATTCAGCCATGAAACGATCGCTTCATCTGGCGCATCGTCACCCCAAGGCGCCGCTGGAACAGGAACTGATGCCAGGCGACGTGGCTCTGGCACGCCGCGGAGAACGGCTCAAGACGCTGCTCGGCTCGTGCGTGGCGGTGATCCTGACGGATCCGCACCGTACCGTGGGCGCCATGTGCCATATCGTGCACAGCAGCCGCCCCAATTCGGCCAACCTGCACAACACCGCTTTCGGCTCATGCGCCATGGACGACATGTTTCACCGGCTGCGCCGGGCAGGCCTGGCGCCAACGATGTGCCAGGCCTACGCCTTTGGCGGCGGCGACATGTTCCCGCATCTGGGCTTGCAGCAGACCGTGGGCGAGCGCAATGCGCGCTGGGTCACTGATTTTCTGGCGCAGCACAACATTGAACTTCTGGCCCATTCGCTTGGCGGTACCAGTTACCGCAAGCTCGCGTGGACCGTCGGACCCGAAGAACCCGAACTGGTGCTCACGCCGGTCGAAATGGAGCTATGAATGGCAGTCAAGGTTTACGTCGTCGATGATTCAGCCGTGGTGCGCCAGGCGCTGCAGCACATGCTCAGCGGGCACCCCGACATCGAACTCATAGGCAGCGCACCCAACCCTCTGATCGCGATGCCCGCGATCCAGAAGAACCGCCCCGACGTGCTGCTGCTCGACATCGAAATGCCGGGGATGGACGGCCTCACCTTCCTGCGCCAGATCATGGCCGGCACGCCCATTCCCACCGTCATCTGCTCCACGCTCTCGACCGAAGGCAGCAAGGTGGCGCTGGACGCGCTGGCCGCGGGCGCGGTGGCGGTGCTGGCCAAACCCAAGCTGGGCTTGAAGCAGTTTCTGGACGACTCGCGGCGCGAGATGATCCAGACGCTCAAGGACGCGGCGCGCGCCAAACCGCGCCAGCATGCAAGCCACCACGGGAGCACGGCCGCGGCCCGAGCCGCCGTTTCGCGCCCGGCTGCAGGGACGTCGGTGCACACCTTTGCAGTGAACAAGCCGGTGGTCATCGGCAGCTCCACCGGCGGCACGCAGGCGCTGGAGGCGGTGCTGATGGAACTGCCTTCCGACGCACCCGGCATCGCCATCACCCAGCACATGCCGGAGAAATTCACCGCGATGTACGCGCAGCGACTCGACGGGATTTGCGCGATGAATGTGCGCGAAGCCCGGGACGGCGACCGGCTGGTGCGCGGCGTGGTGCTGATCGCTCCCGGCGGTCGCCACATGCAGTTGCGCAAGGCCGCGGGCCAGTACTTCGTGAACGTGATCGACGGCCCGCCCGTGAACCGGCACAAGCCTTCGGTGGACGTGCTGTTCCGCTCGGCCAGCGAATGCGCGGGCAGCGACATCCTGGGCATCATCATGACCGGCATGGGCGACGACGGCGCGCGCGGCATGAAGCAGCTGCACGACGGCGGCGCGCGCACGATCGCGCAGAACGAGGAAACCTGCGTCGTCTTCGGCATGCCAAAGGAGGCGATCAAGCTCCAGGCCGTGGACGACATTCTGCCGCTGGACCACATCGCCCGCGCCATCCTGCAGTTTGATTCGCGCGCCTGAAGCCCTCCCGATTTTCCTGACACGCAAGGACCCACAGCATGAAGCACTCAGTACAGCAAGAAGTCGACGCCCGCACCAATCTGACCGGCAACAACCAGTTCGAGATGATGCTTTTCCGTCTGGGAGAAACAGCGCATTCGGATCACCGCGAGCT
>CAILZB010000137.1 GCA_903838565.1 uncultured beta proteobacterium | reverse complement strand
GGCACGCTGGCGCAGATCATTCCGCCTTCACTGGTGCTCATCATCCTGGCCGACCAGTTGGGCCGCAGCGTGGGCGACATGTACAAGGGCGCCTTCATCCCGGGCTTCTTCCTCACGGCCATGTATGCCGGCTACGTCATCCTGCTGGCGTTCATCCGACCCGCCTGGGTGCCGGCGCTGCCGCCGGAAGCGCGCATGTTCCGCGAGCCCAGCGGCAAGAGCGGTGGCACCTCACTGCTGATCCTGACGGCGCTGGCCGCCGGCCTCGCGGTTTATTTTGGCCAGCACTATGCACAGGTCCTGAGCTGGTGGACCGGCACGGTGGTGGAAAGCGCCGCCACCGACGAGACCATCGTGGTCTCGATGTGCCTGGGCGTGACGCTGGCCTTTGTCATCGCCTCGTTGAACAAGGTCACGCACCTCGGTCTGTTGTCCAAGATGGCCGAGCGCGTCACCTTCGTGCTGATCCCGCCGCTGCTGCTGATCTTCCTGGTGCTGGGCACCATCTTCCTGGGTGTCGCCACACCGACCGAAGGCGGCGCCATGGGTGCGCTGGGCGCCATCATCATGGCGGCCGCGCGCGGCCGGCTGAGCATGGCGCTGCTCAAGCAGGCGCTCAACAGCACCACCAAGCTGGCCTGTTTCGTCGTTTTCATTCTGGTCGGATCGACCGTCTTCAGCCTAGTGTTCCAGGGCGTGGACGGGCAGAAGTGGGTGGAGCACCTGCTCACCGGCGTACCCGGCGGACAGCTGGGCTTTTTGATCGTGGTGAACATCATGATCTTCTTCCTGGCGTTCTTCCTGGACTTCTTTGAGCTTTCGTTCATCGTGGTGCCGCTGATCGGACCGGTGGCCGACAAACTGGGCATCGACCTGATCTGGTTTGGCGTGCTGCTGGGCGTGAACATGCAGACCTCGTTCATGCACCCGCCGTTCGGCTTTGCGCTGTTCTATCTGCGCAGCGTGGCACCGGTCAAGGCCTACACCGACCGCGTCTCCAAGAAGCAGATCCAACCCGTCACGACCATGCAGATCTACTGGGGCGCCGTGCCCTTCGTGCTGATCCAGATCGTGATGGTGGGCCTGATCATCGCCTTCCCCGGCATCGTCTCCAGCGGCCTGGACAAGAAGGAGGTCTACGATCTGGACAAGGTGCAGCGCGAGATGGAGGCCAGCATGCCTTCGGCCGCACCGGACGCGGGCGCGCCGATACCGGAACCAGGCGCATCAAGCGCGCCGGAGTCCAGCAGCGCAGAGGACGATCCTTCGAAGGCGATGGAGCGTGCGCTGGCTGCAGAGAAGAAGTAGCCCGCTCAGCGTCCCGATGCGCCACACAGGCGCACCCAACAAAAAGGGCGAACCCATCCGGGTTCGCCCTTTTTGCTGGAACCGACCGACGCCAGGCGTCGGCCAGACAAATTTCGACTACAGCTTTTGCTTGGCCATGAACGTGTCGAAGCCACTTTCTGCGTAGCGGAACCACAGCACCTGGTCGCGCTGGAATGCGCGCAGGTCGGCGTAGATCTTCTTCCACTCCGGGCTCTTGGCATCGTTCTCGGCAAACACTTCCATGGACGCCTTGAACGAGGCGTCGAGCACCGCTTGCGAGAACGGCAGCACCTTGGTCTTGGCGGCGACCAGCTGCTTCAGCGCAGTCGGGTTGAGCGCGTCGTACTTGGCCAGCATGTCCGAGTTCGCCATCGCGGCGGCGTTCTCGACGATGGCCTTGTTCTCAGGCGACAGCGCGTCAAAGGCCTTCTGGTTGATGAAGAAGTCCACTTCCGGGCCGCCCTCCCACCAGCCAGGGTAGTAGTAGAAGGGGGCGACCTTGTTGAAGCCCAGCTTCTGGTCATCGTACGGACCCACCCATTCGGCCGAATCGATCGTGCCCTTTTCCAGCGCCTGGTAGATTTCTCCGCCGGGGATGCTCTGTGGAACCGCGCCCAGCTTTTGCATCACTTCGCCCACCAGTCCGCCGCCCAGGCGCATCTTCATGCCCTTGAAATCGGCGATCGACTTGATCTCCTTGCGGAACCAGCCGCCCATCTGGGTGCCGGTGTTGCCGCCAGCGAAGCTGATCATGTTGTACTTGGCGTAGAGCTCGTTCATCAGCTTGCGGCCATTGCCGTGCATCATCCAGGCGTTCATCTGGCGCGCATTCAGGCCAAAGGGAATCGCCGAACCGAGCGCGAAGGCCGGGTTCTTGCCGTAGAAGTAATAGGGCACGGTGTGCGCCATTTCGACCGTGCCATTCTGCACGCCATCGACCACGCCGAACGGTGGAATCAGTTCACCACCGGCGTGCACCGAAATCTCGAATTTGCCGCCGGACATGGCCTTGACGGCCTTGGCGAAGACCTCGGCGCCGCCGAAGATGGTGTCGAGCGACTTGGGAAAGCTCGACGCCAGACGCCAACGGATACCGGCAGCTTGCGCATGCACGGCGGGTGCCATGCCGGCAGCCAGCACGCTGGCGATACCTGCGTTTTTAATGAGGGAACGACGATCCATGAGATTCACTCCGGGTAGTAATGAGAGAGGGCGCGCCTGGTTTTCGCAGGCGCAGGGGTGACAAACGTCAGTACTGATTGTAGGAATCACGGCAAGCGCCGATGCTGCGGGTTAACCCTCGCCGAATCAATCGCTTGTGCCAGATCAAAGGTTGGCAAAACGCTGCCGCACCGACGCGATGATGCCGCTCGCGTCCAGCCCCTGCTGCGCGAGCAACTGCACCGGGTCGCCGTGCTCGATGAAGATGTCGGGGAAGCCCAGCTGCAGCAGCGGTCGCACCACGCCCGCCTGCTGCAGCGCCTCGGCCACGGCGCTGCCGGCGCCACCCATGACGCAGCCGTCTTCCACCGTCACCAGCGCCTCGTGGCGCTGCGCCACCTGCAGCAGCAACTCGGTGTCCAACGGCTTGGCCCAGCGCATGTTGACGACCGTCGCGTTGAGTTCTTCCGCTGCGGCCAAAGCCGGATACAGCAAGGGCCCGAAGGCCAGAATCGCGATGCCCTTGCCTTCGCGGCGCAGCTCGCCTTTGCCGTAGGGCAAGGTCTCCAGGCCTGGCTGCACAGCGACGCCCGCGCCCGCGCCTCGCGGATAGCGCACGGCCACCGGATGCTGCTGTGCGAACGCCGTGCTCAGCAGCTGGCGGCACTCGTTCTCGTCCGCGGGACAGGCCACGCTGACGTTCGGAATGCAGCGCAGGTAGGCGATGTCGTAGGCACCGGCATGCGTGGCGCCGTCGGCCCCGACCAGACCGGCGCGGTCCAATGCAAACACCACCGGCAGGTTCTGTATCGCCACGTCGTGGATCAGCTGGTCGTAGGCGCGCTGCAAGAAGGTCGAATAGATCGCGACCACGGGTTTGAGCCCCTCGCAGGCCAGGCCTGCGGCGAAGGTGACGGCATGCTGCTCGGCAATCCCGACGTCGAAATAGCGACCGGGAAAACGGCGCTCGAACTCGACCATGCCCGAGCCTTCGCGCATCGCAGGCGTGATGCCGATGAGGCGCGAATCCTTTTCCGCCATGTCGCACAACCACTGACCAAACACCTGCGTGAAGCTGGTCTTGGCGGGCGCCGCGCTGGCCTTGAGTCCCACGGCCGGATCGAACTTTCCCGGCCCGTGGTAAGCCACGGGATCAGCCTCGGCCAGGTGGTAGCCCTGGCCTTTCTTCGTCACCACGTGCAGGAACTGCGGACCGGACCGATGCGCCATCAGCTGCTTGATGTTCTCCAGCGTGGGGATGAGCGAGTCCAGGTCGTGCCCGTCAATCGGGCCAATGTAGTTGAAGCCGAACTTCTCGAACAGCGTGGCCGGAACCACCATGCCCTTGGCTTGCTGCTCGAGACGCTTGGCCAGCTCGAACAGCGGCGGCGCACCCTTGAGCACCTGCTTGCCCACGTTCTTCGCTGCCGCATAGAACTGGCCGCTCATGAGCTGCGCCAGATAGCGGTTCAGCGCGCCCACCGGCGGGCTGATGCTCATGTCGTTGTCGTTGAGCACCACCAGCAACTGGCAGTCGGCCACGCCCGCATTGTTCAGCGCCTCGAACGCCTGGCCGGCGGTCATGGCGCCGTCGCCGATGATGGCCACGGCGTTGCGGTTTTCGCCCTTGATGTGCGCCGCCAAGGCCATGCCCAGGGCGGCCGAAATGGAGGTGCTGGAATGCGCCGTGCCGAAGGCGTCGTAGTCGCTCTCGCCGCGCTGCGGGAAACCGCTCAGGCCGCCCTGCTGGCGCAGCGTTCCCATGCGGTTGCGCCGCCCCGTGAGGATCTTGTGCGGATAGGTCTGGTGGCCCACATCCCAGATCAGCCGGTCGTAGGGGGTGTTGAACACCGCATGCAGCGCGATCGTGAGTTCGACCGTGCCCAGGTTCGAGCTCAGGTGGCCGCCGGTCTTGGCCACGCTTTCCAGCAGAAAGCTGCGCAGCTCGTCCGCCAGCGTCTTGAGTTGGGGTCGCGGCAGTTGGCGCAGTGCGGCCGGATCGTTGATTGTTTCAAGCAGGGAGGTCATTGTTATTTTTCGCGGTTCACGACCCTGTTGGCCAGGGCCGCGAGGGATCGGGTATCGGGCAAGCCGCTGTCGGCCAGTGCGCGCAGCGCCTGGGCCAAAAGTGCTTGGGCATACTGCTGTGCGGGCTCCAGGCCCAGCAGCGCCACGTAGGTTGGTTTGTCGTGGGCGACGTCCTTGCCGGCGGTCTTGCCCAGCGTGGCCGAGTCGGCGGTGACATCCAGGATATCGTCGACGACCTGGAACGCCAGACCCAGCGCTGCGCCGTAGTCAGCAAGCGCGCTCGTCACACGTTCGTTCTGCGCCGAAGCGGCGCAGGCCGCGCCCAGCATGACGCTGGACTGCAGCAGCGCGCCGGTCTTGAGGCGGTGCATGGTTTGCAACTGGTCCTGCGTGAGCGCGCAGCCCACACTGGCCAGATCGATCGCCTGCCCACCGGCCATGCCTTGGTAACCAGCGGCGCGCGCCAGCAAGCGGCACAGCTGTGCGGTGACGTCGCCGCTGACGCTGCCATCACTGGGCGCGAGCAGCTCGAACGCCAGCGCCTGCAAGGCGTCGCCCGCGAGCAGCGCCTGCGCCTGGCCGAACTGCACGTGCACCGTGGGCTTGCCCCGGCGCAGGATGTCGTTGTCCATGCACGGCATGTCGTCGTGCACCAGGGAATAGGCGTGGATCAGTTCGACCGCACAGGCGGCGCGCAGCGCGGCCTGTGGATGGCCTCCAGCGGCCTCGCTCGCGGCCAGCACCAGCAGCGGGCGCAGCCGCTTGCCGCCGTCGAGCACCGCGTAGCGCATGGCCTGACCCAGGCCGGCGGGCGCAGCCGGGTCGATCCAGCGCTCCAGCGCCTGCTCCACCTGCAACAGGTGCGCGCCGCTCCAGGCGTCCAGATCAAAATCGGCTGACGCCATCAGTCTTGCGTCCAAGTTTTCAGGCCCGCTTCATCCAGCACCTTGATCTGGTCTTCCACGGCAGCGAGCTTGTCGCGGCAAAAGCCCAGCAGCTGGGCGCCGCGCTGGTAGCCGCTGAGCAACTGTTCCAGCGGCATCTGGCCCGACTCGAGCTGGGCCACGAGCTGCTCCAGCTCCTGCAGCGCGGCCTCGTAGCTCACGGGGTTGGCGCCGATGCTCGCACGCTCGGCAGTGGGGGAAGACGCCTTGGCCATGAACTCGATTCCGGGTAAAGCCACGATTTTAGGCGCTGCGCCTGCCGCCGGCCACGCAAAGCCCGCGCTATGCCCACGGCGATTCAGCGCCTGAGCCACGGTGGCGACCGAATCCGCCGCCCAGCAGGTACAATCCAACGCCCCGCCGGCTGCCGCCGGCGTCCTTTTTGCCGGATAAGACCGGCTTTATCTTCCCGCGCCACGGCGCCTACCTGCCCCTTCATAGGGGGAGTCTCTAGGTCAAGACAATCATGTCTGATTTAAGTCTTCAACTGCAGCAGGCCTCAAGCCAACTACCAGTTTCAAGCTACTTTGACGAAGCGCTGTTCCAGCGCGAGCTGCAGCGCGTGTTTGCGCGCGGCCCGCGCTATCTGGGACACCAACTCGCCGTGCCCAACGTGGGCGACTACTACGCCCTGCCCCAGGAGGACGAAGGCCGGGCCTTGGTGCGCACCGACAAAGGCGTGGAGCTGGTCTCCAACGTGTGCCGCCATCGCCAGGCGATCATGCTCAAGGGGCGCGGCTCGCTGAACGACACGCAAAAGGGCAGCGCCGCCGGCAACATCGTGTGCCCGCTGCACCGCTGGACCTACCGGCCCGATGGCCAACTGCTGGGTGCGCCGCACTTTGCCCACGACCCCTGCCTGAACCTGAACAACTACGCGCTGCGCGAGTGGAACGGCCTGCTGTTCGAGGACAATGGGCGCGACATCGCGGCCGATCTGGCCGGCATGGGGCCGCGCGCCGAGCTCGATTTTTCCGGCTTCGCGCTGGACCGGGTGGAACTGCACGAGTGCAAGTACAACTGGAAGACCTTCATCGAGGTCTACCTGGAGGACTACCACGTGGGGCCCTTTCACCCCGGACTGGGCCATTTCGTCACCTGCGACGACCTGCGCTGGGAGTTCAAGCAGAACTACTCGGTGCAGACCGTGGGCGTGTCCAAGGATTTCGCCCGGCCGGGCTCACCCGTGTACCGGCGCTGGCAGGACGCGCTGCTGAAGTACCGCAACGGCCAGCCACCCGAGCGCGGCGCGATCTGGCTCACCTACTACCCGCACATCATGGTGGAGTGGTATCCGCACGTGCTCACGGTCTCGACCCTGCACCCCATCAGCCCGGAGCGGACGCTGAACCGGGTGGAGTTCTACTACCCGGAAGAGATCGTTGCCTTCGAGCGCGAGTTCGTCGAGGCGCAGCAGGCGGCCTACATGGAAACCTGCATCGAGGACGACGAGATCGGCGAGCGCATGGACGCGGGGCGCAAGGCGCTGCTGGCGCGCGGCGACAACGAAGTGGGACCCTACCAGAGCCCGATGGAAGACGGCATGCAGCAGTTTCACGAGTGGTACCGCGCCACCATGGCAGCCGCGTGAGCCGCGGCCACAACCGGGGCCGCACAGTCTCGTTTGAACTCTCCTTCACGCTCTGAAGCACCGCCATGCAGTCGCTCTGGATGGTCCTGGCCGCGTTTTTCTTTGCCACCATGGGCGTGGGCATCAAGGTCGCGTCCGCCAGCTTCAACACCTTCGAACTGGTCTTTTACCGCGGCCTGGTGAGCGTGGCGTTCATGGCCATCGTGGTGCTCTCGCGCGGGCGCGGCCTGCGCACCCCCGTTCCAATGATGCACGCGTGGCGCAGCCTGATCGGCGTGCTGTCGCTGGGCTCCTGGTTTTTTTCCATCGCGCACCTGCCCCTGGCCACGGCCATGACGCTGAACTACATGAGCGGCATCTGGATTGCGGCTTTCATCGTTGGCGGAGCGATTCTGTATGGCCAGAATGCCCCGCGCCAGGGGCCGCTGCTGCTCACCGTGCTCGCGGGCTTTGTCGGCGTGGTGCTGATGCTGCACCCCACGATCGAGCGCAACCAGCTGTTTGCCGGCCTCATCGGCCTGCTGTCGGGCATCGGCTCGGCCATGGCTTATCTGCAGGTCACGGCCCTGGGCCGTGTGGGCGAACCCGAAGACCGCACCGTGTTTTACTTTGCCGTGGCCACCACCATCGGCGGCGCCATCGGGCTGCTGTTCACGGGCTTTTCTCCCTGGGAACAGGTGACGTGGCAGGCCGCGGCCTGGCTGGTTCCGATCGGACTGCTGGCCTCTCTTGGGCAATGGTGCATGACCCGCGCCTACAGCCAGGGCGCCACGCTGGTGGTGGCCAATTTGCAATATTCGGGCATCGTGTTTGCCACCCTTTACAGCGTGCTGCTGTTCGGCGATCTCATCCCCGCCATGGGCTGGTTGGGGATGCTACTGATCGTGGCCAGCGGCATCGCCGCCACCGTTTTGCGAACGCGCGTTTTTCCTGATACTCCCGCCGAGGAACATTGAATGAGCTACACCACCCTGATCTCCGCAGAACAACTGCAAACCTTGATACGCACGGGCCGGCCGCTGCGCGTGTTCGATGCAAGCTTCGAGTTGATGAATCCGGCCGCGGGCGAGCAGCAGTACCGCGAGGCCCACATCCCGGGCGCGGTGTACGCGCACCTGGACACGGCGCTGAGCGCCAAGGGCGACGCCGCGGCGGCTTCGGGCGGGCGCCACCCGCTGCCCGCGCGCGAGAAATTTGCAGAGTGGCTGAGCAGCGTGGGTTTCACCAACCACATGCAGGCCGTGGTCTATGACCGCCAGGGCGCCAACTACTGCGGCCGCCTGTGGTGGATGCTGAAGTGGGCCGGGCACGACGCGGTGGCGGTGCTGGACGGCGGCTTGCAGGCCTGGCAGGCGGCAGGTGGCGCGGTGGCTTCAGGCGTGGAGCCTGCGGCCGCGCCGTCCCACTTTTCGCTCAAGCCCGAGTTGCGCACGCTGGCCAGCACGGCGGTGGTGGCACAGCAATTGGGGCGCCCG
The DNA here is from genome assembly GCA_903838565.1 of uncultured beta proteobacterium. GTDB lineage: Bacteria > Pseudomonadota > Gammaproteobacteria > Burkholderiales > Burkholderiaceae_C > CAIKVZ01. The sequence goes on along the minus strand of CAILZB010000137.1, from coordinate 9,006 downwards.
ACACAGACGCTGATCGACGCGCGCGGCGCACCGCGTTTTCGGGGCGAGGTCGAGCCGCTGGATCCGGTGGCCGGCCATATCCCGGGGGCGCTGAACCGCCCCTTTGGACTGAACATCGGTGCTGACGGAAAGTTCAAACCCGCTGCAGCGCTGCGCGCCGAGTTCGAGCAACTGCTGGCCGGGCGCGACCCGGCGACGGTGGTGCACCACTGCGGCAGCGGTGTCAGCGCCATCCCCAACCTCATCGCGATGGAAGTGGCGGGTCTGGGCGCCACGGCCCTGTATGCCGGCAGCTGGAGCGAGTGGTGCAGCGACGCGAGTCGCCCCATGGCTCAGGGCTGAATTCTTCCGACCCCTCCTGACATCGCCAACCGCATGACCGATCTTCAAACCCGACCCACCGCAGCCGACAGCTCGATCGAGCTGAATCTTCCTGTGCCATCGGCCAGCGGCCCTTCGGTCCCGAGACGCAAAAGCCTTTGGCGCCAGGCGAGCGAGTGGGTGCTGCAGCACCCCGGCATGGTGTTCGCCACCGTCGCCGTCTTGGTGTGGCTGGTTGTTGCGCTGCTGACCCAGGACGCGCTGATGGGCGACAACATCGAGCAGAGCATCTGGGCCCACAGCTTCGAGTGGGGCTACTACAAGCATCCGCCGCTGCCCACCTGGATCCTGATCGCAGTGATGCAGGTGCTGGGTCCGCTGTGGTGGCTGACCGACGCGCTGGCTGCCATCTTCCTGCTGGGAACCGCGGCGGCGACCTATGCGCTGGCCCGGCGGCTGGCGTCGGATCGGGTTGCGCAATTGGCGCTGCTGCTATGGGGCCTGCATCTGACGCTGACCTGGCGCGTGATCCTGTACAACCACAACACCGTGCTGCTGCTGCTGTGCGCGCTGCTCGCCTGGGCCGTGGTGAGCGCGGCGCAGAGCCGCTCCATGCCCCACTGGCTCGCCGCCGGCGTGTTCGGGGGCCTGGCCATGCTCGCCAAATACCAGGCCGGCGTGCTGATCCTGGTGCTGCTGGTGGCGCTGACCCACATGGGTTATCTGTCCGAGCGCTTTCATCGCAAGGGCCTGCTGGCGGCGACGCTGCTGGCGCTGCTGATCTTTTCGCCGCATCTGCTCTGGCTCGCGAGTCACCAGTTCCTGCCGCTGCAATACGCCAGCAAACAGATGCCCAAGGCGCTGGCACTGGCGACACAGGCGCCGGTGCTGGGCTTCAGCCTGCAACAGATGCGGCTGTTCTGGCCCGCTCTGGCAGCGGCCTTGCTGTGTGTCATCTTCATTCCCAGGCCGGTGCAGGCGGGGGCGATGGAACGCGCCCACAGGCGCACCTCCAAGCCGCGCCGCGCCTGGATCCGCTACCTGGCGCTGGCGCCCATCGCCTTCGTGCTGATCCTGGGCATGGCGGGAGTCAAGCTGCAGAACCACTGGGGCCTGCAGACGCTGCAGTTCATCAGCCTGGGGCTGGCGATCGTGGTCAGCCGGCGCAGCTCGGTCACGCCGCACCAACTCATGGTCATGGCCGGGCTGCTGCACCTGCTGCTGCTGGGCACCGTGCTGCAGAACGCCTACGAGGTGCATCAAAACGGCTGGTCGGGACACGGCGACAAGCACTACCCCGCGCGTGCGCTGACCGAGCAGGCCATGGCGGACTGGCGCCGGGTATCGCCCTGCGCCCTGCCCTACATCGTGGGCCCGCCCTTTGAAGCCGGGACCATTGCGATATTTTCCGGCCAGCATCCCAAGGTATTTGAAGGCGGCGACCCGCTGGCCAGTCCCTGGATCGACCCGGCCGACGTGCAGCGGCGCGGCGCCCTCTATGTCGCGCACTCGGCCGAGGAGCTGCCCCAGCAGGCGAGCCTGAAAGGGTCGATGCAGGTGACGGTAGAGCCGGACAGCAAGTACGCGCCCGTGGTCTACTGGGCCGTGCTGGCGCCGACACAGGCGTGCGCAGCGGCGCCTGCACGCTGAACGGCAGCGCGCTCCATGTTGCCGCATCAGCTTGAACTCCTGGCCCCGGCGCGCGACGCCGACATCGGCATCGCGGCGCTGAACCACGGCGCCGATGCCGTGTACATCGGCGGCCCGTCCTTTGGCGCGAGGTCCAGCGCCGACAACTCGGTCTCCGAGATCGCGCGCCTGGTGCAGCACGCGCACCGCTTCCACAGCCGCATCTTCGTCACGCTCAACACCATCCTGCGCGACGATGAACTGGAGCCGGCGCGCAAGCTCGTGGCGCAACTCTACGATGCCGGTGTGGATGCGCTCATCGTCCAGGACATGGGACTGCTGGAGCTGGACCTGCCGCCGATCCAGTTGCACGCCAGCACCCAGACCGACATCCGCACGCCCGAGAAGGCGCGCTTTTTGCAGGACGTGGGCCTGTCGCAGATCGTGCTGGCGCGCGAACTCACGCTGCAGCAGATCCGCGAGATCCGCCGGCACACCGAATGCACGCTGGAGTTCTTCGTGCACGGCGCGCTGTGCGTGGCCTACAGTGGCCAGTGCTACATCAGCCACGCCCACACCGGGCGCAGCGCGAACCGCGGCGACTGCTCGCAGGCCTGCCGCTTGCCCTACCAGGTGACCGATGCCCAGGGCCGCTTTGTGGCGCACGACAAGCACGTGCTCTCGATGAAGGACAACAACCAGAGCGCCAACATCGCAGCCCTCGTGGAGGCCGGCATCCGCAGCTTCAAGATCGAGGGCCGCTACAAGGACCTGGCCTACGTGAAAAACATCACGGCGCACTACCGCGTGCTGCTGGACGAGCTGCTTGAGCAGCGCCCGGAATTGGCGCGCGCCTCCAGCGGCCGCACGACATTCAGCTTCACACCGGACCCGAACCAGAACTTCAACCGCGAGTTCACCGACTACTTTGTGCAGGGACGCCAACAAGACATAGGCGCCTTCGACACGCCGAAAAATCCCGGCCAGGCCATCGGCTTCGTCACGCGCGTGGGACCTGACTGGGTCGAACTGGAAACCACCTCGGCCGAAACCGAGCTGCACAACGGCGACGGCCTGTGCTACTACGACCTTACGCCCGTGTAAGCGGCTGGTGACATGCAGGGGTGAGCTATTGATAGCATGACCCGTAGGTATCACAAAGCGCCTATGGACATAGTGATGCCTTTATGAATTCGCGTTAAGTCTTTATAAAAAGTAGTGGGGCAAGGGGGCGGTGGGCAAGTGCTTGCACTTGTCCACGGCAACCGCGTCAGCGCCAGGGAGCGGTGGGTAACTTGCGTACCGTCTCCAGACGGCTGTCCACACCCTTGCGGTGTGGGCAGGCAAGTTGTCCACGGCGGATGCGAGCACCGAGGCCACTCTCCAAAGTTGCATTATTTTTTCACTTCTGGGGCGACGGCCTCAAATCTAAATTGAAACACACCTCCAGATGTAGGCCACACATACAAAAATACGAACAACCTCAACCTTAAGATCGCTTGATCATTGGAAGCATGAATCAACAGGGTCGCACGCCCATTAAATTCAGCGCCGAAGCCCTCGATCACGACACTTCTGGGGTTGGCCACCCCATCGGAACGGGCGACACATATTCTGGAACAGATTACTTGGTCCGAATATTCTTCAGTAAATCAGGATTCAACACGCAATCAAAATTTACTGTCCCAGGCTGATCCCCCGGTCGCGGGGCATATCCAATATCAGTAAAGTGCGCAAACATCTGTGGGCCCTTCCACGATGCTGGAAGACCTTCATCAAACGCTGCACCTAGATCGTAGAGTCGCAGAGATTCGGTCCGACAAAAATCTTCTGTCGTTCCGCTTAGCAAATCAGAGTAAGTCTGCAGCTTAGGAATGTTTGTCACTTTCGTAAGCATGTCAAATATCGCCATGCGTATGGCGAGAAATCTTTCCCGATCGCCAATTTGAGCCGCCTCTCGATACATTGCAAGCAGCGCCGCTAAACCATCAAGGGTGGGGAACCGTTCCAAGTCTTTGATCTCCTGAGCAACAGAACGATAACAACGAGCCCAAGCATAAAGTCCTATGTCTTTACATTCGACGAAGAGCAAATCTCGCACATTTGCAGGCAATCTCAACATGCAGTTGTGTGCAAACTTGAGTTCACCTCCATCGCTTGGGGAAACCACTTTAGGCCTGCCTCGCTGACGCTTTTGCGCACTATTGTGGGCTCTCATACCCTCGGCCAAGGTAATCGTTTTAGGTGATCTTCCGCCTTCCTCTCCGCGCTCTTTCGCCTCTCTCCTTTCAATTTCCTGTATCACCTTTGGTAAGAATTTTTTGCCGAGAAAAACCCGCTGTCCAACCGACTCCCGGATGCCGAAAAGCAAGTCGAAGGCTGGATGAAAATAGCTGTCTTCGCATCCGGGGAATTCCCTTGCCAGTGCAAGAAGGAATGGTAGTTCTACTGCGCCAAACGGGTCAACCGACAAATCACGTTTGAATTCAAAGTACGCTGTAATGGTTTCAGTAGTTGGTGCGCAAATATTTTTATATTGATTTTCAAGAACGCGCGCAGCGATCCCATTTAGAGACATCCCAACTCTCTGGCGGAGCTTGAAAAAGAAATAGGCGCTTCGTAGGTATCCTGCCCTGCTTTCCATCACCATAGACTCTCCTTTGTGCATCCGATCTGGGAATTATGTGTCAAAGATGTACCTGAACAAAATTCCTGTTTGTCGCTTCCAATAGAACCCAGAAGGTGCACATACACGTTCGGGTGGCAGGAAAGAAAGGATTTGTTCAATGACTTCGACAAACACAATGCAAAACCATCGCCTAGACCCGAAGATTGTCCACCCGAGCCGGTGGGCGAACCGAGATGAAGGCTCATTTCAAGGTCCGGCCTGGGAGGAATTTAAGAGTGAAATTGTGAGCGCTGGCGGTAATGTCCAGCCAATAAAGGTGCGAAGAAGTGTACTTCAGAAGAACGCTTTCGAAATTGTATTTGGACATCGACGGCATCGAGCCTGCCTTGAGCTTGGCATTACGGTACTTGCATTCTGCGATGAATTGTCAGACAAACAACTTTTCGAGGAAATGGATCGCGAGAATCGCCAGCGTGCAAATCTAAGTCCCTACGAACAGGGGCAGATGTACTGCCGTGCGCTCGATGAGGGGCTGTATCCCTCGCTGAGAAAACTGGTTGAATCCCTTGGAGGCAACTTGGGCAACACGTCCGCGTACATCAGACTGGCCCGACTCCCTCACGCGGTCGTCAGTGCATTCGAGTCGAGTCTGCATATCCAGCAGCGTTGGAGTGGACCGCTGGCAGCGGCGCTGTTGAAGAGCCCAGATGGCCTTCTGGCTGTCGCGATGCAGATCCTACTTGAGCGCAAACAAGGCAGGAAGGTAGCGTCCTCCGAGGCATTTAGGCGCATGGTCGGAATGAGTGATATTTCATATGCCTCACCAAGGCAGGTCCCTTTGCCAGGCGGAATCTGCATGCAAGTCACCAGAGGAAGAAAAGTTAGGTTTGAATTCGACGCGCTTGACAAATCGTCGTCTGATCAGATTGAACGGGCGATATTGGAAGTGCTATCTCTTCAGGCTTCTGCCGGCAAATCCGAAAATGGCGGCGATCTGTTCGACTTAGCTGGGGCCGGGAAATGATTGGATTTTGCACTATCTGGGATTGGAAAAAATATGGCAACTCTTGAATACATCCACTACACACCCCATCGGCCACAAATTGACGCTGGTGTGGTCAGATGGGTCGTGGACGAGGCGATCTGCAGCATGGATCGATTGCCGCAAGTCATGTGGAAGTCCGGAGAACCCTGGCGGGAAGTAAACCTCTGGGCAATGGAAATGGCGCGCAATCGGGACGTGAAGTTGCGCACCATAGTAAGTTTGATGGAACACTTACACAAATATTGCAACTGGCTGGAACAGGCAGTCCCTGCAGTCGATTGGCGCCACTTCCCGCAAACCAAATCGGAGCGCGTACTGGTGCGTTTTCGAGGCGATCTAATTGACAAACGAGACTCCCATGTTTTGATGCCTTCTACCGCCACGGCGAGGATGAATGCGGCCATCCGCTTCTACCGCTATGCAGCCGATAAGAACTTCATCGGCCGCGAGGCGCCGAAGTGGCAGGACAGGCTGGCGCTGCTTCCCTATTTTGACCACGCTGGCTTTAATCGCACCATGGCCCGAGTCACGACCGATGTCTCTATACCCAATCGGCAGCGCGTCGGACTTCGACTTGAAGATGGGCTGCTGCCGTTGACGGAACGGCACAAGCTGGATCTGCTTAATTTTGCACGCGACAATGCATCAACCGAGCTGCACCTGGCGCTGTTAATTGGATCCTACACAGGTGCCAGAGTCGGCACCATCGTCACTCTTCACATTACAGCCCTCGACGATGCAGTGCGTGACCCAGCACTTCAGGGCATGTGGCTGGTCAAGTGCGGTCCTGGGACGGGTATCAAAACCAAGTTTGATGTAAATGGCGACCTGCTGATCCCTGATGAGCTTATGGCACATCTTAGAACATATGTGAGCTCCAGACGCCACATCGATCGCGTCGTCAAGGCCGATAAGTCCAATAGAAAGCTGGTGTTCCTTACCCGCCTAGGCGCACCATACAAGGTCAAAGCCATTGACCGTGAAATGGTTGACCTGCGCCGTGCCGGACAGGCGGCGGGCCTGAAGTTCCTGCAAAGGTTCAAATTCCATCAGACCCGAGCCACCTTCGGCACCTGGCTCGTGAAACTCTGCCTGGAAGTCAGTTCGGTCAAGGCAGCAATCGCCTTCCTCATGGAAGCCATGTTTCATAAAGATGAGGCTACAAGTTTCAAATACGTAAAATTTATAGAAAGGACTAATGACAGTGTCGCCATTGAGAAAGCCTTCGCAGAGTCCTTTATGGGACTATCGACACGAATAAACCGTCCCGGTGGGCGGTAACGTGCTGCAATCGCCAGCCTTGCCCCGTATTGTGCTAATCCGCGGCCTACCTGGCAGCGGCAAAACAACGATTGCGTTGGATTACCGGCGTCAAGGCTACCTGCACTTCGAGGCAGATCAGTTTTTCATGGTTGATGGCAGGTACGTCTTTGATGACGAGAGGCTCCCTGACGCGCACACCTGGTGCCTGGACCAGGCCCGAACAGCACTGAAGGCCGGCGAGTCCATCTGTGTCACCAACGTGTTTGCGACTGTGGTTGAGATCACCCCCTACACCCAACTTGGTGCAGACTATCAGATCGTGGAGGCGACCCATGCCGGCCGGTCCGTCCATAAGGTACCTGCGTCCACGCTCCGTGCGATGAAATCCAAATGGGTATCCACCTCAGAACTACGCAAAGCGTTGCTGGTCAAAATCCATCCATCTCCTACAATTAGTTTTGGCGAGACCAGCCTGCCTGATCTGACCTTCCCAATGGTGAAATTTGGAAGCCAACAAACTCCGTGGGATTTGACGGTTCTACTTTACAAGGGAGGTGCTAAGGCAGATCACAGGGGAGCAGTGGTCTTCCTAAGAATCGCGGCTGGCGAATTGGGCAGACCACTAATTGAAAGATTGGAATTGGTAAAGCGGTTTCATGAGGAAATGACAGCGAAGCTAGTTGGAGGAGGATCAGATAGAACGACATTGGGAACGTATACGAGTATTCGCAGTTTATTTGCATGGGCGGACGAGCGTGAGGTAGCCCTGTCATTGGAAACCATTGAATCCAGCTACCGTCTATTTACTGATTTTCTTCTGGATCGGGCAAAAACTAAACAAATCAAGCGTGCATCGGCTTATGGCATAGCGAATACACTCGGATCTGCTATAGATGCGGTCATGGATCGAGGCTCTCCCATTGTTATAAGCACGCGCGTACGACATCCTAGAAAATCGCCGCGAGCTGTTGGGGTTGTCGGGGACAAGCAGAATCTTAATGAGGCAACTCGCTTCGCTCATTTATGCATCGATCTGATCGACTGCTTGCCCTACGAATCGATTTTTGGCAGCATCCCAGTCAACATTCGACTGCGTGACGGGAGCGCACTCAAACTTTGGTGTGGCATGGTGCACCCATCGACGCTGGCAACCCAGCGAGCTGACTATAAGGGAATGTCTCAAAAAAAGGTATTGCGACGGAGAGCCGCCTACGAAGCAGACAAGACCGTGCGCACTCGCAGCTCCGCAATAAATATTCGGCTACTTGCAGAGTTCTTGTTGTTTATTGGGCAGACAGGGATGAATAGGTCTCAGGCACAAAACCTTTTGGTCACTCAATACTCCTATGACAGCTATATTGATGGATACAAGGTTTACAACTACAAGCAGCGTGCCAAAAAGGAGGTGCTGTTTGAAATTTTCTCTGAATACAGGTCTGTGTTTGAAAACTATCTCGCCTTTCGCAAACGTTTGTTCGGCGAGACAACCGATCGCCTGTTTCCATTTTTGCGACATAAAGGCACTCTCGAGACGGCGGAGCCAAACTACAGATCTTTCAAAGAATTGATCTGTACACCAGCGGGTGTTACCTTTGTGCCGCCGACATTGCTGCGCAATACCCGGGTGAACTGGCTTCTCCGAGAATCGCGTGACCCAGACCTCACCGCTGATAAAGCACAGCACATCAAGCAAACCCTTTTCAGTATTTATGAGAAGCCCAGCCTCCAAGTGGCGATGCGCGAGATCATCCAGTTCCACCTCAAGGCAGATCCACGGCTCGGCGGCACCGTCATGCCGTGCCCTGCACCTGGCATCTGCAACGGCGTCCCTCAACCTCTGCCAGATCTGCCGCCCCATGTGCCGAAGCCGGACTGCACGCACCCGGCTGGGTGCCTCTTCTGTGGCCACCACCGTGACATCGACAGCGAGGACTTCGTTTGGTCAACCGCAAGTATGCGTCACCTAAACACCATCCTGCCTTACTTTCCGCAGGTCGCTGAACGCATATAAACCGAATTTCACGTGAACGCACCGGCTATGGTTTGCGCGGAGCTTGTGCGTCGAACAGCTTTTCGGTTTCGTCCTCCCAGGCTTTCAGCAACTTCTTTGCTTTTCGAT
>CAILZB010000136.1 GCA_903838565.1 uncultured beta proteobacterium | reverse complement strand
GGCGTCTACGGCGAGCCCTGGCACCTGGCGGGCGTCAAGGCCAGCAAACCCAATACCTGGAAGGACGGTATTGCCTGTGCGCAGTACCTGATCGCGCAGGGCTGGACCACGCCGCGCACGCTGGCCGTGATGGGCACGAGCGCGGGCGGCACCTTTGTCGGACGCAGCATCACTTCGGCGCCGCAGCTGTTTGCCGCAGCCATCTTCAACGTGGGCGACATGGACATGGTGCGCTCCGAAGAGAGCGCCAACGGCATCACCAACATTTCGGAGTTCGGCAGCAGCAGGAATGCCGACGACTTCCCGGCCCTGCTGGAGATGAGCAGCTACCACAACATCGTCGACGGCACGGCCTATCCTGCGGTGCTGCTGATCCACGGATTGAACGACCCGCGGGTGGATGTCTGGCACAGCGCCAAGGCCGCCGCGCGCCTGCAGGCGGCCAGCAGCAGCGGCAAACCCGTGTTGTTGCGCCTGGACGCGCAGGCCGGTCACGGCATGGGCAGCACCGCCACGCAGCGCGACGCGATGTACGCCGACATCTACAGCTTCCTGCTGTGGCAAATGGGCAAGATCCAAGCCTCCAACTGAAAGCAACCGCATGCAACTCTCACCCATCGTCGCCGGCCTGTGGCGCCTGAACCAGTGGCAGCTGGACACCCCCGCACTGGTGCGCTGGATCGAGCAGGCGCTGGACCTGGGCATCACCAGCTTCGACCACGCCGACATCTACGGCGGCTACACCGTCGAAGCCCAATTCGGGCAGGCGCTGGCCGCGACGCCGGGTCTGCGCGCGCGCATGCAGCTCGTCACCAAGTGCGGCATCAAGCTGACCTCGCCGCAGCGCCCCGCGCACGCCCTCAAGTCCTACGACAGCTCGCGCGCCCATGTGCTGGCATCGGTTGACGCGTCGCTGCGCGCGCTGCACACCGACCATATCGAGCTGCTGCTGCTGCACCGCCCCGATCTGCTGATGAACCCGGACGAACTGGCCGACACCTTCCACCAGCTGCGCGCGGCGGGCAAGGTGGCGCATTTCGGCGTCTCGAATCACTCGCCGGGGCAGCTCGCGCTGCTGCACCGGCGCCATCCGCTGGCGACGAACCAGATCGAGTTCTCGCCGCTGCAGATGAAAGCGCTGGCCGACGGCACGCTGGAGCAGGCGCTGGATCTCGGCCTGCGCCCCATGATCTGGTCGCCACTGGGTGGCGGGCGCTTGTTCTCGGGACAGGACGAGCAGGCACAGCGCGTGCGCGCCGTGCTGCAGGCGCTGGGCGAGCAGCACGGCGTGTCGGCCGCGGTCATCGCGTACGCCTGGATCCTGCGCCATCCGAGCCGACCGATTCCCGTCACCGGAACGCAGCGTATCGCCGCGCTGCGCGAAGCCATGGCGTCACTGGAGGTCAATCTCTCGGCCGAAGACTGGTACCGCGTCTGGCAGGCCAGCGTGGGCCACGAAGTGGCGTAGGCAAGCGGGCGTCAGGCGCCAAAACCGCCGCCGCCCGGCGTCTGGATTTCAAACTCGTCACCGGCACGCATCTGCGCCTGGCCGATGTGCCCGAGTACTTCGACCGTACCGTCGGCGCGCAGCACGCGGTTCAGCCCCACCGCGCCGGG
>CAILZB010000135.1 GCA_903838565.1 uncultured beta proteobacterium | reverse complement strand
AGGGTCTGAACAACAAAGTCAAAGTGACCATGAGAAAGTCCTATGGGTTTCGGACCTTCAGAATCACCGAGCTCGCCCTATATCACGTGCTTGGCAAGCTTCCTGAGCCCGAACTCACCCACAGGTTCTACTGACGAAGCAAAAAAACAAGCAGCGACCCTGCAGTCCGTAAGCACTTGGTCAGTCACCGTCCACAGAATCCGCCGGTCATTGAGGCATCCTCCTCATGCACACTTTCATTCCCTATAGAGGAGACAGACATGATTGATCCTGTGGTCGCAAAGATCCAGAAACACCCCAAGTACCTGGAGTTGCGTCGAGCGCGCAACAGCCTGGGCTGGACGCTGACGCTGCTGATGCTGGTCGTTTATTACGGCTACATCGCGTTGATTGCCTTCAACAAACCCTTTCTCGCGCAGCCTGTCGGCGCCGGCGTGACCTCAGTGGGCATACCGATCGGCATGGCCGTGATCGTGTTCACTGTTCTGATCACCGGCATTTACGTGCGCCGCGCCAACAGCACCTACGACGACCTGACCCGCGACATTCTGAAGGACGTGAACAAATGAAAAATACTTTGCGAATCACACTCGCCCTGCTGCTGATCGCCCTGACTGGCGGTGTCGCCTATGCCGCCGGGCCCGACCTGGGCGCGGTCAGCAAGCAAGCCACCAATTGGACCGCCATCCTCATGTTCGGAGGCTTTGTCGCGGTCACCCTGTGGATTACCAAATGGGCCGCCGCAAAGACCAAGAGCGCAGCTGATTTCTACACCGCTGGCGGCGGCATCACGGGCTTTCAGAATGGCCTGGCGATCGCCGGCGACTACATGTCGGCAGCTTCATTTTTGGGAATTTCCGCGATGGTGATGGGCGTTGGCTACGACGGCATCATCTACTCGATCGGCTTTCTCGTGGGCTGGCCCATCATCACCTTTCTGATGGCCGAACGGCTGCGCAACCTGGGCAAGTTCACCTTTGCCGACGTGGCCGGTTACCGCTTTGCGCCAAAGCCCATCCGCATCTTCGCTGCCTCAGGCACGCTGGTGGTGGTGGCGTTCTATCTAATTGCCCAGATGGTGGGTGCAGGTCAGCTGATTCAGTTGTTGTTTGGCCTGGACTACTGGATGGCCGTGGCGATCGTGGGCGCGCTCATGATGGTGTACGTGCTCTTCGGCGGCATGACCGCCACCACCTGGGTGCAGATCATCAAGGCCTGCATGCTGCTCGCCGGTGTGACCTTCATGGCCTTCATGGTTTTGTCGCAATATGGCTTCAGCCCGGAAGCGCTGTTTGCAGCTGGCGTCAAAGTGCGTACCGACAATGCGTTGGCAGCAGGCAAGAGTGCCGAAGAAGCCGCCAAAGCCGGCCTGTCCATCATGGGCCCTGGGGGCTTCATCAAGGACCCCATCTCCGCCATCTCCTTCGGCATGGCGCTGATGTTCGGCACCGCCGGACTGCCCCACATCCTGATGCGCTTTTTCACTGTGCCCAACGCCAAGGAAGCGCGTAAATCCGTGCTGTGGGCGACCACCTGGATTGGCTACTTCTACATCCTGATCTTCATCATTGGCTTTGGTGCCATCACCCTGGTGCTGACGAACCCCGAATTTGCCGATGTAGCCAAAGGCACGCTCAAGGGCGGAGGCAACATGGCAGCAGTGCGCGTAGCACAGGCGGTGGGTGGCAATGTGTTCTTTGGCTTCATCTCGGCCGTGGCCTTTGCCACCATCCTGGCTGTGGTTGCGGGCCTGACGTTGTCAGGCGCCTCGGCTGTGTCGCACGACCTGTATGCCACGGTGATCAAGAAGGGCAACGCCGACAGCGCCTCCGAGCTGAGAGTTTCGCGTTACACCACCGTCGCTTTGGGCATCGTGGCCGTCGTGCTGGGCATTGCATTTGAGAAGCAAAACATTGCCTTCATGGTCGCCTTGGCGTTTGCGATTGCAGCGTCTGCCAACTTCCCGGTGCTGTTCATGTCGGTGCTGTGGAAAGACTGCACCACCAAGGGCGCGGTGATTGGCGGCTTCCTGGGCTTGATTTCCTCTGTGGGCCTGACCGTGGTGTCGCCAGCCGTGTGGGAAGCCACGCTAGGCAACCCCAAAGGCTCGGCCTGGTTCCCCTACTCTTCGCCGGCCTTGTTCTCGATGATCATTGGCTTTGTGGGCGTGTGGCTGTTCTCGGTGCTGGACCGCAGCCCCGCAGCCGCCAAGGAGCGCGAAGCGTTTGCGGCGCAACAGGTGCGTGCGGAAACCGGCTACGGAGCCTCGGGCGCTTCCGGCCACTGAAACCCACATCAGGCGCGGCGCGCCTGATACAAGAACCGGGCACTTGCCCGGTTTTTTTGCGCCAACGGTTTGACGGAACTGCCGGGCCAGCAAACCCCGGTTGCCCGCCGCCGGCCTGCGGGGTTGCAATGGATTTGACCATATTCAAATGCATTTGTGAGACATTTGACCCGATCCAAACCACGACGCCATGCGAGAATCCGCCGATGTCGGCTCACATTCCCACCTTGTTCCTGGTCATCATCATGGTGGGGAGCTTGCTGTCGATGTCGGTTGCGGTCATCACGGACCGAAGCAAGCAAGACGGCGTGATGTTCTGGGCTGCGGGACTGGGGATGAACACGGCCGCCGTGGTGTTCATCAGCCTGTTTCAACGCGGTCATGTGGACGAGTTCAGCGCCACCGTCCTGGCCACGGCCCTGCGGTCCTGCTCCTGGGCCGCCTGCGCCGAAGGCCTGTACCAGTTCTACCGCAAGGCGCCGCCGCGCAAGCTGATCTGGGCGCCGGTCGCGATGGTCGCTCTGACTTCGGCTTTGTTGTTTGACCAGCTGCCCCTGCGCATCATGCTGGTCAGCCTGATCATTGCGAGTCAGTGTCTTGTGGTCTTGTCACTGATCTGGACCCGGCGTCATGAAACGCCAGGGCGTGGCAAGTTCTTCCTGGTGGCGGGCCTCACCGCCACGATCACCCTGCTGTCCCTGCGGGTTGTTGGAGCCGCCATGGGGGCCTCGGCAGCGCTGGCCTCGGTCGCCGAATCAAGTCAGATTCAGACCATCAGCATCCTGGTTTCCCTGTTTGTCCTGATCCTGATGTCTCTTGGCTTTGTGCTCATCTCCAAGGACCGTGCCGACGACCTGAACCGCCAGCTGGCCACCCGCGACGAGTTGACCGGGCTGGCGAATCGGCGCAGCCTGAATGAGGTCCTGGCAAGCGAGTGGGCCAGGGCGAAGCGCTCTGGCCAGCCCTTGGCCCTGGCCATGATCGACATCGACCACTTCAAGCGCTACAACGACCACTACGGGCACCAGGCGGGCGACGAATGCCTCAAGCGCATCGCGCGGGACATCCAGATGAATGCGCGCCGCACCGGGGACCTGGCGGCCCGGTATGGCGGCGAGGAGTTCTTGTTGATCCTCCCGGACGCCGACGCTGCCGTCGCGCTGCGTTTGGCCGAAGGCCTGAGAAAGTCGATCGAGTCACTGGACCTGCCCCACGCGCATTCACCGGCCGGCAAGGTGACCGTCAGCATCGGTGTGGCCGCCTTGGACGACGCCTGCTACCCGGACGCGGAAAGTCTGTTGCGTGCAGCCGACGACGCCCTTTACCGAGCCAAAGACCTGGGTCGCAACCAGGTTCGGGTGGCGCTGGAGTCGTTGCCGCCGGATGCAGCGGAGGGAGCCGCACCGATCAAACTGGTCCAGCTGATCTGGCGTCGCGCTTACGAAAGCGGCAACACGGTCATCGATGCCCAGCATCTGGCGCTTTTCAGCGATGTCAACCGACTTCTTGGCGCGGTGCTCGAAGGGCGGCAAGCGCATGAAGTGGGGCCACAGGTCGACGTTCTGCTAGTCGACATTGCACGGCATTTTCAAGAAGAAGAAGTCATCATTGCGGCGGCGGGCTACGCGGGCGCAGCCCAGCATGCGGCCCTGCACCGCGCATTGCTTGGCAAAGCCGACATGCTGGTACGGCAATTCCACGCCGGCACCTTGACGCTGGGCGAGTTGTTCGAGTTCCTGGCGCATGAAGTGGTGGCGCGCCATATCCTTGCCGCGGATCGCGCGTTCTTTCGCCATTGCAAACCCCGAAGTTGACCGACAGTTTCGTGTGGCCACGCCGTCGCCTCGAGGCGCTGGCGCTGGATGGCTTGTGTGACTGACCAGGATTGCAGGAAGCGAACCGGCTCGGTCCTCAATGGTTGAAGAAAAACCGGTCAGCAGCCCGGTTCCTTTTCATGGCTGACGAACTCAGAAGCGGTAAACCGCGCCCAGCGAAATGCTGGGCAGGACCGTGACTTTGGCCACATCGTCACGCACCTTGGCCGATTGGGCGTCAACGTCAGCCTGCGTGATGTTCTGCTTACCCACCAGCGAGGTGCTGCTGCTGAAGCTGAATTTTCCCAGCATCGCGCCCACGTCGGTGAAGAATCCCAGACCCTTTTCGGTGGAATTCTGATGGCCAAAGCCGATGCCCAGATAGGGCGTGGCGCTCGGATAAGTGATCGCCACGTTGTAATACTCGCCCGTCATGTTGACGGGTTTTCCATTGATGGTGGTCGAGTTGGTTCCCGTGGCTTTCAATGTCACTTTGGTGTCGTTAAAGCCCACGCCCGCGACCAGGCGAAACCGTCCTTCAAACGGAAAATAGTCCGCGAACGCCCCCAGCGTGGAGTACTTGACCGTTCCCGTCATGTCCACGCCATTGCGGTTGCCGTTCACCGTGCGGTTGAGTCCACCCGACACTTCGCCGCGCAAGCCCCAGTTGGCGCCGACGGGCGCGGCGTAACCCAGATGCACCAGACCCGGAACACCGACGCCGAGGTACGCGTCCTGCGCGCATGCACTGCCGCATACAACAATGCAAAGAAGGGCCGCCACGGCCAGGGGAGTTGGGTTGAATTTCATGTGAGTCAGGTCCTTGAAGAGTGGGCTTCCAGTTTATGCCGCAATGACTGCACGGCGCTGACAACTCAACTGTCGGAGACCCCGCGAACATCGATCTGCGGCGGCGAAATCTGTGGCACCATGGAAGCCAAAAGACCGGTCAATTTTGATGACAACCCTGCCCCTGTTGGAACCAAGACAATGAAGATTCTGCTGGTCGACGATGCGCGCTCCGTTTCCGTACTCCTGGCTTCGCGGCTGAACTCTTTCGGGCACGAAGTCTGCCTGGCGGAAAACGGCCTGATCGCCTTTGCCAAGTTTCGCGAGTTCGCACCGGACTTGGTGTTGATGGACATCGAGATGCCCGTGATGAACGGCTTCGAGGCCACCGACCGCATCCGCGCCTTTGAGTCCTCGCAGCGCTGGGCCTGGACCCCCATCATCTTCCTCACCGGCGCCAGCACCACGGACAACCTGGTCACTGCGATCGAGGCCGGGGGCGACGATCTGATTGCCAAGACCCTGCCCGAGGCCGTGCTGCGCGCCAAGATGAAGGCCATGACGCGCGTCGCCACACTGCGCCAGGAATTGGCCGCGGCCAACCTCAGGCTGGAGGACCTGGCCAACCGTGACGGCCTGACCGGACTGCCGAACCGGCGCGCGATGGACCTGAAGACCGACGCCGCCTGGGCCAGTGCCTGCAACCAGCGTGGCAGCTTTGCCATCCTGATGATCGACATCGACAACTTCAAGAAATACAACGACTTCTATGGCCATCAGGCGGGCGACGACTGCCTGCGCAGCATTGCCAGCGCCATCGCGCAAAGCGTGAAGGACAGCGAGCTGGAGCTGGCTTTCCCCGCCCGTTACGGCGGCGAGGAATTTGCCGTGGTGATGCCGCGCGTGGCGCGGGCCGCGTTTGAGCTGCTGGCACAAGGCGTGGTCGACGCGATCCGGCGCTGCGCCATGGCACACGAAAAGAATGCCGACTGGGGCATCGTCACCGCCTCCGTGGGCGGTGCCTTCATGGCGCAATCCGAGGGCGGGCTGGCCACGCTGTTTCGCTCGGCCGACCAGCAGCTCTATGTGGCCAAGGAGAACGGTCGCAATCGGTTCGAACTGACCGATGTGGCCGGTGCCGCGGCGGCGGATCGGGCTGCGCCCTGATCACGCTCGGCCAGCCTGGGCGCACTGCGACGGTGACCGCGGCTACTGAGCTTGCGGGTCGCGCAACTGGCGCAGCTTGATGAAGGCCAGCGCGGCCATCACGGCGTCGTTCAAGGCGTCGTGCGCGTCACGCAGCGGCAAGCCCAGATCGGCCATGAGTGTGGCAAAGTGCAGGTCGATCTCGGCGCTGGCCTGCTGCCGGTAGGGTGGCAACTGGCGAAACTTGTAGTCGTAATACAGCGCCGACACCTCGATCTGCGGCTGCGGCAGTCCCTGGCCCAGGATCGGCCAGATCGCCCGGTGCAGCATGGCCACGTCAAACTCCAGGTAATAGCCGACCAGCGGGCGACTGCCGATGAAGCGCATCAGCTTCTTCACCGCCTCATCCGCGGGCAAGCCCTGTTCCAGATCGCGGTCGCGCAATCGGTGAATCACCACGCTGTCGGCGGAGACGCCGTGCTCGGGTCGTATCAACAACTCCAGCCGCTCGCTCGTCATGATGCGGTTGCCCACGATGCGCACCGCGCCGATGGAGATGATCTCGTCGGTGCGCACGTTCAAGCCCGTGGTCTCGCAGTCCAGCGCCACCCATTCGTTGGGCGGCGGCGGCTCGAACATGAAGCGGAATTCGGGGTCACCCAAGTGATACATCAACCACTCGCGCTTGAGCGCGCGCCACCAGCGTTGCGGCAAGTTCAGCTCTTTCATCACAGCGCGTCGAGCTTGAAGCGGTAGCGCAGCACCGCCTTGAACCGCTTCACCACGCCCAGAGCGTCCTTGAGCAGATCGCGGTCCAGGCTGGAGAGTTTGGCCAGTTCCACGCCACCCGAGACGGCGCGCCCCGTCTCCAGTTCGCTCAGGCCTGCCTTGAGCCTCAGGCCCATCAGAAACTGCAGGCTCTCGCTCAACTCGGACCCCATCTCGGCGCCCAGCGCTCCCTGCGCCACGAGCGCGGCGATGCGGTCGATGGTGCTGGTGGCGCTCAGGTGCTTTTCCAGCGCCATGCTGCGCACACCGTGCACCAGCGGGAAAATGCCCTCCTTCTTCAGGTTCAGGATATTCGCCGCGTCGCCCAGACCCAGCAGCCGGTTCCACCAGCCCTGGCTGTTGCCGAAGGCCTCGATCGCCGCGGCAAAGCGCGCCAGCATGGCGTCGTTGTCGGTGGCCAGCATCATGATGCCGGCGCGCAGTTGCTCCAGCAGTTGCGCGTCGCCGCACACGGCGTGGGCGTCCATGAAGATCGCCAGATTCATCAGGCTGTCGGGGTCGGGCAACAGCAGCCACTCGCGCGTCATCTGGCCGAACTCGCTCACCGCCTTGCGCCAGTGCGGGTTGCTCAGCATGATTCCGCCCGGGCACAGCGGGTAGCCAAAGTCGGCCAGCGCCTGGGAGAAACGCTGGCAGATATCGTCCAGATCGTTGGGTGGCGTATAGCCGTCGCGCAGGATGAGTGCATTGTCCTGATCGGTCTTGAGCAGCTGCTCACCGCGCCCTTCGCTGCCCATCACGAAAAGGCAGCTGTTGCGCACCAGATCGGCCGGCGCAATCAGCTGCCAGGCACGCTCGAACAATCGCGCATTGAGCTCCTGCACCAGGCGCGCAATCAGCAGCACGCGCGTGCCGCTGCGAAACATCAGCGACATCATGCGCGTGATCTTGGAGGCGGCCTGCGTCAGTGTGGCCAGATCGTCGGCGTTCTCGATCTGCACCGTGATCATGTGCGAGTGATTCGACAGAAAGCTGAACAGGTCCAGCGCCTCCAGCACACCGAGAACATCGTCCCCTTCGGTCACCACGAGGCGGTGCACGCGATGGCGCAACAGGCTGGCCATCGCTTCGCCCACCTGGTCGGACGGGCGCACCGTGATGAGCGAGAAGTTCGCCAGCTCGCCCACCGCCACCTGATCCAGCGCCCGGCCGTCCAGCAGCGCGCGCTGCAATCCGGTCGCGGTGAAGATGCCCAGGCGCGCCGGCTGCACGCTGTTGTCACGCACCAGCACGGTGGACGTGCGCTGGGACTGGAACCGCCGGACCACGGCCAGAATGTCGGTGCCGGCGTCGACGAAATGCGCGGGGCGCAGGAAAGTCTCGTCCACGCGCGACAGCGTGAGCGACTGCATTTCATGCTGGCTTTGCCGCTGCGACAGCGCGCTGAGCTTCTTGCTCAGGTCGGAAAACAGCAGTGCGCCGAAAGTCGCGTTCGAGGCAATCAGATCACTCACCGCCTGGCGTGCCAACTGATAGGCCACCACTTCCTCGGCGGCGACAAAGCGGCTGCTGGTCTTGCCCGCCACCAGGCCGCGGCCATCGAACGTGTCATCGGGACCATAGGTAGTGATGACTTCGTCGCCGTCGTATTGCGTGACGTAGCCCTTGATGATGACGAACAGATGCGTGGGCGCCACGCCGAGCTCGAGAATGGTCTCGCCCTCACGGAAATACGCCACATCGACGCTGTCGCGCACCAGGCGCTGCTCGTCCTGGTTCAGACAGTCAAAGGGCGAGGCGGAAAAGTTGAAGGCGTTGGGCATGACGGCGCAGTGACTCCGATTTCATCGAATCCGGGATTGGACACGGCTTGTCTTGCACCGCGCTTGCGTTCTGGCGGCCTCAGCGCTGAATGCCGCTGCGCACGCCCGCAATGGCGTCCCACTCCTCGGCAACGAAGCCGGCGTCAGCGCGCAAATAGTCCGACAGCATCGGCAGTGCGTCATAGCCCCAGAACAGCTTGCCGTCCACCTCATAGGCGGGAACGCCGAACACGCCGGCGGCAATCGCCTCGTCGGTGTTCGTCTTGAGCTGGGCCTTGACCGCTGCGTCCGCAGGGTCGCGCCGTGGGCTCAACTGCTCGGTCAGCGCCTGCAGGCGCTGACTGTCTGCTGCCTCGGCCCCGCCGCACCAGACATGGCGAAACAGGGTTTCGCATTGGAAGCGGTTGGGTTCACCGTGGGTATCGCAGGCCAGCGCCAGGCGCAGCAAGCCCAGCGGATTGAAGGGGTGGGTCGCGGGCATGGCCAGCTCGACGCCGTCACGCCGCGCCAGCCACAGCACGTGCCGGTAGGTCCAGTCGCGCTTGGCCGGAATTTCCGCTGGCCCAAGCTGGCCGTGGTGCCTGAGCAGCGCGCCCAGCAGCACCGGCTTGTAGCTCACGCGGTAGCTCAGGCCCCGCAGGCTTTCGGGCAGCTTTTGAAACGCCAGCCAGGCGTAGGGCGAAATGAAATCCAGATAGAAGGTGATGTGCTTCATGCGTTTCCTCCAGCGGCGCGTTGCGCCAGTTTGGCCCAGACCTCGCGCTTTTGCGCGTCGTCCATTTGCGACCAGCAGACGATCTCGTCGAGCGTGCGCCAGCAGCCCTCGCAAAGACCGTCGGACTCGCGCATGCGGCACAGCGAGATGCAAGGTGAAGGCAGGTCGTGCCGCACGGCCAGCGCATCCGCGGCGCGATCCTGCATCGTCTTCATGGCGCCGCGGCGGCCACCGCCTCCACCACGTCGGCCACGGCAGCGCCCGTGAGCCGCTCCAGGTCCTGCGGGCGCAGCCTGAATACGGCGTGCGGATGACCGGCTGCGGCCCAGATGTCGGTGAAGCGAAACAGCTCGCGGTCGATCAGCGTCACCGGCTCCAAGGCATGCGCCAGCGGCGCCACGCCGCCGATGCTGAAGCCGGTGCGGGCCTTGACGAAGTCCGCGTCGGCGCGGCCCAGTCTGCTGCCCGGGGCGCACACCAATGCCTGCACCTTGGCCTCGTCCACGCGCCGGTCGCCCGAGGTGACGACGAGTACCGCGGCCCCGTCGGGTTTGCGTTTGAAGATGATGCTCTTGGCGATCTGGCCCAGGGACACGCCCAGCGCGTCGGCCGCCTGCTGCGCCGTGCGCGCAGCGTCATCGAGAAACACCGGTGCGTGCGGATGGCCCAAGTCACGCAAGGCGGCAGCAACGCGCTGCACGCCTTCAGGCAGGGTTGAGAGTTCCTGTCCCATCGTCAGGCGCTTCGGCGCGCCAGCAGGGCCTTGCCTGCGCGCGACAGCGATGGGCGCTGCAGGAAGTCGCTGATGAACTGGCCGGCGTCGATCAACAACTCCAGGTCAATGCCGGTGTCTATGCCCATGCCTTGCAACATGTAGACCACATCCTCCGACGCCACGTTGCCGGTGGCTCCCTTGGCGTAGGGGCAGCCGCCCAGGCCCGCAACCGAGGTGTCGAACTGCCACACGCCCATCTGCAGGGCGATCAGCGTGTTCGCCAGCGCCTGGCCGTAGGTGTCGTGAAAGTGGCCTGAGATGTCGTTCAACTCGTACACCTTGAGCGCGGCTTCGATGGCGCGCTGCGCCTTCAGCGGCGTGCCCACGCCAATGGTGTCGGCCACGCCGATGTGCTGCACGCCGATGTCCTTCATGAGCCGCGCCACGCGCTCGACTTGCGCCGGAGCCACGTCGCCCTCGTAGGGGCAACCCAGCGCGCAGGAGATGGCACCGCGCACGTAGATTCCCGCTGCGCGCGCGGCCGCCACCACGGGCGCAAAGCGTTCCATGCTCTGCTGCACCGAGCAGTTGATGTTGCGCTGGCTGAAGGCTTCGCTGGCGGCGCCGAAGACCACGATCTCGTGCGGCTGCGACTTGAGCGCGGCCTCGAAGCCCTGGAGGTTGGGCGTGAGCACCGAATAGCGCACGCCCTCTTGGCGCTGGATGCCGGCCATGACCTGCGCGTTGTCGGCCATCTGCGGCACCCACTTGGGGCTGACAAAGCTGGTGACCTCGATCTCCTTCACACCGGCGTGCTGCAGGCGCTGCACCAGCTCGATCTTCACGGCCGCAGGCACGGGCAGCTTTTCGTTTTGCAGGCCGTCGCGCGGCCCCACATCGACGAGTTTGACGAATGAGGGCAGAGGCATTTCAGTATCCTTGTTCTCGGTTCACGAGGCCGGCCACGCTTTGGCCGCGCTGCAGGGCTTCAATCTTTTCCGCGATCTGCGCCACGCTCTCCTGCCGCAGGGTGCGGGCAGAAATGTGCGGCGTCACCTGGATTTTCGGGTGCTTCCAGAAAACGTGCGCAGGCGGCAGCGGCTCGGTGCGGAACACGTCCAGCGTGGCGCCCGCCAGATGGCCGCTGTCCAGCAGCGCGACCAGATCCTCGTCCACCAGGTGCGCGCCGCGTGCGACGTTGATGACATAGCCGCCCGTGCGCAACCGCGACAGCCTGTCGCGGTTCAGGATGCCCTGGGTCGCGTCGGTGAGCGGCAACAGGCACACCAGGATGCGCGTGGCAGCGAGAAAATCCTGCAGTTGTTCCTGACCGGCATGGCAATGCACGCCCTCCAGAACCTTCGCCGTGCGGCTCCAGCCATGGACGGGAAATGCAAACTGCGTCAGCGTCTGCGCTACCCTGGCGCCGAGCACGCCCAGACCCAGCACGCCGACCGGGAAATCCGCGTGCCGCTGCGCCCGGCGCTGCAGCCACTGACCGCTGCCGGACTGGTTCTCGTAAGCGTCGAACTCGCGAAAGTGGCGCAGCACCGCGTGGCTCACATACTCCGCCATCTGCACCGCCATGCCGGCGTCCTCCAGCCGGATCAGCGCCGCCTGTGGTGGCAAGCGCAATCTCAGCAAGCCGTCGACGCCGGCGCCGATGGTGAAGATCGCTTTGAGCTCGGACTGCTCGTCAAAGAATTCCTGCGGCGGCGCCCACACCACGGCGTAATCGGCCACGGGCGCACCCGCTGACCAGAGTTCCACCTGGGCCTGCGGCAGCGCCGCACGCAGCGCAGCAAGCCAGGGTTCAGGCGGGGTTCCGGTGCAACAAAAGGAGATTCGCATAGGCTCGAAGCGTAGCGCGAAAAACCGGACCCGGCGCGTTCAGGCCGACAGCTTGAGCAGCTCTGCGCCTTCTGCCACCTGGTCACCTGCGGCGTACAGCAGCTCCAGCACCACGCCGTCGGCGGGCGCGGCGATGGTGTGCTCCATCTTCATCGCGTCCATCACCGCCAGCGTCTGGCCGCGCACCACCTTGTCGCCCACCTGGACCGCGAACGACACCACCTTGCCCGGCATGGGCGCGGTGAGGCGTCCCACGTCGGCCGCAGCTTCGCCCGCATGTGCCAGCAGGTCGATCTCCAGAATCTGGGTCGCGCCGGCCGCGCCGAACACATGCAGGGTTTCGCCGCGGCGATAGACCTTGAGCAGGCAGCGCTGGCCGTCGAAGCGCAGTGCTATGCCCTCTGGCGTACGGGAAAATTCCAGCGTGCCCGAAGCAGCACCCACGCCCAGCTGCAGGCTGCCGTCGTGGCCACAGCTCAGCGTGGCGCGCGCGCTTTCGCCCCGGAACACAAACTCGAACGGACGCGTGTTGGAGCCGTGCGTCTGCCAGTGGTCGCGCCGACTGAAGGGGTCGGCGCCTTCCAGCGCGCGCTCTTCCAGCAGGGTCTGCGCCACGGCAGCAGCGGCGGCCAGCGCCAGGCCCAGCGGCTCGCGCTGGAACAGCGAATCGGCTTCACGTGGAATCAGCGCCGTATCCAGCTCAGCCTTCGTGAAGGATGGCGTGCGCGCCACGTAGCGCAGGAACTGCACGTTCGTGGCCAGGCCCACGATGTGGGTCTGCGACAGCGCCACATCGAGACGCGCCAACGCCTGCTCGCGCGTGTCGCCGTGCACGATCAGCTTGGCCACCATCGAGTCGTAATAGGGCGAGATCACGTCGCCCTCGCGCACACCAGCGTCGATGCGCACGGCAGCGGCATCGTGCAGGGCTTCGCCATCGGCGTTGCGGCTGAATTCCACATGGTCCGGCCAGCGCGCCACATCCAGGCAGCCCGTCGCCGGCAGGAAGTTGTTGTCGGGGTTCTCGGCGCAGATGCGCGCCTCGATCGCGTGGCCGGTGATGCGCAACTCTTCCTGCTTGCGCGGCAAGGCTTCACCGCAGGCCACGCGCAACTGCCACTCCACCAGGTCCTGACCCGTGATGGCCTCGGTCACCGGATGCTCCACCTGCAGCCGCGTGTTCATCTCCATGAAGAAGAAATTCATGGCCCCGCCGTCGCGCTGCTCGACGATGAACTCCACCGTGCCGGCACCGACGTAGTTCACCGCGCGCGCTGCGGCCACGGCGGCGGCACCCATCTGCGCGCGCAACTCGGGCGTCATGCCCGGCGCCGGCGCCTCCTCCAGCACCTTCTGATGCCGCCGCTGCACCGAACAATCACGCTCGAACAGATAGACGTAGTTGCCCAGCGTGTCGCCAAACACCTGGATCTCGATGTGGCGCGGGCGTTGCACGTATTTTTCGATCAGCACGGCGTCGTTGCTGAAGCTGTTCTTGGCTTCACGCTGGCACGAGGCCAGCGCCGCGGCGAAGTCGGCGCTGCTCTCCACGATGCGCATGCCCTTGCCGCCGCCGCCAGCGCTGGCCTTGATCAACACCGGGTAGCCGATGGCGTCAGCCTCGCGCTGCAAGCGTGCGCTGTCCTGATCGGCGCCGTGATAGCCCGGCACCAGCGGCACACCGGCAGCGCCCATGAGCTGCTTGGATTCAGCCTTCAGCCCCATGGCCTTGATGGCTGACGCGGGCGGGCCGATGAACACCAGGCCGGCGTCGGCGCAGGCGCGGGCGAAGTCCTCGTTCTCGCTCAAGAAACCGTACCCCGGATGGATCGCCTGCGCGCCCGTGGCCAGGGCTGCGGCGATGATCTTTTCCCAGCCCAGGTAGCTGTCCCTGGGCGCACTGCCGCCAATGTGGATCGCCTCGTCGCACACGCTCACGTGTTTGGCACTGGTGTCGGCGTCCGAATACACGGCGACTGTTTTGATGGCCATGCGTTTGGCTGTGGCCGCCACGCGGCAGGCGATTTCGCCGCGGTTGGCAATGAGGATTTTTTTAAACATTTTGGTCTCCGCGGCTCATCGCCTGCGCACGCTGCGCGTGCCATGCAATTTGGCAAGCCCGCGCTGACGCGCGAACGCCGCGGTTGGCAATGAGGATTTTTTTAAACATTTTGGTCTCCGCGGCTCATCGCCTGCGCACGCTGCGCGTGCCATGCAATTTGGCAAGCCCGCGCTGACGCGCGAACGCCGCGGTTGGCAATGAGGATTT
>CAILZB010000134.1 GCA_903838565.1 uncultured beta proteobacterium | reverse complement strand
TGGGCTTCATGGCGACCACCTTGTTGAGCTGTTCACGCCGGCCGGGTCAGTGCAGCAAACGGTACTGAACGACGTAACACGCCGCCCCGGCCAGATAGCCCACCAGGGCCAGACCGGCGATCTTCTTCACGTACCAGAAGAAGTGGATCTTCTCCAGCCCCATCGCCGCCACCCCGGCGGCCGAACCGATGATCAGGATGGAGCCGCCGGTGCCTGCGCAATAGGCCAGAAACTCCCAAAGAAAGTGGTCTGCAGGGTACTGCGCCAGGTTGTACATGCCCATGGACGCGGCCAGCAGCGGCACGTTGTCCACCACGGCACTGACCAGGCCGATGAGGATCACGATGATGTCCTGCCGACCCACGGAGCGATCCAGCCACTGCGCCAGCGACGACAGGATATGGGTGTGCTCCAGCGCAGCGACCGAAAGCAGTATGCCGATGAAGAACACGACCGAACTCATGTCGATGCGCTTGAGTGCCTGGACCAGCGTGAGGTGCTGCTTGGCCTCGTCCTGCTTGTTGCGGTGCACCAGGTCACCCACCAGCCACAGGATGCCAAGTCCGAACAGGATGCCCATGAAGGGCGGAAGCTGCGTCACCGTCTTGAACGCCGGCACCGCCACCAGCGTGCCCAGCCCCAGGAAAAACATCAGGTTGCGCTCGAAAGCCGTGGTCGGCAGATGCGCATCGACATCTAGGCGCGCCGGTGGCATCACCTGACGTCCGCGCAGCACATAGGCCGTCATCGCCAGCGGCACCAGCAGATTCACCAAGGATGGAACAAAAAGGCTGGTCATGATGGACACCGTGGTGATCTGGCCGCCGATCCAGAGCATGGTGGTGGTGACATCGCCGATCGGGGTCCATGCGCCGCCCGCGTTGGCCGCAATCACGATGATGCCGGCAAAGAACAATCGGTCCTCGTGTGGGTCCAGCAGCTTCTTCATCAACGACACCATGACGATGGCCGTGGTCAGGTTGTCAAGAATGGAGCTCAGGAAGAAGGTGACAAACCCCACCAGCCACATCAGCGAGGAAAGGCGCGTGGTCTTGATGCGCGAGGTGATGACCTCGAAGCCGTTGTGCGCGTCCACCACCTCGACGATCGTCATGGCGCCCATCAGGAAGAAGACAATCTGTGCGGTGCTCATGAGCGAGTCGTTGAGCTCGGCCCCCACGCTGCCGGGCAGATCGCTGGCCAGCGCATACACGGTCCAGAGCAGGCCGGCCCCGACCAGCGCCGAAGCAGACTTGTTGACCTTGAGCGGATGCTCCAGCGCGATCGCCGCGTAGGTCAAGACAAAGATGGCAACCATGGCAGTCAGCATGTCGAATAGTCCTGGATAAAAGTGAGCGGGAATAGGCCGGCGTTGCTAGGCGCTGGTCTCGATTTCAAAAACCTGTCGCAGATAGGCCAGGTACTTTTCGTCCTCGCACATGTTCTTCGAGGGCGTGTCAGACAGCTTGGCCACGGGTTGGCCATTGCAGCGCGTCATCTTGATGACGATCTGCAACGGCACATGGGCTGGCGGGTCGCCCAGGTCGTTGGTCAGGTTCGTGCCGATGCCGAAGGCCAGCTGGCAGCGCCCGCGAAACTGCTGGTACAGCTCGATCGTGCGCGGCACGGTCAGGCTGTCGCTGAAGATCAGCGTCTTGGTTTGCGGATCGACCCGGTTCTTTCGGTAGTGCTCGATCAGGCGTTCGCCCCAGGCAAAGGGGTCCCCGCTGTCGTGGCGCGCGCCATCGAACAGCTTGCAGAAATACATGTCGAAGTCGCGCAGGAAAGCGCTCATGCCGTAGACGTCGGACAGCGCAATGCCCAGGTCACCTCGGTATTCCTTGGCCCAGGATTCGAACGCAAACACCTGGCTGTCGCGCAGCCGCGGGCCCAGCGCCTGACAGGCTTGCAGGTATTCGTGCGCCATTGTTCCCAGCGGCGTCAATCCCAGCTTCCAGGCAAACCAGACGTTGCTGGTGCCGGCAAACTGGCCCGCCGTTCCTGCCACCCCACCCGGGCTGTGCGCCGTGCCCAGGCGCGTCGACAATACGCGCAGCACTTCTTCGTGCCAGGCGCGGGAAAAGCGCCGACGCGTGCCGTAGTCGGCAATCTTGAGCTCGGCCAGGCCGGGACCCCGCAGCAGCGCAATCTTGGTGTCCAGTCGAGCGCGGCCCAGGGCAAAATCCGGCAGCCGCTGCACGTTGCGAAAGTAAACCTCGTTCACGATCGCCAGCACCGGCACTTCAAACAGGATCACGTGCAACCACGGGCCCCGGATCATGATGTCGATCTCGCCGTTGTCCAGAGCCGTGACGGTGATGTACTTTTCGTTCAACCTGAAAAGATCCAAGAAGTCGACGAAGTCGCTCTTGATGAAGCGCATGGAGCGCAAATAGGCCAGCTCCGACTCCTGAAAGTGCAGGCTGCACAAGGCGCGGATCTCCTCGCGAATCTCCGCCACATACGGCGCCAGCTGCACGCCAGGATTGCGGCATTTGAAGCGGTATTCCACCTGCGCGCCCGGAAACTGATGCAGCACCACCTGCATCATGGTGAACTTGTACAGGTCGGTGTCGAGGAGACTGGTGATGATCATGCTGAAAGGACGTCGGTCAATCGATGTTGCCCCGCCACGCGCCGGGAACAGCGCTGACTGTAGCGCGGCAAACGCCGATTGCCAGCGTACTTACCCGGTTCGTCGAGAAAAACAACGGCAACTAGTCCAGCCAGTGCGTGAATTCGTCCACTGACACCCGCGGCGTGATGAAGCTGTTGACCTTTTCGGATGCGTCGGCGTAACCCAGCGCCATGCCGCAGACCAGCATCTCCTCCCCTTTGGCACCGATGTGTGGCAGGACGATCGAGGAAAAGCCGTTCCACGCGGCCTGCGCGCACGTGTGCAGGCCGCGGGCGCGGGCCGCCAGCATGATGTTCTGCAGGAACATGCCGTAATCCAGCAGGCTGCCACGGCCCATGACGCGGTCGATGGTGAACATCAGCCCCACGGGTGCGTCGAAGAAGCAATAGTTGCGCTGGTGCTGCGCATGCATCTTGTCGCGGTCGCCCTCGGCGATACCCAGCAACGCGTACAGGCCCCAGCCGTTCTCGCGGCGCCGGTCGATGTACGGGCTGACCCATTTCTCCGGGTAGTAGTCATACTCCTCGCGGTATTGCGCGGCCAGCTCCGGGTTGGCCCGCAACGCGTCGTGTGCGGCGCAGACCTTGTGCACCAGGCTGTCGCGGCGCTCGCCCTGCAGCACGTACACCTTCCACGGCTGGGTGTTGGTTCCGGACGGTGCTCGGGAAGCCACTTCAAGGATGTCATGCAAGGTCTGCCGCTGCACCGGCTGGGTGGTGAAGGCGCGGGTCGACATGCGGCTGCGGATCGCGGCATCCACTTCGGAAGGGTTCATAGCAGGGTCTCCAGGACGTTTTTGAGTTTTTCGGGAAGTGCCACCGGTCTGCGGCTCAGTCGATCCACATAGACGTGGACAAAATGCCCCCGGGCGGCGCTCAGCGGCTCGCCCTGGGCGAAGAGTCCGACTTCGTAGCGCACGCTCGAGCTTCCCAGGCGCGCCACGCGGATCCCGGCGTCGACCGCCTGAGGAAATGCCAGTGGCGAAAAATAGTTGCACTGCGTTTCCACCACCAGACCGATGACGGCGCCCTGCTGCACATCCAGCGCACCGTGTTCGATCAGGTAAGCGTTGACCGCGGTGTCGAACCAGCTGTAATAGACGACGTTGTTCACGTGGCCATAGGCATCGTTGTCCATCCAGCGCGTGCTCAGCGTGCGGAACACCCGATAGGCGCTGCGGGGCAGTGCCTGGGGTTTGGCGTGGTCTTGTGCTGTCATGGGGGCATTCTGCCAGTCGGCGGAGCGGCCCATGACGCTGCCATGACGAAACTCAGGATTTCAATTTTCTAGAATCACCGGTCTAAATTGTTGCGTCGCAGCAAAAAGTGCTTGCGGACACCCGTATTTACCCTATACTCCGTACCATGCTGCACTGCACCATTGACCAGGTAACAACCGGTTTTCAGCGCAGATATTTTGTAAACCCCTCTATTGGAGAATTGAATATGTTGACCGCTGAACAAGTCCTGGCTTCGCACAAAGCCAACGTTGAAACCCTGTTTGGTCTGACCACCAAGGCCTTTGAAGGCGTTGAAAAGCTGGTTGAGCTGAACGTGACCGCATCGCGCGCCGCTTTGGAAGAAGTTGCCAACCACGCCAAGACCGTTCTGAGCGTGAAAGACGCACAGGAACTGTTGGCTCTGCAAGCCGGCCTGCTCCAGCCGCTGGCTGAAAAGACCGCCGCATACAGCCGCCACCTGTACGACATCGCCTCCGGCACCGGCAGCGAATTCACCAAGGCCTTCGAAGGCCAGGCTGCTGAAGCCCAATCCAAGTTCATGGGTGTGGTCGACACGGCTTCCAAGAATGCACCGGCCGGCTCCGAAGCCGCTGTGGCTGTGATGAAGGGCGCCGTGGCTGCTGCCAACAACGCTTTCGAATCCGTGCAGAAGGCTGTCAAGCAAGCGTCTGACGTGGCCGAAGCCAACTTCAACGCTGTCGCATCGACCGCTGTGAACGCTGCCAAGACGACGACCGCCAAGAAGCGTTAATCGCTGATCAATTTGGCTGCAGCAGACGCTCAGCGTCGGTTGCAGCAAACAGTTGTCTCCTCGGATCTTTTCGTAACCTCAGGGTTCAGGGATCCCTTAAGGCCTCGTCGCAAGACGAGGCCTTTTTTTGCCTGCGTGCAGGAGCGGCGCGCTGCTGCAACCCAAGTCGGGACAATCAGGCGGACTTGCCTTTGCCGGCCTTGGTGATTTGCTGCATCAGTGCGGCGTGCGCCGCGAGTTCCTGCTCATTCGCCAGAATGACCGGCAGATCGAAGGCGCTGAGATCCAGCGCTGCAGCACCCGCGACCTGGGTCCCTTGCGGTTCGCCGGAATCGATGAGCAAGGCATCCTGACCGCGCGTCAGGTTGATGTACACGTCGGCCAGCAATTCGGCATCCAGCAGCGCGCCGTGCAGCGTTCGCCCCGAATTATCGACACCCAGGCGTGAGCACAGGGCGTCCAGCGAATTGCGTTTGCCCGGAAACATTTCCTTGGCCATCGCCAAGGTATCGGTGACGCTGCCCACATGCCGGGCCAAGCCCTGTCGGCCCACCAACTCCAGTTCCTTGTTCAGAAATCCGACGTCAAACTGCGCGTTGTGGATGATGAGCTCGGCGCCTGACAGATACTCCAGCAGTTCGTCCGCCACAGCAGAGAACTTCGGCTTGTCGCGCAGGAATTCGTTGCTGATGCCGTGCACCTTGAGCGCGTCTTCATGGCTGTCGCGCTCGGGGTTCAGGTAAAAATGCTTGTTGTTGCCGGTGAGTTTGCGGTGCAGCAGTTCCACGCAGCCGATCTCAATGATGCGGTCGCCGCCCGCGGCCGACAGGCCCGTGGTCTCGGTGTCGAGGACGATCTGGCGCATCAGGACTCCCGCCGGGCCGTCCCAAGGCAGGCCTGCGCCCCCTCGGGGCTAAGCGCTGCGGCTCCGACGCTGCCTGCGCAACGTCGGACAGCGCGAAGAGCCCCCTCGTCTTGAGGAGGCTCGTCCAGCGATGACACAAAGTGCAGAGCGTGGGGGTAGTCCATTTCAGTGGTTCTCTTTGGCGTGGTTGATCGAGTAGCGGGGAATCTCCACCGTGATGTCCTTCTGCGCCAGTATCGCCTGACAGCTCAGGCGCGAATTCGGCTCCAGGCCCCAGGCGCGGTCCAGCAGATCCTCTTCGCTCTCGTCCAGCTCGTTCAGCGTGCTGAAGCCTTCGCGCACGATCACGTGGCAGGTGGTGCAGGCGCAACTCATGTCGCAGGCGTGCTCGATGTTGATCTTGTTTTCCAGCAGCGCTTCGCAGATGCTGGTGCCAGCGGGTGCCGAGATTTCAGCACCGCCGGGGCAGTATTCAGGATGCGGCAGGATCTTGATGATGGGCATGGAGATCCTCAAACGGTTTCTATGTTTCGGCCCGCCAGCGCCTGGCGGATGCCGCGGTTCATGCGCTGCGCGGCAAACGCCTCGGTACCTTGGGCCAGGGCTTGGGTTGCGGCTTCGATGGGCGCTGCGTCGACCAGGGATTTGGCCTGCTCGGCAGCCTGGATCAACGCGTCAATCCGGGCGCGCTCGCTCTCGTCCAGCAGGTCGCCGTCGGCTTGGAGCGCGCTCAGCGTGGCCAGCACCATGCGCTCGGCCTCCAGGCGCGCTTCTGCCAGCGCCCTGGCCTGCATGTCCTGCTGGGCGGTGGAGAAGCTTTCGCGCAGCATGGTGGCGATCTGCTCGTCGCTCAAGCCGTAGGAAGGCTTGACGTCGATCTTGGCGTGCACGCCCGAGAGTTGCTCCGTGGCCTCGACGCTGAGCAGGCCATCGGCGTCGACGGTGAAGGTCACGCGGATGCGCGCTGCCCCCGCCACCATCGGCGGAATGCCGCGCAACTCGAAGCGCGCCAGGCTGCGGCAGTCAGCGACGAGATCACGCTCGCCTTGCACCACGTGCAGCGCCAGCGCAGTCTGGCCGTCCTTGAAGGTGGTGAAATCCTGCGCCATCGCCGTGGGGATGGTCTGATTGCGCGGTACGATGCGCTCCACCAGGCCGCCCATGGTTTCGATGCCGAGCGACAGCGGAATCACGTCGAGCAGCAACAGGTCGCCGTCGGCGTTGTTTCCGGCCAGTTGATTCGCCTGGATCGCCGCGCCGATCGCCACCACTTCGTCCGGATTCAAATTGGTGAGCGGCTCGCGCCCGAAGAACTCGGCCACGGCACGCTGGATTTGTGGCATGCGCGTGGAGCCGCCGACCATGACCACACCTTTGATCTCATCCTTGCTCAATTGTGCGTCGCGCAGCGCCTTGCGCACCGCGGTCATGGTGCGCGCCGTGAGTTCGGCCGTGAGCTTCTCAAACTGTTCCTTCACCACGTCGAAACGGACGTTTTCGCCACCGATGCAGGCGTGACAGGCGGCGCAATGCGCGGCCGACAGTTCCTCCTTGCAGGCGCGCGCGGCGATGATGGCGATGGCCTTGTCCTGCGGCGTCCTGACCTGGACACCGGCCTGCGCCATGACCCAGTCGGCCAGGGCACGGTCGTAGTCATCGCCGCCCAAGGCCGAGTCACCGCCCGTGGACAGGACTTCAAACACGCCCTTGGACAGGCGCAGGATGGAGATGTCGAAGGTCCCTCCGCCCAGGTCGTAGATGGCGTAGATGCCTTCACTGGCGTTGTCCAGCCCGTAGGCGATGGCCGCGGCGGTGGGCTCGTTGATGAGCCGCAGCACGTTGATGCCGGCAAGCTGCGCCGCGTCCTTGGTGGCTTGGCGCTGGGCGTCGTCAAAGTAGGCTGGCACGGTGATCACCGCGCCGTAGAGATCTGAGTTGAAGGTGTCTTCGGCGCGATAGCGCAGCGTCGCCAGAATCTCGGCGCTCACTTCCACCGGAGACTTGGCGCCGGCCACGGTCTGCAGGCTGATCATTCCCTGCTGTTCGACAAAACTGTAGGGCAACTTGTCGCGCCGCACGATGTCGTTCAGGCCTCGGCCCATGAAGCGCTTCACGGACGAAATGGTGTTCTGCGGATCCTGCGCCGATGCGGCCAGCGCCTCATAGCCGATCTTTCGTCCGTTGTCCGCCAGATAGCGCACTACCGACGGCAGGATCACGCGCCCGTTTTCGTCGGGTAAACACTCGGCCACGCCGCTGCGCACCGCCGCCACCAAAGAATGGGTCGTGCCCAGGTCGATGCCCACGGCAACGCGCCGCTGATGCGGATCCGGTGTCTGGCCGGGCTCGGAAATTTGAAGTAACGCCATGCTCTTATTGTCCCGTACTCGCGCCCGCCGCAGCCGTTGCGTTCTCAGCCTGTTCGATGCGTGCATGCACCTCGGTCAGAAATTTTTCCACAAACATCAAGGCTCTGATTTCGGCGGCTGCCGCTGCGTAATCGTGGGCAACGTCGAGGCTGCGTTCAATCTTTGCCAGTGCCGTTTTCTTGTAGGCTTTGGCCTGCGCGTCAATGGCTTCGAGTGCCTCCACGCCGCTGGCTTCTTCCAGCGCTTCACGCCAGCTCATCTGCAGCATCAGGAATTCACCCGGCATGGCGGTGTTGGTGTGCGCAGCGATCGGCGCGCCGTGCAACTCGCACAAATAGGCGGCACGTTTTTGCGGATCCTTCAGGCGCTGATAGGCTTCGTTGATGCGCACCGACCATTGCAGCGCCAACCGCTGCGCCGCCGCGTCCTCGGCCGCAAACTTGTCCGGGTGCGCCTCACGCTGCAGTTCCTTCCAGCGCGCGTCGATGGCCGCGCGATCCTGCGCAAATTGTTGCGGCAGATCGAACAGCTCGAAGTCGTTTGATTGGAGCGTAGTCACGCTTTACACACGAAATGACTCGCCGCAACCACATTTATCTCGTTCGTTCGGGTTGTTAAAGCGAAAGCCCTCATTCAAACCCTCACGCACGAAGTCCAGCTCGGTTCCGTCCAGATACGCCAGACTCTTGGGATCGACCGCGAGCTTGACGCCGTGGCCTTCAAACACGGTGTCTTCGGGCGCAAATTCATCCACGTATTCGAGCTTGTAGGCCAGGCCGGAGCAGCCGGTGGTTTTCACGCCCAAACTCACGCCCACGCCCTTGCCGCGTTTGGCCAGGTAGCGGGTCACGTGCCTTGCGGCGGCTTCAGTCAGAGTCACTGCCATGATGTTTTCGATCGTGCAACGCAGCGAGCGTCGCCACTGGATGTCGGTTTCAGGAAAGGTGTTTTTGGCGGTAGTCAGCCACCGCCGCCTTGATGGCGTCCTCGGCCAGAATGGAACAGTGGATTTTCACCGGCGGCAGCGCCAGCTCTTCGGCGATCTCGCTGTTCTTCAATGCCGCCGCCTGATCCAGCGTCTTGCCCTTGACCCACTCGGTCACCAGCGACGAAGACGCAATGGCCGAGCCGCAACCGTAGGTCTTGAAGCGCGCGTCCTCGATCACGCCGGTCTGCGGGTTGACCTTGATCTGCAGCTTCATCACGTCGCCACAGGCCGGGGCGCCGACCATGCCGGTGCCCACCGATTCATCACCCTTGTCAAAGGATCCCACATTGCGCGGGTTCTCGTAGTGCTCGACAACTTTTTCTGAATAAGCCATTTTGATACCTCTTTATTTAATGGGCGGCCCATTGAATTGAACTGATGTCCACGCCGTCCAGATACATCTCCCACAGCGGACTCAAGTCACGCAGCTTGGCCACATTGGTCTTGATCGTGTCCACCGCGTAATCGATCTCGGCCTCGGTCGTGAAGCGTCCGATCGTCATGCGCAGGCTGCTGTGCGCCAGTTCGTCGCTGCGTCCCAGCGCGCGCAGCACGTAGCTCGGCTCCAAGCTGGCCGAGGTGCAGGCGGAGCCGCTGGAGACCGCCAGGCCCTTGATGCCCATGATCAGCGACTCGCCTTCGACATAGTTGAAACTCATGTTCAGGTTGTGCGGAATGCGCTGGGTCTCGTGCCCGTTGATAAACACCTGCTCGATACCCTTGAGGCCCGCCACCATGCGGTCGTGCAGCGCCTGAATGCGCAGCGTCTCCGTCGCCATCTCGTCCTTGGCGATGGCGTAGGACTCGCCCATGCCGACGATCTGGTGCGTGGGAAGTGTGCCGGATCGCATGCCGCGCTCATGCCCGCCGCCGTGCATCTGCGCTTCCAGGCGCACGCGTGGCTTGCGCCGCACAAACAGCGCACCGATGCCCTTGGGGCCATAGGTCTTGTGCGCGGTCAGGCTCATCAGGTCGACCGGCATCTGGCTCAGGTCGAAGGCCACACGGCCGGTGGCTTGCGCTGCGTCCACATGGAAGATGATGCCCTTGTCACGGCATACCGAGCCAATGGCAGAGATGTCCTGAATCACGCCGATTTCGTTGTTCACGAACATCACGCTGGCCAGTATGGTGTCGGGGCGAATCGCGGCTTTGAAAGCGTCCAGGTTCAGCAAACCATCAGGCTGCACGTCCAGATAGGTCACGTCAAACCCCTGGCGCTCGAGTTCGCGGCAGGTGTCGAGCACCGCCTTGTGCTCGGTCTTGACGGTGATGATGTGTTTGCCCTTGCTCTTGTAGAAGTGCGCCGCGCCCTTGAGCGCCAGGTTGTTCGACTCGGTCGCGCCCGAAGTCCAGACGATCTCGCGCGGGTCCGCGCCAATCAAATCGGCCACTTGCGTACGCGCCTTTTCCACCGCAGCTTCGGCTTCCCAACCCCAGGCGTGGCTACGCGACGCGGGGTTGCCGAAATGCTCGCGCAACCAGGGAATCATGGCGTCCACCACGCGCGGATCGCAGGGCGTGGTCGCGCTGTAGTCCATGTAAATCGGGAAATGGGGGGTTGTGTCCATGGGGTCTGTTCTTTCAGAAGGGGACTGTGATCTGCAGGCCTTACGACTTGGCGAAGGAATTGCCAAGCGCAAACACCGAGTTCGGAATATTCAGGCGCATAGGTTTGGCCACCGGCATGGCCGAAATCGCGCGTTTGACCGCCGGCTTGCCCTCGACCTGAATGCCCTTGGCAAGTTGCTGGTCCACCAGGGTTTGCAGGTTCACGGAGTCCAGGAACGCCACCATGTGTTCGTTCAGCGCCGTCCACAGGTCGTGCGTCATGCAGCGGCCCGCGTCGCCCAGGCAATTTTCCTTGCCGGCACAGTGCGTCGCGTCGATGGGTTCATCGACCGAAGTGATGATCTCGGCCACGGTGATATCCGCGGGCTTGCGCCCCAGCGAGTAGCCGCCACCCGGGCCTCGCGTCGATTCCACCAGGTCGTTGCGCCGCAGCTTGCCGAACAGCTGTTCCAGGTAGGACAGCGAAATCTGTTGCCGCTGGCTGATGGCAGCGAGCGTGACCGGCCCGGTACCCTGGCGCAAGGCCAGATCAATCATGGCGGTAACCGCAAAACGACCTTTGGTGGTGAGACGCATTTTTGACTCCTGAAAATTTGACCCCGGATCACGCGCTACCGGATGCCGAAGGGCCTCTGGAATACCCTTGGAACAAGATGTCGAGTGATTTGGTCAAGTATAGCAGAAAACCTGCAGTTTCACTCGGGTAAACGGGTCGCCGCAGCCGAAATCGCCACCACGTTGTCGGTTCCTGGCGCGCCGAAGGCCTGTTGCTTGAGCACGTGCAGCTGATCGCGCACGCGGGCCGCCTTCTCGAACTCGAGATTGCGCGCGTGTTCCAGCATGAGCTTCTCCAGGCGCTTGATTTCGCGCGACACATCCTTCTCGCTCATGTCCTCCACCAGTGCGCGCTGCATCGCATCCTGCTCAAGGCGCTCCATTTCCCGACCGGCCTTTTCACTGTAGACGCCGTCGATCAGGTCCTTGACCTGCTTCACGATGCTGCGCGGCGTGATGCCGTGGGCCAGGTTGTGTGCCACCTGGCGCGCGCGTCGGCGTTCGGTCTCGCCCATGGCCTTGCGCATCGACTCGGTGATGCGGTCGGCGTACAGGATGGCGCGGCCATGCAGGTTGCGCGCCGCGCGACCGATGGTCTGTATCAGCGACCTCTCGGAGCGCAGAAAGCCTTCCTTGTCCGCGTCCAGAATCGCCACCAGACTGACCTCCGGAATGTCCAGGCCCTCGCGCAGCAAATTGATGCCGACCAGCACGTCGAAGGCGCCCAGGCGCAAGTCGCGCAGGATTTCCACGCGCTCCACCGTGTCCACGTCGCTGTGCAGGTAGCGCACCTTGACGCCGTTGTCGGCGAGGTAGTCGGTGAGCTGCTCGGCCATGCGCTTGGTCAGCGTGGTGATGAGCACGCGTTCGTTCTTCTCCACGCGGATGCGGATCTCCTGCAGCACATCATCCACCTGGTGCGTGGCCGGGCGCACTTCGACCTCGGGGTCCACCAGGCCCGTGGGGCGCACCAGTTGCTCCACCACCCTGCCCGTATGCTCGTTCTCCCAGTTGCCGGGCGTGGCCGAGACGAACACGGCCTGGCGCATCTTGGTCTGGAATTCCTCGAACTTCAACGGCCGGTTGTCCAGCGCGCTGGGTAGGCGAAAGCCGTATTCCACCAGCGTGGTTTTGCGCGCGCGGTCGCCGTTGTACATGCCGCCAAACTGGCCGATCAGCACGTGGCTCTCGTCCAGGAACATCAGCGAATCCTTGGGCAGATAGTCGGTCAGCGTGGCCGGCGGCTCCCCCGGCGCCGCCCCGGACAGGTGGCGTGTGTAGTTCTCGATGCCCTTGCAGTGGCCCACTTCGCTCAGCATCTCCAGATCGAATCGCGTTCGTTGTTCCAGCCGCTGCGCCTCCACCAGCTTGCCCGCGGCGAGCAGCTCCTTCACGCGCTCCACCAGTTCGACCTTGATCGTCTCTACGGCGGCCAGCACGCGGTCGCGCGGTGTCACGTAGTGGCTGCTCGGGTAGACCGTGAAGCGCGGGATCTTCTGCCGGATGCGTCCCGTGAGCGGATCGAACAGTTGCAGCGACTCGACCTCGTCGTCAAACAGTTCGATGCGCACAGCCAGTTCCGAGTGCTCG
This sequence comes from uncultured beta proteobacterium, assembly GCA_903838565.1. Classification (GTDB taxonomy): domain Bacteria; phylum Pseudomonadota; class Gammaproteobacteria; order Burkholderiales; family Burkholderiaceae_C; genus CAIKVZ01. The sequence goes on along the minus strand of CAILZB010000134.1, from coordinate 20,464 downwards.
GCTGGAAACACGTCGATGGTGTCGCCGCGCACGCGAAACGTTCCGCGCGAGAAATCGATGTCATTGCGCTGGTACTGCATGCGGATCAGTTGGGCGATCACGTCGCGCTGGCCCGCCTTATCGCCTGCGCGCAGCGTCATCACCATCTGGTGGTAGGCCTCGGGCTGGCCGATGCCGTAGATGGCAGAAACCGTGGCCACGATCACCACGTCGCGCCGCTCCAGGATGCTCTTGGTGCACGACAAACGCATCTGCTCGATGTGCTCGTTGATGGCCGAGTCCTTTTCGATGAACAGGTCGCGCTGCGGCACGTAGGCTTCGGGCTGGTAGTAGTCGTAATAGCTGACGAAATACTCCACCGCGTTCTTCGGAAAGAACTCGCGAAATTCGCTGTACAGCTGCGCTGCCAGCGTCTTGTTGGGCGCAAACACGATCGCCGGGCGCCCCATGCGCGCAATCACATTCGCCATGGTGAAGGTCTTGCCGGAGCCGGTCACGCCCAGCAACGTCTGGAACACCTCGCCGTCGTTGAAGCCTTCGACCAGTTGCTCGATCGCTTCGGGCTGATCGCCGGCCGGCGGATACGGCATGTAGAGCTCGAACGGTGAACCGGGAAAGCGCACAAACGTGCCGCTGTCGGGCGGTGCTGCAATATCAGAGGAGAGTTGCAAAACGGGCGTGGCGCCGGGAGCAGGTACAGGCATGAGCTGGCGATTAATACGACAAAGTAGCTGCTGATGTTATCCATTTATGTCAGCCCATCCGGAGCTGCCTGACACTGCGCCCGCAAAGGCATCTTGGCCGCACTCGGGATATAGTGCAGGTGCGGAGTTCTGATTCACCTGCAACTGCCAGAATGCTCCGCTGGTTTTCTTTGAAGTGCTTCTCGTTGACCGCATCAAAAGACCCCAGGCCGAAATGTCACACCAGATTCAGCCCGAGTTGTTCATCCCGCTGTTCCTTGCAGCCTGGCTTGCCATCGGCGGCCTTTTGGCCCATATGTCCGGCTGGCGCTCGCTTGCACAGCGGTTCTCACACGTTTCATTGGCTGACGGCGAACGGTTTCGGTTTGCTTCGGGCAGCCTGGGCAGCAGTGCGTGGTTTCCGGTTCGCTACGCAAACTGCCTGTTCGTCACCGTCGCAAGCTCAGGCTTGGCACTGTCCATCTTCTTGCCCTTTCGGTTTCTCTGTCCACCGCTCTTCATACCGTGGTCGCAAGTCGCGTCGGTCGAAGAACAGCAGAAATTTCTGCGCACTGGCACCGCAGTGCGCTTTCGGGGCAGTTCCATACAGCTCACGCTCTTTGGCGCTGTGGGTCGCCGCGTTCTGGCGAGCTACCGCGCCTCGCTGGTTCAGCATGCACGCTAGGGCGTAGACCCTGCGCCAAAGCTTTCCCAACATGAACACCAGGTTGCAGCTCAGGTTTCAAACCGACTTCTTCCAACCTGAACGGGGCGAGGAAGAAGAAACCAACCCGGGGCGCTATGGCAAGGCCCTCGCTCAGTGGTTAACCGAAAAACTCAAAGAGCGCGGCGTCGCGGTGGAGGGAATCGTCCCCGAGGACTTTGGTTGGGTTGTTATGGTTTCGCGCAAGCCGTTCAAGCTTTGGCTCGGCTGCGGCAACACCGACGGCAGCAGCAACGAATGGAGTGTGTTCCCGGTGGCTGAACCTTCCATGATCCAGCGCCTTTTCAGGCGAGTTAATCCTGCTGCCGAGGTCGAGAAACTGCGGGCGCATCTGGCCGAGCTGGTGCCATCTATTCCGGGAGTATCGAATGTCGCTTGGGATTAACTGCCCATCAACCCATCAACCCAACAGGACACTTTGCGCCCAAAAGGACGACCATGACAACCGCAGAAGTTTTCCCACTCGACGGCGGCTGCGACGGCCAAACGACCCGCTGCCGCATGGCAACGGCGCCACTCAAGGAAACCCGGTTGAAATTACATGCGACAACACAAAACCACCCCGCTTTTGCTCGCGCTGGTGCTCGCTCTGAGTGCCTGCTCCACGTCGCAGCCTTCACGCTTCTCTGACGCGGCGACGACACCCATGGCCGACTTCAATGTGGGGCAGGATGACATCCCCTCGCTGCTGCTCGATGCGAAGAAGCACCCCTATGACAAGCCCGCGGATCAAAGCTGCGATGCGCTGTGGGCCGACGTGAAGGCGCTGGACCAGATCCTTGGCGCGGACATTGATGTGCCCGCAGCGGATGCCGACGCGAGCGAGGTCGACCGTGGGGTTGCCTTCATTGGTGACACCGCGCTGGGCGCATTCAAGGGCGCGGTGGAAGGACTTGTTCCGTACCGAAGCTGGATCAGGAAGCTCAGCGGTGCGGAACGTCACTCCCGGGAAGTGGCGACTGCCATCGCCGCCGGAACTGCCCGAAGGGCTTTCCTCAAGGGGCTGCGCACGGGTCAGGGTTGTCCCTAGGTTGGACGGGAGCGGGAGGTAAAATATCGCTTGTGCAGTCGGCAACCTGCCACTGTCGTTTGACCGCCCTGAACCACTCAAGATTTTTCACCACAGGACCCTTCCATGTCTCTCTTCTCCAATGTCGAAATGGCCCCGCGCGACCCGATTCTGGGTCTGAACGAACAATTCAATGCCGACACCAACCCCAACAAGGTGAACTTGGGCGTGGGCGTGTATTTCGACGAGAACGGCAAGCTGCCGCTGCTGGCCTGCGTGCAGGCGGCGGAAAAGACCATGATGGAGTCGCCCAAGCCACGCGGTTACCTGCCGATTGACGGCATCGCCGCGTACGACGCAGGCGTCAAGAGCCTGGTATTTGGCGCCGACAGCGAAGCGGTCAAATCGGCCCGCGTGGCGACGGTGCAAGCCATTGGTGGCACTGGTGGACTCAAGGTGGGTGCGGATTTCCTCAAGCGCCTGAATCCGAACGCCAAGGTGCTCATCAGTGACCCGAGCTGGGAAAATCATCGTGCGCTCTTCACCGAAGCCGGCTTCACCGTGGAGAGCTATCCCTACTACGACGCCGCCACGCGCGGCGTCAACTTTGACGGCATGCTGGCCGCGCTCAACGCGACCGCACCCGGCACTGTGGTCGTGCTGCACGCCTGCTGCCACAATCCGACCGGCTACGACATCACGTCAGAACAGTGGGACCAGGTGGTCGCCACAGTCAAGGCCAAGAACCTGACGGCGTTCCTGGACATGGCCTACCAGGGCTTTGCCCATGGTCTGACGCAGGACGGCGCGGCGGTGCAGAAGTTCGTTGCCGCCGGCTTGAACTTCCTCGTGTCCACCTCGTTCAGCAAGAGCTTCAGCCTGTATGGTGAACGCGTGGGCGCGCTTTCCGTGCTGTGCCAGAGCAAGGAGGAAGCCGACCGAGTCCTGAGCCAGCTCAAGATCATGATCCGCACCAACTACAGCAATCCGCCAACGCATGGCGGCGCCGTGGTCGCGGCGGTGCTGGGCAACCCGGAACTGCGCGCGCTGTGGGAAAAGGAGCTGGCCTCCATGCGCGAACGCATCAAGCAGATGCGCACGCTGCTGGTGGAAAAGCTCAAGGCCGCAGGCGTGAAGCAGGACATGAGTTTCATCACCCAGCAAATCGGCATGTTCAGCTACTCCGGTCTCACCAAGGACCAGATGGTGCGGCTGCGCAACGAGTTTGGCGTGTACGGTACCGACACCGGCCGCATGTGCGTGGCGGCGCTGAACAGCAAGAACATCGACTACGTTTGCGCCTCGATTGCCAAAGTCATTTGACCACGCCGGGGGGTTATTCGCCCCCTGGCAATGGAACCCTTTCCGTTAACTGACAGAATGATGTTGCAGGTGCTGAGAATTTAGGGAAATTCCCCAGTAACGGCGACACAATGCCTGTTATATTGCACTGCAACAATTAGCGATTCCGAAGGTCTTCCATGCTTTACCAACTCTACGAATCCCAGCGTTCACTGATGGAGCCCTTTGCGGATTTCGCGCAAGCGGCCTCCAAGGTCTACAGCAACCCGCTCTCGCCGCTGGGTCAGAACCCTTTTGCGCAGCGTGTTTCGGCAGGGTATGACCTGGTTTACCGCCTGGGCAAGGACTATCTGAAGCCCGAATTCGGACTGCGCACGGTGGATGTGGAGGGCGTGTCGGTGGCGATCCACGAGCGCATCGAGATCGACAAACCCTTTTGCGAACTGCGCCGCTTCAAGCGCTTCACCGACGACACGACGACGCTGACCACGCTCAAGAACCAGCCTGCCGTGCTGATCGTGGCACCCCTGTCCGGTCACTACGCGACGTTGTTGCGCGACACCGTCAAGACCATGCTCAAGGACCACAAGGTCTACATCACCGACTGGAAGAACGCGCGCCTGGTGCCTCAATCCGAAGGGGCTTTCCATCTGGATGATTACGTCAACTATGTGCAGGAGTTCATTCGTCACCTGCAGGGGATTTACGGCAATTGCCATGTGATGAGCGTATGCCAGCCCACGGTGCCGGTGCTGGCCGCTGTGGCCTTGATGGCGAGCCGCGGTGAAACCACGCCGCTGACGATGACCATGATGGGTGGGCCGATTGACGCGCGCAAGTCGCCCACGGCAGTGAATAACCTGGCGACGAACAAGAGCTCAAACTGGTTTGAGAACAACGTGATTTACCGCGTGCCGCAGAACTTCCCGGGCGCCGGGCGCCGCGTCTATCCCGGCTTCCTGCAGCACACGGGCTTTGTCGCGATGAACCCCAGCAACCATGCCAGAAGTCACTACGATTATTTCAAGGATCTGATCAAAGGCGACGGCACCAGCGCCGAAGCACACCGCAAGTTTTATGACGAGTACAACGCCGTGCTGGACATGGATGCCGACTACTACCTGGAGACCATTCGCGTGGTGTTTCAGGAGTTCAGCCTGGTCAACGGCACCTGGGACGTCAAAGGCGCGGATGGCAAAGTGGAACGTGTGCGTCCCCAGGACATCACCCGCACTGCGCTGTTCTCCGTCGAAGGCGAACTCGACGACATTTCAGGCTCCGGTCAGACCGAGGCCGTGCACAGCATTTGCACCGGTGTGGTGGACTCGGAGCAGCGCCACTACGAGGTCAAAGGCGCGGGGCATTACGGCATCTTCAGCGGCAGGCGCTGGCGCGACATGGTGTATCCGGAGGTCAAGGCCTTCATCCTGCAACACAGCCTGAAACCACAGGCTGCACCGGCCGCGCAAGCTGAGGCTGATGCACCGGCGAAAGCGGCCACTGCCGCGCCGGTCGCGGTCAAGCGTGCCCCACAGAAGAAGACCGTTGCCAAGTCGGTTTCAAAGCCCGCGGCGAAGGCCACTGTCGTGCCTGTGGCGAAGCCAGCCAGCAAAGGCAAGCGCACCCGCGTCTGAGTGGACCGGAGTTCAGCGGCTCGGTTGCATGCACCCCTCTTTGGCCGAGCGCCTGCTTGACGTCCTGCCGCAGACCCAGTGCACGCGCTGTGGCTATCCCGACTGCGCCGGCTACGCGGGCGCGATCGCCCGCGGCCAGGCCGCGATCAACCAGTGCCCACCCGGCGGGAGCGAGGGCATTTCACGCCTCGCGGCACGCACTGACGAAGCCGCAACCGAGTTGAATCCGGCCCATGGGCAGGAGGGCCCGCGCAGCGTGGCCTTCGTGGACGAGGCCTGGTGCATCGGATGCACGCTGTGCATCAAGGTCTGTCCCACCGACGCCATCCTGGGCAGCAACAAGCTCATGCACACAGTGATCGAGTCCTATTGCACCGGATGCGAGTTGTGCCTTCCGGTGTGCCCGGTGGATTGCATCCTGCTGGAGAACGTCACCGGTAAAAACAGCGGTTGGGCCGCCTGGTCGCAGGCGCAGGCCGACGAGGCGCGCGAGCGTTATGCCTTTCACACGGACAAGACGGATCGAGAAACGCGGGAGAACGCCGCACGACTGGAAAGCAAGGCACAGGAGAAGCTTGCCGACCTGCCCCGCCATTCGCAGCACACCGACCCACTTGTGCTGGACAAGAAGCGCGCCGTGATCGAGGCCGCGCTCGCCCGCATGCGGGCGAATCGATCGGGTCCTTAGGCGCGGCGCACGTGCGGCGGCTGAATCAGGTGACGGCAAGTCCCTTGTAGACCCCACAGCCGACGTAGAAATCGTCCAGTTGCTGAACGAAGGACATTTTGGTTTGAACCCGATCGGTGGTCGGATTGGTGATGGCGTATTCGACCCAGCCCGGTCCCTCGGAAGCCTGATTCACGATCGCCCGTGTCAAGCCGTCGCCGTCAATCCCGGGCACGTCCTGGACCCGCGTTCCGACTTTGGCGGGATTGCCGCCAAATGCCAGGTACGTTCCTCTGCTGTCGAGAACAAAGACATACATGTCGCGATCATAAAAATGGTTGGCCGCATCCGTCAGGCCACGCAAGAAGGCGTCTCGCGATGCACACGCCGGGCGAAAGTCCACAGCGCGCTCTACCAGTGCCTGGGCTTCGCCCGCGATACCTTGCAGAAGCTTGAAAGAACTGATGGCGTCCGACAACGACCCGGCCTGATTTTCCAGACCGTTCGACTGGCTCACCGCGCGCTCCACCATCTGGGCATTCTGCTGCGTGATCTGGTCGAGTTGCGCCACCGCAGCAGAGATTTCTGACAGGCCGGCGCTTTGTTCGGTGCTGGCAGCAGATATCCTGGAAATGCTGGCTGACACGCCGCGCACGCCGGACACGATTTCTGTCATCCCGTCTCCGGCAGAACGGATGCGGGCCACGCTGGATTCGACCTGCGAGGAGGAGGACTGGATCAGCCCGCGGATCTCGCGCGCACTCGCGGCCGAACGCTGCGCCAGGGAGCGCACCTCGGTCGCCACCACGGCAAATCCGCGCCCCTGTTCCCCCGCGCGGGCCGCTTCCACAGCCGCATTCAGCGCCAGGATATTAGTCTGAAACGCGAGGCCGTCGATCACCCCGATGATTTCGTTCATCCTGTGCGCGCTGGCCTGGATCGCCTCCACCGAGGCGACCGATGCCGTCATCGAATGCGCACCCGATTCGGCGATGTCGCGCACGCTGATGGCCTGCCGGTCCACGTCGGCGGCGATCTGGGCATTTTGTTGCACGGTCGTGGCCAGGTCACGCACGCTGGCGGCAGTCTGCTCCAGATTGGCTGCCTGCTGCTCGGTGCGGTCCGACAAGTCACGGTTGCCAGCACTCAGGTTGCGCCCCACATTCGCCACCAGTGCGGCCTCGCTGCCGACGGCCGCCACCATGCCAGACACGTTGGCGACCATGCGCCGCAGCAACAGCGCCAGGTCGCCGATTTCGTCCTTGGCGCGCACCGTGCTGACCACGCGCAAGTTGCCGGCGGCAATCTGATCCATGGCGTAGTTCAAGGCGACCAAGTCGATCCGGAAGCTCTTGTACAGCGTGGTGAGCAGGTACATCAGGACCATGAAACCGAAGATGGCCCAGACCAACAGACCGGCCCTCAGCAGTGCCAATGAGCTGGCGCGGTGTAGCAGACGTCCTTCAAGGCGCTCGCTCATGCGGCCCTGTGCCGCGAGTGTGGCGTCAACCGCCTGTGTGCCTGCCGCAAAGTAGCTTTGCGGGTTTCGCGCCTGGCTCGCCTCGCCCGCAAACGCCTGGGTCGCCACCGCAATGAAACGCTCGACGGCGGCAACCGCGGCTTCCAGACCCAGGTCTGACTCACCCTGCGCCTGCAGCAGCGCCTGGCCAAAGCGCATTTCGGACAGTGACTCGACCAACGGCTCAAACCGGGCCCGCATGGCCAGCTCGGCGGCCGGGTCAGTCTGGGGTTTCGCCAGCAATCCGGCGCCGGCACCGCGCAGTTGGCCTGTCTGTTCGGTCCATTGAATCGTTCGCCCCAGCACCATGTCGATCAGTGAATTGGCCGCGGGATCCGGGTCGTAGAGCAGACCGGAGGCACCGCCAAGCAGGTAGACGAACTGGCCCAGATCACGTACCAGTTCGCTGTGCAACTTGAAACTGGCCGGCGCATCCCCGTTCTGAGTCGCTACCGGCAGACGCTGCAGGCGTTCCGCCAAGGGCTGCCACGACCGCACCATGGCAAAAGACGTCGCTGACTTGAGCGCCAGCTGCGTATCTGCGGCGGCCCGATCCAGCGCTTCGCGGGTCTTGGCAAGCTCAGGCTGAACCTGCGTGCTACCCGACAACAGGACGTTGGTTTGCCCCCGGTGTTTTTGCACCTGAATCAAGACTTGCATGGCCGGCCGAAGCACCGCCAGGCCCTCGATCTCCGCGCGTGCTCCGCTCAGTTCCAGACCCTGGCGCTGCAGCAGCAGGGCGTTCAGGATCAGCAGCGGGATCAGAATCAGGCTGACCAGAACACCCAGTTTGGTCGAGAATCGCACCTGCCGCGCCAGCCAGACGCCCAGTTTCCAAATGCCAAGTTGCTCGCTGCTTGAATTCATCCGGCGCTCCAAAATAGGCACGGGCCAACTTTCGCGGTCCGCGGCGCGGATCGGGTGGAGCCACAGCGGCTCGCTCACTCAGGGTCGTGGCGGCATGTGCATGGGCCTTGGTCGCAGGCACTCCGCCAGCAGGCCCCTACCCCAGCGCGTCGTTCACCTGATCGTGAAATTCAGCCAGGCTGACAGCGGCGCCGATTTCGCGCGGCAGCGCGTCGCGCACCGAGAATACACCCAGAATCTTCGAGCCGGGACCGACGATGGGCAGGTGCCGAAAGCCGCGCTCGATCATGATCAGCACGGCGTCAGAGACCAGCGTTTCGGGCGGCACGCAATACGGACTGCGCGTCATGACGTCGGACACTTGCGTCTTTTGCGGATCCAGCGCCTTGGCCACGACACGCGTCATCAGATCGCGCTCCGTCACGATGCCCAACAGCGCCGTCGATGGGTCCACGATCAGCACGCTGCCGCAGTTGGCCTTCGTCATGACGCAGGCCGCTTCCCAGATGCTGGCGTGCGGACCCAGGCTGATCACATGCCTTTGCGACATGGATTGAAAAACGGTACGTTCAGGCATGGTGCGGCCCCTTTCAAGTGGCAAAGTAATTCCGACTCTCGGTTGCGCTCCCGACCTCAGCGCAATGAGGCGTTGATCTTGTCCAGCGCCTTCGACCCCGGACACAGCAGGTCGGCACCCATGGTGTTGAGCGGCTTGTCGCTGGTATTGAGCGCGGTGTGCAAATCGGTTGCCAGCGGATCGATGTAGAGCAGGCCCGTCACGACCTCGCCGCGCGCCTGGTGCGTTTGCATGTAACTCATGGCGGCGTAGCGGTCGGTGGCGTCGTAGTCGGCGTGCAGCTTGCGCAGGCGCAGTGTGGAGCCATCGTGCTGCTGCACGTCCACAACTTCACCGGGCGCGTACTGGGTGGTGATTTCGTCGCGCGTCGTGATGAAATCGATGCGGCTCACTGCGTCGTTGTGCTGGCGCACATAGTCGTAGCTCTTGGTGCTGCCGGAGTGGTTGTTGAAGGTCACGCAGGGGCTGATGACGTCGATGAAGGCGGCACCGCCATGCTCCATGGCGCCCTTGATCAGAGGCACCAGCTGCGCCTTGTCGCCGGAAAAGCTGCGCGCCACGTAGGTCGCGCCGAGCTGCAGCGCCAGTGCCACCAGATCGACCGGTGAGTCGCTGTTGATGACGCCCTTCTTGCTCTTGGAGCCGCGGTCTGCAGTGGCCGAGAACTGCCCCTTGGTCAGACCATAGACGCCGTTGTTCTCCACGATGTAGCACATGCGCACGCCGCGGCGCATGGCATTGGCGAACTGCCCCAGACCGATGGAGGCCGAGTCGCCGTCGCCGGACACGCCCAGGTACAGCAGGTCGCGGTTCGCCAGGTTTGCGCCCGTCAGCGCCGATGGCATGCGGCCGTGCACGGTGTTGAAGCCATGCGAGGCCCCCAGGAAGTAGTCGGGCGTCTTGGAACTGCAGCCGATGCCCGAGAGCTTGGCCACGCGATGCGGTTCGATGTCGAGTTCCCAGCAGGCCTGGATCACCGCCGCCGAAATCGAGTCGTGTCCGCAGCCCGCGCACAAGGTCGAGATGCGGCCCTCGTAGTCGCGCCGCGTGTAGCCGACCTTGTTCGTGGTCAGCGTGGGATGGTGCAGCCGGGGTTTGGCGATGTAGGTCATGCGAGCTCCTTGGGCTGTTTCTGTGCGGCGGTCTTGAGCGCACTTTCGCGGATGGCGTTGGCAATGAAGCGCGCCGTGATCGGGGTTCCGTCATAGTGCAGGACCCGCACCAGCTGAGCCGGGTTGATGTCCAGTTCGTTCACCAGCATCGAGTGCATCTGCGCGTCGCGGTTCTGTTCGACCACGAACACCTTGTCGTGCGCAGCGATGAAATCCGAGACTGATTGCGGGAACGGAAACGCCTGCAGGCGCATCGCGTCCAGGTGCACGCCCTCGACTTCCAGCACATCCAACGCCTCACGCATGGCCGGTGCAGTAGAGCCGAAATAGATCACGCCCAGCTTCGTCGGCTGCTGTGCCTTGCGCAGCAGCGGCTGCGGCACCAGGTCGGCAGCGGTTTTGAATTTCTTCAGCAGCCGCTCCATGTTGTAGATGTAGTCCGGCCCGCGCTCTGAATACTGCGCGTAGGGGTTGCGCGTGGTGCCGCGCGTGAAGTACGCGCCCTTGCTCGGGTGCGTGCCGGGCAGCGTGCGCCAGGGGATGCCGTCGCCGTCGACGTCCTTGTAGCGGCCGAAGTCCTTGCCGGCTTCGAGTTCTGCCGCCGTCATGACCTTGCCGATGTCGTACTTCTTCGAGTCGTCCCAGGCAAAGGGTTTGCACAGGCGCTGGTTCATGCCAATGTCCAGATCGGTCATGACGAAGATCGGGGTCTGCAGACGATCGGCCAGATCCAGCGCCGCCGCCGAGTGCGTGAAGCACTCGTATGGGTCCTGCGGAAACAGCAGCACGTGCTTGGTGTCGCCATGCGAGGCGTAGGCACAGGAGATCAGATCGGCCTGCTGCGTGCGCGTGGGCATGCCGGTGGAGGGGCCGCCGCGCTGCACGTTGATGATGGTCACCGGGATCTCGGCAAAGTAGGCGAGGCCGATGAACTCGGTCATGAGCGAGACGCCCGGACCCGAGGTCGCGGTAAAAGCGCGCGCTCCGTTCCAGCCCGCACCCACGACCATGCCGATGGAGGCGAGTTCGTCTTCGGCTTGCACGATGGCGAAGTTGTGCTGGCCGGTGGCGGGGTCGACGCGGAACTTTTCGCAATACTTCTGGAACGCCTCGGGCACCGAGGTCGAGGGCGTGATCGGGTACCAGGCGGCCACCGTGGCGCCGCCGTAGACGAGGCCCAGCGCAGCAGCAGAGTTGCCGTCGGTGAAAATCTGGTCGCCCACCTTGTCGGAGCGGCGCACACGAATGCCCAAGGGCGCATCCAGATGCTCCTTGACGAAGTTGCGCCCCAGGTGCAGCGCCTGGATGTTGGAGTCGAGCAGGCGCTCCTTGCCCTTGTAGGTCTCGGCGAAGAGCGTCTCGAACACCTCGGCCTCGACGTCAAGCAGCACCGACAGCGCGCCCACGTAGATGATGTTCTTGAACAACTGGCGCTGGCGCGGGTCGGAGTATGCAGCGTTGCTGATCTCGGTCAGCGGCATGCCGATGGTGTGCACATCCTTGCGGAATTTGGATTCGGGAATGGGCCGCGTGCTGTCGTAGAACAGGTAACCGCCAGGCTCGACCTCGGCCAGGTCGGCGTCCCAGGTCTGCGGGTTCATGGCGACGAGCATGTCCACGCCGCCGCGGCGTCCGTGGTAGCCCTTTTCGCAGACGCGCGCCTCGTACCAGGTCGGCATGCCCTGGATGTTGCTGGGGAAGATGTTGCGCGGGCTCACGGGCACGCCCATGCGCATCACCGCCTTGGAGAACAACTCGTTGGCCGAGGCCGATCCCGAGCCGTTGACGTTGGCGAACTTGATGACGAAATCGTTGATGGCTTCGATGCGCTTCATGCTGTTACCTTCCTGGCGTCACGGCAGCCGGAACCGGCCTGCGTGGTATTCAACAAAAATTTCTGCATGTCCCAGGCGCCCGTGGGGCAGCGCTCGGCGCACAGACCGCAGTGCAGGCAGACGTCCTCGTCCTTGACCATCACGCGCCCGGTCTTGAGATCGCCCGAAACATACAGCGCCTGATCCTTGTGCTGCGCCGGCGCCTTCAGCCGCGTGCGCAGATCGGCCTCGTCGCCGTTGGCGGTGAAGGTGATGCAGTCCATCGGGCAGATGTCCACGCAGGCGTCGCACTCGATGCAAGTGTCGCGGTTGAACACCGTCTGCACGTCGCAGTTCAGGCAGCGGCTCGCCTCCTTGAAGGCCGTGGCCGCATCAAAGCCCAGTTCCACTTCCACGCGGATGCTCGCCAGCGCCACCTCGGCCGCAGCCCACGGCACCTTGAAGCGCTCGTCGTTGGACACGTCGTTGTGGTAGCTCCATTCGTGGATGCCCATCTTCTGCGACATCAGCTTGGTCAAGGGCGCGGGGCGCACGACCACCGATTCGCCGTGCACGAAGCGGTCGATCGACACCGCGGCTTCATGCCCTTGTGCCACCGCCGTGATGATGTTCTTGGGACCATAGGCCGCGTCGCCGCCGAAAAACACATTGGGCACCGTGGACTGAAAGGTGTTCTCGACCAGCACCGGCAGACCCCATTTGTCGAACTCGATGCCGGACTCGCGCTCGATCCAGGGAAAGGAATTCTCCTGGCCCACGGCCACCAGCACGGCGTCGCAGGCGAAGAACACATCGGGTGCGCCGGTGGGTACCAGGCTGCGCCGACCCTTGGCGTCATAGACCGCGCTCACCACTTCAAACGTCATGCCGGTGAGCTTGCCGCTCTCGTGCTCGAAGCTCTTGGGGACGTGGAAGTTGACGATCGGTATGCCTTCGTGCACCGCGTCTTCCTTCTCCCAGGGCGAGGCCTTCATCTCCTCGAAGCCGCTGCGCACGATCACCTTCACATCAGAGCCGCCCAGGCGGCGCGCGGAACGGCAGCAGTCCATGGCCGTGTTGCCGCCGCCGAGCACGATCACGCGTGGTGGCACGCTGGTGATGTGGCCAAAGGAAACCGAAGCCAGCCAGTCGATGCCGATGTGGATGTGCGCTGCAGCTTCCTTGCGCCCCGGAACTTCCAGATCGCGTCCGCGCGGCGCGCCGCAACCGACGAAGACCGCGTCATAGCCCTGCGTGAGCAAGGCCTGCATGGAATCCACGCGCTGGCCGCTCTTGAAATCTACGCCCAGGTCCAGGATGTAACCCGTCTCTTCGTCGATCACCGACTCGGGCAGCCGAAACCGCGGAATCTGCGAGCGGATGAAGCCGCCCGCCTTGGCTTCGCCGTCGAATACCGTCACCTGGTAGCCCAGGGGAGCCAGGTCGCGCGCCACCGTGAGCGACGCCGGTCCGGCACCGATGCAGGCGATGCGCTTGCCGTTGGAGGCTTCCACCTTGGGCATGCGCGCCTTGACGTCGTCCTTGTGGTCCGCTGCCACGCGCTTGAGGCGGCAGATCGCCACCGGTTCGGGCTTCTCGCCATTGTTCTCCTCGACCCGGCCGCGCCGGCAGGCGGGCTCGCAGGGGCGGTCGCAGGTGCGACCCAGCACGCCGGGGAAGACGTTCGAGACCCAGTTGATCATGTAGGCGTCGCTGTAGCGACCCTGACCGATCAGGCGGATGTATTCAGGAACGGGGGTGTGGGCCGGACAGGCCCATTGACAATCGACGACCTTGTGAAAATACGTCGGTTGGGTGATGTTGGTGGGTTGCAAAACGTCCTCCTTGGCCCGCTCCACGCCAAAGCGGCGCTGCAGGTGGACCGCAGTCTAAGGGTTCAAACCCAGTGCACAGTTAGGGCAATCCCGAAAACTGCGGGTTCTATGACCCATATCAAGAAGTTTCCCGGACCCGGCAAAGGCCTTCAGACGCTGGCGGCCAGGCGTGCAAAGGCGCTCACCACCTCGGGCGGCGCCTGCACCAGTTCGATCAGCACGCCTTCGCCGCTGACGGGGAATTCCTCGTTCGACTTGGGGTGCAAAAAGCATATATCGAAACCTGCAGCGCCCTGGCGGATTCCCCCCGGAGCGAAGCGCACGCCCTGGGCCGTCAACCACTGGACGGCCAGCGGCAGGTCGTCAATCCACAGGCCCACGTGGTTCAACGGCGTGGTGTGCACCGCCGGTTTCTTCTCGGGGTCGACGGGCTCCATCAGGTCGACCTCGACCTTGAACGGACCGGTCCCGATGGCGCAGATGTCCTCGTCCACGTTCTCGCGCTCGCTGCGAAACGTGCCCGTCACTTCCAGCCCCAGCATCTCCACCCAGAGCTTTTTCAGCCGATTCTTGTCGGGGCCACCGATGGCGATCTGCTGTATGCCCAGGACCTTGAAGGGTCGTTCAGATTGACTCATGCTGCGGGGCCCTCACGCGAACTCGACGATGGGCTGGTCCACGGCGAGCGAATCGCCCTTGGCGGCCAGCACCTTGCTCACCACGCCGTCCTGCGCGGCGAACAGCACGTTCTCCATCTTCATGGCCTCGATCACGGCCACGCGCTCGCCGGCGAGCACCTTCTGGCCCACCTGCACCGCCACGTCGGCCAGCAGGCCCGGCATGGGCGACAGCACAAAGCGGCTCAGGTCCTGCGGCGGCTTGAACGGCATCAGGCGCTGCAGCTCGGCCATGCGCTGGGACACCACCATGACCTCGATCTTTGTGCCGTTGTGCTGCACGCGCAGGCCCAGCGGATTGCGGGGTGTGCCGCGCTCGACCTGCGCGGTGAAGGGCTGGCCGTTGACCGTGCCCGCGATGCGGATGTCGTTGAGACGCGAGCTGCTGTTGATTTCGTAGCTGTCGGCACCCACGCGGATCGCCGCCACGCCGGTCTTGCCGGAAAACTCGTCCACGTGAACATCCACGTAGCGGTGTTCTCCGCCCTGCTCCAGCACGATCACGCAGTAGTCCTGCCCGACCTTTACGCCGTAACCAGGCAGCTGTCCCGACAGGTTGGCCGCGCGTTCGCGCGACTTGCGCCGCACAAAGGCGGCCAGGGCAACCAGGAAGTTGGCGTCGTCGTGCGGCACGTCCTCCGCGCGAAAACCGTGGGCGTAGTTCTCGGCAATGAAGCCGGTGTTGAAGTCGCCCGCGACGAACTTCGGGTGCGCCAGCAGCGCCGCCTGAAACGGGATGTTGCTGGAGACGCCACGAATGACGAAGCCGTTCAAGGCTTCACGCATCTTGGCAATCGCCTCGAGCCGGTCCCGACCGTGCACGATCAGCTTGGCGATCATGGAGTCGTAGTACATCGGGATTTCGCCGCCGTCCTGCACGCCCGTGTCCACGCGAACGCCCTGCCACTGCGACACATCGGAGGCGAACATGGTCTCGGTCGGCGGCTGAAAGCGCACCAGGCGCCCGGTGCTGGGCAGAAAGCCGCGGAACGGGTCTTCGGCGTTGATGCGGCACTCCATGGCCCAGCCCTCACGCTTCACATCCGCCTGCGTGAGCGGCAGTTTCTCACCCGCGGCCACGCGGATCATCAGCTCCACCAGATCGAGGCCGGTGATGCACTCGGTCACCGGGTGCTCGACCTGCAGGCGCGTGTTCATCTCCAGGAAATAGAAGCTCTGGTCCTTGCCCACCACGAACTCCACCGTGCCGGCGCTCTGGTAATTCACGGCCTTGGCCAGTGCCACGGCCTGCTCGCCCATGGCTTTGCGCGTGGCGTCGCTGATGAAGGGGCTGGGCGCCTCTTCGATCACCTTCTGATGCCGGCGCTGGATCGAGCACTCGCGCTCGTTCAGGTAGACGCAGTTGCCGAAGCTGTCGCCGATCAACTGGATCTCGATGTGACGCGGCTCCTCGACAAACTTCTCGATGAACACCCGGTCGTCGCCAAAGCTGTTGCGCGCCTCGTTGCGGCAGGAGGTGAAGCCCTCGAACGCTTCCTTGTCGTTGAAGGCCACGCGCAAGCCTTTGCCGCCGCCGCCGGCGCTGGCCTTGATCATCACCGGATAGCCGATGCTGATGGCGATCTCCACCGCGCGCTCGGCCGTCTCGATCGCGTCGTTCACGCCCGGGATGCAGTTCACGCCAGCGGCACCGGCGAGCCGCTTGGACGCGATCTTGTCGCCCATGGCCGCGATCGAATGGTGCTTGGGGCCGATGAAGACAATGCCCTCCTCCTCCACGCGCTTGGCAAAGGCCGCGTTCTCGCTCAGGAAACCGTAGCCCGGATGCACGGCCTGCGCACCGGTCTGCTTGCACGCGGCGATGATCCTGTCCGCCAGCAGATAGCTCTCGCGACTCGGTGGCGCGCCGATGTGCACAGCCTCGTCCGCCAGCATCACGTGGCGCGCATCGCGGTCCGCGTCCGAATACACGGCCACGGTCAGGATGCCCATCTTGCGCGCGGTGAGGATCACTCTGCAGGCGATTTCTCCGCGATTGGCGATCAATATCTTGTTAAACATTCAAAGTCTCCTATTCGGTAATCAGTTATTGGCATACCAAGCATCCAGGCGTGGTTTGCCAGGGTGTTCTGCGCAGGTAAAGGAGGAGCCCACAGGGCGTGGGACACGGAGCAGAGCAGCCAGGCAGACCTCTCCAGCGCGGTAGAGTTTCATGAGGCGTTCCACTGGGACTCAAAGCGGAATGTTTCCGTGCTTGCGCCACGGGTTTTCGAGCTTCTTGTCTTTGAGCATCACCAGCGAGCGGCAGATGCGCTTGCGCGTCTCGCTGGGCAGGATCACGTCGTCGATGAAACCGCGCGCGCCGGCGACAAAAGGATTCGCGAAACGGGCCTTGTATTCCGCCTCCTTCGCGGCCAGTTTTGCCGGGTCGCCCTTGTCTTCGCGAAAGATGATTTCCACTGCACCCTTGGCGCCCATGACGGCGATCTCGGCGTTGGGCCAGGCGAAGTTGACGTCGCCGCGCAGGTGCTTGGAGCTCATCACGTCGTAGGCGCCGCCGTAGGCCTTGCGCGTGATCACGGTGATCTTGGGCACGGTGCATTCGGCGTAGGCGTAGAGCAGCTTGGCGCCGTGCTTGATGATGCCGCCGTACTCCTGCGCCGTACCGGGCATGAAGCCCGGCACATCAACGAAGGTGATCACCGGAATGTTGAAGGCGTCGCAAAAGCGCACGAAGCGCGCGGCCTTGATGCTGCTCTTGATGTCCAGGCAGCCCGCCAGCACCAGCGGCTGGTTCGCCACGATGCCCACGGTCTGGCCGTCCATGCGGGCAAAGCCGATCAGGATGTTCTTCGCGTACTCGGGCTGCAGCTCGAAGAAGTCGCCATCGTCCACGGTCTTGACGATCAGTTCCTTCATGTCGTAGGGCTTGTTGGCGTTGTCGGGGATGAGCGTGTCCAGGCTCTTTTCCAGACGGTCGATCGGGTCGCCGCTGCGGCGCACCGGCGCCTTTTCGCGGTTGTTCAGCGGCAGGTAGTTGTACAGGCGGCGCAGCATCAGCAGCGCCTGCACGTCGTCCTCGAACGCCAGATCGGCCACGCCGCTCTTGGTGGTGTGGCTGATGGCGCCGCCCAGTTCCTCGGCCGTCACTTCCTCGTGCGTCACGGTCTTCACCACCTCGGGGCCGGTGACGAACATGTAGCTCGAGTCCTTCACCATGAAGATGAAGTCGGTCATGGCCGGCGAATACACGGCGCCGCCGGCGCAGGGGCCCATGATCATGCTGATCTGCGGCACCACGCCGCTGGCCATGACGTTGCGCTGGAACACATCGGCATAGCCGCCCAGAGAGGCCACGCCTTCCTGGATGCGCGCGCCGCCCGAATCGTTCAGGCCGATCACGGGAGCGCCGACCTTCATCGCCTGGTCCATGATCTTGCAGATCTTCTCCGCGTGCGCTTCGCTCAAGGCGCCGCCAAAGACGGTGAAGTCCTGGCTGAAGACGAACACCAGACGGCCGTTGATCATGCCGTAGCCGGTGACCACGCCGTCGCCCGGAATTTTCTGACCCTCCATGCCGAAGTCCACGCAGCGGTGCTCCACGAACATGTCCCACTCTTCGAAGCTGCCTTCGTCCAGCAGCACTTCGAGCCGCTCGCGCGCCGTCAGCTTCCCCTTGCCATGCTGAGCGTCAATGCGCTTTTGCCCTCCGCCCAAGTGGGCTGCGGCGCGTTTTTGTTCCAGTTGTTCCAGGATGTCGTGCATGGGCTCTCTCCGTTACTCGGTTGGTTTCAGCGGTTTAAAAAGTTTGGCTGCTGGCCTGCAGCAGCATTCTTGCGGCGGTTGAGGCAGGGACGCGCCCTGCGGTCACGTCGGCCGTGAGTTTCGGCAGCAGCGTGCGCACCTGGGGGTGCTGGCGAAACGCCTGTCTCAGGCCCGAGCTGATGCGCTCCCACATCCAGTCCTTGGCCTGGGCCTGGCGGCGCAGAGCCCAGCAGCCATTGCCGGTTTGCAGCGATTTGAACTCGGTCGCCGCCGCCCAGAATTTGTCCACGCCCTGGCCCTTGAGCGCGCTCAGTTGCAGCACCTGCGGCTGCCACAGCGCATTCACGCCCGCTCCCGCCGGCGCGAGCGGACTGGGGTGAGCGTCACCTCCATGCAGACCCAGCAAACGCAGCGCGGACTGGATCTGCAGCTGCGCGCGCGTGGCGGCGTCGGGGTCGATGTCGGCCTTGTTGACGAGCACCAGATCGGCCAATTCCATCACGCCCTTCTTGATCGCCTGCAGGTCGTCGCCGGCGTTGGGCAGCTGCATCAGCACGAACATGTCGGTCATGTTGGACACCGCCGTCTCGGACTGGCCCACGCCCACGGTTTCCACGATCACCAGGTCGTAACCCGCCGCCTCGCACACCGCAATGGCGTCGCGCGTCTTCTCGGCCACGCCGCCCAGCGTGCCGCTGCTCGGGCTGGGCCGGATGAATGCCTGCTGCTGCACCGAGAGCATGTCCATGCGCGTCTTGTCGCCCAGGATGGAGCCGCCCGACACCGTGGAAGAGGGATCGACCGCGAGCACCGCGACGCGGTGCCCCTGGGCGATCAGGTGCAGACCCAGGGCTTCGATGAAGGTGGATTTGCCCACGCCCGGAACGCCGCTGATGCCGATGCGAAACGACCGGCCGGTGTGCGGCAACAGCGCCGTCAGCAATTCATCGCCCTGCGCCTGGTGTTCAGCGCGCGTCGATTCCAGCAAGGTGATGGCTTTGGCCATGGCGCGACGCTGCACCGCAGGCGCACCATGCAGGATGCCTTCGAGCAAACCTGCTTGAATCACCCGCGCGCCTTTCGGATTTGCTCCAGAACATCCTTGGCACTGAAGGGGATGGGCGTGCCGGGACCGTAGATGCCTTTCACGCCAGCCTGGTACAGCATGTCGTAATCCTGGCGCGGAATCACGCCGCCGACAAACACCACGATGTCGTCCGCGCCCTGCTTCTTGAGCTCGGCGATGATGGCGGGCACCAGGGTCTTGTGGCCGGCGGCGAGCGTGGAGACGCCGACCGCGTGCACGTCGTTCTCGATCGCCTGGCGCGCGCATTCCTCGGGCGTCTGGAACAGCGGACCCATGTCCACATCGAAGCCCAGATCGGCGAAGGCCGTGGCCACGACCTTGGCGCCGCGATCGTGCCCGTCCTGACCCAGTTTTGCGATCAGCACGCGCGGACGTCGACCTTCCTTGTCGGCGAAGGCGTTGACCTCGGTCTTGAGTTGTTCCCAGAATTCCATGGTGTCAGCTCCGGTGGCGGCCGAATCGTAGGCCGCGGCATAAACGCCGCTCACCTTTTGCGTATCGGCGCGGTGCCGACCGTAAACCTTCTCCAGCGCATCACTCACTTCGCCCACGGTGGCACGCAAGCGCACGGCCTTGATCGCCAGATCCAGCAGATTGCCCTGACCGCTGTGCGCCGCGTCCGTCAGCGCCGAGAGCGCAGCCTGCACCGCGACTGAGTCGCGCTGCGCCTTGATCACGGCGAGCCGCGCAATCTGGCCATCGCGCACGGCCACGTTGTCGATCTCGCGCGATTCCACCGCGTCTTCGGTCTTGAGCCGGTACTTGTTCACGCCCACGATCACGTCCTGGCCCGAGTCGATGCGCGCCTGTTTCTCAGCCGCAGCGGCCTCGATCTTGAGCTTGGCCCAGCCGCTATCCACGGCCTTCGTCATGCCACCCATGGCCTCGACTTCCTCGATGATAGACCAGGCCGCGTCCGCCATGTCCTGGGTGAGCTTTTCCATCATGTAGCTGCCGGCCCAGGGGTCGATCACATTCGTGATGTGCGTCTCTTCCTGGATGATGAGCTGGGTATTGCGCGCAATGCGCGACGAGAATTCCGTGGGCAGTGCGATGGCTTCGTCAAAGGAGTTGGTGTGCAGCGACTGGGTGCCGCCAAACACCGCCGCCATGGCCTCGATCGTGGTGCGCACCACGTTGTTGTACGTGTATTGCTCGGTCAGGCTCCAGCCGATGTTCTGGCTGTGCGTGCGCAGCATAAGGCTCTTTGGCTTTTTGTCGTTGAATACTT
>CAILZB010000133.1 GCA_903838565.1 uncultured beta proteobacterium | reverse complement strand
GGGCCAATTACTACGCGTAGCGAGTTTTGCTCGGTCCTCAACAAATTGTCGGATGTTCGGTGTTCTTTGCGGGACCGACCCACAACCGCGGGGTTTCCCGAGCGCGGGAAACCCCCAATGCACAGCGACGGTGCGGCACGTACAGTCCGTCCCACTCGCTGCACCGCGTCAATGCCGGGCAGGCCAGAGGAGCCGAGGAGACAAATAACTACCAACTCGCGTTGGCGCGACCCCAAAAGGCGTGTTTCTTGAAAAATGCACCGGTAACCCCGGTGCATTTTTATTTTCCCCCGACAATCCCCGCATGGAATTATTTTTGGTGTCGCTGGCCTCGCTGCTGGCCGGGTTCGTCGATGCCATCGTGGGCGGGGGCGGGTTGATTCTGGTGCCGGCGATGTTTGCCACCTTTCCCACGGCCCCGCCGGCCACACTGTTTGGCGTGAACAAAAGCGCGTCCATCTGGGGAACGGCGATTGCCAGTTGGCAATACAGCCGGCGCGTGCAACTGCGCTGGGCGGCGCTCTGGCCGGCCGCGCTCGCGGGGTTTGCCGGATCCCTGGGCGGGGCCTGGCTGGTGACCGTCATTTCCCAGGACTTCCTGCGCAAGGCCCTGCCCCTGGTGCTGCTGGCGGTGCTGGTCTACACGCTGGCGAAGAAGGAACTGGGGCGCGCCCACGCACCGCGCTATTCGGGCGCTGCCGAAATCTGGGCCATGGGCGTGCTGGGCGTGGCACTGGGCTTCTACGACGGCTTTTTCGGCCCGGGGACGGGGAGTTTTCTGGTGTTCCTGCTGGTGCGCTGGCTCGGCTACGACTTCCTGCACGCGTCTGCCAGCGCCAAGCTCATCAATACCGCAACCAATCTGGCTGCGCTCATGCTGTTCACGCTCAAAGGCCTGGTGTGGTGGCACTTCGCGCTGGCCATGGGAAGCGCGAACGTGGTGGGCAGCCTGCTGGGCACGCGCATGGCGCTGAAGCACGGCACCGGCTTCGTGCGCATCGTCTTCATCGGGGTGGTAAGCGCGCTGATCCTCAAGACCGGCTACGACGCCTTCCTGCATTAGTACCAGGTCAGACTCAGCTCAGGGCTTGGGCGGCCAGTCCACCTCGGAGGCGGGACGCGGCTTCCCGATGGGCGTGGTGGCCTGGCCTTTTTGCACCGCCTCGATGTCTTCCTCGCTCGGGTACAGGCCCTGCAGCACATAGTCAAACACGCGCCGCGCAATGGGAGCGGCGAATTGCGCGCCAAAGCCGACGTTTTCGACCACCATGGCCAGCGCCAGTCGCGGCGACTCGGCCGGCGCGAAGGCGATGAACAACGCATGGTCACGGTGCAACTCGTCCACCCGCGAGGCATTGTATTTTTCGTTCTGCTTGATCTGGACCACCTGCGCCGTCCCGGTCTTGCCCGCGCTGGTGTAGGGCGCATTGCGAAAGCTGGCGGCCGAGGTGCCCTCGATGTTCACGCCCACCATGGCATTCTTGACGACCTCGATATTTTCCTGCTTGAGCGCCAGTTGCACCCCCGTCGCCTGCGCCACGGTCGAGCGCTCGCGCGTCACGGCGTTGACGAGTTCGCGTACCAGGTGCGGCTTCATTTTCAGGCCGTCGTTGGACAGCGTGGCCGTGGCCTGGGCCATCTGCAGCATGCTGAAATTGTTTTGGCCCTGCCCGATGCCCAGCGACACGGTTTCGCCCGCGTACCACTTCCTTTGCTCGGCGGTCTTGTTCCGGTTGAGGTTGCGCTTCCACTCCTGGCTGGGCAGCAGGCCGCGCACTTCCCCCTGGATGTCGATGCCGGTGAGCTCGCCAAAACCCAGCGGCTGCATCTGGTCATGGATCGTGTCCACGCCCAGATCGTTGGCCAGCACATAGTAGTAGGTGTCGCAGGACTGGACGATGGAGCGGTACATGTCGACGCTGCCGTGCCCACCCTCCTTGTCGTCGCGAAAGCGGTGACCGCCGAGCAGGAAGTAGCCAGGGTCAAAGATGGTCTGCTGCGACGTGCGCTTTCCCGTTTGCAGCGCCGCCAGCGCCATGAAAGGCTTGTAGGTCGAGCCCGGCGGGTAGGTGCCACGCAGCGCGCGATTGAGCAGCGGCTTGTCGGGCGACTCGTTGAGCTCCTGCCAGTTCTCCGCGTCGATGCCGTCGACAAACAGGTTCGGATTGAACGTCGGCTTGCTCACGAAGGCCAGCACCTCGCCGGTCTTGGGGTCGATCGCCACGAGCGCTCCGCGGTGCTCGCCGAACAGGTCTTCGACCAGCTTTTGCAGCTTGATGTCGATCGTCAATACGACGGTGTCTCCCGGCGTCGCCGGTTGGCTCGAGAGGCGGCGCATGGCGCGCCCGGCAGCCGACGTTTCCACCGCCTCGACCCCGGTCGTGCCGTGCAGCTGCGACTCGAAACTCTGCTCTACGCCGAGTTTTCCGATGTACGAGGTGCCCTGGTAGTTGGTCTCGTCGTCGGACCCGTCGATGCGCGCCTTCTCCTCCTGGTTGATGCGGCCGATATAGCCGATCACGTGGCTCGCCAGTTCGCCGAACGGGTAGTTGCGAAACAGCCGCGCCTTGATCTCCACCCCGGGGAAGCGAAAGCGGTTGGCGGCGAACTTGGCCACTTCCTCGTCCGACAGGCGGGTGCGGATGGGCAAAGACTCGAAACTTTTGGACTCTTCCAGCAGCTTCTTGAAACGCTTGCGATCGCGCACGCTGATTTCCAGCACCTGCGCCAATTCGTCCAGCGTGCGCTCCAGATCCTCGATCCGAGACGGCGTCACTTCAAGCGTGTAAGCGGAGTAATTGCTCGCCAGCACAATGCCGTTGCGATCCAGGATGAGTCCGCGGTTGGGAACGATGGGGACAATCGCCGTGCGGTTGCTCTCGGCCTGCTCCGTCAAGTCCTCGTAGCGAAACACCTGCAGGTAGACGAGCCGCGCCACCAGCACCATGAACGCCAGCAGCACCAGCGCGCTGGCCACCAGCACCCGGGCGCGAAAGCGCGACAGGTCCGCTTCAACGTTGCGCAGTTCGGTCATGACGCAGCGACAAGCCCCGGGGCGAGCGTCAGCGAGATACGCAAGCGGGCCGCGGCCGCGCCGGGCCGCCCCAAGCAAGGCACGGCCCCCATGGGGCTGAGTCCCGCGGCTCCATTCCTGCCTGCGCAGGAATGGACGGGACGAAGGGATGATGCCTTTGGCACCATCTCGTCCAGCGTAGTAGGCGCAGCGACAAGCGTGGGGGCCATATTACAAAGGGCGGTTCGCGTCGCGGTCGGGCGCGCGCCGCTGCGGCGCGAGCAGCAGCACGCTGACGACAGGCCACAGCAGAGCCTCGATCATCGGCGCGAGCAGCAGCGGCCAGCCCGGAAAGGTCCCGCCGGCAAGCATGCGCGTGCTGAGTTCAATCGCGTGGGCGGCGGCAAACAGGGGCGCGACTTGCAGCGCCTGGGTAGGCACGGGAAACCACAACAGCCGGCGATGCATCGCCGCCGCCAGGAAACCCAGGGCCGTATAGGCCAGGGCATTCTGACCCAGCAAGGCCCCCTGATGCACGTCCAGCAGCAGTCCAAAGACAAAGGCCGCCCCGACCCCCACGCGCAGCGGCTGGTGCACGCACCAGAACATCAGCACCAGCGCCAGCACGTCGGGCGCCCAGGCGGCGCGCGGCCACAGGCCCATGTGCTGCAGCATGTTGAACAGCAGCGCCGCCACCAGGCTGCCCCAGATGAAGAGCGGACTGGCCGGCAACAGCAGCGGCTGACCTGGACGCATGATCATGGCGCAGCCTCCGCCTTGGCGGGCCTGGATCTGGGCTTCTTGCTGACCACCGGTTCGGGCGCCGCCTCGGGTCTGGGCGGAATCAGGCTGGACACGGGGCCGATCACCATGACGTGATGCGCTGCGTTGATCGCCGCCACAGGCGTGCAGTAGATGCGCGCAAAGGCCGAGTCGGCGCGGCGCTCGACCTTGCTCACATGCGCCACCGGCAGGCCCGGCGGATAGACCCCGTCGACTCCGCTGGTGGTGAGCAGATCGCCGGCGAGCACGTCGGCATTCGCGGCCATGAAGCGCAGCTCGAGGCCGCCAGCGTTGAACGACGGATCGCCGAAGGCGACGCTGCGCGCTCCGGTGCGCGTGTTCAGAACGGGAATGGCCTGATCGCGGTCCACCAGCAGCGTGACCTCGCTCACCAGCGGATAAACCCGCGTCACCTGTCCGAGCACGCCGGATTCGTCCATCACCGAGGACCCCAGCGCAATGTGATTCGAGGTTCCCCGGTCCACGATGACCTTGCGGCCGTAGATGTCGGCTGCGTCGTACAGCACCTGCGCGGCCTGGCCGTCAGAGGGAAGCGACGGCCGCAGGCCCAGCAGATTGCGCAGGCGGGTATTTTCCAGTTGCAGTTGCTCCACCTGACCGGCCCGCACCGACTGCGCAGCGAGTTGGCGGCGCGCCGCCATTTCCGCGCTTTGCGCGGTGGAGACGGTGGTCAAGAACTGGTTCGCGCCCGTGGCCAATGCGATCGGCTGCAGCGCCAGCCACTGCACCGGTTGCAGCACGACGGCAACGACCGTGCGAAGCGGCTGGGTGATCTTGAAGCGCCGGTCCGCCACCATCAGAAACAGCGCCAGCGCGCTGAAGAACACCAGCTTGGAAAAAGCGGACGGGCCCTGCCTGAAGAAAGGCGGCGGCGCGCGGTCGAGCGTTCCCAAAGGCATAGGCTGTATCCGGACCCAGGCAACCCCGGCGCGTCGGACTATTCGCTGGTGAAGATGGAGCCCAGGCGCTCCATGCGCTCCAGGGCAATGCCGCAGCCGCGCACGACGCAAGTCAGCGGGTCTTCGGCCACCAGCACCGGCAGGCCGGTTTCCTCGGCGAGCAGGCGATCCAGGTCGCGCAGCAAGGCGCCGCCGCCGGTGAGCATCATGCCGCGGTCGGCGATGTCTGCACCCAGCTCGGGCGGGGTCTGCTCGAGCGCGTTCTTCACGGCCGACACGATGTTGTTCAGCGGATCGGTCAGCGCTTCCAGGATTTCATTGGAAGAAATGGTGAAGCTGCGCGGCACGCCTTCGGACAGGTTACGCCCACGCACTTCCATTTCGCGCACTTCGCTGCCCGGAAACGCGGAGCCGATCTTCTTCTTGATGGCCTCGGCCGTGGGCTCGCCGATGAGCATGCCGTAGTTGCGCCGGATGTAGTTGATGATGGCTTCGTCAAACTTGTCGCCACCCACGCGCACGCTGCCCTTGTAGACCATGCCGCCGAGCGAGATCACGCCGACTTCGGTCGTGCCGCCGCCGATGTCCACCACCATCGAGCCGCTGGCCTCGCTCACGGGCAGGCCCGCGCCGATGGCCGCAGCCATGGGCTCCTCGATCAGGTACACGTCGCTGGCACCGGCACCGAGCGCGGACTCGCGGATGGCGCGGCGTTCCACCTGGGTCGAGCCGCAGGGAACGCAGATGATGATGCGCGGGCTGGGTTTGAAGAAGCTGCGCGGGTGCACCATCTTGATGAACTGCTTGAGCATCTGCTCGGTCACCGTGAAGTCGGCAATCACGCCGTCCTTCATCGGGCGAATGGCCTCGATGTTGCCGGGAACCTTGCCCAGCATGGCCTTGGCTTCGCGGCCCACAGCCTGAATCGTCTTCTTGCCCTGGGGTCCGCCTTCGTGGCGAATGGCCACGACCGACGGTTCATCCAGCACAATGCCCTTGTCACGAACAAAAATCAGCGTGTTGGCCGTGCCCAGGTCGATGGCCAGGTCGGTGGAAAAATACCGACGGAATGATTCGAACATTGAAAAGATCCTATTGGGCATGGCACGCGCCTCGGCCTGCCATCGCCCCGTTAACGTCAAGGAACCAAGTTTCATGACCCGGTGCGTTTCGCAGCCGAAGCGTGAAAGTTGGCGGGTAAAAACCATCCAATTTTGGGCGAAAGTCGGCGTTGTCGCGCAGCTTGTGCCAAAGGCGGGATAATACCCCATCCCCTGTGCGGCATTGTCGTTTCGACCACCGGAAAGTGTCATTTACCTCCGGTTTCAACTCAACTTTTCTTATGTCCCTGACTTCTTCCGATATTGCCCGCATCGCCAAACTGGCGCGGCTGGAACTTCCAGCCGCCGAGGCCGAGCGCATGCGAACCCAGCTCAACGATTTCTTCGGCATCGTGGAAAAGATGCGCGCCGTCGATACCGCGGGCATAGAGCCGCTGGAGCATCCGGTGGCGACATTCCAGGACATCGCATTGCGCCTGCGCGAAGACCGCGTGAGCGAGCCCAACCAGCGTGAGGCCAATCAGCAGAATGCCCCGGCGCTGGAGCGCGGCCTGTTCCTCGTCCCCAAGGTGATCGAATGAGCGCCGCCATGGACAAGAAACCCTCGGCCCCCCATGGCGATTTGCACGACCTGAGCGTGACCGAACTGGCTGCGCTGCTGCGGGACCGCAAAGTCTCGGCCGTGGAAGCCGCGCAGCACTTTCTGGCGCGCATCCGCGCGCAGCCCCAGCTGGGCGCCTTCCTGGCGCTGAACGAGGACGCCACACTGAACCAGGCGCGCGCTGCCGATGAGCGACTCGCGGCCGCCAGCGCCGGGCCGCTCGAAGGCGTGCCGATCGCGCACAAGGATATCTTCGTGACGCGCGACTGGCCCAGCACCGCGGGCTCGAAAATGCTCAGCGGCTATCGCTCACCCTTTGACGCCACCGTCGTGGCCAAGCTCAAGGGCGCGGGCGCAGTCAATCTGGGCAAGCTCAATTGCGACGAGTTCGCCATGGGTTCAAGCAACGAAAACTCGGCGCAAACCCCGATCGGATTCTCCGCGCCGGAGCCGGTGAAGAACCCCTGGGATGTGAGCCGCATTCCGGGCGGCTCCTCCGGCGGCAGCGCGGCCGCTGTGGCGGCGCGCCTGACGCCCGCAGCCACCGGCACCGACACCGGCGGCTCGATCCGCCAGCCCGCCTCCTTTTGCGGCATCACCGGCATCAAACCCACCTACGGGCGCGCCTCGCGCTACGGCATGATCGCCTTTGCCTCCAGCCTGGACCAGGCCGGACCGATGGCGCGCAGCGCGCAGGATTGCGCGCTGCTGCTGTCAGCCATGTGCGGTCCGGATCCGGACCGCGACTCGACTTCTCTGGACCTGCCTGAAGAGGACTTTTCGCGCCAGCTGAACGACTCGATCGAAGGCCTGCGCATCGGCATCCCGAAGGAGTTTTTCGGCGAGGGTTTGAGCGCCGACGTGCGCGCTGCGGTGCAGGCGGCACTGAAGGAATATGAGAAGCTCGGCGCCAAGCTGGTCGAGATCAGTCTGCCGCGCACCGAACTGTCGATCCCCGTCTACTACATCATCGCGCCGGCCGAGGCATCGAGCAATCTGAGCCGTTTTGACGGCGTGAAGTTCGGGCACCGCGCCGCCCACTACAGCGACCTGGCCGACATGTACCAGAAGACCCGCTCCGAGGGTTTTGGCGACGAAGTCAAGCGCCGCATCATGATCGGCACCTACGTTTTGTCCCACGGCTATTACGACGCCTATTACCTGCAGGCGCAGAAGATCCGACGCATGATCGCCGACGATTTCCAGCAGGCGTTCCGGCAGTGCGACCTCATCGCCGGCCCCGTGGCGCCCACCGTGGCCTGGAAGATCGGCGAAAAATCGGACGACCCGGTGGCCAACTATCTGGCCGACATCTTCACGCTGCCGGCTTCGCTGGCGGGGCTGCCGGGAATGAGCCTGCCGGTCGGATTTGGCGCTGCCGCCATGCCGGTCGGGATGCAATTGATCGGCAACTATTTTTCTGAAAGCCGCCTGCTCAATGCGGCCCACCGTTTCCAGTCGGAAACCGATTGGCACAGCCGCAAGCCGGCGGGAATCTGACCATGACCAGCTCCAAACTCATTCAGGGCTACGAAGTCGTCATCGGCTTCGAGACCCACGCCCAACTCTCCACGAAATCCAAGATCTTCAGCCGCGCCTCCACCGCCTTCGGCGCCGAGCCCAACACCCAGGCCTGCGCGGTCGACCTGGCCTTGCCCGGCACGCTGCCGGTGATGAACAAGGGCGCGGTCGAACGCGCCATCGAATTCGGCTTGGCGGTGGGTTCGCACATCGCGCCCAGGAGCATCTTTGCGCGCAAGAACTACTTCTACCCGGACCTGCCCAAGGGCTACCAGATCAGCCAGTTCGAGATTCCCGTGGTGCAGGGCGGCGCGGTCGAGTTCTTCCTGGGTGATGAAAAGAAATCCGTGCGCCTGGTGCGCGCGCACCTGGAAGAGGACGCGGGCAAGTCGCTGCATGAGGACTTCATCGGCCAGACCGGCATCGACCTGAACCGCGCCGGCACGCCGCTGCTGGAGATCGTGACCGAGCCCGACATGCGCTCCAGCGCCGAGGCGGTGGCCTACGCCAAGGAGCTGCACAAGATCGTCACCTGGATCGGCATCTGCGACGGCAACATGCAGGAAGGCTCGTTCCGCTGCGACGCCAACGTCTCGGTGCGCAAGCCTGGCGCACCCCTGGGCACGCGGCGCGAAATCAAGAACCTGAACAGCTTCAAGTTCATGCAGCAAGCCATGGACTACGAGATCCTGTGGCAGATCGAGCAGCTCGAGGACGGCCGCGCGATCGAGCAGGCGACCGTGCTGTTCAACCCCGATACCGGCGAAACCCGCGCCATGCGCAGCAAGGAAGACGCTGCCGATTACCGCTATTTTCCCGATCCGGATCTGCCGCCGCTGGTGATCGCAAACGAGTGGGTGCAGCGCGTGCGCTCCGAGATGACCGAGTTGCCGCGCGTCATGGCGGCGCGCTTCTGCGCCGATTACGGTTTGTCGGAATACGACGCCAGCACGCTCACGCAGAGCAAGGACATGGCGGGCTACTTTGAGGCCACGGCCAAGGCCTGCGGCCAGCCCAAACTGGCGGCCAACTGGATCACGGGCGAAATGTCGCGCCGCCTGAACGCCACCGATATCGGCCTGATGCAGGCGCCGGTGGGCGCAGCGCAACTTGCCACGCTGATCAGTCGAATCGCCGACGCAACGATCTCCAACAACGCCGCGAAGCAGGTGTTTGAAGCGCTGTGGAGCGGCGAATCCGCCGATGTGGACGCCGTCATCGAGTCCAAGGGCCTCAAGCAGATGAACGACTCGTCGGCGCTGGAGAAGATCATCGACGATGTGCTTGCGGTGAATGCGAAGAACATCGAGGAGTTCCGCGCCGGCAAGGACAGGGCCTTCAATGCCCTCGTAGGTCAGGTGATGAAGGCGAGCAAGGGTCAGGCGAATCCGGCACAAGTGAACGAACTGCTCAAACGCAAGCTGTCCTGAGCGTCCCGGCGCAAGTGAGCGCCGGCTATTTTCCCTTGGGCGCGCTCGCGGGCGACGCTGCCGCAGACATGGCAGCCGCCTGCATGGCCCAGCGCGGCGACAGCTTGACCAGCTCCTCGTCGAAACGCTGATTCACGCGCTTCTTTTCTTCGTCCTGGTCTTTCAGGAAGCGCTGCTGAGCCGCGATGTTCAGCACATTCTCATTGATCTTGCGCTTCAATGAAGCCGGCGCCTTGGCGGAATCCTTCCGGTAGAACTCCATTTCCACGTCCAGATCCTTGCGCTGCTGCGCCAGCTCCAGCAATCGCAGCTGGGACGTGTGAATGCCTTCGTCCAACTGGACCAGGGCTTCCACCCGCTCGCGTTCGTGCGCCGCCTTATTGGGATAGCGTGTCAACAGGGCTCGGTCGCGCCGCCTTTCGTCGGCGACGCGGGCCTGCTCTTCGGACTCCCGCCTTTGCGCCTCCTCTTGAACCGATCGTTCCTGCGCCGTCAGGCTGGGGCCCACGGTTCGCTTGACGGTGCCGCCAGAGCCGACCACCTTCTGCTCGCGGTCCAGGCATTCGGCGATCGGCCGGTCAGACGTGAGTTTGCGGCCCTTGCTGTCAATGCAGGTGTAAATCTCTTGCGCGCTCGCAAACTGGAACGCCAATGGCAGTCCCACAACGCAAACACGCACGAGAAGTTTCATGGGAGGGTTCCTTCGTCTACGCCGTAGCGTTGCCGATATGCGAGCACGCGAGCATGGTCCAGGCTCCAGTGAGGGTTGTGTTGTTGGGTCAAAAATTGCAGCAAGTCCGCCAGCTTCGCAATGGCACACACTTCCAAGCCAAGCTGCTGGCGAACGTACTGCACTGCGCTGTAGTTTACGTCGTGTCCATTTTCTGTCGCCTTTTCCTGCCGATCCAGCGCGATCACCACGGCGTGCGGCGTCGCGCCCGCAGCCCGAATCAGCGCGATCGACTCGCGCACCGCGGTGCCAGCGGACATCACGTCATCGACAATAAGCACCCGTCCCTTGAGGGTTGCACCCACCAAAGTCCCGCCTTCGCCATGGTCCTTGGCTTCCTTGCGGTTGTAGACAAAGGGCACGTTGGCCCCTAAGCGCGCCAGCTCCACCGCCAGCGTGGCGCCCAGCGGGATGCCCTTGTAGGCCGGGCCGAAAATCATGTCGAACTCGATCCCGCTGGCCAGCAGCCGGCGCGCATAAAATTGCGCCAGACGCCCCAGCTTGGCGCCATCATCGAACAGGCCGGCGTTGAAGAAATAGGGGCTCAGCCGCCCGGCCTTGGTGGTGAATTCACCCAGGCGCAGCACGCCGCAGTCGACGGCAAATTGCACGAATTCCTGCGCCAGGGGGTCCTGGCCTACATCAACTGACATGGAGCATCCTTGTTCAAACTCACCAGCATCAACCTCAACGGCATCCGCTCAGCCACCAGCAAGGGGCTGGAAGCCTGGCTGACACAGTCCAGGTTCGATTGTATTTGCGTGCAGGAGGTCAAGGCCCAGGCCGCCGATGTCGCGGGTCGTTTTGAGCAGCTCGCAGGGCTCCAGGGTCACTTTCACTTTGCGCAGAAGAAGGGTTACTCGGGCGTGGCTGTGTACACGCGGCACGAACCGAGCGACGTCATCGTCGGTTACGGCTCGAGCGAATTCGACGCCGAGGGTCGCTACCTGGAACTGCGCTTTGACACGCCGCGCGCCAAGCTGTCGCTGATCAGCAGCTACTTCCCCAGCGGCTCGTCGGGAGAGGACCGGCAACAGGCCAAATTCCGCTTCCTGACCGAGTTCTTCCCGCATCTGACCCAGCTGCAGCAGCAGCGGGAGTTCATCCTGTGCGGCGACGTGAACATCGCGCACCAGCAGATTGACCTGAAGAATTGGCGCAGCAACCAGAAGAACTCGGGCTTTCTGCCCGAAGAGCGCGCGTGGATGACCCAGCTGCTGGATCCGGCGCTGGGTGGCCTGGTGGACGTATACCGGCGCCTGCACCCCGACGCCACCGACACCGCCTACACCTGGTGGAGCAATCGCGGACAAGCCTACGCGAACAACGTCGGCTGGCGCCTGGACTATCAGCTGGCGACGCCGGCGCTGGCCGCGGGGGCAAGGAACGCGGCCATCTACAAGTCAGAGAAATTCTCCGACCACGCGCCCATCACGATTGAATACGACTGGACAGCCTGAGCTTCAGTCCAGTGACTTGTGCAGGCGCAGCACGGCCAGCGCAAACAGGGTGAAGCCCAGCGCGGCCAGTCCCGCCATCTGCGGCCAGAGCACGTCCAGGCCCACGCCCTTGAGGTAGGTGGCGCGGATGATGACCAGAAAGTAGCGCAGCGGATCGAGGTAGGTGAGCCACTGCAGTGCATCGGGCATGCTGCTGATGGGAAAGCTGAAGCCAGACAGAATGAACATCGGATTGAGCACGAAGAAGTTCGACGAGAAGGCCTGCTGCTGGGTCTTGCAAACCGTTGAAATCAACAGCCCGATGGCCAGGGTGCTGAGCAGGAACAGGCTGGTCCCGAGCATCAGCACCAGCGGGTTGCCCTTGAAGGGAACGTCAAACCAGAGCATGCCGAACACCGCCACGATGGCGACTTCGAACAGACCGATGAGAAAGAACGGCAGCGTCTTGCCGATGATGAACTCGATCGGCCGGATCGGCGTCACCATGATCTGCTCCAGCGTTCCGACCTCGCGCTCGCGCACGATGGCGAAGGCCGTGAGGTTCACGATCGTGATCAGCGTGAGCGTGCCGATCAAGCCCGGAATGAAGAACCAGCGGCTGTTCAGGTTCGGGTTGTACCAGTAGCGCTCCTGCAGTTGCACGTGCACCAGCGGCCGGCCCAAGGCACGGCCGGTGCGCTGCGCCAGATCGAGCGCGTAGCCCTGGCCGAAGCTGCCGGCAATCTGGCCCACATAGCCCAGCGCGATCAACGCCGTGTTGGAGTTGGTTCCGTCCACCAGCACCTGCAAGGGTGCTGCCTGGCCCTTGCGCAGCAGTGCGGCAAAGCCCGGCGGCACGACCACGCCCACTTGCACGCTGCTGCTTTCCACCGCGTCCTGCACTTGCCGACGCTCGGTCGCCACCGCGATCAGCTTGAAGCGGCTGCTGTGCACGAAATCGGCCACCAGCGCGCGGCTCTCCTGGCTCTGGTCCTGATCCAGGATCACGGTCCCGACGTTGAACACTTCAAAGGTGGCCGCATAACCGAACAGCAGCATCTGGATGATGGGCGGAATCAGCAACCGAAAACGCGCCGACCGGTCCCGCCGCAGTTGCAGGAACTCCTTCAGCAGCAGATGGAAGATGCGTCCCAGCATGGCGGTCTTTGACGTGAAAATCAGTCCAGTGTTTTTCTGAAAGCGCGGGCCGCGAGCAGCACCATCACCGCCGCGTACAGCGACAGGCAAAGGATAGGCAGCGCCAACTCACCCCAGGGCGCGCCCTTGAGAAACAGCGCCTTCAGGATCGTCACGTAATAACGCCCGCTCACGATGTAGGTGACGGCCTGCACCGCGGTGGGCATCTGGTCGATGGGAAAGGAAAAGCCCGACAGCAGCGTGGTGGGCAACATCGTCAGCAGCAATGCGACCTGGCTCGCGCCAACCTGGCTGCGGATCGCCACCGAGACGTAGTAACCGATGCACAGCACCACCGTGAGGAACAGCCCCGTGGTGAAAAACAGCGCCGGCAGCGTGCCGCGAAACGGCACCTCGAACCAGAACACCGCCAGCGCCAGACAGATGCAGGCGTCGACCATGCCGACCACGAAATACGGCAGCAGCTTGCCCAGCATCAGCTCCAGCGGCTGGATCGGCGTGGACACCAGCAGCTCCATCGTGCCGCGCTCCCATTCGCGCGCGATCGTGAGGGATGAGAGCTGCGATCCCACGATGGCCATGACCAGGGCCACGACGCCGGGGATGATGAAGTTGCGACTCACCAGGTCTTCGTTGAACCACACCCTTGCGCGCACCTCCACCGGCGTGAGCGTCTGCACGCTGCCGCCGCGCCGTCGGATGGCCTCGAGCTGAACGTCGGCCGAATAGCCGCTGACAACGGCGCTGGCGTAGCCGGCGGCCAGGCTGGCGGTGTTGGTGTCGGTTGCGTCCAGCAGCGCCTGCACCACGCCCCGCCCGCTGTCGTTCAGGCCCTTGGAGAATCCTGCCGGGACGACGATGGCTACGCGGCAGCGGCCATTGTCCAGGCTGCGAGCGACCTCGGCGTAACTGGTGGCCTGGCCCTGCAGCGAAAAATAAGGCGAAGCCGAGAAGCGCCGCAGCAGATCCTGCGACGCCTGGCTGCCCTCGCGATCCAGGGTACACAGCGGAATCTGCTTGATATCCAGGCTGATGCCGTAGCCCAGCAGGAACATCTGCAGCAGGGGAATCAGCAGTGCGATCATCAGGCTGCGCGGATCGCGCATGATCTGCAGACTCTCCTTGACCACGATCGCCCGCACGCGCCGCCACTTCATGCTGCCGCTCCCGCGCGCGCGGCGCTGGCGCCGACGAGGCGCACGAAGCTGTCTTCCAGCGAGGGGGCAATGCGGTGCACGCGTACGTCGGGTCTGCCCGTGCTCGTCAGCAGGGCCAGCAACTCGGGCGCGCGCAATGCGGCCTGGTCCACCAGCGCATGCAAGGCACTGCCGAACATCGCCACGTCGAGCACGCCCGGCGCCTGCCTGACCTGCACCATCGCGTCGCCCAGGCTGTTCCCGTCGATGGACAGCAGCTCACCACCGAGCGCGTGCTGGCGCAGTTCCAGCGGCGTCCCCAAGGCGATGAGTCGACCGCGATGGATCAGCGCCACACGGTGGCAATACTCGGCTTCGTCCATGTAGTGCGTGCTCACCAAGACGCTGACGCCGTCCTGGGCCAGCGTGTGGATCAGCTCCCAGAAGCGCCGGCGTGAACTCGGGTCGACGCCCGAGGTCGGCTCGTCAAGAAACAGGATAGCGGGCCGGTGCAGGATCGCCGCACCCAGCGCCAAGCGCTGCTTCCAGCCACCGGCCAGCGTCGCCACCAGCGCGTCCTCGCGCCCGGTGAGCCCCGCCATATCGACGGCAAAGCGCAGGCGCGGGGCCATGTCGGCGCGCGACACGCCGTAGATGCCGCCGAAGAAGCGCAGGTTCTCGACCACGCTCATGTCGTTGTAGAGCGAGAATTTCTGCGACATGTAGCCGATGCGCCGGCGCACGCCTTCCGGATCCTGCGCGACGTCGATGCCTGCGACCAGCGCGCGCCCGGCGCTGGGTCGCAGCAGCCCGCACAGGATGCGGATCAGCGTGGACTTGCCGGCACCGTTGGGGCCGATGAAACCCATGACCTCACCGCGTGCCACCTGGAAGCTCACGCCATCAAGCGCGGCAAAAGTGCCGAAGCGCTTGCCCAGGGCGTCGACCACAATCTGTGCGTGGACATCGTTCTGCATCAGCCCGGCTCCTTCTCATTCACCTGCTCCAGCAGCGCCACGAACAGATCCTCGATCGTCGGCTCCACCCGATCGATGGACGTCACAGTGATGCCTTGGCTGGCCAGCGCCGCCTCGATATGCGATAAACGCTCCGGTCTGTCGACGTGGACATGCACGCCCACGCCCACCAGCAGCACGCCTTGCACTCCCGGCAGCGTGCGCACGGCGCCGACCAGTTGGCGCGGGTCGGCGGCAGTGATTTCGAGCATCGCGCCGGGCATGTGCGCTTTCAGACCGGCCGGGGTATCGCAGTACATCATGGCGCCCGCGTGCAGCAAGGCGAGTCGGTCGCAGCGCTCGGCCTCGTCCAGGTAGGCCGTGGAGATCAGCATCGCCACGCCCTCGGCGCGCAGCGAGTAGAGGATCTGCCAGAACTCGCGCCGCGACACCGGATCGACGCCGGTGGTTGGCTCGTCCAGCAACAGCACCTTGGGCGTGTGCACGAGCGAGCAAACGAGTCCGAGTTTTTGCTTCATGCCGCCCGAGAGCTGGCCCGCCAAGCGGCTGCGGAACGGCGTCATGTCGGCGGCGATGAGCATGGCGTCGGCACGTGCGCGCCAGACCTGGCGGGGCATCTCGAACAGGTCGGCGTAAAAGCGGATGTTCTCGTCCACCGTGAGGTCCTCGTACAGGCCAAAGCGTTGTGGCATGTAACTCACATGGCGCTTGGCCTGCTCGGGCCGCTCCCGCACGTCGATGCCATCGATCACGATGCTGCCCGCATCGGGTTGCATCACGCCGGCGAGCATGCGCACGGTGGTGGTCTTGCCGGCGCCGTCCGGCCCCACCAACCCGAAGATCTCGCCGGCATGGATGCTGAAGCTCAGGCCGGCCACCGC
The DNA here is from genome assembly GCA_903838565.1 of uncultured beta proteobacterium. Classification (GTDB taxonomy): domain Bacteria; phylum Pseudomonadota; class Gammaproteobacteria; order Burkholderiales; family Burkholderiaceae_C; genus CAIKVZ01. The sequence continues at coordinate 69,989 of CAILZB010000133.1, read as the reverse complement.
CTGCACCGCAGCAAAGCGCTTGTGCAAAGCGCTCACGGCGATCATGGCCGCAGCGGGCGCTGCCATCACTTCCCCGCTGCGCGCAGGGCCATGCTCGCGTCCGCCGGCATGCCGGGAACGAGCTCATGCCCGGTGTTGGCGATGTCGATCTTGATGCGATAGACCAGGTTCACGCGCTCGGCGTGGGTTTCGACGCTCTTGGGCGTGAATTCGGCCTTGTCTGCGATGAAGCTGATGCGACCTTGGTAGTGTTTATCCGGGCGGCTGTCGTTGCTGACGCTCACCTCCTGCCCCAGCCGCACGCGGCCCAGATCGGCTTCGTTCACGTAGGCGCGCAGCCAGACATGGTCCAGATCGGACAGCGTCAGCACCGGTGTGCCAGGCACCACGACCTCTCCGACTTCGGCCTGCTGCACATTCACGACCCCGTCGAAGGGCGCCGTCAACGTGGTGTAGCCCAGAACGATGCGCGCCAGAGCGACCGCAGCTTCACCGTTTCGCACGCCCGCTTGCGCCACGTCGATGCCGCGCGCAGCTGCGGTCTGCACTGAAAGGTCCCGCTGCAGCACCGCGCCCGCCTGCTGCAACGCCGTTTCCGTCTGGTCCAGCGCCGCCTTCGAGGCAAAGCCCTGCTGCTGCAGGTCGAGCGCGCGCTGCCGGTCGAGTTGGCGCTGCCTGAGCTCCGCCTCATCGACCAGCAAGGTGCGCCCCGTCGTCTCCAGGTTCTGGCGCGCGGCGTCGAGCTGGCGCTGCAGCAGCGCCAGGTTGCTTTGCGCAATCGCCAGTTGCTGCTGGTAGTCGGCCGAGTCCACGAGCGCGAGCACGTCGCCCTTGCGCACCGACTGCCCCTCGTGGAATGGCAGTTCGGTGATGCGGGACTGCACGCTCTTGAAGCTCAGAACGCTTTCGTGCGCCTCGATGTTGCCGGAAAGGATCAACGCCGGTGCGGTTTCATGCGTGCGCCAGAAGGCCATGGATGGCCGTTGCCACAGGCCCCAGGCCAAAGCCAGCAGCACGGCACACGCCGCCAGCACCAGAACTTTTTGATTTCTTGCGGTCATGCTCGTTGGCTCTGTTGCGCAGCGCGTTATTTCATTTTCGAAGGCCATTGAACGGTCTCGCCTGCCACCATGAATTTGCCGTGTCCGCGGTGGTGCAGCGTGCGCGGATCCTTGCACTTGGGATCAACCCAGGCCTTGAGCACTTCCAGCACAAAGAAGTTGTAGCGGTTCACCAGGCGGGTGTCGGCGACCCGGCACTCCAGGCTGGCGAAGCACTCGGCGACGAGCGGCGCCTCGACCAGCGCGGCCGGCACTGGCGTGAGTCCGAAGGTCTTGAATTTGTCGACGCTTCGACCGCTGCTGTTGCCACAGGCCACCACCTGCTCGGCCAGTTCCAGCGTCGGGATATTGAGCACGCATTGGCGCGTGGCCTTGAGCGCGGTGAAGCTGAAATCGTTGGCGCTGACCACACAACCCACCAGCGGCGGCTCGAACTCCATCATGCTGTGCCAAGACAGCGGCATCACGTTGCAGCAACCCTTGTGCGCGGTCGTGAGCAGCAACACCGGGCCGGGTTCCAGCAGGCCGTAGACCTTGGACAGGGGTAAAGAGCGCTTGGTCATGGATGGGGCGGCGTCGCCCCAGGCGGCGCAACAGCCCTACTGTAAAAAAACTGGCGGTCGCAGGCTTGATATTCCTCAACGCTGCGCCGGAGGCGGCGGCAGCGAAAGGAATTGGTACGCGCCAGGGGTGCTCTGCACAACTCCGACCGAAGTTGCGCAGAGCATCCCTAACCCTTGCGCGCGCGCTCGTACAGCGGCAACACCTTGTACATGTTCTTTTCCATTTCGGCGATGCGGTTCTTGCCCGCCGGGTGCGTGCTCAGCCACTGCGGTGGCGCGCCCTGGTTGTTCGCGCTCATCTTCTGCCACAGGCTGATGCCGGCGCGCGGATCAAAGCCGGCACGTGCGGCCAGTTCCAACCCCACCAGGTCCGCCTCGGATTCGTCTTCGCGGCTGAATTCCAGCGCCAGCAGGTTGGCGCCGCCGCGCGCGGCCATGTCGGTCAGGCGCGGATCGACGCCGAACACGCCCGCCACCACCGCGCCGCCCAGGCGCGCCGCGCCCTGCGTCACCATGGACTTGCCCATGCGCTCGCGCGCGTGTTCGCGCAGCGCGTGCGCCATCTCGTGCCCCATCACGATCGCCACTTCGGCGTCGCTCAGGTGCAGCTTCTCCAGGATGCCGGTGTAGAAGGCGATCTTGCCGCCGGGCATGCAAAAGGCGTTGACCTGGCTCGAGCCAATCAGGTTCACCTCCCAGCTCCAGTCGCGCGCACGCGGATTCCAGGCGTAGCTGAAGGGGATGATTCGCTGCGCGATACCGCGCAGCCGGCGCAACTGCGGATGCTGGTCCGGGGCCAGCGCATTCTTGCTCGAAGCCTGCTGGCGCAATTGCAGGTACTGCAGCTGCGCCGAATGCTCCACCTGGTCAGCGCTGACAAACCGGGTGAAGGAAGAAGGCGCGCCCACATCCACGCCTTCGCGCGCCATCGCCCCCTGCGTGAGCAGCACCGAAGCGCCCAAGCTCAGGCTTAGGTGCAGCAGGCGGCGCATCGGCAAACGTGATTTCATCGTGTTCCTTGTGGGCCCTGGAAGGCGGATTCAGCGCGTATTATTCCCGCATGACGACCCCCGTGCCTGCCGCTGCCCCCATTCCCCCGCCATCCTGGGCCGACACACTCAAGGTCTACCTGGAGGGACCCACGCTGCGCATGCTGGTCTTGGGATTTTCCGCGGGCCTGCCGCTGCTGCTGGTGCTGGGGACACTCAGCTTCTGGCTGCGCGAGGCCGGCATCGACCGCACCACCATCGGCTACCTGAGCTGGGTCGGCCTGGTCTACGGCTTCAAGTGGACCTGGTCGCCGCTGGTGGACCGGCTGCCGATCCCGCTGTTCACGCGCTGGCTGGGGCAGCGGCGCAGCTGGTTGCTGCTGACGCAGGCCACGATCATGGCAGGCCTGGTGGGCATGGCCTTCACGGACCCGCAACGCGCTCTGCAGCCGGTGATCCTGTGCGCGCTGCTGGTGGCCTGGGGATCGGCCACGCAGGACATTGCGCTGGACGCCTTTCGCATCGAATCGGCCGACGCCAGGCGCCAAGCGGCGCTGGCAGCGTCCTACCAGACGGGCTACCGCGTGGCCATGATCTGGGCCGGAGCCGGTGTACTGTGGATCGCCGCGCGCTCCGAAGGTGCTCAGACGTCGGGCTACCAGCATGGCGCCTGGCAAACCGCCTACCTGGTGATGGCGGCATCGATGCTGCTGGGCGTGATCACGGTGCTGCTCTCGAGCGAACCCATACCCAGGGAATTCAAACGCAACCAGAACCTGGTGCACTGGTTGCGCGGCGCACTGGTGGACCCGTTTGCCGACTTCATTCGCCGCTATCGCTGGCAGGCGGTGCTGATCCTGGCGCTGATTTCTGTCTACCGCATCAGCGATGTGGTGATGGGCATCATGGCGAATCCGTTTTACGTGGACATGGGCTACACCAAGGACGAGGTGGCCGCGGTGACCAAGGTCTTTGGCTTGATCATGACGCTGCTGGGCGCCTTTGTCGGCGGCGCCATGGCCATGCGACTGGGCGTGATGCGGGTGCTGATGCTGGGCGCCATCCTCAGCGCCGCCACCAATCTGCTGTATTGCTGGCTGGGAACGCTGGGCCACGATGTGACGGCGCTGATCTGGGTGATCTCGGCCGACAACCTGGCCGGCGGCATCGCCACCGCCGCCTTCATCGCCTATCTGTCCAGCCTGACCAACGTCAACTACTCGGCCACGCAGTACGCGCTGTTCAGCTCGCTGATGCTGCTGGCGCCCAAGCTGCTGGCCGGCTACTCGGGCCGCTTTGTCGACGCCTTTGGCTACAACCAATTCTTCCTTTGCACCGCGTTGCTGGGCGCGCCGGTGGTGCTGCTGGTGTGGCTGGCCACGCGCATGAAGGCCTCGGACGCCCCTTCGTAGCGGCGTTCAGTTCACTGGCGCGAGCGCGCCGCTTCCATCGCCCGCACCGGATTGATCAGCGTGCGCCGCCCGTCGGCCGACTTGTCCGACGTGGAGACGATGATGGCAATCACCTGTTCGGGTTGCAGCTTCGGGTTCACCGCCAGCATCTTACCGGCCAGATTCGCGACCTCCGGTGACGCCATCGACGTTCCCGAGAAGGCCACGCGCAAGCCGCCGGGAACGTAGCTCTCCACCTGGTAACCGTTGGCATGCACCTTCACGGTGGGTCCGTAGCTGGTGAAGCTGGCCTCATCGCCGGCCTTGTCCACAGCGCCCACGGTGAGCAGATTGGGCAGCACGATGTCGGCCGGTGCGACTTCGGCAAAGGACGCGTCCTGGTTGCTGTTGCCGGCCGCCGTGATGAACAGGATCTCTGGCGCCGAGGCAAAGCCTTTGGTCAGCGCGTCGCGAAACGGTGAAAACAGACTGCGCGCCTGGACCTTGCGTTCTTCGGGCGTCTTGCCGATGCCGCACTTTTCCAGATCATCCTCGATCGAGCTCACGCTGCCGCCCCAACTCATGTTCACCACCCGGGCCTTGTGTTGCTTGAGGAAGGCGATGTAGGCATCCAAGGCCTTGGCATCCTTCTCGGTCTGTTCACGCGACGGGCAGGGATCGGGCTTGAGCGTGTGACCAAACTCCATGCGGGCGATCAGCAGGCGCGCAAACGGGTTGCCGTCCAGGGCGATGCCGGCCACATGCGTGCCATGCGAGTAGTTGCCCGTCAGGTTGATCTCCTCGATCGCTGCGGTGTAGGCCTGGGCCTTGAGGTTTGACAGGTACTGCTTGACCTCGCTCGCCTCGGCACTGTCGATGTTGGACTGCAGGTCCGAGAAGCCCTTGCTGCGCGCGTGCATGCGCGGCAGTTCGGGTTGCAGGGCCGCAGGAATGGCTTCGAGTTCGGTGCTGGAGGAATCGGAGTACTTGTCGAAGGCGATCAGCAGCGGCTTGCCGGCCGCGTCGCGCAGCACCTGCTTGGCAAACAGTGAGGAGTCAACGCCCGAATCCCAAACCGCCATCGTCACCGGGATCAGCCCCTGGTCGGCCTGGAGCGTGACCTTGCGCGCCGCCCAGATGTCGGCCTTTTCCACTTTGTGCGCATCCAGATACGTGGTGTAAACGTCGATCAGTGTCTGCTTGAGCGGCAATCGCATGAGCAGTGCGTAGCGCGCGCTGATCAGGCCCGGTGCCAGTTCCGAACTCAGCGCCGAAGACTGGTCCACGATCGGTTGCAGCACGTTGCGCACGCGACCCAGCACCAGGGATTCACCCACGACTTCGGCGCTGGCCTTGGCTTGCTTGATCTCGTTGCTGACCACGTCGAAGGGCAGAGCCTGCAAGGCCAGCGCCAGGCGCTGTCCCACGGCCTGGCGGTAGGCGGCGGAGTCGGCGTTGCCCACGGCCTGGCGCGCCTCGATCATGGCGCGCGCCTGCAGACCGGCGAGCAGTTTGTCGGCGGGCTTCTCCTGCACGGCGCGGATGGCTTGAATACGCGCCAGAGCCTGCTGGTCCCGACCTTCGAGCAGGTCCAGCGGCAGCAGCGTGCCAAGCAGCTGGCTTTGCATCGACTTGTCGGCGATGTCGTATTTCGCCAGCACGCCTTCGGTGTCGCGCCGCACCTGGGCGGCGAAGGCAGAGAACGCCTTCTCGTCGCGCACCAGTTGCTCCAGATTGCCCTGGATCGCGTAGCTGAAGCGCGGCAGATCGGCGGCTTTGTCGATGCGCGGCCTGGACTGCGCGATGGCGCCGGTGGCGAGCAACAGGGTGACAATGCAGAGAGTGAATCGTTTCATGTGTTGTTCCGGTTTCATGCGACGGGGCGAATTCATTATGCTCAAGTTCCCGGCCAGCCGCGACAGCGTCTGCGCCCCACTACACTGCCACCCTTGCCCATGCCTATTCCCTATGACTTCCTGGCCCTGGGCGCTGCCGCCTGCTGGGCCTTCAGCAGCGTCTCGTCGGTCACACCCGCGCGCCACCTCGGCGCCTTTGCCTTCACCCGCTGGCGCATGCTGTCAGTGGCGCTGCTGCTGTGGACCCTCGTCGCCTTCACTGGCGGCTGGCGCTCGCTCGCTGCGCCGGCGGCTTGGCCACTGGCGTTGAGCGGACTGCTGGGCATCTTCGTGGGCGACACCGCGCTGTTTGGCGCGATGAACCGCCTGGGACCGCGCCGCTGCGGCGTGCTGTTTGCCACGCACGCCGTCTTCAGCGCGCTGCTGGGCATGCTGTGGCTGGGCGAATCCATGGGACTGCAGGCGGCGCTGGGAGCGGCGCTCACGCTGGGCGGCGTGATGATCGCCGTCATGTGGGGTCAGCACAAGGACGAAGACCACGCCTGGGAGCGCCACCGCGGCCACCTCGGCGCGGGCGTGGCGCTGGCGCTGCTGGCGGCGCTGTGCCAGGCACTGGGCAGTTTCATCGCCAAGCCGGCGATGGCCGCGGGCGTGGACCCCGTCGCCGCCTCGGCGCTGCGCGTCACGGTGGCCTGCGGCGCGCACTTCGTGCTGCTGTTGCTGGGCCTGGAGCGAGCGCGCGCGCAACAGCGCCCCACGGCCCGGGTGCTGGCACAGACCGCGCTTAATGGCTTCGTCGGCATGGGCCTGGGAATGACGCTGGTGCTGCTGGCGCTGCGCAATGGCGACGTGGGCATGGTGGCCATCCTGTCGTCCGTGTCTCCGGTGCTGGTGCTGCCGCTGCTGTGGTTCAAGTTGGGACGCGCACCGGCACCCGGCGCCTGGCTCGGCGCCCTGATGACGGTGGCGGGAACCGCGACGATCCTGGCGCGCTGAGCACCGCGGGAGCACTCCCTGCGCTTCATAAATCTTTACTTTCAGATGCGGATCAGCGCTGACGTAAAGAAGCAAATCTTGTCTGCGGTCAAGAGGTCAGTGCGGCACGAAAGTGCTAAATCCGTGTCGCGAATTCATGCAGTGAATTTGCGACACGGACTGCTTTCAAAATCTTCAGGAGACATCAGTGAACATGAAACTCAAGACCATCGCCCGGGTTTGCGCCCTCGTCGTTGGCGCATCCAGCCTGGGCTTTGGCGGCATCGCCAGCGCCCAGTCCAGCACCCAGGAAATGCGCCAGCAGATCGACCTGCTGCAAAAGCAGATCGAATCGTTGAACAAGCGTCTGGACCAGGCCGAGCAAAAGGCCACGGCCCAGCCGGCACCGGCTGCCGCCGCGACCGACGGTAACAGCATCAAACCCGGCAACGACCTGACGTTCCGGGTGGGCGGAGGCGAAGTCACGATCTACGGCCACGCCGACGTGTCTGTTGATTCTCAGACCAATGGCATGGCGGGTTATCTTCACAATGGCAACCCGGTGACGGGCATCAACGGCTGGTTGCCCGACGTCTCCAGCAACGGCTCCTTCTTCGGCATCAAGGGCGAGCGCGCCATCGACAAGGATTTGAAGGCCGTGTTCCAGTTCGAGACCGAGATCGCCTATTCCGCGACCCCGGGCGCTTCGGACCAGGGCACCGACGGCACCGCGCAAAAGACCGGCCTGGGCTCACGCAACAGCTACGTCGGCCTGCAAAGCGCGGCCTACGGCGCGATCAAGCTGGGCAAGAACAACACGCCCTACAAGAACTCCACGGGCCGCATGGACCCCTTCGCCGACACCCCTGGCGACTACAACGCCATCATGGGCAACAGCGGCGGCGACAACCGCACCGAATTCGACATGCGGTTGCCGCACTCGGTCTGGTACGAGTCGCCCAAGATCAATGGCATGAGCTTCAGCGCCCTGGTCTCACCGGGTCAAAACCGCAGCACCGGAAGCGGCCTGTACGCGCAGGGCGAGCCCGACTGCGCCGGCGGCAACTCCACCAACGGCGTCAACAGCAATGCAGGCTCCGTCGCCTCCTGCGTCGACGGCTCCTTCACCACCGCCTACAGCGCAGCGCTGGCCTATGAAGCCGGTCCGCTGTACATCACTGGCGCCTACGAACTTCACAAGGCCGTCAATCGCACCGGCGACGAGACCAGCGCAGGGACCGTCGGCATCCGCGACGAAAGCGGTTTGAAGCTCGGTGTGCAGTACACATTCCCGACCAGGACGACCGTGAACTTCATCGTCGAGCGCCTCAAGCGCGACGCGATCACGGCCTCGCTGGACGAGCGCACGCACACGGCCACCTGGCTGGCGATCACGCAGAATCTGACGCCCTATGACGACGTGAATTTCGGCTGGGCGCACGCGGGCAGGACGCCCGGTCAACCCGACGGAGGCGTAGAGGACAAGCTGGGTAACGACGCGGTACCGGGTGCCTCGGCCAACGGCGCCAACCTGCTCTCCGTGGGCTACAAGCACCGCTTCCTGGACAAGCGCACCACCAGCTACATCACCTTCTCACGTCTGACCAACGAGTACTGGGGCCACTATTCGCTGGGCGCAGGGGGTCACGGCCTGCCTACGCGCAACTATGTGGGCGACAAGTACATCGGCGGCTGCCAGGACAACGGCGTTTGCGGCCCACCCTTTGCCGGCAACACAGCGCAAGCGATTTCTGTTGGCATGACCTACGACTTCTGATCTCCTCTTGACCCGGCGCAACTGACTGCCGGGTCAATTTTCAATGGCCGACTTGTTCGGCCATTTTTTTTGGCACTGCGCCGTTCGCTCGCAATACCCCTGTCACCACTAGGGTAAGCACCTAGACGCGCTATTTTCAAACTTGTCCGCAGTCAATGACTTCCGCAGCGCCGGACTGACAATGGTCCGGTCCGCTGCAATCCCGGTTTTGCGGTCACAGCGGTATCGATCAGCGCACTGCACACCCAGGTGGGCAGGCCCGCGAGCCGGGCACGTGCGTCGAGATGGAATGTTATTCAGTGACAACAACAGGAGACTTCGTAATGACTCAAACCAACAGCGCGGCCGAACCGTCCCGCTGGCTTCAACTCATCATGGGCATCGTTTGCATGGCCCTGATCGCCAACCTGCAATATGGCTGGACCCTTTTTGTGAGCCCGCTGGAGGCGAAGAACCATTGGGGTTTGACCGCCATCCAGCTGTCCTTCTCCATCTTCGTGGTGGTTGAAACCTGGCTGGTGCCGATCGAAGGCTGGGCGGTCGACAAGTTCGGTCCGCGTCCGGTGATCGCCTTTGGCGCCATCCTCGGCGGTATGGGCTGGGTCATCAACTCCTATGCCGACTCGCTCACGATGCTGTACGCCGGTGCGGTGATCTCGGGCATCGGCGCTGGTTGCGTCTACGGCACCTGTGTGGGCAACGCGCTCAAGTGGTTTCCGGACAAACGCGGCCTGGCCGCTGGCCTGACCGCAGCGGGCTTCGGCGCCGGCGCCGCCGTCACGGTGATCCCGATTGCCAACATGATCCAGACCTCGGGCTACGAGCAGACCTTCCTGTTCTTCGGCATCGGACAAGGCGTGCTGATTTTCCTGATCGCACTGTTCATGGTGCGCCCCAAGCCGCCCGCTGGCGTGGTTGCTGCGACGCGCCTGGTGATGAGCAAGGTGGACTACACCACCGGCCAGATGGTCAAGACGCCGGTGTTCTGGTTGACCTACCTGCTGTTCGTCGCGGTGGCCGCCGGCGGCCTGATGGCCACGGCGCAGATCGGCCCGATCGCCAAGGACTACGGTCTGGCCAAGCTGCCCATGAGTTTCCTGGGACTGGTGACCTTGCCACTGCTGACGCTGACACTGGCGATCGACAACCTGGCCAACGGCTTCACGCGCCCACTGTGCGGCTTCATCTCGGACCGCATCGGCCGCGAGAACACCATGATGGTCGTCTTCGTCGGTGAAGGCCTGTCCTTGCTCGGGCTCATGTCTTTTGGTCACAACCCCATCGCGTTCATGACCTTTGCCGCACTCGTGTTCCTGTTCTGGGGCGAGATCTTCTCCATCTTCCCCGCGCTGTGCGCCGACACCTTCGGCGTGAAGAACGCAGCGGCCAACGCCGGCACGCTCTACACCGCGAAGGGCACGGCATCGATCCTGGTTCCCTTTGCCTCGGTGCTGTCGGCAGGCGGCAACTGGGACCGCGTGTTCATCGTCACGGCAGCGATTTCCATCGTCGCGGGCCTGTCGGCGAAGCTGATCCTGGCGCCGATGCGCAAGCGCGTCATCGAAGAGACGAACGCCCGCGGCAGCGTGAACTGAAGACCTGAATGAAAGCCGCGCGGGGAATCAGATTTTCCCGTGCTGCTTCAAACGGCTCAGGGTTTCGGCCGACATGTTCAGATAGGACGCCAGTTCCTTCTTGGGAATGCGGTCCAGCAGCTCCGGGTGCTTGCGCACAAAGCGGTGCACGCGGCCCGGCGCATCGAGCAGATGCAGCGTGATGGTGTGGGCCATGATCTCACTCATCACCAGCATCACATCATGCTCGAACGATTTCTTCAGGGCGGCATGGCGCTCGATGAAGGCGATCCACTGCTTGAGCGGCAATTTGGCCACCCGCGCCTTGGTCACGGCCACGATGCTGTAGGGCGTGGGCGTTTTCAGGCACCAGGCGGCGTAACTGGTCTCCATGTCGCGCTCGGCGGCAAAGCGCAGGATCATTTCCTTGGCGACGGAGTTCGTCACCACGCGTTTCAGGATGCCGTCCAGGATGAAGTACTGCTCCATGTCGTGCACACCCTGGTGCAGCAGCACGTCGCCCTTGTGGCAATCGAGCACGACCAGATGCTGCTCGAGGTCGCAGACCTCGCTTTCGCTCAGGTCCTTGAGCAAGATGTTCTGCCTGAGTTGGAGCCGGATGACGGCCTTTTCCGGATGGTTTTCAACAAGCAGCATGGGAACGAAAGAGGGATGACAAGGGCAAGGTCGAAAGCAGCTATTTTTACGAAAATTGACCGCGATCAACGGGATAAATCAGTACCGACACCTATGATAACCCTTCGGTGCATGTGGACCTGTGCACCCGGGGTACGGCGGCGAAATCAAACGAAATCAGAAATTCAACATGACTAACGATACGCAATCCACAGAGACAACCGACGGCTTTCACCTCGTCATCGACGCTCTCAAGCTCAACGGCATCAACACCATCTACTGCGTGCCCGGAATCCCGATCACCGACCTCACGCGCAAGGCGCAGGCCGAGGGCATGCGGGTCATCTCCTTCCGCCACGAGCAGCACGCCGGCAATGCCGCCGCGGGCGCAGGTTTCCTCACGCAAAAGCCCGGCATTGCGCTGACGGTGTCAGCCCCCGGCTTCCTCAACGGCCTGACGGCATTGACGAACGCGACCACCAACTGCTTCCCTATGATCCTGATCAGCGGCTCGAGCGAGCGCGAGATCGTCGATCTGCAGCAGGGTGATTATGAAGAGATGGATCAGCTCGCCATCGCCAAGCCGCTGTGCAAGGCGGCGTTTCGCGTGCTGCACGCGCAGGATATCGGTGTCGGCATCGCCCGCGCCATCCGCGCGGCGGTGTCGGGCCGTCCCGGCGGTGTTTACCTGGACCTTCCCGCCAAGCTGTTCTCGCAGACCATGGACGCGACGGCCGGAAAGAACTCGCTCATCAAGGTGGTCGACGCGGCACCGCGCCAGCTCCCCGCGCCCGATTCGGTGCAGCGCGCGCTGGACCTGCTCAAGGGCGCGAAACGCCCGCTGATCCTGCTGGGCAAGGGCGCCGCATACGCCCAAGCCGACGCCGACATCCGCGCCTTCGTCGAGAAATCCGGCATCCCGTACCTGCCCATGTCCATGGCCAAGGGCCTGCTGCCCGACACGCACGAGCAATCGGCGTCCGCCGCGCGTTCCTATGTGCTGGCCGAGGCTGACGTGGTGGTGCTGATCGGCGCGCGCCTGAACTGGCTGCTGTCGCACGGCAAGGGCAAGACCTGGGGCGGAGAAAATGCCGCCAAGCGCCAGTTTGTCCAGATCGACATCGCGCCCACCGAGATCGACAGCAACGTGGCGATCGCCGCACCGCTGATCGGCGACATCGGCTCCTGCGTGGGCGCACTGCTCGCCGGCATGGGGGCAAACTGGGCCAAGCCGCCGGCCGAGTGGCTGTCTGCGACCTACGAGCGCCGCGACAAGAACCTGGTGAAGATGGCCGCCACGCTGGCGCTGGATCCCTCACCCATGAACTACCAGAGCGCGCTCAACGTGATCCGCAACGCGGTCAAGGCGAATCCCGACGCCATCGTCGTGAACGAAGGCGCGAACACGCTGGACTTTGCGCGCAGCATCGTCGACATGTACAAGCCGCGCAAACGCCTGGACGTGGGCACCTGGGGCATCATGGGCATCGGCATGGGCTTTTCCGTGGCGGCCGCAGTGGAGACCGGAAACCAGGTGATCGCGATCGAAGGCGACAGCGCGTTCGGTTTTTCCGGCATGGAAATCGAGACCATTTGCCGCTACAACCTGCCGGTGTGCGTGATCGTCTTCAACAACAATGGCATCTACCGCGGCATCGACGTCAACCCCACAGGCGGCCCGGACGTGGCGCCCACGGTGTTCGTGAAGAATGCCCGCTACGACATGATGATGCAGGCCTTCGGCGGCGTGGGCGTGAACGCCGCGACGCCAGCCGAACTGCAAGCCGGCCTGGAGGAAGCCATTCGCTCCGGCAAGCCCACCCTGATCAACGCCGTCATCGATGAAACCGCCGGCACTGAAAGCGGTCGCATCACCAGTCTGAATCCGCAAAGCGCGGCCAAGAAAAAGTAAGTCAGTACATCATTCAATAGGAGAAATGAAAATGTCAAACAAACCCCTGCAAGGTATCAAGATCATCGACTTCACGCACGTGCAAGCCGGCCCCGCCTGCACCCAGCTGCTGGCCTGGTTCGGAGCCGACGTGATCAAGGTCGAGCGCCCCGGTTCCGGCGACGTGACGCGAAGCCAGCTGCGCGACATGCCCGATGCCGACGCCCTGTACTTCACCATGCTCAACAGCAACAAGCGCTCGCTGACGCTGGACACGAAGCAGCCTGAAGGCAAGGCCGTGCTGGAAAAGATGATCAAGGAATTCGACGTCATGGTCGAAAACTTCGGTCCTGGCGCACTCGACCGCATGGGCTTCACCTGGGAACGCATTCAGGAACTCAACCCCAAGATGATCCTGGCCTCGGTCAAGGGCTTCTCCGACGGCCACGAATACGAAGACCTGAAGGTCTATGAAAACGTGGCGCAGTGCGCCGGCGGCGCGGCTTCCACCACCGGCTGGTGGAAGGGCGAGCAGGCTGGCCCGATGATCTCGGCCGCGGCGCTGGGCGACACCAACACCGGAATGCACCTGGCCATCGGCATCCTGACAGCCTACATCGGCCGCCAGCAGACCGGCAAGGGCCAGAAGGTCGCCGTGGCGATGCAGGACGCCGTGCTCAATCTGTGCCGCGTCAAGATGCGCGACCAGCTGCGCCTGGACACGGTCGGCTACCTGGAAGAGTATCCCCAGTACCCGCATGAGATGGAAGCTTTCGCCGACAAGGTGGTGCCACGCGGCGGCAATGCCGGCGGCGGCGGACAGCCGGGCTGGATCCTGAAGTGCAAGGGCTGGGAGACCGATCCGAACGCCTACATCTATTTCACCATCCAGGGCCAGGCCTGGGCGCCGATCTGCGACGCGCTGAACAAGCCCGAGTGGAAGACCGACCCGCTGTACATGACGCCCAAGGCGCGCCAGCCGCACATCATGGACATCTTCGCCACGATCGAGGACTTCATCAAGGACAAGACCAAGTTTGAGGCGGTCAACATCTTCCGTAAGCACGACATCCCCTGCGCGCCGGTGTTCTCGATGAAGGAGCTGCTCGCCGACAAGTCACTGCGCGCCAGCGGCTCCATCGTCGAAGTGCCGCACAAGGTGCGCGGCAGCTACTGGACCGTGGGCAGCCCGATCAAGTTCTCCGACCTGAAACCCGTGGTCACGGCGTCTCCGCTGCTGGGCGAGCACACCGATGAAGTGCTGGCCGAGCTCGGCTACAGCAAGGAACAGGTTGCGGCCATGCACAGTGCCAAGGCGATCTAAGCAGCGTCTCAGCTGCCTGACATGAAAAACGGCGCCTGCTTCAGGCGCCGTTTTTTTTGGCGCGTGATGTTGACACAACATGGCGTGGGCACACGCCGCAGACCCTAAAATATCAGGCATCGCCTCGATCACTCCTGACGAGAGCGCCGCGGCCTGCAGGCCTTAGATAGAAAGCAATACCCATGAGCAAAGCACTCGACGGAGTCCGCATCCTTGACTTCACCCACGTCCAATCGGGACCGACCTGCACGCAGCTGCTGGCGTGGTTTGGCGCCGACGTGATCAAGGTCGAACGCGCCGGCGAAGGCGATGCCACGCGCGGCCAACTGCGCGACATCCCCGGCGTCGACAGCCTGTACTTCACCATGCTGAACCACAACAAGCGCTCCATCACGCTGGACACCAAAAAGCCCGCGGGCAAGGAGGTGCTGAACACGCTGATCAAGGAGTGTGACGTGCTGGTGGAGAACTTCGCCCCTGGCGCGCTGGACCGCATGGGCATCACCTGGGAGCACATCCAGAAACTCAACCCGCGCATGATCGTGGCCTCGGTCAAGGGCTTTGGTCCGGGACCCTACGAGGACTGCAAGGTCTACGAGAACGTCGCCCAGTGCGCCGGTGGCGCAGCCTCGACCACCGGTTTTGACGACGGCCCGCCGCTGGTCACCGGGGCGCAGATCGGCGACAGCGGCACCGGTCTGCATCTGGCGCTGGGCATCGTCGCCGCGCTGTACCAACGAAATACCACGGGACGCGGGCAGAAGGTGCTCGCGCCGATGCAGGATTCCGTGCTGAATCTGTGCCGCGTGAAACTGCGCGACCAGCAGCGGCTGGAGCGCACCGGCACCATGCACGAATATCCGCAATACCCTGACGGCAAGTTCGGCGAGGCGGTGCCGCGCGCCGGCAACTCGTCCGGCGGCGGTCAACCCGGTTCGATCCTGAAGTGCAAGGGCTGGGAGACCGATCCCAACGCCTACATCTATTTCATCACGCAAGCCGCCGTCTGGCCCGCGGTGTGCAAGGTCATCGGCGAGGAGGGCTGGATCACCGACGCGGCGCACGCCACGCCGGCGGCGCGGCTGCTGCACCTGAAACCGATCTTTGCGCGCATCGAAGAATGGACCATGACCAAGACCAAGTTCGAGGCCATGGAGATCCTGAACCAATACGACATTCCCTGCGGACCCATCCTGTCGATGAAGGAAATCGCCGAAGAGCCCTCGCTGCGCGAGACCGGCACCATCGTCGAAGTGGACCATCCCACGCGCGGCAAGTACCTGACCGTGGGCAACCCGATCAAGATGTCCGACAGCGCGACCGAAGTGACGCGTTCACCGCTGCTGGGCGAACACACGCAGGAGGTGCTGGCGCAGCTGGGCTACAGCGTCGAGCAGGTGGCACAACTGCGCGCCGATGGCGTGATCTGAGAGGCGGGTCCGTGCGCGCAGGCGGGCCGCACCCGGCGTTTCAGCGCCGGAGCCGATGTCATTGCCTAAAATGGTCGGATTGCAACCCATAAGACTGTCCCTATGTCTGCTCCTTCCTTCCTGCGGCGCTTATGCCTGAGCTTGCTGGTTCTGCTGTGTGCCAGCGCGCAGGCCCAGACACCCCCGGTTTTCCGCCTGGGCATTGCGCCCCACACCAGCGCCCGGGTGATCCTGGAGATGTACCAGCCGCTGCGGCTGCAGCTGGAAAAGGCGCTGGGCGTGCCGGTGGAGGTGGTGACCGCGCCCGATTTCACCGAGTTCGCGCGCCGCATGCTGCACCAGGACTACGACATCGCCGTCACGACCGGGCACCAGGCGCGCCTGGGCCAGACCGATGCCGAGTATCTCCCGCTGCTGACTTATGGCGCCGACTTCCGCGCCGTGGCGCTGGTGGCAGGAAACAGCCCCTACAAGAGCGCCAAGGACCTCAAGGGCAAGCCCGTGCTGGGGCTGTCCTCGACCTCGCTGGTCACGCTGTGGGGCCAGCACTGGTTGAAACAGAACGGCATCCAGGAGCCGCTGCGCTATGTCAGCGCCTCCGACAGCGTGGCACGCCTGGTGCTGGCCGGTGACGCCGCCGCGGGCTTCACCTCGCTGGCAAACTACCAGAGCCTGACGCGCGACGTGCAGTCAAAGATGCGCTTTCTGGTGATCAGCGAGCCGCTGGCCGGCAGGGTCTACATGCTCAACAAGCGCCAGCTGGCACACAAGGAAAAGATCGATGCCGCGCTCTGGAGCTTTGCCGACAGCGCTGAAGGCAAAGCCTACTTCGAGAAATACAAGCTCGAGGGCTACCGCAAGCTCAAGCCCAGGGAGCTCGAAGCGATGGACCCCTACGCGCGCGAAGTCCGCCAGACGCTGCAGTGAGCGTCTGAGCGCCGAGCCCCTGACATGATGCTGCCGTTTCGATCGGTTCGCGCACGACTGCTGCTGGTGGCGGTGGTGGTCGAGGCGGTGATGCTGACGCTGCTGGTGAGCAACAGCCTGCGGCTGATGCACGGCTTCATGGGCGAGCAGGTAGAACAGCACTCGCGCCAGATCACGCCGATCCTGATCGCCGCCACCGTGGCACCGCTGGCGCAGAGCGACTACGCCACGGTGCAGTCGGTGCTGAACGAGAGCCTGAGCCAGCAGGGCGTGCAGTACCTGGTGGTGGTGGACGCCCAGGGCAACCGCGTTGCCAGCAGCGGCTGGCCGCTGGACAAGGCGCTGCCCGAACCCGACAGGAATCTGGAACTGGCGCGCGCACAGGGCCGGCCCGTGTACCACGTGCAAAGGCCGATCACGATGTTTGGCCAGGTGCTGGGCCAGCTGCATTTCGGCCTGGATCTGTCGCACATCGCGCTGGCGCGTCAGGCGCTGCTGACCCAGGGCGCCTTCATCGCCGTGGGCGAGCTGCTGCTGTCGTTCCTGCTGCTGACGGTGCTGGGCTTCTGGATGACGCGGCACTTGGCGGACCTGACCCGTGCCAGCCGCGAAGTGACCGCCGGCAACCTCACGCCGGCACCGGTCACCGAAGGCCCGGACGAGCTCGGACAGCTGGGCGCCGCCTTCAACGCCATGTCGCGGGCGGTGCGCGAGCGCGTGGTGGAACTGACGCAGGCCAAGGAGGCGGCGGAGCAGGCGAACCGCGCCAAGAGCGAGTTTCTGGCCAACATGAGCCACGAGATCCGCACGCCCATGAACGGCATCATGGGCATGACGGAACTGGTGCTGGACTCGTCGCTCAGCGCGCAGCAAAGGGAACATCTGGAAGCGGTCAAGACCTCGGCGGAATCGCTGCTGGTGGTGATCAACGACATCCTGGATTTCTCCAAGATCGAAGCCGGAAAGTTGAGCCTGGAAAACTATGTTTTTGAGCTGCCACAGTGGCTGGAGCAGTCGCTCAAGCCGCTGGCCGTACGCGCGCAGCAAAAGAACCTGACGCTGTGCAGCGAGCTGTCGCCCGGCCTGCCGCAGCGCATGCGCGGCGACCCGGGACGCCTGCGCCAGGTGCTGACCAATCTGGTGGGCAATGCCATCAAGTTCACCTCCCAGGGCGGCATCACTGTCGGCGTGCAGTGGACTGACTCGACCCGACTTCATTTCTGGGTGCGCGACACCGGCATCGGCATTGCCGCTGAGAAGCAGGACAGCATCTTCGAAGCCTTCACCCAGGCCGACAATTCCACCACGCGGCACTACGGCGGCACCGGTCTGGGTCTGACCATCTCCAGCACCCTGGTGCTGCTGATGGGCGGGCGGATCTGGCTCGAGTCGCAGGCTGGCCAGGGCAGCACGTTCCACTTCACCGTGCCGCTGGAATCCGTGCCCGAACCCGCCGCGCCCGAGGCAGCACCCGTCGCCGCACCTGCGCCTGCGCCGGTGAGCACAAACAGCGGCCTGCAGGTCCTGCTGGTGGAAGACCACCCGGTGAACCAGATGCTGGCGGCCAAGCTGATCGAGCGCTGCGGACACCACGTGACCGTGGCGAAGGACGGTCAGCAGGGACTGGACGCAGTGATGCAGCGCGGCTTCGACGTGGTGTTCATGGACATGCAGATGCCGGTGATGGACGGACTGGAGGCAACGCGGCGCATACGCGCCTTCGAGCTGGCCCATGGCCGGTTCCGCGCCCCGATCGTGGCCATGACGGCCAACGCCATGCCTGCAGACCGGCAGGCCTGCCTGGACGCCGGCATGGATCACTTCATCGCCAAGCCCTTCAAGGCCGAAGAGGTGCGCGTGCGGCTGGAGCAGGTCGCCGCGAATCTGGCCCGTGGCGACGCCGCGTGAACCTTGCGCGGGCTCTCAGCCCATGCGCACGGCCATGACGCCGCCCACGATGGTACAGGCGCCGATGAAGCGCCGCAGTGTGACCTGCTCCTTGAGCATCCAGCTGCCCAGCATCACGGCGAACAACACCGAGGTTTCCCGCAGCGCGGCCACCGTGGCCACCGGCGCCACGGTCATGGCCCACAGCGCAATGCCGTAGGATCCGAGCGAGCCGCAGGCGCCCAGCGTGGCCATGGGCCAGCGTGCTCGCGCATAACGCCCCAGGTCGTGGCCACGCGTGGCAAAGATCAGCAAGGCGTAGGGCCAGCCATCGAACATGAACAGCGTTGCGACATATTGCAGCGCATGACCCGAGGCGCGCACGCCCAGCCCGTCGACCACGGTGTAGGTGGCGATCACGACGGCGTTGGCCAGCGCAAAACTCACGGCCTTGGGGCTGTCCAGCGCGTGCCGGCTCAGGCCCAGGACCAGCACGCCGGCGCTGATGCCGAGCACGCCGGCCCAGGACAGCGGCGACAGCGTTTCATGCAGCGTGAAAGTGGCCGACAACGCCACCAGCAGCGGCGCCACGCCGCGCATCAGCGGGTAGGTCAGGCCCAGGTCCCCGTGCCGGTAGGCACCGGTCAGGGCCAGGTAGTAACCGATGTGAATCAGCACCGAGGCGGCGATGAAAGGCCAGGCCTTGGGGTCGGGCCAGCCGACCAGCGCCACGATCGGGATCGCCAGCAGGGAGCCGATCAGATGGATCAGCGCCGTATCCAGATCCTTGTCGCTGCTGGATTTGACCAGCGCGTTCCAGCCGGCGTGCAGCAGCGCACCAAAGAGTACCGCGCCAACAACGGGCCAGCTGAGTGTCATGAAGTGTGTTCCTCGTCACGCCGGGATCTTGCCGGGACGGCCGGCGCGAGATCGCGCCGGCCTGCGTCAAGGTGGATTATCCACGCCCGGCTATTTTGCAAATTGTTGACAATGTACAAACTGCAACCGACAATCGGAATACTTGCACCCTGCGGCGCAGCCATCGTGGCGGCGCCACCCTTTGTGCAGATCGCAAGAATCACAGGAGCATGAGCATGACCGAATCCGTCGTTTCCCGGCTTTCAGCCGTGGGCCGTGTGCCCGAGGACGTGCGCCACGCAGCCGCGCAGCAGCAGAAGTTCGACCGGGAGAACACCGAGCGCAGCGTCGGCTACGTGATGCTCGATTGCTCGGGAACGACCATGGACCGCTACGTGGACGCGCCGGCGATCGTGTTCGTCGAGGTGTTCAAGAAGTACGGGCTGGAGATCACCATGCCCGAGGCGCGCGAGCCCATGGGATTGCGCAAGGACCTGCACATCAAGGCAATCACCGAAACCCCTTCGGTGCGCGCTCGCTTCGAAGCCAAGTTCGGCCGTGCACCGGCCCCGTCGGACGTGGCCGCGATGTTCGCCGACTTTGTCCCCACGCAGCTGGCGCTGCTGCGTAAGGGCAGCTACCACGACCTGCTGCCGGGCGTGGCCGAGGTGGTTCAGGGCCTGCAGCGCCAGGGCATCAAGCTGGGCGTGACCACCGGCTTCACCCGCGACATGATGGACCTGCTGCTGGCGGGTGCGGCCGGTCAGGGTTTCGTGCCCGACACCGCGTGCGCCGGCGACGAGGTCGAAATGCCACGCCCCACCCCCTACATGGTGATCAAGAATCTGGAGCGCATGGGCGTCTACAACCTGGAGAACGCGCTGCGCCGCACGGTCAAGGTTGACGACACGGTGTCAGGCGCCGGCGAAGGGGCGCCGCTGTGCTGGCGCGTGGGCGTCTCCAAGTGGAGCAACTACGTGGCCGACAGCTGGGATGCGGTGCGCAGGATGAGTCCGGCCGAGCTGGCTCTGAAAGAACTCGCATCCAAGGAGAAGCTGGTGCTCGAGAGCGGCGCGCACTACGTGATCGACGACCTGCGCGATCTGCCTGCCGTCATCGCCGACATCAATCTGCGCCTCGCGGCAGGCGAGAACCCCTGACACACGGCCGATAGCCCCGCAACAGCGTCGGCCATCAGAGTGTTGCCGCCAACGCTGCCAGCTGATCCGTCGCAATGCCCCAGCCCGCATGAAACCCCATGCGGTCGTGCATATCTCGGTCTTCCTTCGTCCAGTGCAAGGCGCGTGCCGTGTAGCGCGTCCTTGTGCCTTCCGCTTCAAAGCTCAGCACGCAGGTGAAGAAAGGCTTGGCTGAAGGCACCCAGGCGGAAGTGTAGGCATCCGTGAAGACCAGCCGCTGGGTCTTCACGACCTCGAGGTAGACGCCGCGATTGGGCGTCTGTGTTCCGTCCGGCCCCTGCATCACGATCAGCGACGATCCACCCGCGCGGACATCGGTTTCGGCGTGAATCGTTTTCCAGGGTGGTGGCGTAAACCACTGGACGATCAGCGCGGGCTCGGTCCAGCAGCGAAACAGCTTGTCGTGCGGCGCATCGATAAGCCGGGTGAGAACCAATTCGCGCTCATCCAGCGCAATTTCATCGGCGTTCAGTGACATGGTTTTGTTCCTTCGTCAGTTCGAGGAGGCGTCCATTCTATGGAGAGTTTCCTGATTGGCGACAGCGATGTGGATAAGTTTGCCCGTTCCCTCCATGATGGGCGTGATGATGTGCTTCGCAGTTTGGAAGCAGGTGCCAGACGACGGCTCTGGGGCAGGCGGCTACGCGAATGTCCCCCGCCCGCGGCCTTCGGCCTTGGCTCCGCCTTTATTTCGCTGCGCCGCCCGCCCCAGCGTCGTCGTCCACAAACCCCAACGGTATGCGCTTCGATCACCACGTCAGTCTGTTAGCTCAGGTCGTCGTGGTGCCTGGCGCAGCGGCATCAAGGAGGAGGCCGTAGGCCGGGGGACAGCCGCGGAGCCGGGCGCCGCGGCGACCTGAGCCAGCGCGAGCAGCCATCCGGCGACCCAACAAGCCGCCGCTGCTGGCAGCGCTTGGCACATCACCTTGTGGGTGCATTCCGGCACCCGGCGCGAAGGCCAGGGCTCGACCCGCTACGATGCGTGAACTCAACACCTGTCCGGACGCGCCTCATGATCGATCTCTACACCGCAGCCACTCCCAACGGACACAAAGTGTCCATCGCACTGGAAGAGCTGGGCCTGCCCTATGCCCTCCAGGTGCTGGATCTGACCAAGGCAGAACAAAAGCGCCCGGAATTTCTGGCGATCAATCCCAACGGCCGCATCCCCGCGATCGTGGACCGCGACGAAGACGACTTTGCCGTGTTCGAGTCGGGCGCCTGTCTGATCTACCTGGCGGAGAAGACTGGCCAGCTGATGCCCACCGATCCCAAGGGTCGCTCCCGCGTGCTCCAGTGGCTGATGTTCCAGATGGGCGGCATCGGTCCGATGATGGGTCAGGCGAATGTGTTCTTCCGCTACTTTCCCGAGAAGATCCCCAGCGTCATCGAACGCTACCAGGGCGAGAGCAAGCGCCTGTTCCGCGTGCTCGACGGGCACCTGAAGGAGCACGAATTTCTGGCCGGCGACTATTCCATCGCCGACATCGCCAACTGGGCCTGGGTGCGCACGCACCGCTGGTCCGGAGTGGAAGTGGACGACCTGCCGCACCTGAAACGCTGGCGCGATCAGATCCGCGCCCGCCCGGCCGTGCAGCGCGGCATCGAGCGGCCCGTTTCCTCGATGGATCTGCGCGTGGACGACCCGCAAAAGGCAGAGCAGTTTGCCCAGGGCGCGCGCACGATGCTGGAGCAGGGTCAATCGAAACTGGGAGGCGTCTGAACATGAAGCTGTACAACGCTCCAGGTGCGCCCAACCCGCGGCGCGTGACCATGTTCATGCACGAGAAGAACATCACCGGCATCGAACGGGTGGACGTCGACCTGAACGCGCTGGAGCACAAGGGCGAGAGCTACCGCGCCAAGAGCCCGCTGGCCAAAGTGCCGGCGCTGGAACTTGACGACGGTCGCGTGCTGACCGAATCCCGCGCCATCTGCAGCTACCTTGAAGGCCTCTACCCCGAGCCCAACCTGATGGGCGTCGACTTCGAAGAACGGGCCTTCATTGAAATGGCCGATCGGCGCGTCGAGTGGCAGCTGCTGCTGGGCATTGCCAACAGCGTTCGGCACTCGCACCCGGGCCTGGCGGTGCTGGAGCAGCCGCAGTTTCCCGAGTTCGGCCAGTCACAGGCGCACAAGGTGCTGGAGGCGGCGCGCTGGTTTGATCAGCTGCTGCAGCGTCAGCCCTGGATGGCCGGCGCGCGCTTCACCGTGGCCGACATCACCGCGTTCTGTGGCATCGAGTTCGCCAAGCTGATGAAGTTCAAGCCCTCGGCCCATGGCCTGCACGCGCTGCAGGCCTGGCGCGACCGCGTGGCGGAGCGCCCCAGCGCCCAGGCCCGCTGAGGCGCCAGCCGTTCAACTGCCGGAGCTGACCTCGGCCAGGCATTCGTCCAGGATGTCGAGTGCCTGCCCCATCTGCGCGCGCGTGGTGATCAGCGGCGGGGTCAGCGTGAGCACGTTGCCCATCGTGGTCTTGAAGGACAGGCCACGCGACAGCGCTGCGTAGAGCACGCGCTCGGCCGCGTCGGCGGCCGGCGTCTTGAGATCGCGCTCGCTGACGAGATCCAGCCCCAGCAGCAGACCCCGTCCCCGCACGTCGCCGATCAGCGCGTGACGCTGCTTCATCTCCTGCAGTCGTTCCAGCGCGTAGTCGCCCACGCGCGCTGCGTTCTCGACCAGGCGCTCGCGCTCGATGACCTCGAGCGTGGCCAGCGCGGCCGCTGCCGTGACCGGATTCTTCTCGTGCGTGTAGTGGCCCAGCGCATAAGCGCCCGCGACGTCCAGATCGGCGCGTGCGATGCAGGCGGCGATCGGCAGCACGCCGCCGCCCAGCGCCTTGCCCAGCACCACGATGTCGGGCGCTGCGCCGTCGTGTTCTGCGGCGAAGAAGCGCCCGGTCTTGCCCAGCCCGGTGGGGATCTCGTCGAAGATCAGCAGCGTGCCGTGCGCGTGGCAGGCGTCGCGCACGGCCTGCCAGTAGCCCGGCGGCGGGATGAAGGGCACGGCGCGCGCCGGCTCGGCGATCACGGCCGCCACGTCGCCCTCGCGCTCGAGCACGTAGCGCACCATGCTGGCGCAGGCGAGTCGGCATTGATCGAGCCGCGGCTGGCCGCTGTCATCCACCGCGTGGCCGTAGGGGCAGCGGTAGCAGCCGAAGGGCGCCACATGTTCGGTGCCGGGAAGCAGGGGCCCCACTGCATTCCCGCTGCGAAACAGCGACTCCCCGCCAACACTGGAAGCGCCAAAACCGGCGCCGTGAAACGAGTCCCAGAAGCTCAGCGTCTTGAAACGACCGGTGGCGATGCGCGCCAGCTTGATCGCCACTTCCACCGCGTCGGAGCCGCCGGTGGTGAACAGCACTTTGCCGGCATGACCTGTCAGCGACAGGAAGCGCTGGCCCAGAACTTCAGCCAGTTCCACCGCGCGCTCGCTGGCGAAACGGCGCGGGGCAAAAGTCAGGGCATCGAGCTGGTCCTTGATCGCCGCGATGACGTGCGGATGGGCATAGCCGACATGGTGCACGTTGTTGCCATGGAAATCCATGTAGCGGCGCCCGCCCGTGTCTTCGATCCAGATGCCATCAGCCTTGGCGACCGCGCTCAGGCAGGGTGTGGACACCGACTGGTGCAGGAACGCCGCGCTGTCACGCGCGAGCAGGGCGCGCGTTTCGGGCTCCACATGCTGCGACTGCCACTGGCTGCGCCGGGGCGACTGGTTGACATCGCCCTCGCTTTGGGTAGGTTTCACCTGACATTGACCTGTTGGGCGTCAGCGGCCCGAGGCGCTCGGCGCAAGGCCGCGCTGGAGCACATCGTTGGCCAGCGTGCGCTGCTTGCTCTGCATCACGTGCTCGAGCATCGCGCGCGCGGCGGCTTGCCCGTCGCCGGAAGCGATCGCTTTCACGATCTTCTTGTGCTCGCTGAGGAAGGTGCGCATCAGCACCGCATCGGCCAGATTCTGGCGCCGAAACAACGACAGCTCCTTGATCAGCCGGCGGTAGGTGTCGGTCAGCTTGCGGTTGCCCACCATCTCGACCATGCGGTCATGAAAGCGGAGATTCGCCAGGTGGTACAGGCGCGCGTCCTGCGCCTTCACCGCCTCTTCCATTTCCGCCACCAGCGCCTTGAGTTCCCTGACCTGCTCGGCCGTGATGCTCTCGGCCAGCCGCTTGCCGACCCACTCGTCCATGGCAGCGCGCAGATCGAAGATCTCCAGCGCCTCGTCCATCGGAATGGCGCGCACGAACACGCCGCGGTTCTTTTCGCTGCGCACCAGGCCCGCCTCATCGAGCATGCGGAACGCCTCGCGCACGGGGCCGCGGGAGACGCCCAGCTTCTCGGCCAGCGCGGCTTCGCTCAACTTCGATCCGGGTGGGTAGTCGCCCGCCAGAATGGCGCGCTCGATCTCCTGCTGCACCACGCTGGAGAGCGAACTGCTTTGCAGCAGGGCGATGGTGGGATGGAGCGCAGCGGGCATGCCGTCATTGAATCACAATTGTCAACAATCAGCAAAAAACAATTGCCAGTCGGGAATGTGCGCTTGCGTCCACCCCTGAGGTTCTGTCATCATGTTGTCACCCAAGCGTCACAGTATTGCGAATTTACCTCAAGGAGTCCCACGTGCGTCTATCCACTTTGCCGAAATCTCTTGTCGTGACGAGCCTGCTGGCGCTCAGCGCTGCGGCGTTCGCGCAGAAGACCCAGTTGCTGGTCTACACCGCGCTGGAAACCGATCAGGTCAAGGCCTACCAGGAAGGCTTCAACAAGTCCTACCCCGACATTGAAATCAAGTGGGTGCGCGACTCCACGGGCGTGATCACGGCCAAGCTGCTGGCGGAAAAGGCCAACCCCCAGGCCGACGTGGTGATGGGCGTGGCCGCCTCCAGCCTGGCGCTGATGGACAAGCAGGGCATGCTCGAGCCCTATGCGCCGCTGAACCTGGACGCCATCATGAGCCAGTACCGCGACAAGAAGGCCGTGCCGGCCTGGTGGGGCATGGACGTGTGGGGCGCCACTGTGTGCTTCAACACCGTGGAAGCGAAGAAGAGGAACATCCCCAAGCCGGAGAGCTGGCAGGACCTGACCAAGCCCGTGTACAAGGGCCAGATCGTCATGCCCAATCCCGCCTCCAGCGGCACCGGCTACTTTGACGTGGTGGCCTGGCTCACGCTGTTTGGCGACCAGGCCGGCAAAGGCGGCGGCTGGAAGTTCATGGACGGTCTGCACAACAACATCGCGCAGTACACGCACTCGGGCTCCAAGCCCTGCAACATGGCGGCCAGCGGCGAGTTTGTCGTGGGCATTTCCTTCGAGTACCGCGCCAACGCCAACAAGGCCAAGGGCGCGCCCATCGACCTGGTGTTCCCCAAGGAAGGCCTGGGCTGGGATCTGGAGGCCTTCGCCATCCACAAGGGCACGAAGAAACTGGACGCGGCCAAGAAGCTGGCGGACTGGGCTTCGAGCAAGGACGCGATGCTGCTGTACGGCAAGAACTTCGCCATCACGGCTCAGCCCGGCGTGGCAGCTCCGCTGGCCAACGTGCCCAAGGACTACGAGCAGCGCCTGGTCAAGCTCGACTTCAACTACGCCGCCGAACAGCGCGCCCGCATCCTGACCGAGTGGACCTCGCGCTACGACGGCAAGACCGAGAAGCGCTGATTCCCTGGCGAAACCCCGGGGCCGCCCGGCTGGACTGAGTGGCCCCTTCTTTGACCGCCCGGCGGGCGGCCCTTCGACATGGAGCGCATGAGCCCACCCCCTTTTCTCGACCTGCGCCATATCCGCAAGGACTTTGGCAACTTCACCGCGCTGCAGGACATCAACCTGGAGATCGGACGGGGCGAGTTCGTCTGCTTCCTGGGGCCCTCGGGCTGCGGCAAGACCACGCTGTTGCGCATCATCGCCGGCCTGGAGGTGCAAAGCGCCGGCGAGATCCTGCAGGCCGGGCGCGACATCTCGCTGCTGCCGCCCGCGCAGCGCGACTACGGCATCGTGTTCCAGAGCTACGCGCTGTTTCCGAACCTGAGCGTGGCCGACAACGTGGCCTATGGGCTGGTGAACCGCAAGACGCCGCGCGCCGAGATCAAACAGCGCGTCGCCGAGCTGGTGAAGCTGGTGGGACTGCCGGGCAGTGAATCGAAATTTCCCGGCCAGCTCTCGGGCGGTCAACAGCAGCGCATTGCGCTGGCCCGGGCCCTGGCAACGTCTCCCGGCCTGTTGCTGCTGGACGAGCCGCTGTCGGCGCTGGACGCGCTCGAGCGCATCCGCCTGCGCGGCGAAATCCGCGCGTTGCAGCAAAAGCTGGGCGTGACCACCATCATGGTGACGCACGATCAGGAAGAGGCATTGAGCGTGGCCGACCGCATCGTCGTGATGAACCACGGCGTGATCGAACAGGTTGGCACGCCCATGGACATTTACCGCGAGCCGGCGTCGCCCTTTGTCGCGGACTTCGTCGGCAAGATCAACGTGCTGAGCGCGCAGCGGGTTCAGGGCGAGTTGCGCTTTGGCAGCATGTGCCTGCCCAGCGTTGGCGCAGACCGCGAGGTGCGCGTCTACCTGCGGCCCGAAGACGTGCTGGCGCGGCCCATCGCTGCCGGAGACGCGCATGTGTTTGAGGCGCGCATCGAGAAGATCGAGTTCCTGGGTTCCTACTGCCACGTGCACGTGCGGGCCGAAGCACTCGGCGCGCACAAGCTCATGGTCTATCTGTCGCTGAACTTCCTGTCGGAGCAGTCACTTGAGGTCGGATCCAGCGTGACGCTGAAACTGCTGCCAGAACGCATCAAGGTCTTCTGATGGCGGTGTTGCCCATGCCTGCCGTGACCCGTCCGCCCAAGCTCCAGCAGCATGGGGTGGACCGCATCGCGCATGTGGCGCTGGCGCTGATTGCGCTGACACTGATCGCTTTCCTGGCCGCACCCCTGCTGGCGATCCTGCTGCAGGCACTGCAGGGGCCTGCAGGCGAGTTCGTCTGGTTTGCCAACTTCATCGAATACGCCAAAACCCCGGCGCTGCTGGGCAGCCTGTGGAACAGCCTGTGGGTGTCGGGCACAGTGACGCTGATCGCGCTGCCGCTGGCCTTTGCCTTTGCCTACGCGCTGACGCGCTCCTGCATGCCGATGAAGTCGCTGTTTCGCGGCGTGACGCTGATCCCGCTGCTGGCGCCCTCGCTCTTGTCGGCGATCTCGCTGATCTACTGGTTTGGCAATCAGGGCGTGCTCAAGGACTGGATGCAGGACCTGGGCATCGAGCAGATCTATGGCGCGCCGGGCATCGTTCTGGCCGAGTGCATCGCCGTGTTTCCGCACACGCTGATGATCCTGGTGACGGGCTTGAGCCTGTCGGACGCGCGCCTGTACGAGGCCGCCGACGCCATGGGCACGAGCGCGGCGCGCAAGTTCTTCACCATCACGCTGCCCGGCGCCAAGTACGGACTGATCTCGGCCGCGCTCGTGACCTTCACGCTGGTGATCACCGACTTCGGCATTCCCAAGGTGATCGGCGGCAACTTCAACGTGCTCGCCACCGACGTGTTCAAGCTGGTCATAGGCCAGCAGGATTTCTCCAAGGGCGCGGTCGTGGCCATCCTGCTGCTCGCGCCCGCGCTGCTGACCTTCGCCGTGGACCACTACGTGAGCCGGCGCCAGACCGCGATGCTCACCGCCCGCGCCGTGCCGTACTCGCCCCAGCCGGCGCCGCTGTTCGACCGACTCATGACGCTGTACTGCGTGTCCATCGCCGCGCTGGTGCTGGCGATGCTGGGCATGGCCGTGTTCGCCTCCTTTGCCACCTTCTGGCCCTACAACCTCACGCCCAGCTGGCGCCACTACCAGCTCGGACTGCTGGACGCCGAGGTCGGCGTGGCCTTTTTCAACAGCCTGAAGATGGCTGCAGGCACTGCCCTGTTCGGCACGACGCTGGTGTTTTCCGGCGCCTACCTGCTGGAAAAAACCAAGGGCGTGGCCGCTCTGCACGGACTGCTGCGCCTGCTGGCGGTGGTGCCGATGGCAGTGCCGGGGCTGGTGCTGGGCCTGGGCTACATCTTCTTCTTCAATGCGCCCGGCAATCCCCTGGGCGGCCTGTACCACACGCTCACTCTGCTCACGCTGTGCTCCATCGTGCACTTCTACACCACCGGCCACCTCACGGCGGTGACGGCTCTGAAGGCGCTGGACAGCGAGTTCGAAGCCGTCAGCGCCTCGCTCAAGGTGCCTTTTTACAAAACCTTCTGGCGCGTCACGCTGCCGGTCTGCGCGCCGGCGCTGATCGACATGGGGCGCTACTTCTTCATCAACGCCATGACCACGATCTCGGCCGTGGTGTTCCTGTATTCGCCCGAGACCAAGGTGGCGTCGATCGCGATCCTGAACCTGGACGAGGCCGGCGAGATGGGCGCCGCCGCCGCCATGGCGGTGCTGATCGCACTGTCATCTTCCGTGGCGACGCTGCTGTTCAAGGGCTTTGCCTGGTGGAGCAACCGGCGCACCCAAGCCTGGCGAGCGCGTTAATCAAAGGAGATCACATGGACAGAGACCGAATTTTGCTCACCCCCGGACCGCTCACGACGACGCTGCGCACCAAGCTGGCGATGCTCAAGGACTGGGGCTCCTGGGATGCGGACTTCAACGCCGTGACCGCGAGCGTGCGCAAGAGCCTGCTGGACATCATCCACGGCCACGACAGCCATGTGGTCGTGCCCTTGCAGGGCAGCGGCACCTTCAGCGTCGAGGCCGCGATCGCCACGCTGGTACCGCACGATGGTCACGTGCTGGTGCTGGACAACGGTGCCTACTGCAAGCGCGCGGCGCGCATCTCCACCCTCATGGGGCGGCGCTGCAGCGTGCTCGGGTTTGAGGATTCGGTCCCGGTCGATCCCGCGGCGCTGGAGCAGGCGTTGGCAAAGGATGCGAGCATCACGCACGTGGTGCTGATCCACTGCGAGACCAGCGCCGGTGTGCTCAACCCCTTGCAGGCGGTGGCCGATGTCTGCGCGGCCCACGGCAAGGGCCTGGTCGTCGACGCCATGAGCTCCTTTGGCGCACTGGAAATCGACGCGCGCAAGACCCGCTTCGACGCCCTGGTGGCCGCCAGCGGCAAGTGCCTGGAGGGCGTTCCCGGCATGGGCTTCGTGTTCATCCGCAAGGCCGTGCTGGACGCCTGTGCGGGCCGCAGCCAGTCGCTGGCGATGGACCTGTACGACCAGTACCAGTACATGGAAAAGACCACGCAGTGGCGCTTCACCCCGCCCACGCATGTGGTGGTCGCGCTGCACGAGGCGATTGCGCAATTCGAGGCCGAAGGCGGCCAGCCGGCGCGCCTGGCGCGCTACACGGCCAACTACGAAACCCTGATTGGCGGCATGTCGCGGCTTGGCTTCAAGCCGTTTCTGGATCCGTCGGTGCAGGCGCCCATCATCGTCACCTTTCACGCGCCGGCCCACACCAAGTACGACTTCAAGACCTTTTACGCGGCGGTGCGCGCGCATGGCTTTTTGCTCTACCCCGGTAAACTGACGCAGGTGGAGACCTTCCGCGTCGGCTGCATAGGCGCCATTGGCCAGAGCGAGATCGAGCAGGCCGTGCACGCAGTGGCGCTGGCGTTGCAGGACATGGGGATTGCAGCGGCTGGTTGACCCCTCACCCCCGCCCTCTCCCCAAAGGGTCAAGCGAGTAGGGAGTGAATATTTCCCCCTCGCCCGCTTGCGGGAGAGGGTTGGGGTGAGCGTAGAACCCAGGCGGCAATGAACAAGGAGAACAACGTGGCAACAAAGACAACGAGCAAGCTGCACCCCGCGGTGGCGGCGATCCGGAAGTCGGGCGCGCCCAAGGTCAAGGTCGCGGTGAGCGACATTGACGGCGTGCTGCGCGGCAAGTACCTGCATCGCGACAAGTTCCTGGGGGCAGCCGAGCCCTATCCCGGCGGCGGCTTCGGTTTTTGCGACGTGGTGCTGGGCTGGGACATGATGGACCAGACCTACGACAACACCACGGCCACCGGCTGGCAGCACGGTTTCCCGGACGCGCTCGCGCGCCTGGACCTGAACACCGCGCGCCACGTGCCCTGGGACGAGGGCGTGCCCTTCTTCCTGGGAGAGTTCGTGAATGCCGACGGCACGGCCCACGCGCAGTGCCCGCGCCAGACCTTGAAGCGCGTGCTCAAGCGCGCCGAGAAAATGGGCTTCCAAGTCATGACCGGCATGGAGTTCGAGTGGTTCAACTTCCTGGAAACGCCGCAGAGCTGGGCCGCGAAAAAGGGCGTGGGCCCGGAGCAGCTCACGCCCGGCATGTTCGGTTATTCGCTGTTGCGCATGAACCAGAACCGCGAGTTCTTCAATACCCTGATGGACGAAATGCTGGCCTTTGGCGTCCCCATCGAAGGCCTGCACACGGAGACCGGCCCCGGCGTGTACGAGGCGGCGATCGGCTTCAGCGAGGCGCTGGAGCAGGCGGATCGCGCCATATTGTTCAAGACCGGTACCAAGGAAATCGCCTCCGGTTTTGGCATCATGCCCAGCTTCATGGCCAAGCCGGACCAGAAGCTGCCCGGCTGCAGCGGCCACATCCACCAGAGCCTGTCGGACGGCAAGACCAACCTGTTCTACGACGCGAAAAACCCGCGCAAGATGAGCAAGCTGTTCGAGAGCTACCTCGCCGGACAGGTAGCGTGCATGATGGAGTTTGCGCCCATGATCTGGCCCACCATCAACAGCTACAAGCGTCTGGTCGATGGCTTCTGGGCGCCGGTCAAGCCGACTTGGGGCATCGACAACCGCACCGCGAGCTTTCGCGTGATCGCCGGCAGCCCCAAAGCCACGCGGCTGGAGACGCGCTGCCCCGGCGCCGACGTGAATCCCTACCTGGCGATGGCGGCGGTGATCGCCGCGGGCCTGGACGGCGTGGAGAAAGGCCTCAAGCTCACGGCGCCGCCCATCACCGGCACCAACGTCGGCGCGGAGAACATGGCCCGCGCGCCGCGCACGCTGATCGAAACCACGCGCAATTTCCAGCAGTCCACGATCGCCCGCGACTGGCTGGGCGACGGCTTCGTCGATCATTTTTCAGCCACCCGCGACTGGGAGTGGCGCCAGTGGCTCGATGGCGTCACCGACTGGGAGATGAAACGCTATTTTGAAATCATCTGACATCCTGATCCGCCGCCTCACAAGCAGCGACGCCGAGCCCTACCGGGCGCTGCGGCTGCGCGCTTTTCACGACCATCCCGAAGCATTCACCTCCAGTTTCGAGGAGGAGTCGCTCAAGCCGCTGGCCAGCGCCGCGCAGCGCCTGGGAAACGATTCGTCCTGCTGCGTCTGGGGTGCCTTGGTCGACAACCGGCTGGTCGGGGTGGTCGGCCTGGAGCGCGATGCGCGGCTCAAGGTCAGGCACAAGGGGTTGATAATCGGCATGTTTGTGGCGCCTGAATTTGCGCGCCGCGGTATTGCCAGGATGCTGTTGCACACGCTGCTGGAACATGCCCGAAATGTCGGACTGGAACTGCTGCTGCTGACCGTGACGCGGGGCAATGTGGCGGCCGAGAGTCTGTACCTGAATCTGGGCTTCCAGTGCTGGGGCGTCGAGCCCGGCGCGATCCAGTTGGGCGGTCAAAGATTCGACAAGAACCATTTATTTCTACACCTTAACCCATCATGAGCATCACATCCTTCTCCTTTCCCACGCCCATCCAATTCGGCGCCGGTGCTCGCAAGCGGGTGGCGGCCCACCTGCTGGGCCAAGGCCTGAAACGCCCACTGATCGTCACCGACCGGGCGCTGGGCGCGCTGCCCGTGCTGGCCGAGTTCCAGACGCATCTCGCCGGCCTGGAGGTGGCGGTGTTCAGCGGTGTCTTCGGCAACCCCACCTGCGCCCAGGTGATGGACGGCGCCGCGGCCTACAAGGCCCACGGTGCCGACTGCATCATCGGTTTTGGCGGCGGCGCCGCGCTCGATGTGGCCAAGGTCGTGGGCATTGCAGCCACGCACGATGGCGACATCCTGGAATACGTGTGGGACCACCCGCAGGTGCGGCCGATCGTGAATCCCTTGCCGTATTTCGTGGCGCTGCCCACGACCTCGGGCACCGGCTCCGAAGTGGGCCGCTCCAGCGTCGTGAGCGAGAACGACACGCATCTGAAGCGCGTTGTCTTCAGCCCCAAGATCCTGGCCAAGTGCGTCTTCGCCGACCCGGAGTTGACGCTGGGCCTGCCAGCGGCAGTGACTGCGGCCACCGGCATGGACGCGCTCACGCACAACATCGAGAGCTATCTGTCGCCCGCCTACCACCCGCTGTGCGACGGCATCGCCCTCGAAGGCACGCGCATCGCAGCCGCCGCCTTGCTCACCGCGGTGCAGGAACCCGGCAACCTGCAGGCGCGAAGCGACATGATGATGTCATCCATGATGGGCGCGATCGCCTTCCAGAAGGACCTGGGCGCGGTGCACTCCTGCGCTCATGCGCTGGGCGCCGTCTGCGACCTGCACCATGGACTGGCGAACGCGCTCATGATCGACACCGTGCTGGCCTGGAACTACCAGGCCGCGCCGGCCAAGTTCGACGAACTGGCGCACGTGTGCAAGGTCGCCGACGGTGGCGCAGCGCTCGTGCCCTGGCTGAAAGCACTCAAGGCCAGCGTCGGCATCCAGGGCGGCTTGGCGGCGCACGGCGTCAAGCCCGAGCAGCTGGCGCGCCTGGTGCAGATCGCCACGGCCGACATCTGCCACCAGACCAATCCGCGGCCCTGCACTGCGGCGGATTTCGAGCGCCTGTTCAAAGAAGCCATGTGATATGACCCCCACGCTTGCCACTGCGTGTGCTGCACTGGACAGGACCATGCCGGAGGCAAGGTCTCTTCGTCCCGTCCCAGACTGCCTAGGCAGTCTGGGACCCTCGGGACTCAGCCCCAAGGGGGCTAATCTTCCTAGGGGCGGCCCGTCGGAAAATTGCCTCGCGTTGAAGGAGGTGTCATGACGTCCGCACGTACGCGCCTGAAAATCGGCATCAGCGCCTGCTTCCTGTACCCGGATCCGAACCGCGCGGTCTTTGCCAAGAAGACGCTGCAGTACATCGAGCAGTCGATGGCGCACTGGGTCATGTCGGGTGGCGCGCTGCCGGTGATGATCCCTTCGCCCGCAGGGCAAGCCGCGCCACCCGAAGTGCATCTGGACGACTACGCGCGTTGGCTCGACGGGCTGGTGCTGCATGGCGGCGCCGACGTCTGGCCAGGCAGTTACGGCGAGGCTCCGTTGCAGGAGCGCTGGGGCGGCGACCGCATCCGCGACGTCTACGAGCAGGCGCTGGTGCGCGCCTTCGTCGCCGCCGGCAAGCCGGTGTTCGGCGTCTGTCGCGGGCTGCAGCTGATCAATGTGGCCTTTGGCGGAACGCTGTTGCAGGACATCGGAACGCAGCGGCCTGACGCGCTGGTGCACAGAGACGCCGACAGCTACGACCTGAATTTTCACGGCCTGGACATCGTGCCCAACACGCGCCTGAGCGAGCTGCTGGCCGCCGCCGTGAGCCCGAAGATCAACAGCATCCACCACCAGGGCATCAAGGACCTGGCGGCAGGTTTCGTGGTCGAGGCGCGCTGCCCCGACGACGGCATGATCGAAGCGATCCGCCACACCGGCCCCGCCTATGTTGCGGCGGTGCAGTGGCACCCGGAGTTCCACCGCAGCGATCTCGGAACGCTGGATGACACGCCGCTGCTGCAGGACTTCTTGAACGCGGCCCAGGCCGCCAAATCGAATAAGGAATGAATCCCATGAACACACTCCCCATCCACAACCCTGCCACCGCAGCGCTCATCACGCAGGTGCCGGCCGACGACGCGGCTTCGGTCGCCGCCAAGGCCGCCGCAGCGCGCGCTGCCCAGCCAGGCTGGAATGCCGTGCCCTTGGCCGAGCGCAAGGCCTGCATCGCGCGTTTTCGCGCCGGCGTGGTGGCCGAACTGGAGACGCTGGCTGCGACGATGACCGGCGAGACCGGCAAGCCCATCAAGATGTCGCGCAACGAACTCAATGGTCTGCTGGGTCGCATCGACTTCTTCCTGAAGGAAGTGGACGCGCAGCTGGCCACCGAGACCGTCTACGCCGAGGGTGGCATGACCGAGCAGATCCAGCACATCCCGCTGGGCGTGGTGGTGAACATCTCGGCCTGGAACTACCCCTGGTTTGTCGGCGCCAACGTCTATGTGCCGGCGCTGCTCACCGGCAACGCCGTGCTCTACAAGCCTTCCGAATACGCCACGCTCACGGGGCTGGCGATGGCGCGGTTGCTGCACGCTGCGGGCATTCCCAAGGACGTGTTCATTGCCGTGGTCGGCGGCGGCGAGGTCGGCGCGGCGCTGCAGGCGCAAAGAATCGACGGCCTGTTCTTCACCGGTTCCTACGCCACCGGCGCGAAGATCGCCCAGGCCCTGGGCCCGCGCATGGTCAAGCTGCAGCTGGAGCTCGGCGGCAAGGACCCGACCTATGTGTGTGAAGACGCCAACGTGAAGAACGCGGCCGAGTCGCTCGCCGACGGCGCCATGTACAACACCGGACAGAGCTGCTGCTCGGTCGAGCGCATCTACGTGCACGAGAAGATTTACGACGCGTTCTGTGCGGCCTTTGTGGACACGGTGCGCGGCTTCAAGGTCGGCGACCCGATGGCGGAAGACACTTACATCGGCGCCGTCACGCGCGCGCCGCAGCTGGCGGTGCTCGAGGCCCAGGTGGCGGACGCGCTGGCCAAGGGCGCGACGCTGCGCATCGGCGGCACGCGGCTTCCCGGTCCGGGCAACTGGTTTGCGCCCACGGTCTTCACCGAGGTGAATCACAGCATGGAGCTGATGCGCGAGGAAAGCTTCGGCCCCGTCATCGGCATCCAGAAGGTGTCGGGCGACGCGCAGGCGCTGCAGCTCATGAACGACACGCGCTACGGCCTGACCGCTGGCATGTTCACGCCCGACGAAGCGCGCGCCAAGGCGCTGCTGGCGCAGGTGAACGCGGGCAGCGTCTACTGGAACTGCTGCGACCGCGTCAGTCCGCGCCTGCCCTGGAGCGGACACGGCGACTCCGGAGTGGGCCTGACGCTGTCCACCTACGGCATCGCCACCTTCACCCGACCGAAAGCCTGGCATCTGCGCCAGGCCTGACGGAGCCGCGCGCGCGCCAAGCCCGCAGCCACCATAATCGCGCAACACAGCAACGGGTCTCCTGATGTTCCAAGATTTGAAGGCGGCGGGGCACCCTGCGGGGCAGGGTCGGAACTGGCGGCGCTATGTCTGGCCGAGTCTGGTGCCGATCGGCATCGCCACCGCTTGGCTGCTGGGCGGCCTGGACTGGCTGGGCCAGTCGGCGGAGGGCCGAATCGGCCTGGTCGTCAACCTGGCCGTGGTGCTGCTGCTGACAGGCGTGCTGTTGCTGGGGGTGCGACAGCGCAAGACCGGGAAGTTGTTTCGCGATCAAGGAGTGCTGCTCAACGGCATCACGGACCACCTGGGCGCCGGAGTGATGGTGGTGGATGGCAATGGCGCGATCGCTTTTTCCAATCCCGAGGCGCGCCGGCTGCTGGGTTTCACGGCCATACAGTTGGAGGAGATGAGTTTTCTCGACCTGCTGCTGGTCGGGCCGACAGAGGAAGGCCTGCAGCAGCTGGCGACCGAAGCGAGCGCGGCCCACTGGAAGAACTACAGCGGCGAGGCCTGGCTCAAGACCAACGACGATCAGTCGCTGCCGGTCGACCTGACGATCACACCGCTGCGCCAGGTCGACAGCAGCGCGCTTTTTGTCGCCGTGTTCATCGACATCAGGGACCGCATCGAGGCCAAGCAGCAGTTGCGCGCGCTCGCGTACTACGACACCTTGACCGGCCTGGCGAATCGCTCGCTGTTTTTTGACCGCGTCCGGGTCGCGATTCGGCGCGCGCGCCGCGGCAAGCATGGGCTGGTGGTGCTGGTGGCCGATCTGGACAATTTCAAGCAGATCAACGACAGCTACGGTCACGCCAGCG
The DNA here is from genome assembly GCA_903838565.1 of uncultured beta proteobacterium. GTDB lineage: Bacteria > Pseudomonadota > Gammaproteobacteria > Burkholderiales > Burkholderiaceae_C > CAIKVZ01. Next base: position 33,660 of record CAILZB010000133.1, on the reverse strand, counting down.
GCGACGAGCTGCTGGGCAAGGTGGCGCAGATCCTGCAGTCCTGCATCCGCGAGTCCGACACCGTCAGCCGCCTGGGAGGCGACGAGTTCGCCATTCTGCTGGAGAGCGTGGAAGCCGCGAGCGACGTGGCGCACTTGGCGAAAACCATTGGCGCGGCGCTGGCTCAACCGATCATGGTGGCTGAAGGCGAGGTGCACACCAGCGCCAGCATCGGCATCGCGTTCTTCCCGCAGGATGGAGAAAGCGGCGAGGACCTGCTGAAGAACGCCGATGTGGCGCTGTACCGGGCCAAGGACACAGGGCACGGCTCCTACCAGTTTTTCACGCCCGACATGGCGCGCGCCGTGGTGGAAAGACTCAACATCGAGCAGCGCCTGCGCGCCGGTATGGAAAGCAACCACGGTCTGTCGCTGTGCTTTCAGCCCAAGGTCGACCTGCAGGACGGCCGGGTACTGGGTTTCGAGGCGCTGGCGCGCTGGAGCGACGGCGGGCGCGCACTGTCGCCGGCGCAGTTCATTCCGATCGCTGAAAAAGCCGGTCTGATCGGTGAGATCGGCCTGCGCGTGCTGCGCGACGCCTGCAACGCCTGTGTCGCCTGGCAAGGTCGCTTCCCCAATGCGGGTGTGGCGGTGAATCTTTCTGCGGCGCAGTTTCGCGACGTCAAGCTGCCGCAAACCATCGCCCGCACCCTGGCCGAATCGGGGCTGCCCGCGCATTTGCTGGAACTTGAGCTGACCGAGAGCATCCTGCTGGGTCACTTTGACCAGGTGAACGAGACCCTGACGAACCTGCGCCAGCTGGGCTGCGCGCTGGCCATCGACGACTTTGGCACCGGCTATTCCAGTCTGGCCTACCTGCAGCGTTTTTCGGTCAACGTGCTGAAGATCGACAAGTCGTTCATTGACGGTCTGGACACCGAGGTCAGCCTGATGACGGGCAACACGCTGGTGGCAGCGATCCTGGCGATGGCGCACGCGCTCAAGCTGGCCGTCGTGGCCGAAGGCGTTGAGCACGCGGGCCAGCTGGACGTGCTGCGCCGGCTCTCGCTGGACGTGCCGATTTCAGTGCAGGGTTATGTGTTTTCCAGAGCCGTGCCGCTGGACGAGGTGCTGCTCAGCCTGCCCCTGCGGTTTGAACCCTTCTCCAACCACATCGAGCTGTGACGTGCCAGGCGGTAAAATTCGCCTTTTCCCCTTGTGCGAGCGCGACTTTTCAGTACTTTACCCAGAGTTCACTTCGGCCACGGAGCGTCGGATCGAAAATGCCTTTTTGCCCAGGCTGCTTTTTTTCGTCTATCCTCCGAGTCGGCGACACGCATCCGCAACACATGCAACTTAACGAGATGAAAGCACCATGAATTTTTCCAATGTCAAATCCGTTCTCATGCCGGGCATGAAGAACTTCAAGTGGTGGTCGGCCATCGGCATGGTCGCGCTCGGCATGTCCCTCTCAGGTTGCGGCGGACACAGCAGCACCTCATCGGCCTCGATTCGGGTCGCGAACGCCACCCTGACCCACGCCTCACTCGACCTGTGGGTCACCGGTGCCATCACCACCGCCACGGCGACGGCGCAGAACGCGACCAGTGCCTATGTATCGGCTCCGTCGGGCGCTGCCACCTTGCAGCTCAATGATGCCGGCTCGAGCACGGGCCTGGCCATTTCGACGCCCACGCTGGTGGGCGGTGCGCACTACACGCTGCTGGCCTTTGAGTCGGGCGCGACCGGCGGCTCGGTGCTGAAGATGTATCCCCTGCCAGAGGATTGGACCATTCCTACGCAGGCCGGAACCACCCAGCTGCGTTTTCTCGACTTTGCACCTGAAGCGGGCAACCTCGACATCTACGTGGCCGCCAGCGCCGTTGCAAGCGGTGGCACACCCGCCGGCTACGTCGGCTCCATCAACGGAAACAGCCAAGCGATCATTCTGAGCGAAGGTGTGGGCACCTACTACGTCACCGTCACGGCGTCGAACAATCCCGCTGACGTGCGCATGCTCAACATGCCTGTGGCCGTGACCAGCCAGCAAGTCGCCACCGTGGCGCTGACACCCGCCTCGGGCGGCTCGCTGCTGGATGGCAACCTGCTGCTGCAGCAGGTTGCGAATGGCTTTTCGACCTTCCGCAACACCGGCACCCGCGTGCGTCTCGCCTCTGCGGTGTCGGGCGGCACCAGCGTCGCTGCGACGGCTGGCAGCACGAATCTGGACGGCAGCGGCGTCGCGCCCCAGTTCGGCAACTACGCGCTGATACCCGCCAGCGGCACGCTGAGCGTCACCGTCGGTGGCGCGACGATTGCCCCGCCAGCGACCGGCCTGATCGCAGGCGCTGACATGACGCTGCTGGTCTTCGGCGCGCCCGGCAGTGCCACGGCCTCGATGCTGACCGACGACAACCGTCCGCCGCTGAACCCCGCGCTGGTCAAGATGCGCCTGATCAACGGCATCACCGGCAATTCTGCCAACGTGCTCAAGCTCGTGGCCAACGGCGTGGCGCTGGTCACCGGCGTGGCACCGGGCACGGCTTCGGCCTATGGCTCCGCCGGCATCAACGCCTATGGCAACGTCAACCTGTCGCTGTCATCGACCTTGAACGCGAACCTGATTCCGCCCACGGCCAGCACCGCCTACACCTTGAATCCCAACACGACCTATACCGTGTTTGCCGTCGGTGACTACGTGACAGCAACACCAGCGTCGCCGCTGTCGCTGATGGTTCAATAGTCCCGCGATCCCGAACATCGGCCCGGACAGAAGGTTCTGAGAACCGGCTGCCCGGGCCTTTGCATTGGTGGGCCGCTCCCGGCGTGGTTCGAGCCGCGCTCAGCCCGCGCGCAGGGCGGCCACCAGGATCAAAGCGGCCTCGGTGGTGAATTCGTTGCGCTGCAACTTGTCCAGCAATTGCTGAGGGCTCAGCAACAGGAACTGGGCCACTTCGCCGTCCATGTTGGTCGGCTGCGCGCCTTCGACCAGGGTGGCGCTGAACCAGTCGATCTGCTCCACCACGTAACCCGCGCGGTCGTTGGCGCTGGGCTTGCACAGGGGGATGCGCCCGCGCTGCGCCAGACCTTGCAGGCGGTCCAGCGACAGCCCCGCTTCCTCCCAGGTCTCGCGCTCCAGCGCCGAGGCCAGGGTATCGGCGGCGGACACCATGCCGCCCATCAGCGTGTCCCACAGTCCCGGGTCGTTGGGTTTGTTCAGCGCGCGCTGCTGCACCCAGTAGCCCCCGTCCTGGCTGCGCCCGACCAGGTGCACCGCACGCGTGGCGATGCCCAACGGCCGCACCACGCCGCGCTCGACCGTCGCCAGCTGCATGCCCTGCGCACTCCAGACGGCGAGTTGTTCGTTGCGCCACTGCTGCGCCACGCTGGCGATCTGCGCCGCACGCAAGGCCAGTGCCACTTGCCCGAGTGCATCGGTCGCATCTCCCTGGACGCGCCACTGCAGCCCTTGGGCCGATGCCTCACGCTGCAGCAGCCCGGCCAGCCGGGGAGCGATGGGATCGAGGAAATCCGGCTCCACCGAGCCCAGGACCTCGCGGCCCCAGACCAGCGGCACGCGTGGGCGCAGCGGCGGGCGCTGCGCGCTGGCGCTCAGATCAGCAAACCATTGGGGGTCGAACACAGGGGCCTTCATGGTCCCGCCATTGTGCCTTGATGACCCGGCGCCATGGCGGCAGACCGGCCGCTCAGGCCATCATCGCGTCCAGGCCTTCGGTCAACTCCTGGAACGACGGCATGGCCGACGCCGACGCCTGCCCCGGGCACAGCGCTGGCACCCAGGTCGGGGCGAGCCCCAGGCGCTTGGCGACCTCGTGCGGGTAGCTCGCAAGCAGCTCGTCCTCGCTCATGGCCAGCACCTCGGCGCGGGCGCGCCACGCGCCCATGTGGACCCAGGCCGCGGGCGGAGAGAACTCCTGCGCCAACAGCGGCAGCGGCACATCGCGCAGCGCGTCAACCAGGGGCAAGGGAAACTTCCAGATCTTCGCCAGTTCGGCGGCAACGTCGCCGTGGTGAAAACCGAAAGACTGTCTTTCCAGCTCGGCCCTTGCCGCGGCCAGGACGTGAACCTTCTGGTCCAGCGCAGCGGCTTCCCGTGGTGCTGCGGCATGCAGCTGCAGTTGCCCGATGCCATGCATCAGGCCCACCGTGAAGATCTCGTCGGCGTTGATCCCGGCCGCATCGGCGAGCCAGCGCGAAGCCGCCGCGGTATACAGGTTGTAGCGCCAGAATTGGGGCAGATTCATCCCCGGGGTGTTTTTGAAGGCGGCCATCATTCCGCTACCGAGCACCAGATTTCGCACCATCACAAAGCCCAGCATGCGCAGCGCGTCATCGACTGTTCCTATCGTCCGGGAAAAATTGAAATAGGCGGAATTCGCCAGCCGCAGCAGCTTGGCGCTCAACGCCGGATCGGTGGCCAACTGGCGTGCGATCTCGTGCACCGACACGTCCTCGGAGCTGAAGCTCTCGATCAACTGCTGCGCCACCTTGGGTATGGTGGGCAGCTTGTTGGGCTGGTCAAGCAGGCTCTTGAGTTCCATATCAGCGCTTTCTTGTTTCTTCTATCGGTCGACAGGGACGATGCGTTTCATTATCGCAGTCGCACCCACGCTGAAACGACCACTAACTGGGGTTTCATTGATGCAACCCACGTTGACGTGAAATTGCCCCTGCTATAAATCAAGGCATCAGGCTTTCCCCACAGGAGTAAGAACATGGCAACCCGCGCAACCTTGACCCCGAGCGCCGAAAAATCCCCGAGTCCGACCGCGCCGCTGGGCGACACCTCGGCTTATATGCTTGACGCAGCACAGCGCACCGCCCTGTTCCTGGACACGCTGCTCGACCGCGGCAACAACTACATCCAGCATCTGGATCAGGGCACGCCGCCGTTGCTGAAGTTTGAGCATGAACTGGTGCTTGACGGCGCTGACCTGAAACCACCCTGCAACTACGCGCTGCTGCACCTGCTGCCCCCGCCCAGCATGCCGTTGAACCCCAAGGCGCGACCGGTGGTGGTGGTCGATCCGCGGGCCGGACACGGCCCCGGCATCGGCGGCTTCAAGTTCGACTCCGAAGTGGGCATGGCGATGCGCGCGGGTCACCCGGTCTACTTCGTCACCTTCCGGCCCGAGCCCGAGGAAGGCCAGACGCTGATCACGGTGGCACAGGCCGAGGCCCGTTTTCTCGAAGAGGTGATCGCGCGCCATCCCCAGTGCAAGGCCAGGCCCGTGGTCATCGGCAACTGCCAGGCCGGCTGGGCCATGATGGCGCTGAACGCGATGCGGCCCGAGCTGTTCGGCCCGCTGATGATCATGGGCGCGCCGCTCTCGTACTGGGCCGGCAGCTCCAAGCTCAATCCCATGCGCTACGCCGGCGGCATGCTGGGCGGCTCCTGGCTGGCGTCCATGACCGGGGACATGGGGGCAGACCGCTTCGACGGCGTGCACCTGGTGGAAAATTTCGAGGGTCTGAATCCGGCGAATACCTGGTGGAACAAGTACTACAACCTGTGGTCCAGCGTGGACACCGAGGCGGAGCGCTTCCTCGAGTTTGAACGCTGGTGGGGCGGCTTCTTCCGCATGACCGGCAGCGAGATCGAGGCCATCGTGGAAAACCTGTTCGTCGGCAACCGGCTGGCACGCGGCACGGTGATGGCGGGGGACCGCGCCATCGACCTGCGCAACATCACGGCGCCAGTCGTCGTCTTCGCCTCCTGGGGCGACAACATCACGCCGCCGCCGCAGGCGCTGAACTGGATCATCGACACCTGGGGCGACGAGCGCGCCATCGCGGCCGCTGGCCGCACCATCATCTACGTGCTGCATGAGACTGTGGGGCATCTGGGCATCTTTGTCGGTGGCGACGTGGCGCGCAAGGAGCACGACCAGCTCGTGACCTCGCTGGACATGATCGAGAGCCTGCCGCCGGGGCTGTACGAGATGAAGCTCCAGGCCAAGGCGGGCATGGAGCATCAGCGCTGGGACCAGCTCGAGCCGGGTGACTACACCGTGCACTATGAGCACCGCAGCATGGACGACATCCGCGCGCTGAACCCCGAAGGCCGCGAGGAGGAGGCCATGTTCTCCACCATCGCCCAGGTTTCGGAGCTCAACGCGTCAACCTACAAGACCTGGATCCGGCCGTGGGTCAAGCTGCTCGCCACCCGGCCGGTTGCCGATGCCATGGGCAAGAAGAATTCGATGCGGCTGCAGCGCGAGCTGCTGTCGGACCAATTCCCGCTGGCGCCACTGATCCGGGCCCAAGCCAAGCAGGCGCGCGAACAACGGGCACCGATTGCGGACGACCACCCGCTGCGCCTGCGGGAAAGGGAGATGGCGCAGCAGATCACGGACAGCTTGAACCGCTACCGCGACCAGAAGAACGAATGGACGGTAAAAACGACACGCCAGCTGTTCGGCCCCCAAGGTCTGGGCGCGTGGTTCAAGCCCGAAGCCAGCGATGCGGACGTGGCGCAGGCCCGGGCCCTGCGTGACATGGACAAGGCGCGCAGCGCCGTGCTGGAGCACATCACTGACGGCGGTTTCGCGGCGGCGGTGTGCCGCATCGTGCTGGCCGGCATGGCCTCCATCGGCTCCTTCGAGCGGCGCAGCTTCAGGCTGGCGCGCCTGCTGGCCGAACTGCCGGTGCAGGCGCGCGCCGGAACATCGCAGCAGACGGACTGGGTGCAACTGCTCAAGGAGCAGACGCGCATCGCCGCCGTGGCGCCAGTGGAGGCGCTGAACGCGCTCGAGCGGATGCTGCCCGACAGCGCCAGCCGGGAAAGCGCGCTCGCCGTGGCCGCTGCCGTCATGATGATTGAGCCCACCCTGGCCAATCCGCGCTCGGAAATCATCGAGTTCCTGATCGACACGCTGGGCGTGGATCCGCAGCGCGTGATGGAACTGGCCTTGCGACTCACTCAGTCGCTGGAGACGGCTCCCGAGCCGGTGAAAGCGTCCAAGCCGGCGCGCCGGGCGCCCCGCAACAAGGGCAGCGCCGCGAAATGAATCGGCCCGCGGGGCCTGGCAGCGTCGTGTTACACCCTGCGGGCTACCGCGATCTACGGCACTGTAGGTCGGGTCAGCGCAGCGTGACCCGACAGGTCCCACTTGATGCCCCGCGATTGATCTGGGCCAAGGGGATGTCCCCATGCTTCGCTACACTGGATCGAAAGTCAGGGAAACCCGCAACGCCATGCCAAGCCGCCACGAACCGTTCCGGGATCTGCCAGCCCTGCTGGCGCGGCATGGCTGTGCGCCGCACTCGCTGCTGCAGGTCCTGCGCGAGTTGCAGGCCGAGCGCGGCTGGCTGTCAAGCGCCGACCTGAGCCAGGTTGCACAGGCTCTGGGCCTGACTCTGGCGCAGGTGCAGGGTGTGGCAGGCTTCTACCGCTTCCTGTACACGCAGCCCATGGGCGAGTACCGGTTGCTGTTCAGCGACAACGTCACGGACCGCATGCTCGGCAGCACGGCGCTGATGAACGACCTGTGCGCGCGCCTGGGCGTGTTGCCTGGCAATGTCAGCGACGATGGCCTCGTGGGCGTGCGCCGAACCTCTTGCTCCGGGCTGTGCGACCAGGGCCCGGCGCTGCTGGTCAACGAGCATCACGTGCTCACCCGACTCGACTCCCAGCGCGTGGCGCAGATGGCGCAGTTGATCCGCGCGCGCGTTGCGCTGGCCGACTGGCCGGCGCCCTGGTTCGAGGTGACGGACAACGTGCGGCGCGCCGACCTGTTGCTCGGTGCGCACGCAGCGCCCGGCGCGGCGCTGGCCGCGGCGCTGGCGCGCACGCCTGCGGCCCTGCTGGAGGAAGTGAAAGTCTCGCGGCTGCGCGGTCGCGGCGGCGCGGGCTTTGCCACGGGGCTCAAGTGGGAACTGTGCCAACGCGCTGCGGGCGCCGAGCGCATCGTGGTGTGCAACGCCGACGAGGGCGAGCCCGGCACCTTCAAGGACCGCGTGCTGCTGCGCAGCCACGCCGATGCGCTGTTCGACGGCATGACCATCGCCGCGTACGCCATTGGCGCGCGGCGCGGTTTTGTCTATCTGCGCGGCGAGTACCGTTTTTTGCTCGGATCGTTGTTGGCCACACTGCAGCGCCGGCGCGACGAGCAATTGCTGGGCCCCTGCATCCAGGGCCGCGAAGGCTTCGATTTCGACATCGCCATCCACGTCGGTGCCGGCGCCTATGTCTGCGGCGAGGAGTCGGCGTTGCTCGAGTCGCTCGAAGGCAAGCGCGGCACGCCGCGCGTGCGCCCGCCGTTTCCGGCCGAGCGCGGCTACCTGGGGCACCCGACGGTGGTGAACAACGTCGAGACCTTCTGCGCGGTGGCGCAGATCGCGCTCAACGGCGGCGCCTGGTGGTCCGGCATCGGCACGGCCAAGTCAACCGGAACCAAGATCCACAGCGTGTGCGGCGACTGCGCGCGCCCGGGGCTGTACGAATACCCTTTTGGCACTGCGGTGGACCGGATCCTTGAGGACTGCGGCGCAACCGACACGCAGGCCGTGCAGGTGGGAGGACCCTCGGGTGTTTGCCTGTCGGCGTTCGAGTTCGGCCGACGCCTGGCGTTCGAGGACGTGACCACGGCAGGCGCGTTCATGGTGTTCGACCGCAGCCGTGACATGTTCGAGGTGGCGCGCGGTTTTGCGCACTTCTTTGCGCATGAGAGCTGCGGGTTTTGTACACCGTGTCGCGTCGGCACGGCGCTGGTCGTGAAGCGCCTGGACAAGCTGGCCAGCGGCCAGGGTTCGCGCGACGACATCGCCGTGCTGTTCGAACTCGACAAGCTCATGCACCTGGCCACGCATTGCGGCTTGGGCGCGAGCGCCTGCAATCCGCTGCGTGACACCATTCTGAAGTTCCGCCCGGCCTACGAGCAGCGCCTGAAGTCGCTGCATTTCGAGCCCGGCTTTGACCTGGACGCGTCGCTGTCGGTTGCGCGGCGCCTGACCGGGCGCGACGACGCGGCGGCGCACCTGGAGAACTGGACGTGAGCACCATTCCCGCGCAACAGGCCTGCTTTTCGCTGGACGGGGAGGACGTTCCCTTTGCCGAGGGCGAAACCCTGATCCAGGCCGCAACGCGCGCGGGCCGCTACATACCGCACCTGTGCTGGCACCCGGAGTTTGCGCCGCACGGCTCCTGCCGCCTGTGCAGCGTGAAGGTCAACGGGCGCGCGGCCAGCGCCTGCACCGCGCACGCGGCCGCCGGCTTGGAGGTGGAAAGCAACACCGAAGAACTCAACGCGTACCGCAAGACGCTGTTGCAGATGCTGTTCGTGGAAGGCAACCACTTCTGCCCGAGCTGCGAGAAGAGCGGCAACTGCCTGTTGCAGGCGACGGCCTACGAGATGGGCATGGAGAGTCCGCATTTCGAGGAGTTCTACCCGAACCGGCCCGTTGACGCGAGCCATCCCGAGATCCTGCTCGACCTGAACCGCTGCATCCTGTGCGAACTGTGCGTGCGCGCCAGCAGCGAGGTCGACGGCAAGCACCTGTTCGCCATCGGTGGGCGCGGCATTGGCACGCAGTTGATCGTGAACAGCCCCAGCGGCAAGCTGGGCGACACCGACATGGCGCTGAGCGACCGCGCCGCCAGCGTCTGTCCCGTGGGAGTGATCCTGCGCAAGCGCCAGGGTTTCAGTGTGCCGATCGGGCAGCGCCGCTTTGATGGCCGCTCGCTTTCGGAGCAAGTGCAGGAGAGCGCACCATGACCGCGCTGACGGCCAAACGCAAGCTGCGCGTCGCCACGGTGTCGCTGGCCGGCTGCTTCGGCTGCCACATGTCGTTACTGGACATCGACGAGCGTTTTTTCGATCTGCTGGAACTCGTAGAGTTCGACCGCTCGCCACTGACCGACATCAAGACCCTGGGCGAGTGCGACATCGGCCTGATCGAAGGCGGTCTGTGCAACGCCGAGAACGTGCACGTGCTGCGCGAGTACCGTGCGCGCTGCAAGACGCTGGTGGCGGTGGGCGCCTGCGCGATCAACGGCGGCCTGCCGGCGCAGCGCAACCATCTGGACCTGGGTGCTCTGTTGACCGAGGTGTACCGCAACCGTCCCGGACTGGCCGCCGGCAGCTGCATTCCGAACGACCCCGAGCTGCCGCTTCCGTTGAACAAGGTGCACCCGATCCACGAGGTCGTGCACGTGGACTACTTCCTTCCCGGCTGCCCGCCCTCGGCCGACGCGTTCTGGAGCTTCCTGACCGATCTGATGGCCGGGCGCACGCCGCACCTCGGGCACTCACTCATGAGGTATGACTGACATGGGTCATTCTTTGCAAACCGCCGCCGACCCGCAGGGATTGCGCCGTGTCGCGATCGATCCGTTGTCGCGTGTCGAGGGCCACGGCAAGGTCACGATCCTGCTCGACGCTGACAACCGCGTGCAGCAGGTGCGGCTGCACATCGTCGAGTTCCGCGGTTTCGAGACCTTCATCGAAGGCCGCCCGTACTGGGAGGTTCCGGTGATGGTGCAGCGCCTGTGCGGCATCTGCCCCGTATCGCACCACCTGGCGGCGTGCAAGGCGTTCGACCGCGTGGTCGGAGCCCTGCCCGTGACGCGCAGCGCCGAGAAGCTGCGCCGCCTCATGCACTACGGTCAGGTGCTGCAGTCGCACGCGCTGCATTTCTTCTACCTGGCCGCGCCCGATCTGCTGTTCGGTTTTGACTCTGAAGTGACCCGGCGCAATATCGTCGGCGTGGCGCAGGCGCATCCCGAGATCGCACGCAAGGGCGTGCTGCTGCGCAAGTTCGGCCAGGAGGTGATCCGCGCGACGGCCGGCAAGCGCGTGCACGGCACCGGGTCGGTTCCCGGCGGCGTGAACAAGCACCTCAGCCAGGACGATCGTGACCTGCTGCGCCGCGACCTGCCGCAGGTGCTGGGCTGGGCGCAGGACGCCGTGACCATAGCGAAACAGCTGCACGCGCAGAACCCGGCGCTGTACGGCAGTTTTGGCCGCGCGCCGGCCAGCATCCTGTCGCTGGTGCGTGCCGACGGCGCATTGGAGCTGTACGACGGCGTACTGCGTGCGCGCGACGCCACCGGGAAAATCATTTTCGACGGCGTTTCCGATCAGCAGTACCTCGACTGGATCGAAGAGGAGGTCAAGCCCTGGACCTACATGAAATTCCCCTACTTCAGGCACCTGGGGCCGGATCTGGGCAGTTACCGCGTGGGCCCGCTGGCCCGGCTGCAGAACTGCGACTTCATCCCGAGCGAACGCGCTGAAGTGGAGCGCCGCGCCTTCATGGCGTCCGGTGGCGGCGAGCCCATCCACGCGCCGCTGGCCTACCACTGGGCGCGCATGGTCGAACTGCTGCACTGCGTCGAGGTGATCGCCGATCTGCTGGACGACCCCGACCTGCTGAGCGGCGAACGCATGGCCGCAGGCGTGCGGCAAAGCGGCGGCGTGGGCATGCTGGAAGCGCCGCGCGGCACGCTGATCCACCAGTACGAGGTCGGCGACGACGACCTCGTGACGCACTGCAACCTGATCGTCTCCACCACGCACAACAACCAGGCCATGAACGACGCCGTGTGCTCGGTGGCGCGCGACTATCTGGACGGCCAGGAGTTGACCGAAGGCCTGCTCAACCACATCGAGGTCGCGATCCGCGCCTACGATCCCTGCCTTTCCTGCGCCACGCACGCTTTGGGGCAGATGCCGCTGGAGGTGCTGCTGCTGAACGCTACGGGACTGCCGCTGGACCGCGTCGCGCGCTCGACGCAGGGCGAGTTCCAGCACTCGATCGGCCTGCCTTGCAGTGCCTGCGTGTGAGCCCGGTGCTGCCGATCGCGCCGCTGCTGGTCTTCGCCTGGGGCAACGCCAGCCGCGGCGACGACGCGCTCGGTCCGCTGTGCCTGGAGCGGCTGCGCGCCATGCCATGGCCGCAAGGACGCGTCGAGTTTCTCGAGGACTACCAGTTGCAGATCGAACACGCGCTCGACCTCGTGGGCCGTGAGCACGTGCTGTTCATCGACGCCAGCCGGGACTGCGTGGCGCCGTTTCAGGTCAGCGCCGTGCGGGCGCAGCGCGACGCGAGCTGGTCCAGCCATGCGCTGTCGCCGCAGGCGCTGTTGCAGGTGTTCGCCGATCTGCGCGCGCAGGCGCTGCCGCCCTGCACGCTGCTGGCCTTGCGCGGTGAAAGCTTCGTGCTCGGAGCGGCGCCGAGCACGCGCGCGCTGCAACACCTGGACGCAGCGCTGCCTTGGGCGCAGCGCTGGCTGCTCGCCCAGGCGGGCGCAATCGATGCGCTGGCGCGTTGAGGCGCCTGCCTGCGCGCGCCGCGGCGCGGCTTCAAGCGCCAAGCAGGTAGCGTTCGAACTGCTCGATCGGCAGGGGACGGCAAAACAGGTAGCCCTGGAAGGCGCGACAACCTTGTGCCAGCAGGAAGTCGCGCTGGGCGGTCGTCTCCACGCCTTCGGCGATCACGTCCAGCCCCAGGCTGTAGCCCAGCGCGATGATCGTTTTGGAGATCGCCGCGTCGCTGGCGTCGCTGAGCAGGTCGTGCACGAACGAGCGGTCGATCTTCAGCTGATCGAGCGGCAGGCGCTTGAGGTAGGACAGCGACGAATAGCCAGTGCCGAAGTCGTCGAGTGAGAAGCCCAGGCCGAGCGCGCGCAGCGTGTTCATCTTGGCGATCACGCCGTCCAGGTTCTGCACCAGCAGACTCTCGGTCAACTCGAGTTTCAGCCGTTTCGGATTTGCTCCCGTGCGCTGCAGCACGCCCAGCACCAGGTCGACAAAGTCGGCGCGGTGAAACTGCCGTGCGCTGACGTTCACGGAGATCGTCAGGTGCTGCAGGTTGGAGCGCTGCGCCCAGAGCGCCAGGCGCTGGCACGCGGCCCCGAGCACCCAGGCGCCCAGCGGCACGATCAGTCCGGTTTCCTCCGCCAGCGGGATGAACTCGGCGGGCGACACCAGGCCGCGCTCGGCGTGTCGCCAGCGCACGAGCACCTCGCAGCCCGTGGGCTGCTGCGTGTCGGTCACCTGCGCCTGGTAGTGCAGCTCGAATTCGCCGTTTTCGATCGCCTTGCGCAGGCTGGACTCGAGCGCCGCTCGCGCGGTCACCACGGCCTGCATCTGGGGTTCGAAGAAGCGCAGCGTGTTGCGCCCGGCCGCCTTGGCCTGGTACATCGCCAGATCCGCGCGCTTCAGCGGCTCGGCGATGCTCTCGTGCGGATTCGCGCCAAACAGCGTGACCCCGATGCTGGGGGTGCTGTGATGCGCGTGGCTGCCCAGCTGATAGATCTCGTTGAGGCTGGCGAGAATCTTCTTGCCGACGTTTTCCGCCTGGGTGGCGGCCTCCATTTCGTCCTCGCTCAGGTCTTCCAGCATCACCACGAACTCGTCACCTCCCAGGCGCGCCACGGTATCGCCTTCGCGCACACAGGTGCTCAGGCGCTGCGCCACCTGCTCCAGCAACAGGTCGCCCAGGTAGTGGCCCAAGGTGTCATTGATGGTCTTGAAGTTGTCCAGATCGACAAACAGCAGCGCGCCCAGGCGCCGATGGCGCGAACCCGAAGCGACGACCTGCTCCAGCCGGTCCATCAGCAGCCGGCGATTGGGCAAGCGCGTCAGCGAGTCATAGAAGGCCAGCGCCTTGATCTGCTCTTGCGCGTCCTTGATCGACGAGATGTCGGTGAAGGTCGACACGTAGTGGGTCGTGACATCCGAGGCGTCCTTCACGGCCGTGATGGTCAGCCATTCGGGGAACACCTCGCCGCATTTGCGCCGGTTCCAGATCTCCCCCTGCCATGAGCCGGCGCGTGTGATTTCATCCCACATCGCCGCATAGAAAGCCTTGTCGTGGTGACCGGAACTCAGGAGGCGCGGGTTCTGCCCCACCACCTCCTGCGCGCTGTAGCCGGTGATCTGGGTGAAGGCGTGATTCACCCGCAGAATCGACTGCTGCGCATCCGTCACCGTCATCCCGATCTGCGACTCGAAGGCGGTGGCGGCGATGCGCAGCTCGGTCTCCGCGCGTTTGCGTTCGGTGATGTCCTTGACCGCGGAGATGAAGTACAGCGGCTCCCCGGCATCGTTGCGCAACAGGATCACCGACAGGTTCACCCACACCAGCTTCCCGTCCTTGCGCACGTAGCGCTTCTCCATGTCGTAGCGCGGGATTTCGCCGCGCAGCAGCCGCGCCACGTGCTCCAGATCGGGCCCAAGGTCTTCGGGAAACGTGATCTGCTGGAAGGTGAAGCCTTGCGTCAGCACTTCCTCGGTTTCATAGCCAATGATTTCGCAAAATGCGGGGTTGATCTGCAGGAACTGGCCGCTGATCGACAGATGTCCGATTCCGACGGCGACGTTGTCGAACACGGCTCGAAACAGCGCCTCGCTCTGCTTTTGCGCCTGCTCGCGCTGCGCCAGGCTGTCCAGCATGTGGTTGAAGCGCAGCGCCAGTTGCGCGGCCTCGTCTTCGCCCGAAACGCTGGCGCGCATGTCCGAAGCACCGTTCTGCACCGCGTCCGCCACCTGCTGGATGGCGCGCAGGCGGCGCGTCAGGTAGCGCGCTGCGAACGCGCTGAACACCACGCTCAGCGCGATCGCGATCAGCGCGTAGAGCAGGCCTGCGCGTGTGAGCTCGGCCAGTTTCGCGTCCAGCGAATGGCGGCTCAGGCCGACCCTGGCCCAGCCGATATGCCGGCCCGAAAGCATGACCGGACTGGCCACATCGACCAGGCCGGATCCGTCCTGCATGATCGTGGGTTGAGCGCGCCGGGGCAGGTCGTTCAGGTACTGTCCCTCGTGCCCGTGCTCGCTGTGCGCCATGACCAGACCGTCCACGTCGAGAATGATGGCGTGCCGCAGATCAGGGTAGGACGACAGGCCCTGGACGATTTCCTGCAGGCCGCTGAAATCGCGGGCGGCCAGCCAGACCGCTGACGAGGTGGCCAGGCTGCGCGACAGCGCCACCGCCTGGTCGGACTGCTGCTCCCGCAGCACGGTCTTTTGCCGCTGCGTCAAGTCCCAGATGAAGAGCGACATCGCGCACGACACGATCAGCACCATGCCGACCGCCAGTTGCCTGCGCAAGGTCTTGGCCAGCAGGCGCTTGAGTCCGGCGCCCATCATTTCTGCTCCACCGGGCGAACCTCTTTTTCGAAACGCGCGATGTAGTCACGAACGCGCTCATAGCTGGCGTCATTCGCCTCGTAGAACCGGGACGTCTCCATGCTGGAGAGAACGGCTCGTCCCTGCGGCGTCTGCGGCAGACCCAGCAGGGTCTTCGTGAAAGATTCGCCCACCGCTGGAGGCACGTCGTCGCGCACCATGACCGAGTTGTTGAGCAACGACGGCGTCTGCCACAGCACCTGAAGCTGGGCCGCCTCAGCCGGATGGTCTTTCTGGAACGCGCGCCAGGGCGGTGGCCAGGTGGCGCCCGCGGCGGATTGCCCCAGGTAGACGTTCATGATGGACGACTCCTGCGAGCCGACATAGTGGTTTTGAATGTCCTTGCGGATGTCGATTCCCTGCTTGTACAGGTAGTACTGCGGCATGACCGCGGCCGCGATCGCCGTGGGCGAGGGATAGCTCACGACCTTGCCCTTGAGGTCGGCGGCCTGCCGGATGGCGCTGTCCTTGCGCACGATGATGAGGCCCTTGAAGTCGTCGGCGTCACCCGCCATCGCGAGCACGCGGTAGCCGACCTTCATCGCCTGCAGCGTCTGCCAGGGGTTGGGCAGCAGGAATGCCGGTTCGCGCTCACTGAACTTCTTCTCGTAAGCCTGGTAGTCGCGGGAGGCTTCGAGTTCGATGCGCACGTCAGGCATCTCACGGTTGAGCAGATCCACCAGGGGTTGGTAGGCCTGGATCAGCTTCTGCGGATTGTGCAGCGGGTGGACGGCCAATCGATAGACCGGGGCGCTTGGGCGCAGCGGCGCCGCGGCGTATTGCAGGGCCTGTTCCTGGGGCTTTGGCCCGCAGCCCAGCAGGCTGGCCAAAGCGACAGCCAACGCCAGACGCAGACCCCCACGGAAATGGCCGGGATTCATCGGACAAGCCTCAGTGCATACGATCTGCCACGCCTCCACTTGTATAGGACGTGGAAACCACGTTTCAGTAAAGCTGTTCCGTTCCCCGCTGCGGCTGTGACCAAGGGCAACGGGGACAGGGTTGCTACTGACTTCGCGTCGCTTATTCTATGCAGTTCTCGAACCACCCCGGCAAGCGAAGTTTCCCGTCCAACGCGGGCCCGCAAACCCGCTCTGCTCAGACGTCGACAAACAGCGTGGCGGGCACTTCGAGATAGCCGCGCAGCGCCTGAATGAACTTGGCCGCGTCCAGGCCGTCGACCACGCGGTGGTCGAACGACGACGACAGGTTCATCATCTGGCGCACCACGACTTGGCCGCGCAGCACCACGGGGCGCGCGACCATGCGGTTCACGCCGACGATGGCCACTTCCGGGTGGTTGATCACAGGCGTGGAGACGATGCCGCCCAATGCGCCCAAGCTGGTGAGCGTGATGGTGGAGCCGCTGAGCTCTTCGCGCGTGGCCCGTCCGCTGCGTGCGACCTCGGCCAAGCGCGAGATCTCGGCCGCGCACGACCACAGATCGTGCGCCTCGGCGTGCCTGAGCACCGGCACCATGAGTCCGTTGTCGGTCTGCGTCGCCACCCCCAGGTGCACCGCCCCATGGCGCGTGACCACGCCCACGTCGTCGTCAAAGCGCGCGTTGATCTGCGGGAATTCGCGCAAGGCCAGCACCATGGCGCGCGCCAGGAACGGCAGTACCGTCAAACGCCCGCGCTCCTTTCCATGCTGGGCGTTGAGGCGCTCGCGCAGATTCTCCAGCTCCGTCATGTCCAGTTCTTCGACATAGGTGAAGTGCGGTATGCGGCGCTTGGCGTCCTGCATCTTGAGCGCGATGCGACGGCGCAACCCGATCACGGGGATGGCCTCCTGCGTGTTCACTTCGATGCCCATGACGGTGCGCACGGGAGCGACCGGCGCAGCCACGGCGCGCGGCGCGCTCGGGTGGGACTTGGCGTAGGCTTCAAGGTCGGCGTGCATCACGCGATCGCCACTGCCTGTGCCTGCAACCTGTTCCAGATCGACGCCCAGTTCCCAGGCGCGAGCGCGCACCGCAGGAGACGCGATGGCGCGTTCGCCGCGCACGCGTGCCGCGCTTGCTGGCGAAGCGCTGGGGGAAGACACTGGAGGTGATGCGGGAGGTGCCGCAGCCACTGGCGCTGTCTGCATCACGGCACGCGCCGCGGGTGCTGTCGCTGCGCCCTCCTTCGCGTTGCCCGCTCCCGCCACTTCCAGCCGTATCAGCTCGCCACCGACGGCCACTGTCTCACCCACAACGCCGCTCAGCGCAAGGATCTTTCCGGACACTGGAGAAGGAATCTCCACCGTCGCCTTGTCCGTCATGACGTCGGCCAGCACCTGGTCCATGGTCACGCTGTCGCCCACCTGCACGTGCCAGGCCACGAGTTCCACTTCGGCAATGCCCTCGCCGATGTCCGGCGTCTTGATGACGTAAATGCCCATGATGATCAAGCCTCCATCGCTTTGAGCAGGGCCGCGCCCACGCGCGCCGGTCCGGGAAAATAGGTCCACTCCTGGGCGTGCGGATAGGGCGTGTCCCAGCCGGTGACGCGCTCGATCGGCGACTCCAGATGATAGAAGCAGTGCTCCTGCACCAGCGACGTCAACTCGGCGCCAAAGCCGCAGGTGCGGGTGGCTTCGTGCACCACGACACAGCGTCGCGTCTTCTTCACCGAAGCGACGATGCTGTCCAGGTCCAGCGGCCACAGGCTGCGCAGGTCGATGATCTCGGCGTCGACGCCGGTCTCACGCGCAGCCGCTTCCGCCACGAACACCATGGTTCCGTAGGCCAGCACCGTCACCTGTGTGCCCGATCGGAACACCGACGCCTTCTCCAACGGCACCGTGTAATAGCCCTCGGGCACCTCACCCAGCGGGTGTTTCGACCAGGGGACGACCGGGTTCTCGTGATGCCCGTCGAAAGGGCCGTTGTACAGGCGCTTGGGCTCCAGGAATATCACCGGGTCGTCGTTCTCGATGGAACTGATCAGCAGGCCTTTCGCATCGTACGGATTGGACGGCATCACCGTACGCAGACCGCAGACCTGGGTGAACAGCGCCTCGGGGCTTTGGCTGTGCGTCTGGCCGCCGTAGATGCCGCCGCCGCAGGGCATGCGGATCGTGAGCGGCGCGATGAACTCGCCGGCCGAGCGGTAGCGCAGGCGCGCCGCCTCGGACACGATCTGGTCCGAGGCCGGATAGAAGTAGTCCGCGAACTGGATCTCCGGCACCGGCCGCAGTCCGTAGGCTCCCATGCCCACGGCCGCTCCCACGATGCCGCCTTCTGAGATGGGGGCATCGAACACGCGCGAGCTGCCGTACTTCTTTTGCAGTCCTTCGGTGCAGCGGAACACGCCGCCGAAGTAGCCCACGTCCTGGCCGAAGATCACGACGTTGGGGTCGCGCTCCAGCATCACGTCCATGGCCGACCTCAGCGCCTGGATCATGCTCATGGGCACCGTCTTTTGGGTGTTGTTCGCGTCCATGTTCATGCCCCCACTTTCTGCAGTTGCGCCAGCTGCGTGTGCAGGTGTGGCGGCATCTCCTTGTAGACGTCTTCGAACATCGAAGCCGCGCCCGGAATGTGGCCGTCGAGCAGCGTGCCGAAACTCTCCGCCTCCTTCTGCGCGGCCGCGATCTCGGCCTCCAGCTCGGTCTGCAGTTGCTCGTGCTCCTTCTCGGTCCAGATGCCCTTGGCGATCAGGTGCTTCTTCAGGCGTGCGATCGGGTCTCCCAGCGGGAAATTCGCCCAGTCGTCGGCGGGTCGGTATTTGCTCGGGTCGTCCGAGGTCGAGTGTGGACCGGCGCGGTAGGTGACCCATTCGATCAGCGTCGGACCCAGGTTGGAACGCGCGCGTTCCGCCGCCCATTTGGAGGCCGCGTACACCGCGAGAAAGTCGTTGCCGTCCACGCGCAGCGAAGCGATGCCGCAGCCCACGCCGCGCGCGGCAAAGGTCGTGCCCTCGCCGCCGGCGATGGCCTGGAAGGTTGAGATCGCCCACTGGTTGTTCACCACGTTCAGGATCACCGGCGCGCGGTAGACGTGGGCGAAGGTGAGGCCCGTGTCGAAGTCGGCTTCGGCCGTGGCGCCGTCACCGATCCAGGCCGAGGAGATTTTCGTGTCGCCCTTGATGGCGGATGCCATGGCCCAGCCCACCGCCTGGATGAACTGCGTCGCCAGATTGCCTGAAATCGAGAAGAAGCCGGCCTTGCGCACCGAGTACATCACCGGCAGTTGCCGCCCCTTGAGCGGGTCGTGCGAATTGGACATGAGCTGGCAGATCAGCTCCACCAGCGGCACCTCGCGCGCCATCAGCAGGCTTTGCTGTCGATAGGTGGGAAAGCACATGTCGCCTTCGCTCAGCGCCATGGCATGGGCCGAGCCGATGGCTTCCTCGCCCAGGCTTTGCATGTAGAAGGAAAGCTTCTTCTGGCGCTGGGCGATCAGCATGCGCGCGTCGAATATGCGGGTCTTGAGCATGGCTCGCAGACCCTTGCGCAAGAGCTCGGGCTCCAGCTTGGGGTCCCAGGGTCCGACCGCCTTGCCCTCGTCGTCGAGCACGCGTATCAGGCTGAAGGCCAGTTCGCTCGTCTGCCGCGGCTGCACATCAACAGCGGGCCGCTTGGCTGCGCCGGCGGGGGCCAGATGAAGGTAGGAAAAATTGGTTTCGAAGCCGGGACGGGCCGAAGGCTCGGGCACGTGCAGGCGCAGTGGCTGCTGAGGTTTCATGGTCGCTCCTGGCGGAATTGTGTTCCGCTTTGTGTCGCTGATCAGTGGCCGAAAGCCCAGCGGATAGCCGCGCATCGACCGGTGTTTCCCGGTTGCCGCAGCGGGATTGCCGCGCGGACTCCAAGGGTGGGGGAATCGTAAACCATTTTTTGCGGCGCTGGCGACCCGCCTCCCCAGGCCGACGCGATGGCACGCTGCGCGCCCATCCGCATGCACATTTCATTGTTGATTTAAATACATTTCGACACAGGAAAATGATATAGTTACATTCATAACAACACGGGCTATGCAGGTGTGACTTATGAATTCTGGTTCTTGCCAACCGATGAAGAAGTGGAGCACTGGATGGAACGACGGAGCGCATCTGCTGCACGCTCTGGCCCTGCACCCGGCAAAAGGCTTTCTGGCGGCGCTGGCTGTCATTCTGCTGGCTTCTGGCGCCCAGGCGCAGCCCTCGGCCGGATCACTGCTGAAGCAGATTCAGGGTGAGACGCCGCCGGTCACATTGCCGCAAACCCTGCCGAAAGTCGAGTCCGCCAAAGCGCAGGAGCAGGGATCAGACACCATCAAGTTTGTCGTGAAGCGCTTTGATTTCGTGGGCAACACCAGGCTATCCAGCGACGAACTGCAGACTGTGGTTGCGCCGTACCTGAACCGCCCCGTCACGTCCGACGACCTCAAGGCGGCAGCGGATGCCATCGCCGAGCACTACCGTCAGCGCGGCTGGCTGGTACGCGCGTACCTCCCCCAGCAGGACATCACCGACGGCGTCGTGACGATCAGGGTGGTCGAGGCGTCGCTGGGCGGCCTTGTGCTCGACAACCCGTCCAAACGCGTCAGCAACGCGCGGGTCGAAGCATGGATCTACGGCCGCATTCCCCGCGGCTCATTGCTCTCGCTGGATGAACTTGATCGGACCCTTCTCACCTTGGGCGACATGCCGGATGTCAGCGTGACGGGGTCGCTGCAAACGGGTGAGAAGCCCGGCGAAACGGTGCTGGGTGTGACAGTCGCCGACAAGCCCCTGGTCGATGCCGTTCTGGGCGTGGATAACTTCGGCTCCGCATCCACCGGTCAGAACAGGGGCACGCTGGCGTTGAACGTCAACGGAGCGCTGGGGCTGGGTGATCAACTGGGCGTTTATGGACTCTATACCGAGGGCACCCGTTACGCTCGACTCAGCCTGACGGCCCCGGGCGCAGGCAACGGGCTTCGCGTCGGCGTGAACACCAGCTATCTGAGGTATCGGGTCGTCAACGCCAGCTTCGCCCAGCTCGGGGTCGATGGCAGTTCGCACACGGGCGGGCTTGAGTTGGCCTAGCTTTGATATCGGCGCCAATGCCATCGTCGACTTCATTCAGCCCGGCAGCAGCGCGGTGGCTCTGAACCGCGTCAACAGCAGCAACCCCAGTCAGATTTATGGACAGTTGAACGCCAATGGCCAGGTCTATTTATTGAATCCAGCCGGTGTGTACTTTGCACCCGGCGCCAATGTGAATGTCGGCGGATTGGTCGCCACCACGCACCAGATGGGCGATGCCGACCTCATGAACGGCGGATCGACCTTCGAGCGCAATGGCGCGAACGGTTCGGTGGTGAACGACGGCAGCATCAGGACGGGCATCGGCGGCTACATCGCCCTGCTCGCGCCCGAGGTGCGCAACAGCGGCATTCTGTTTGCGCGGCAAGGCACGATCGCGCTGGCGGGCGGCGAAGCCATCACGCTGAACTTCGGGCCGCTCTCCAAGCTGGAGAGCCTCACCGTCACACCCAGTCAACTCGCGACCTTGGTCGAAAACCGCCAGGCCATCCAGGCGCCGGACGGGCAGGTCATTTTGTCGGCGCGCGCCGCCAACCAACTGGCGGGCAGCGTCATCAACAGCGGCAGCATCGAAGCCAACGGGGTGCGGCAAGACGGTGGACGCATCGTGCTGGAGGCCAGCAGTTCGATCAGCCAGACCGGCAGCCTCAGCGCGAATGCCGCGGCCAACAGCACCGGCAATGGCGGCAGCGTGTCCCTGATCGCAGACCTCAGCAACCCCAACAGCAGCACCACCATCAACGGCAGCCTCAGCGCCCGCGCTGGCGATCTCGGCGGCCATGGTGGTTCTGTTGAAACCTCGGGCACACAAGTCCAAATCGGCGACGCCACACGCATCGATACCCGCGCGCCGAACGGCAACGCGGGAACCTGGCTGATTGATCCGACGGATTTCACGATCTCATCGGGCGGTGCAGCGCAGACCAGCAGTGGCATGGGTGCGAGCACGCTGCAGACTGCGTTGGGCAGCGGCAATGTCAGCATCACGACATCGGCTGCGGCGAATGGCAGCGACCTTGGCGACATCCATGTCAATGCCAACCTCAGCTGGAGCACGAACAAACTCACGCTGAGCGCCATCCACGACATCAACATCAACGCCGTGATGACCACCAACAATGCCAGTCTGGATCTGGAGCCGGGGAGCGGCCACGTCAACATGGGATTGAATGCGGGCGGCTTCACGGGGCAGGTGAACTTCTATCAGGCCGACGGCGTCACGCCGCGCTCCGGCAGCGGCTTTCTGACCATCGGCGGCAATGGCGTCACCGTCATCACCGGTCTGGGCGCGGCGGGCAGCGCCACCGGCACCGACCTGCAGGGCATGAGCGGCAACGTCGCCGGCCACTATGCGCTGGGAGCGGACATCAATGCCTCGGCAAGCAGCGGCTGGAACTGCAGCGGCAGCCCCAGCGTGTGCGCCGGCTTCGCGCCGATCGGGAGTTCAAGCACTCCCTTTGCCGGCAGCTTCGACGGCCTGGGTCACACCATCAGCGGCCTGAGCATCAACCGGCCGGCGACCGACTTTGTCGGGATGTTTGGCTCTATCGACCCGGGCTCTGCCGTCAGTAACGTGGGCCTGCTGGGCGCCAGCGTGATCGGACTCGCGGACGTCGGCGGTCTGGCGGGGGCCAGCAACAGCAGCATCAGCAACAGCTATGCCACGGGTAGCGTGAGCAGCTACCTCGGCCCCATCGGGGGCTATCGCGTGGGCGGTCTGGTCGGGGTGATGTACAGCGGCGGCGCCATCAGCAACAGCTACTTCACGGGCAGCGTGACAGGTATGAACTACGTGGGTGGCCTGGTAGGGCACAGCTACCTCCACCGTGCTCAGTGGCGCACCCACGGTGAGCACGACGGCCCCGGTCTACAGCCCCGGCGTGAGCAGCACAGGCAATGCCGGCGCGACCTACCCCGTGACCACGGCAGCGGGCAGCCTCGGCAACCCGAGCGGCAACTACAGCTTTGCGTATGCGCCTGGCACCTTGACCATGACCCAGGCACCGCTCACGGTGGCCGGCAACAACGCCACCATGATGTATGGCGCCACCACATTGCCCGCCCTGTCGGCCAGCGTCAGCGGTTACGCCAATGGAGACGATTCTTCCGTGGTCAGCGGCGCCCCTGCGGTGAGCACCACGGCTACGGTCTACAGCCCTGGCGTGAGCACCACCGGCAATGCGGGTGCGACCTACAGCGTGACCCCAGCACTGGGCAGCCTCAGCAACCCCAGTGGCAACTACAGCTTTGTCTACGTTCCTGGCAGCTTGACCATGACCGCCGCCCCGCTGGCGGTGAGCGCCACGGCGCAGAGCATGACCTATGGTGCCGCCAGCTTGCCTGCGCTGACCTATTCGCAAAGCGGCCTGGTCAACGGCGACACCAGTTCCGTCTTCACAGGTGCCTTGAGCACCAGCGCCACGGCCTACAACGGCAGCGCCGGCTCGGGCTCCAACATCGGCAGCTACCCGATAGCGCAAAACAACTTGAGCGCAGGCGGCAACTACACCATCAGCTATACCGGTGCCAACCTGAGCGTGGGCCCGGCACTGCTCACGGTCAGCGGCAATAGCCCGAGCATGACCTATGGCGCCACTGCATTGCCCGCGCTGTCGGCCAGCATCAGCGGCTATGTCAACGGCGATACGTCGACCGTGCTCAGTGGCGCGCCCACGGTGAGCACGACGGCCCCGGTCTACAGCCCTGGCGTGAGCACCACCGGCAATGCCGGTGCGAGCTATCCCGTGACCACGGCAACGGGCGGCCTCAGCAACCCGAGCGGCAACTACAGCTTTGCGTATCTGCCGGGCACATTGACCATGAGCCCCGCTTTCTTGGCGGTGAGTGCGACTGCACAGAGCATGACCTATGGCGCCAGTAGTTTGCCCGCGCTGACCTATTCGCAAAGCGGCCTGGTCAACGGCGACACCAGTTCCGTCTTCACAGGTGCCTTGAGTACCAGCGCCACGGTCTTCAACGGCAGCGCCGGTACCGGCTCCAACGTCGGCAGCTACCCGATAGCGCAGAACAGCTTGAGCGCAGGCAACAACTACAGCGTCATCTACACTGGCGCCAACCTGAACGTGAACCCAGCGCCGCTCACGGTGACATCCAGCAACGCGAGCAAGACCTATGGGCAGTCGGCCCCGTTGGCCGGGACCGCATTCACGTCCAGCGGCCTGCAAAACAGCGAGACCATAGGCAGCGTCACCCAGACCAGCCAAGGCGCACCGGCCACGGCCAGCGTCGCTGGCAGCCCTTACACGATCACCCCGAGCAACGCCACGGGCGGGACCTTCACCGCTGGCAACTACACGATCACCTACGCCGATGGCAGGTTGACCGTGAGCCCGGCTCCGCTCACAGTGACTGCCAACAGCGCCAGCAAGACTTACGGGCAAACGCCGACGCTGGCAGGGACGTCATTCACCTCCAGCGGCCTGCAGAACAGCGAAACCATCGGCAGCGTCACCGAGGTGAGCGCCGGGACAGCACCCACGGCCGGCGTCGCTGGCAGCCCTTACACGATCACCCCGAGCAACGCCACGGGCGGAACCTTTACCGCTGGCAACTACACGATCACCTACGCCGATGGCAGGCTGACCGTGGGTCCGGCGCTGCTGACCGTCACCGCCGACAACGGGAGCAAGACCTATGGTCAGGCGGCCGCGCTTGCAGGAGCGGCATTCACCGCCGCCGGCCTGCAGAACAACGAGACCATAGGCAGCGTCACCCAGACCAGCCAAGGCGCACCGGCCACGGCCAGCCTCGCTGGCAGCCCTTATACGATCACCCCGAGCAACGCCACGGGCGGAACCTTTACCGCTGGCAACTACACGATCACCTACGCCGATGGCAGGCTGACCGTGAGTCCCGCGCTGCTGACCGTCACCGCCAACAGCGCGAGCAAGACTTACGGCCAGACGCCGACACTGGCAGGTACCGCCTTCACCTCCAGCGGTCTGCAGAACAGCGAGACCATCGGCAGCGTCACCCAGACCAGCGCTGGCGCACCGGCCACGGCCAACGTCGCAGGCAGCCCTTACACGATCACCCCGAGCAACGCCAGCGGTGGAACCTTCACCGCAGGCAACTACAGCATCACGTATGCCAACGGTGCGCTCACCGTAAGTCCCGCGCCGCTGACCGTCACGGCCAACAGCGCGAGCAAGACCTATGGGCAAACGCCCGTCCTTGCCGGAACCGCCTTCACCGCGAGCGGGCTGCAGAACAGCGAGACCATCGCCAGCGTCACAGAGATCAGCGCTGGCACTGCTGCCACGGCCGGAGTCGGCGCCTACGCCATCACGCCGAGTAGCGCCAGCGGCGGGACCTTTACTGCAGGCAACTACAGCATCACGTATGCCAACGGTGCGCTCACCGTAAGTCCCGCGCCGCTGACCGTCACGGCCAACAGCGCCAGCAAGACCTACGGCCAGACGCTCACACTGACTGGCACCGAATTCACCTCCTCCGGTCTGCAGAACAGCGAGACCATCGGCAGCGTCAGCGAAACCAGTGCCGGCACCGCCGCCACGGCCAGCATCGCGGGCAGTCCTTATACGATCACCCCGAGCAACGCCAGCGGTGGAACCTTCACCGCCGGCAACTACAGCATCACGTATGCCAATGGCGCGCTGACCGTGAGTCCCGCGCCGCTGACCGTCACGGCCAACAACGCGAGCAAGACCTACGGGCAGACGATCACACTGACTGGCACCGAATTCACCTCCTCCGGTCTGCAGAACAGCGAGACCATTGGCAGCGTCACCGAGGTGAGCGCAGGCACAGCAGCCACGGCCAGCATCGCTGGCAGTCCTTATCCGATCATTCCCAGCAACGCCACCGGAGGAAGCTTCACTGCGGGCAACTACAGCATCACTTATGCCAACGGCGCGCTGACCGTGAGCCCGACTGCGCTCACGCCGACGACTGAGCCGATCAACGTGACTATAAAAGACAGTTTCGCACCCATTACTGCGAACATTCCCGTTGCGGTTCTACCCCTTGTGACGCCCGCTCAACCCATCGCATTGCCGCTCGTGCCGCCACCAGACCTACCTCCGCCAGCGCCCGCTCAACCTCTTGTTGTCCCGGTCGTTGTGGCGCCAGCGGTGCCGGCACCGATCCTGCCCGTTGCAGTGCCCGAACAAACGCCGAAAGAGACGGGCATCGCTGCCCCGGGACCGGCAACGCAGAAGCCTTACGTGGCGCCGCTTCGTCCACGCAAGCAAGACCGTAACTGAATCCACACCTTGGTTTGATGGACCATGCTTCGGACCCTTTACCTCAGCGTCCTGGCCGTCATCCTCAGCGCTCACGCGGCCTTCGCGGCGGATGACATCGCTTCATCTCGCGTCGACATGGCGTCGAAACCTCAAGCTGAAAATCATTCAAGGCGGGCCAACTTCGGTCAGGAAAGCGCATCCAAAGACGCGCGGCACGTGGCGAACTGGGTCCTCGATTCGGGCGATAACCACAATCTGCCGTTTGTCATTGTCGATAAGGTACAGGCCAGAGTGCTTGTCTTCAGTCCGGCGGGCCAGCTTCTCGGTGCGGCATCGGCGCTGCTGGGATTGGCGTTGGGCGATGATTCTGTACCAGGCATTGGCGACCGGGCGCTGTCCACCATTCGGCCCGACGAGCGCACGACGCCTGCGGGCCGCTTTGTGGTGGCTCTGGGCCGTAATCTCCAGGGCAAAGAGGTGCTATGGATTGACTACGATGCCGCCATCTCCTTGCACCCGGTGATTACGGGCACCCCGAAGGAGCGCCGCGCACAGCGCCTGGCGTCTCCCACGCCGCTTGACAAGCGAATTTCCTACGGCTGCATCAATGTGCCGGAGAAGTTCTATGCCAACGTGGTGAGCCCGACCTTTAAAAGCACGGACGGCGTCGTATACGTTCTGCCGGAAACGCAGTCGCCACAGAAAGTCTTTGGCTCTTATGACGTCGACTGAGGAGCGCCGGGTCAGCTGAACCGGCTTCCATTACCGCAGAACGAGGGCAGAGGGTGCGCAATGCGCCTACTGGAACGCCACTTCCGCAAAGCTGCGCAGCTTGCGGCTGTGCAGTTGTTCTATGCCCTGCTGGCGCAGCAGCTCCACTGCACGTATGCCGATGCGCAGATGCTGGTCCACGCGCTCGCGATAGAAATGGTTCGCCATGCCGGGTAGCTTGATCTCGCCGTGCAGCGGCTTGTCGCTCACGCACAAGAGCGTGCCGTAGGGGACGCGAAAGCGAAATCCGTTGGCGGCGATGGTGGCGCTTTCCATGTCCAGCGCCACTGCGCGGCTCTGGCTGAAGCGGCGCTGCGGTGTAGACCTCACATTCGCCATCGGCAGCAGCTCCCAGTTGCGGTTGTCGGTAGAGGCGACGGTGCCGGTGCGCATGATGCTCTTGAGCGCTGCCCCCTTGAGCTGGGTGACGTCGGCCACGGCGGCCTCCAGCGCCACCTGGATCTCGGCCAGCGCCGGAATCGGCACCCACAGCGGCAGCTCTTCGTCCAGCACATGGTCTTCGCGCACGTAGCCGTGGGCCAGAACGTAGTCGCCGAGCTGCTGCGTGGTGCGCAGCCCCGCGCAATGCCCCAGCATGATCCACGCATAGGGCCGCAGCACGGCAATGTGGTCGGTGATGTTCTTGGCGTTGGCCGGCCCGACGCCGATGTTCACCATGCTGATGCCGGAGCGGTCGGCGCGCACCAGGTGGTAGGCGGGCATCTGCGGCAGGCGCGGCGGCGCCACGCCTCTTGCGTCCTCAGCCGCCGCGGGCAAGCCGGTGCGGCGCGTCACCACGTTGCCGGGCTCCACGAAGGCGATGTATTCGCTGTTCGGGTCGGCCATGGCTTCGCGCCCCATGCGCACGAACTCGTCGATGTAGAACTGGTAGTTGGTGAACAGCACGAAGTTCTGGAACCACTCGGGCACGGTGCCGGTGTAGTGGCGCAGCCGGTGCAGCGAATAGTCCACGCGCGGTGCGGTAAACAGCGACAACGGAAGCGCTTCGCCGGCGCGTGGCTCGAAGGTGCCGTTGGCGATGCCGTCGTCCATGGCGCTCAGGTCGGGCAGGTCGAACACGTCGCGCATCAGCGCGCGGCGCTGACCAT
This sequence comes from uncultured beta proteobacterium, assembly GCA_903838565.1. Lineage (GTDB taxonomy): Bacteria > Pseudomonadota > Gammaproteobacteria > Burkholderiales > Burkholderiaceae_C > CAIKVZ01. Next base: position 5,429 of record CAILZB010000133.1, on the reverse strand, counting down.
CCATCTCGCCCTCGACGTGGTCGTGCTCGCTGAACGCGAAGTGCACGGGAATGGGCTGGGCGCTGGTGCCCACTTCCAGCTCAACACCGTGGTTCTGCACCAGCAGCTGGAACTGTTCCAGGTAGTAGTGGGCGAAAAGATCCGGACGCGTGAGCGTGGTCTCATAGCGGCCGGGTCCTGCCACAAAACCGTAGCTCAATCGCGCCAGATCGGTCGCGCCCAGACGCGCTGTGGTGTCGGTATGCACGCGCACAAAGGGGTAGCAGGCGCGGACCTTCTGCCCAGCAGTCTGGCCGCTGGCGTCCACGCCGTCGCCTGCGACAAAGCGCTGCATGGCGGCGCGCAGGTGCGCCAGACTGGCGGCGTAGATGCGCTGTACCTGCGCCAGCGCAGCGTGGGGGTCGGTGTGTCGGGTGGGGGCGATGAAGTGGGGTAGATGGGGCATGGGGTGATTGTGCTACGAGCACCAGCGCGGCCCCGAACGCAGCGCCTGGAAAGACGAATTTTCAGGTCCGGGTGCCACGCGCCCCGGACCATGAAAGTCAACGCCGCAATATCCGGTTCGTGAGGAACAGGTTCTTGTTCATGTAGCCGTCGGTAGCGGCCAGCGATTTGAGCTGCCGCGCCTGACCCAGACCCGTGGCTGCAGGACAGCTGCCGCTGGCGCGGTATTGCAGCGCCGCCGCGAGACGGGCTTCGGCCGGGTCGCCCAGCGCGTGGGTGAAGTCGTCTGCGATGGAACAGCCGGGGAAAACCGCGTTGGCGGCAAGGGTCGCTGCCGCAGTGCTGTTGGCCGGTGCGAAGCCGTCCGAGTAGTCGCCGAAGCCGAGGGCATTCACGCCCTTGAACTGGATCGAAAAGTAGGTGGTGCCGCAGTTGTCCGGTGCAAAGAAGCCATAGGGCTTGCCGCAGGTGGTGGAGCCAATCTGTATCACCTCGACCCCGGCGCCACGCAGACTGTTCATCACCGACTCGCTGGCCGAGCAGGTGTCCGGGCCGGTCAGCACATAGACCCGAGTCAGACCCAGATAGGGCAAGGGCGTGCCGCTGGCCGTGCTAAAGCCGAGCGCCGTCGTATAAAACGGAGTGGGCGTGATCGCCCCTCCATTGAGCGGATCGACGGTCTTGTGCTTGTCGTTGAAGGTCAGCAACTCGAAGGTTTTGTCCTTCGTTTGCGTCGGCCCTGCGACCATGTAGCCCAGTTCGCTTGCGATGTCGAGGTAGCCGCCGCCGTTGTAGCGGATGTCGATTACCAGATCGGTCACGTTCGCGGCCTTGAGCTGCGTCACCCCGGCGATCAGCGCGGACTCGGCCTGCGCCAGATGGTCGTTGAAGAGCATGTAGCCCACCTTCCCTGGGCCGGCGGTGCCGGCCAGCGTGCCGACGTTCTGCACCGGCGCCGAGGTGACGTTGGCCGGGGTCATGGTGATGCTGCGGCTCGGTCCGCCACCCAGGTCCTGGACCAGAAAGGTGTGCGACTCGCCCGCCGCTGCCGGGAACAAACCGGCATTGAGCTTGGCCGCGTCACCGTAGGCGACATCGACGCCATCGACTTGCAGGACCTTGGCGCCCCGGGCCAGCGCCGGGGTCAGTTGGGTAGCCGGGGTGTTGGGGTCGGTGTAGGCGACAACGATGCTGCGCGGCGGGGAACTCGCCAGCAAGGACCAGTTCGCGCCATAACCCACCTGCACGCCGGAACCCGCCATGGCCTCCCAGACCGGCGTCGAATAGCTGAAATGGAACTTGTCTTTGGGCGCACCGCTGGGGCTCAGATTCGTCGTCTTCAATGCCTTGAAGTAGCTCGCGGTGTCGGCGTAGCTGGCAGGTTCCGGGTAGGGCACTTCGCTGTACCAGAGATACAGGTCATTCGTCCACGCCGCGAGCCAGTTCTGCTCGTTCAGCAGGGTGCCCTGCTGGTCCGGGTAAGCCTTTTTGGTATAGGGATCGACGCCGCTGCGTGGCGCAGCACACATCGCCGCCACGGAAGACGCTGCGGGCAAGGCCGCGAAGCCGGTGGCCGTGCCACCTCCGCCGCCGGCCGGGGCGCCGCCGCCTCCGCCACCACCGCAGCTTGCAAGCGACGCGACCACCGAAAGCGCGATCGCGTAACGGGTGAAAATTCGTGACTTCATGGTATGAACTCCTCGTTCCTGGATGGTTGGCGAAATTTGCAGGCTTGAGGCCGATCGCCTTGTTGAAATGGATCAGTGATGTATGTTACCAATAAAATAACATTGTCCAGCGATAGTTTTTAGCTGCCTGTCGCGGCGAACCGACACGGGCAGGGCACGGTGACGCAATAATTTGCGATGATAGCGGCATGTCCAACACCAGCGCAGCCCCAGAAAAGTCGATGCTCGTGGTCTGCCTTTGCGCCGCCTGGTGCGGCGTTTGCGGCGAATACCGCGAGCGTTTTGAGCAGGTGCGCGCCCACTTCCCGCAAGTGCAGTTTCTGTGGATCGACGTCGAAGACGACGCCGATCTGCTGCACCCGCTGGACGTGGAGAACTTTCCCACGCTGCTGCTGGCGCTCGGGAATGAACCCCGCTTCCTGGGCACGCTCACGCCCCAGGCGCAGACGCTGGAGCGCCTGATCCGCTCGCAGCTGGAAGACGCCGCTGCAAAGCCCCTGACCGACCGCACCACGGTAGACCTGGTGGCGCGGATTCGCGCCGAGAAGCTGGGTTGATTCCATCGGCCGAAACGCTTGAGCGAAGGCGGTTTGAGACCCTCGCGGCAAGCTCCTGCGTCACTTCATTTTTGACTGGTCGCCAAACACGCCCCACACCAGTTGCTCGGGCTTGACGTATTTGCGCCAGGCGGCGTTGACCTGTTCTGCGCTGAGCGATGCATACAGGGCGTCGCCTTTTTCATAGACACCCGGGGCGTCGTTGAATTCCATCCGGTTCGACATGAAGCCAAAAGCCCAGCCGTCGCCCGAGCGACCACGCTGCCGGTCGGCGAGGATTTCCTTCTTGAACTTCTCGACTTCCGCCGCAGTGAACCCGTCGCTCAGCGAGCGCGCCAATTCCTCCTGCATCGCCCTCTCGGCCGCGCTGACGTTTTGTGGCGCGACTTCGGCGCCAATGGAGATGCTGGCGTTGGCTTCGTAGCGGCTGGCGCTGTAGCCGGCGCCGGCGTTGTAGCTCAAGCCGCCGGTTTCACGCAGGCGAACCCACAGGCGCGAGCCGGCACCACCACCGAAGATGCGACTGGCCAGCGTCATGGCGAAGTCTTCCGGGTCCAGCACCTTGCCGCCCAGCGCCATACCCAGGCTGGCGCTGATGCTGACATTGCTCTTGTCGGGCGTGTCGAACACCAGATGCGCCGGCGTGCGTTCAACCAGCGGGTGGGCGATGCGCGTCCAGGACTGCGCCGCTTTCCACGGTTCGAGCGCGGCGGCGATGATGGGCTGGTATACCTGCTGATCGACCGGCCCGAGCAGGCTGACCTGGGCGTTCTGCGCGCCATAGAACCGCTTGTAGAAATCAAAAGCCTGGTCGCGGGTGACACCCTTGACCTCGGCCAGCCATTCCTCCAGCGTGTAGCGATAGCGCGGGTCGCCCTTGGGGTAGGGGTTGCCGTAGCGAGCCCACGCATTGTTCGCCTGCGCGGACCGGTCCTTGATCTGGCCTTCCATGGTCTTGATCTCGGCGCTGCGGATTTCTTCGAAGTCGGCGTTGGGGAAGGTCGCATTCTGCAGCACCTGCAGCGCCAGCGAGAGCGCGGGCTTGAAGTTGTCCTTCTTCGCCGTCAGGGAGATGCCGCCGCCGGTGTTGGCGAAGTTCACGTTCAAGGAGGCGCCCAACTTGTCTAGCTCGTCCTGGATCTGCTGGCGCGTCAATCTGGACGTTCCCATCAGCAGCATGCGGCCAGCCAGGGTGGCCGCAGCGCTCTGGTTCTGCAGCGCATCGACGTTGCCGAACTTGAAGGCGATGCTCAGGTTCACCACATCGCCGCGCACCGGCTTGGAAAGCGTGGCCGTCTGTATGCCATTGGCGATCGGTGCGAACGCCACCTTGTCGCTCAGGGACTGCGGGCTGAAATCAAAGGCCACCGACTCCATCCCCTTCTCGCTCAGGGTATAGCCCTGCAGGTAGGCCGCGACATCGGGCATCTTCATCTCGGGTGCGCGCACTGGCGCCATGGTTGGAATCAGGTGGCCCAGCGTGCGGTTGTCGGCCAGCAGGTAGGTGCGCGCCACGCGGTTCACGTCGTCCAGCGTCACGCTCTTCATGCGCTCGCGGCCCACGAACACGGCGCGCCAGTCGCCCACGATCTCCATGTTCATGGCGCCACCCGCCACCGCTGCGGCGTTGGCAAATTGCAGCTCCAGACCCTTGCTGATCTGGATCTGGGCGCGCTCGAACTCATCCTGGCGGATCGGCTCTTGCGCGAGGTTTTCGACGATGCCGAGCAGCAGCTTTTGGCGCAGTGCGGCATCATCGTCGGGCGCGAACACCGCGCCGACCATGAAGTAGCCTGCTTCACGCTGGGCGCTGGTCCCGGCGAAGGAGGTCTGCGCCAGTTTGGATTCCACCAGCGCCTTGTGCAGACGTCCCGAAGGCTCGTCTCCCAGAATCGATGCCAGCACCGCCAGTGCGATGCTGTCGGGGTGCAGCGCTGCCGGGGCGTGGTACCTGGCCACCAGAATCTGGCTGGTCGCGGGGCGGCGCACCACGACGCTGCGCTCGCCGTCCTGCACCGGTTCCAGCGTGTAGGTCTGGGGAATCGGCGACACCGGCTTGGCCACAGCACCCAGCGACCTCTGGACACTGGTCAGCGTCTTTTCCACGTCAAATTTGCCCGAGACGATGAGCACGGCGTTGTCGGGGCGGTAGTAGCGATGATAGAAAGCCTGAAGCGTGGCGATGTCCACATGCTCGATGTCGGCGCGATTGCCCAGCGTGGACTTGCCGTAGCCGTGCCAGGTGTAAGCGGCGGCAGCGGTCCGATCCCAGAGCGCGCGAAACGGGTTGTTGCCCGCGATCTCGAACTCGTTGCGCACCACGGTCATCTCGCTGTCCAGGTCCTTCTTCGCGATGAAGCTGTTGACCATGGCGTCGGCCTGCCAGCCAAGGTACCAGTCGAGCGACTCCTGGTTCGAGGCAAAGGTGGCGAAGTAGTTGGTGCGGTCGTCTGCCGTGGTGCCGTTGTACGTGAAGCCATGCTCGCGCAGCGCCGTGTGGGCATTGGGCGTGGTGGGCGTGCCCTTGAAGATCAGGTGCTCGAGCAAGTGCGCCATGCCGCCCTCGCCCGCGCCTTCGTGGCGCGAGCCGACCAGGTAGGTCAGGTTCACATGCACACGGTCGTCGGCCACATCGGGCGCGAGCAGCACCTTGAGGCCGTTCGTGAGACGGTATTCCGTGATGCCCTCGACCGTCTGTACACGCGTCACGCCAGTTGGCAGTGCGACGGCTTCCTGGGCG
>CAILZB010000132.1 GCA_903838565.1 uncultured beta proteobacterium | reverse complement strand
GGGGCGCGCCGCCAGGTTCTGGCCGCCGTTCTCAGACTTGACGCTGTCGGGTGCGCCGTCCATGGCAATGACATGGCCGCTGCCGGTTTCGGCGACAAAACCCATCGCTGAGCGCGCACCGGTCGCGCCGGTCCAACTGACTGTGCATTCCATTGCTATCGTTTCCTTGTAAAAGTTGAGTGAAAAACCGCAAAAAGGCCGCCTTTATGGCTTCATGGCGCTCGCGCGGCTTGGCCGTGGCCGGAATTATGACTACACTCGAGCCATGGTTGAGGTGGGGCCGGGCGGCGACGCCGATCCACTTTGACCGAGAGTTGTCTCCTCCATCCTCTGAAAAGATGGATTAGCCCCGGATCTTTACAGGTCCGGGGCTTTTTTTTCGGCGCTTATCATTGGCCCCAGCATGAAAACACCACCCCTCTCCCCTGCCGACTACCTGAAGAAGATCCTCAATGCCCGCGTCTACGACGTGGCGGTGGAGACCGCCTTCGAGCCCGCTCCCGACCTGAGCCGGCGCCTGCGCAACCAGGTGCTGCTCAAGCGTGAAGACCAGCAACCGGTGCACAGCTTCAAGCTGCGCGGCGCCTACAACAAGATGGCGCAGTTGACGCCCGCGCAGCTGAAGAAGGGCGTGATCTGCGCTTCGGCTGGCAACCACGCACAGGGCGTGGCACTGGGTGCGCACAAGTTGGGAACGCGCGCCGTGATCGTCATGCCCACGACCACGCCGGCGCTCAAAGTCGACGCCGTCAAGGCGCTGGGCGGCGAGATCGTGCTGGTGGGCGACAGCTATTCCGACGCCTACGCCCACGCGCTCAAGCTCGAAAAGAAGCAGGGCCTGACATTCGTGCATCCGTTTGACGACCCGGAAGTCATCGCGGGCCAGGGAACGGTGGCGATGGAGATGCTGCGCCAGCACCAGGGGCCGCTGCATGCTGTCTTCGTTGCCATCGGCGGCGGCGGCCTGATCTCGGGCGTGGCGAACTACATCAAGGCCGTGCGCCCCGAGATCAAGGTCATCGGCGTGCAGATGAACGACTCCAGCGCCATGATGCAGTCGGTCGCAGCGAAAGAGCGCGTGACGCTGGCCGACGTGGGGCTGTTCTCCGACGGCACGGCCGTCAAGCTCGTGGGCGAGGAGACCTTTCGCATCGCGTCGGGCCTGGTGGACGAATTCATGACGGTCGACACCGATGCCGTCTGCGCGGCGATCAAGGACGTGTTCGTGGACACGCGCAGCATCGTCGAGCCGGCTGGCGCGTTGGCCGTGGCGGCGATCAAGCAGTATGTGGCCTCACACAAGACCAAGGGCGAAACCTACGCCGCGATCCTGTGCGGCGCGAACATGAATTTCGACCGGCTGCGCTTCGTCGCCGAGCGCGCCGAGGTGGGCGAGGAGCGCGAAGGGCTGTTCGCCGTCACGCTGCCCGAAGAGCGCGGCAGCTTCAAGCGCTTTTGCGAGCTCATCGGCAACCTGCCGGGCAGCGCGCCGCGCAACGTGACCGAATTCAGCTACCGCATCAGCGACGCGGCGCAGGCCCATGTGTTCGTGGGACTCACCACCGCCGCCCCGGGCGAGAGCGCCAGGATCGCCAAGCAGTTCAGCCAGCATGGGTTCAAGACACTG
>CAILZB010000131.1 GCA_903838565.1 uncultured beta proteobacterium | reverse complement strand
GATCGTCAACGGCAAGCGCATTCGCCTGACTGCGGTGAAAGACCCGGCTGAGCTCAAGTGGAACGAAGTCGGCGCCGACGTCGTGATCGAAGCCACGGGCTTGTTCCTGACCAAGGAAGCCGGTGAGAAGCATCTGGCTGCTGGCGCCAAGAAGGTGATTTTTTCGGCTCCCAGCAAGGACGACACGCCCATGTTCGTGTTCGGCGTGAACGACAAGACCTACGCCGGACAGGCCATCATCTCCAACGCCAGTTGCACCACCAACTGCCTGGCGCCTGTGGCCAAGGTGCTGAACGACAACTTCGGCATCAAGCGCGGCCTGATGACCACGGTGCACGCGGCCACCGCCACGCAGAAGACCGTGGACGGCCCGAGCAACAAGGACTGGCGCGGCGGGCGCGGCATCCTGGAAAACATCATCCCGAGCAGCACCGGCGCGGCCAAGGCCGTGGGCGTGGTCATCCCCGAACTGAACAAGAAGCTCACCGGCATGTCGTTCCGGGTCCCTACCAGTGACGTGTCCGTGGTCGACTTGACCGTGGAGTTGAAGAACGAAACCACCTACGAAGCCATCTGCGCGGCGATGAAGGCCGCATCCGAAGGTCCGATGAAGGGTGTGCTGGGCTACACCACGCAAAAGGTCGTGTCCACCGACTTCCGCGGCGAGAGCTGCACCTCGGTGTTCGACGCCGAAGCCGGCATGGCGCTGGACGGAACCTTCGTCAAGGTTGTGGCCTGGTACGACAACGAATGGGGCTACTCCAGCAAGGTGCTGGAGATGGTGCGCGTCGTCAGCAAGTAAACCCGTCGCTGTAGGTCGGGTTAGCGCAGCGTAACCCGACAACGGCCGGCATGCGTTGAACGTGTCGGGTTACGCCCTGCTGGGCTAACCCGACCTACGCTGCGGCGATGCGTGCAGCCGCCAGATCAATCTGCGCACGCAGCGCGGCGTACTCGGTTTCCACCGGGAATTGAGGGAACTCGGCGATCACGTTTTGCGGCGCCCGAAACAGGATGCCTGCGTGCGCTTCCATGAGCATGGCGGTATCGTTGTACGAGTCGCCCGCGGCGATCACCTGGAAGTTGATTTCCTTGAAGCGCTGCACCGCTTCGCGTTTCTGGTTCGGCATGCGCAGGTGGTAGTTCACCAGGAAGCCCTGGTCGTCGGCTTCGAGCTTGTGGCAAAACAGCGTGGGCATGCCGAGCTGGGCCATGAGCGGCATGGCAAATTCGTAGAAGGTATCGGACAGGATGATGACCTGGTAACGCTGGCGCAAGCTGTCCAGAAATTCCCTGGCCCCCGGCTCGGGCCCCATCTCGGTGATGACCTTCTGAATGTCGGGCAGGCCCAGCTGGTGTTGCTTGAGCAGCTCCAGCCGAAACTTCATCAGCTTGTCGTAATCGGGCTCGTCACGCGTGGTGCGGCGCAGCTCGGGAATGCCGGTGCGCTCGGCGAATTCGATCCAGATTTCGGGGACCAGAACACCTTCAAGATCAAGACAGACGAGTTGCAAAAAATTCCCCTGATGGACGGCCGATTTGGCGCGCAAATTTTAGCATTCGAGACTGCGCCCCAGCCCCATCAGAAGGGGGGACAGAGCAAGCATTGGGTCTGTCCCGCCATGTTTCAGGAGAGGTGCTTGCCCACGATGCCCGCGAGCTCGAACATCGTCACCTGGGGCTTGCCGAACACCGCCAGCAGCGGCCCGTCGGCATTGATGGCGCGCTTGTTGCTGGCGTCCTGCAAACCGTGCGCCTTGATGTAGTCCCACAGCTTCTTGATCACCTGCGTGCGCGCCACGGCCTCGCTGCCGATCACCGCGGCCAGCGCTGCGCTGGGCTGTTTGCCGGCGGCGGTGCTGGCTTTTCGCACCGCTTTCTTCGCTGGCGCGACAGCCTTCTTGGCGGGTGTTTTTGCCGCCGTCTTCCTGGCGGCCACGGTCTTGGCGGGGGCCGCTGCACGCGCTGGTGCACCCGTCTTGACCGCGGTCTTTCGCGGCGGGAACTTGCTCGGTGCGAACTCGAAATTCACCTTGCCCGCCTCCTTGTCCCACACCAGATGCGCCTTGAAGGCGCGGCGCGTGCGCATCGAGACGAACTTGTCTAGCAGCTCGGTCTTGCCGGTCTCCAGCAGTTTGCTCATCTGCTCGCGCACCACCGGCTGCTGCAGGATGATCTGCCCGCTCTTGAAGTCGCAACTGGGCGTGACCTGGGCCAGCGTGGGCACGGACTTCTCGCACACATAGCTCTTGCCGTGCTCGAACACCGCAGCGCCGCATTTGGGGCAGGCGCCCAGCGACGTCTGCGCCGAGAAGTCGATCAACTCGCCTGACTCTTCGCCCTTCTTGTCGTCGCCAAAGTCGAACTCCAGCTTGTAGTTCTTGCTCTCCTCGTCGAACTTGATCACCATCTCTGCGGTGAAAGGCCAGCCCGCTTTGGAGCGGAAGCCCTCCAGCGGACCGATCTTCTTGTCGCGCAGGAACTGCTCCACTTCCGCCACCTCGAAGGTGCGCCCGGCCGGCGTCTTGCCGAAGGAAAAGCCGCAGCCTTCGCTCTTGCCGTCCGCGCCGGTGCAGGTGTAGCGGCGGTAGTTCTCCTTCACCACGCCGCCGCAATTCGGGCAGGGGCTGGTGAGCGTGGCGTAGTCACCGGGAATGGTGTCGCGGTCGTACTCCTTGGCCTTCTTCACCATGCGTTCGGTCATGGCGGCAATGCCTGCCATGAAAGTGTCGCGCTTGAGCTTGCCGTGCTCCATCTGGGCGAGCTGGTATTCCCAGTCGCCCGTGAGCTCGGCCTTGGTCAGTTCCTCCACGCCCAGGCCGCGCAGCAGTGTCATGAGCTGGAATGCCTTGGCCGTGGGGATGAGCTCGCGCCCTTCGCGCAGCATGTACTTCTCGGCGATCAGCCCTTCGATGATGGTGGCGCGCGTCGCTGGCGTGCCCAAGCCCTTGTCCTGCATGGCCTCGCGCAGCTCGTCGTCTTCGACGGTCTTGCCGGCGCCCTCCATCGCTCCGAGCAACGTGGCTTCGGAGTAGCGCGCGGGAGGCTTGGTCTTCAAGCCCTTGGCCTCCACGGTCTCGGCGCGCACGGTCTCGCCGGGCTTGACCGGCACCAGGCTTTGACCCTTGTCGCCTTCCTTGGCGTCGGCCACTTCGTCCGCCGCTTCCTTGCCGTAAATCGCCAGCCAGCCCGGGCGCACCAGCACCTTGCCTTCGGTCTTGAAGCCGTGACCCATGGACTGCGATATGCGCGTCGTGACGGTGTATTCGGCGCTGGGGAAGAACACCGCCATGAAGCGGCGCACCACCAGGTCGTACAGCTTCTGCTCGGCTTCACTCAAGCCACTGGGCGCCTGCAGCGTCGGGATGATGGCAAAGTGGTCGCTGACCTTGGCGTTGTCAAAGATGCGCTTGCTGGGCTTGATGTAGTTGCCCTTGAGCGCCGTGCGGGCGTGGGGGCTCAGGTGCGCCATGCCGCTGGCGGCCAGCATCTCGAAGGTATCGCGCACCACCGGAACATAGTCTTCGGGCAGGGCACGCGAATCGGTACGCGGATAGGTCAAGGCCTTGTGGCGCTCGTACAGGCTTTGCGCGATCGAGAGCGTGGTCTTGGCGGAAAAACCGAACTTGCCGTTGGCCTCGCGCTGCAAGGAGGTCAGATCAAACAGCAGCGGCGAGGCCTGGGTCGTGGGGCGCGACTCTTCGGTGACGCTGGCCGCCTTGCCGCGCACGGCAGCAGCGATCTCCAGCGCCTCGCGCTGGCTCCAGACGCGGTCGGCCTTGGCTTCGGCGTCCTCGGACTTCTTGTGCTGCGGGTTGAACCACTTGGCCGGGTATTCGCCGGCCTCGGCCGCAAAGCTGGCGTGGACCTCCCAATAGTCGCGGCTGATGAACTTGCGGATCTGCTCTTCGCGCTCGACCACGACCGACAGCGTGGGCGTCTGCACCCGGCCCACCGTGGTCAGGAAGAAGCCGCCGTCGCGCGAGTTGAAAGCGGTCATGGCGCGCGTGCCGTTGATGCCCACCAGCCAGTCAGCCTCGGAGCGGCAGCGCGCGGCGTCGGCCAGGCCCTGCATCTGCTCGTTGGAGCGCAGCGACGAGAAGCCGTCGCGTATCGCCTGCGGCGTCATCGACTGCAGCCAAAGGCGTTGCACCGGCTTGCCCAGCGGCTTGGCAGCACCCGCGTACTGCTCAATCAGACGAAAGATCAGCTCGCCCTCGCGCCCCGCGTCGCAGGCGTTGATGAGGGCGCCAACGTCCTTGCGCCGCGCCAGCTTGACGACGGCATTGAGCCGCGTCTTGGTCTTGTCCACCGGTTTCAGGTCGAAATAGGGCGGAATCACGGGCAGGTGCGCAAAGCTCCATTTGCCGCGCTTCACGTCGAACTCTTCCGGTGCCTGGATCTCCACCAAGTGCCCGACGGCGCTGGTGACAAGGTACTTTTCGTTCTCGAAATGCTCGTCCGATTTATCGAACTTACCCGCCACCGGCGTGAGGGCGCGCACGATGTCCTGCGCCACGGAAGGCTTCTCGGCAATGATCAGTGTCTTCATCTCTTTACAATCCCGTTTTCACGCGCGCGCCAACGCGCGCCTACACACACGGGGGCACGCACATGCGCACGCCCACATGAGTTCACCATACCAAATTTTTAGCCGTGCCCAAAAAACCATCGATTTCAAGCCCCGGCCGATCCGGTCGCCGCATCCAGGTGCGCCGCTCCGGCGTGCACGGCAAGGGCGTGTTTGCCGTGACCGATATCGCCGAAGGCGAGACCATCATCGAGTACGTGGGTGAGATCATCAGCTGGGAGGCGGCGCAGGCCAAACACCCGCACGACCCGAGCGACCCGAACCACACGTTCTACTTCCACATCGACGAACAGCACGTGATCGATGCCAAGGTCGGCGGCAACTCGTCGCGCTGGATCAACCACGCCTGCGACCCGAATTGCGAGGCCGATGAAGTCGACGGACGCATCTTCATCAAGGCGCTGCGCAACATCCCCGCGGGCGAGGAGCTGCACTACGACTACGGCCTCATCATCGACGAGCGCTACACCCCCAAGCTCAAGGCAGAGTACCCCTGCTGGTGCGGATCGCCGAAGTGTCGCGGGACCTTGCTGGCGCCCAAGCGCCGGCGCTGAACGGCCCGCCATCCCGATGCAAGACTGGCCCTGCGCATCCTGGGTCGAGCAGCTCGCCCCTGAGCTGCCTGGCTTGCACGCGCAGGTATTGCCCGAGGTCGATTCCAGCAACAGTGAACTCATGCGCCGCGCCCGCAACGGCGACCTGCGGCCGCAACTGCTGGTGGCACTGGCGCAAAGCGCGGG
>CAILZB010000130.1 GCA_903838565.1 uncultured beta proteobacterium | reverse complement strand
GGTGGGCAATGGCGCCAAGTTCAGCGGCTCACTGATGAACCACACCGGCATCACCAGCAACTGCGCAGCCTGTCACGGCCCGGGCATCACCGGTTCAAGCTTCGTCGGCGTGAGTCAGATCGTCGCCATGCCGCCAACCTCACCCATGGGCACAAGCTCGCACATCCCGTCGAGCACAGTGTGCGAGACCTGCCACCTTGGAAGCACCCCCACAGGAGTGATGGCTGCTTCGAGCAGCAAGACCGCACCGGGGACGCTGTTTGCCACGCCGGTTCCGACCACAACGCAAATCCACAGTGGCATCACGGGTGGCTGCAACAGTTGCCACGAAACCAATTACGTGTGGATGGGCATGAGCGTCTATCCGATCGCGCCCACGGTGATGACCAATGGCGCTCAGTACACGGGTTTCCACACCCGTCCCAAGACCGCGGCCAGTACCTTCAGCGTGGCCGACCCTGCGCACCCGGGCACGGGCGACTGCTCTCAATGCCACAGCAACCTGAATTACTTCCTGAGCCCGGACAAGCCCGCGAACCACATACCGACGCTGAGTACGGCACAGTGTTCTGCCTGCCATACGTCGACTGATTTCGCCGCCATGCCGACGCTGGCGAACATCCACGCGAACGCCCCCAGCACCAGCGCCAACTGCGCCCAGTGCCACTCGGCCAGCGCCGCTGCCAGCATGGCCATCCCTGCGGCCAACTTCACGATCGTCGGCTTCCCCAGCAACCACCTCCCGACCAGCGCCGCCTGCGAGAGCTGCCACGTGGGCGCCGGTTCCAGCATCGCCACCACACCGGTGGGCAATGGCGCCAAGTTCAGCGGCTCGCTCATGAGCCACGCCGGCATCACGAGCAACTGTGCGGCCTGCCACGGCCCTGGCATCACCGGTTCAAGCTTCGTCGGTGTGGCCCAGATCGTCGTGTTGCCCCCGACCTCGCCCGTGGGCGTGAGCTCGCACATCCCGTCGAGCACGGTCTGCGAGAACTGCCACCTCGCCACCACGCCCACGGGCATGGTGGCGGCGTCCAGCAGCAAGACCGCACCGGGAACGCTGTTTGCGACACCCGCGCCGACCACGACGCAGATCCACACCGGCATCACGGGCGGTTGCAGCAGCTGCCACGACACTGGCTACGTGTGGATGGGAATGAGCATGAGCGCCTATGCGATCGCGCCCACGGTCAAGACCACGGGCGCGCAGTACACGGGATTCCAGACACGACCCAAAACCGCAGCCGGAACCTACAACGTCGCCGACGCCACCCACCCCAGCGCCGGCGACTGCTCCCAGTGCCACTCGGGAACCAACTACTTCACGGGCCAGGACAAGCCGGCGAACCACATACCGACCGCGGCCACGGCCCAGTGCTCCGCCTGCCATACCACGCCCGGTGACTATGCGGCGCTGCCCACGCTGGCCAACATCCATGCCAACGCGCCCAGCACCACAGGCAACTGCGCGCAGTGTCACGGCGCCGCCGCCGCCAGCTTCGCCATTCCTGCAGCCAACTTCGCGATCGTGGGCCTGCCCGGCAACCACCTTCCGACCAGTGCTTCCTGCGAGACCTGCCACGTGGGAGCTGGCTCCAGCATTGCCGCCACGCCGGTGGGCAACGGCGCCAAGTTCAGCGGCTCGCTCATGAGTCACGCCGGCATCACGAGCAATTGCGTGGCCTGCCATGGAGCGGGGATCACGGGGTCGAGCTTCGTCGGCGTGAATCAGATCGTCGTCATGCCCGCGACCACACCCATGAGCGCCAGCGCGCACATCCCGTCGAGCACGGTGTGCGAGTCCTGCCACTTGACGACGACTCCTGCGGGCATGGTGGCGGCGTCCAGCAGCAAGACCGCGCCCGGAACGCTGTTTGCCAGCCCGGCGCCGACCACGGCGCAGATCCACTCCGGCATCACCGGCGGCTGCAACAGCTGCCACGACACCGGTTACGTCTGGATGGGCATGAGCATGAGCGCCTATGCGATTGCGCCGACGGTGGTGACCGCGACCGTTGGGCAGAAATACACCGGTTTCCAGACCCGGCCCAAGACGGCAGCCAGCACCTACAACGTGGCTGATTCGGCGCACCCGGCCACGGGCGACTGCTCGCAGTGCCACAGCGGCACCGATTACTTCCTGGGTGAAATCAAGCCGGCCAATCACATTCCGTACGCCACCACGGCGCTGTGCACGGCCTGCCACACGTCCACCGACTACTCGGTCTTGCCCACGCTGGCGAATATCCACGCGAATGCGCAAAGCACCACCACCAACTGCGCCCAGTGCCACGCCGCGAATGTGGTGGCGGGCTTTGCCATCCCTGCGGCCAACTTCACCATCGTCGGCTACCCGAGCAACCACGTTCCGACCGCGGCCGCCTGCGAGAGCTGCCACGTGGGCACAGGCTCCAGCGTTGCCACGACGCCGGTGCCCAATGGCGCCAAGTTCAGCGGCTCGCTGATGAGCCACGCAGGCATCACCAGCAACTGCGCTGCCTGCCATGGACCCGGCATCACCGGCACGACCTTTGTCGGCGTGACCAAGATGATCGTGATGCCTCCAACGACGCCGGTAGGAGTGAACTCGCACATACCGTCGAGCACCACCTGCGAGTCCTGCCACCTGGGCACCACGCCCACGGGCATGGTCGCGGCGAATTCGAGCAAGACCGCGCCGGGCACCCTGTTCCTGACGCCGGCACCGACGACGGCGCAGATCCACTCCGGCATCACATCGGGCTGCAACAACTGCCACGACACCGGCTACGTGTGGATGAGCATGAACGTTTATCCGATCGCGCCCACGGTGATGGGGACTGCGGCGACGCAGTACACCGGTTTTCACACCCGGCCTGTGACGGCGGCCAGCACCTTCAGCGTGGCCGACCCGGCACACCCGACTGGCGACTGCTCACAATGCCATTCCGGCACCGACTATTTCTCGGGTGCCGCCAAGCCCACGGGGCATATTCCCACGACCCTGGCTTGCGCCACCTGCCACATCGTGGCGGGCGACTACTCGATTGCCGGCCTGGCGAGCAACACCGTGCTGCACACCGGCATCAGCACTGGCTGCATTTCCTGCCACACGGCGGGAACGGGCGCCGGCCCGTTCGCCGGTTGCACCACGCAGGCGACCTGCGCCTCCCCTGTGGCCGTGACCTACCAGCCCAAGGTCATGCCACTCGCAGCCGGTGGTTCTGCCACCGCGCCCTCGCCGTCGACCCACATTCCGGCGGCCGGCATCGCCTGCGAGAAATGCCACGCGCCCGCGGTGTTCACGACCTTCGCCAACACCGTCATGAAGGGCAGTAGCACGATGCATACCGCCGTTGCAACAACGACGCCGACCTGTATCGGCTGCCATGAAGGCACACCGTTGTTCAGCTGGTATGGCGCAACGGCGACCAGCACGACACCGCTGGTGACGCGAGCTGTCGGGCACCAAGGTCGCAAAACGGGCCAGGACTGCATTTCGTGTCACTCCAAGTCCTATACCAAGTTCACCGGCGCGGCCGCCCGAGTGCGCCCGGTGATGCGGGCTGCCGCCAACGGGATGAACCAGAGCTTCCTGCCAGGCGTCGGCCTGACTTCGGGACTTGACGGTGCCGGGCCTTTCAGTCATTCGGGCGTCGCCCCCGGTCAGTGCCAGAGCTGCCACAACGGGCAATTGGCCAAGGGTGTGCCGGCCAAACATCTGCAGACGCCGATGTCGTGCGACAGTTGTCACCGGACCACGGCCTGGAAGCCGGCGCAATTCAGCCACCAAGGCGTGCTGCCGGGCCAGTGCCAGAGCTGCCACAACGCCGCGGCGGCCACGGGCAAGCCTGCAGGGCACTTTGTCACGGCACGCTCCTGCGACGCCTGCCACCGCAACGTGGCCTGGGTGCCGGTGTTGTACTCGCACGTATCACCGCTTTACCAGCCGCAGGCGGACAAGGGCAGCTGCCTGAGCTGCCACGTCACGAACGGCGAGCTCATACCGCGGCAGATGCGGGGCAACAACCGGCCCAAGCCGGTGCCGGTTCACACCGGTCCGTGAGCGTGGAATGTCCGATGCGCAAGTCAATACCCATGTTGTGTCCGGCCTCAGGCCGCGACTCTGAAGGAAGCAGGTAATCATGCAAACCAAAGACGCGATTTCACGCTGGCTGCTCGCCGCCGTATTCGCCACCGTCACCGCCCAGGCGAGCGCGCAGTCGCTGATCGACGTGAGCGTGGCCGTGCAGGGTGAGGATGTGGTCGCGCACGTGCTCTTTTCGGGGTCCGTGCGCGTGGTGCAGCAAAGCACCGAGGCGCCGTCAAGATTTGTACAAATCCAGATTGAGCTGTTGCAGCCCGAACTGGGCGAGCGCCGCGAGTCCATCCCCGCCTTCCGGCGTGTCCCGGCAAACGGCTCTGCCCCGGAATTCACGCTGGAGACGAACTATTCCGCGCCCCAGTCGCTGATCAACAAGAGTGCCATGCCGAATGAGGTCGTGACCACGATGAATCTGCGTCTGGCACAGGACACCGAGGTGCGGGCGCGCCAGGGCGCGAACCCCAGGACCATCGATATTGTCCTGATCGGGAAAGGGAAATCGAAAACGGAAGAACCCAAGCCCGCCGCTGGCGTGGCACCCGCCATGCAGGAAACGGCCGATGCGGTGGAGCCGCTGGCGAGTCCGGAAGTGGAGGCGCGGGCCACTGAGTTGATGGCGCAGGCACGCGAGTCCGTGACCCTGGGCAAGACCCAGGGTGCCATCGGTCAACTGAATCAATTGCTGCTGCTGCCACCCAATTCGAGCACCCAGGACGCACAGGAAATGATCGGTGTGGCCTGGGAGCGTGCGGGCGATCTGGCCCGAGCAAGGATGGAGTACGAGCTCTACCTCAAGCTCTTCAGCAAGGGCGAGGGCGCACAGCGTGTCGCGCAGCGTCTTGCCTCCATGGGCGTCTCGCCCGCCCGCGCCGAGGCGGTTGCGGGAAGTGCCGCAGCTGCGACGCCGGGGCCGGCCAAAGCGCCCGAGCTCAAGTACAACGGAAACATTGCACAGTACTATTTCGGCGGCAAGTCGCGCAGCCAGTCCCTGGTGAACCTGATCACCGGCATCGATCAGACAACCTTGACCAAGACCACGGAATCGGCCATGGTCACGAATGTCGACCTGGGCGCGCGCTACACCACGGAGGAGTCCGACATTCGCGCTGCGTTGCGCGGAACCGGTTCGGTCAACCTGGTGCAGACCTCCAAAAACACCAGCATCCTGAATGCCGCTTTTGTCGACTACCGGCAGAAGTCCAGCGGCATGGCGGTGCGCGTGGGCCGACAGTCGCCGATCAACGGCGGGCTGCTCGGGTTGTTTGACGGCGTGTCGTTCACCTACCCGGTGCGCGACGGCGTGCGGGTGAACCTGATGGGTGGCGTGCCCGCAAGTCCGCTGGTGTCGACCCCGGACGAACGCCTGTTCGCCGGAATGGTCGAGATGGACACCATCCTGCCGGGGTTGAGCGGTGACATGTACATCCTGAACCAGACCACCGAGGGCTACACCAATCGCCGCACCATTGGCACCGAGGCGCGCTATTCGGACGAACGCGGATCGCTGTACGCGCTGCTGGATTACGACCAGTTGTTCCGCGCGGTGAACGCCTTTTCGGTGCAAGGCTCGATGCAGGGCCCAGGACAAACCACTTTCACGCTGTTGCTCGACACCCGAAAGGCGCCTTCGCTGCAGATGACCAATGCGCTCATCAGCTCGGGCGCGACTTCGCTCAAGGCCATGGTGCAAATGCTTGCCTTGACCAACGGTTTGAGCGAAAGCGATGCGCTGGCTTTCATTCGCGACACCGCGAAAGCCACCACGGCGCAGGCGCGCCAACTCATGCTCAGCGCCTCGCGACCCTTCAGCGAAAAATGGCAGGTGACGGGAGATTTCCGCTTCAGCGATATCGGTGCCCTGCCAGCGGTGGGCAATTTTGACGCCACGCCGGCCACCGGCGCGCAGTACGGACTGTCGATGCAGCTCACGGGATCGAACATCTATTCCAAGCGCGACATCAACAACTTCAACCTGAGCGTGCTGTCCACGCCGCTGTTTCACGGCGTGCAACTGGCTTACAACAACCTCACCGGGTTTGACGACAACAAGTTCACGCTTGAGCCTTCGCTGCGCCTGTATACGCAGCGCGACACGCAGGGCGTGAGCATGAAGCGCGTGAGTCCCGGATTGCGCAGTTCCTACAACGTCTCCAAACGTATCAGCGTCATGGGCGAAGGACTGGTCGAGCATTCGACCAATCAGGGCCCGACCAATCACGACAGCACCAACTCCGTGTTCTTCTATCTGGGCATGCGTTATGAATTATTCTGAGCGTTTGGCGCGCGCGCAGCGCGGCAGCATCAAGCTTTGGCTGGCGTTCATCGTGGTGCTGGCATTGCTGGCCGGCGTAGGCTACCGGGTGGTTCGGGACTTGGGCAAACCCCAGGTGGCCACCTCCAAAGGCGCGGCCGTTTCGTCTTCCAACGGCTCACTCAAGGCCTTGTCGGACGAGCAACTCGAGCGCATGGTGTCGCAGGCGACGGCCATGACGCAGCAGGACGCCAAGAACGCGTCGGCCTGGGCCATGCTCGCGCACTCGTACGAAATGATGGGCAAGTTCTCTGAGTCGGCTCGTGCCTATGCGACGCTGGCGCAACTCCTGCCGCAGGATGCGCAGGTTCTGGCCGACTACGCGGATGTTCTGGCGGTGTCGCAGGGGCGAAGTTTCAAGGGTGAGCCCCTGGCTCTGCTGCAGCGCTCGCTGGCGTTGGACCCGAAGAACGCCAAGGGGCTGTTGCTCACGGGCTCGGCCTGGGCTGAAGGAAAGGACATCGCCCAGGCCACGGTTTATCTGGAAAAGGCCCGTGCTGCGGCCACCGATCCGGCGATGCTGCGCCAGATCGACGCGAGCGTGGCGCAACTGCGGATCCTGTCCGGGGATGGCGCACCGGCCCCGGGCGGCGCGGAGATGTCAGCTGCCGCAGCGCAGTTGTCCGGGCGCGTCTGGCTGGCCGACGCACTGCGCGGCAAGGCGCCGGCCGACGCCACCGTGTTCATTTACGCGCGCCCGGTGCAGGGTTCGCGCATGCCGGTGGCACTGCTGCGCAAGAAGCTCAGCGACCTGCCGCTGGATTTCACGCTGACCGACGCCATGGCCATGACGAGCAACGCCTCATTGTCCAAAACCGTCACTGTGGTGGTGGTGGCGCGCGTCTCCTTGCGCGCCAACGTGACGCCCGCACCCGGCGACCTGGAGGGTGTCTCGGCGCCGGTGGCGGTGGGCACGAAGAATCTCAAGCTCGAGATCAGCGAGGTTCTGAAGTGAATCTTGCGCTTCGCTGTGCATCCGGGATGGGAACACTGCTGTGTGGCCTGTTGCTTTGTGCCACGTCGGCGCAGGCCGTGCTCGGTGGCGCGCAAGACACGATCCAGGTCGATCAGATTCGGCTCAGAGGCGTGCACCGGCAGCACACCGAGTGGTCGATGACGACGCATGAAATCAGCACTGGCGACGGATCAACCATCAAGCAGTATGTGAATGCTTCGGGACAGGTGTTTGCCGTGTCCTGGCGCACGCGCCTCAAGCCGCGCCTGGAGCCGTTGCTGGGCGCGTCCTACCAAGTGCCCGCGGCTGACACGGCGGCCCTCTCCGGGGTGGCGAGCATGAAGCGTCAACAGTCCACACGCCAACCCCATCTGGTGCTGCATCAAAGCGGGCGTATGAACGCCTTTGCCGGACTGGCCTACATTCCGGCGCTTGTTCCACCGGGTGTGAATGCCGATGCACTGCGTTAGAAGTTGGTTGGCGGCGGTGTCGGTCGTGGCGCTGTGCGCGGGCTGCGGCGGCGGCAACTCGTCCCAGACCAGCTACAGCGGGGTTGACAAGAGCACGGTCGTGCTCGCCAACCCTGTCGGCAGCAACACCACGGAAGTCATCGTCGATTCGGGCCCGTCGACATTTTCGACCGGGACCGCGAATGTGCCGTTCGTCACGGTGACGGTGTGCGCGCCCAACTCGGGCCCGGCAGCGCCGGGCAACTGCGCCACCATCGATCACGTGTTTCTGGACACCGGCTCCTATGGCCTGCGCCTGCTCAAGAGCAGCGTGGCCGGCCTGTCGCTACCGCCCCTGACGCTGGCGGCAGATGCACTGAACAACACGCCGAGCGGAACCGCGGTGGAGTGTTACCCCTTTGTCCTGGGCGGCGTTTGGGGACCACTGGCCCGCGCCGACGTGCACGTGGCGGGGGAGACGGCCGCAGCCATTCCGATCCAGATCATCGACGACCCGGCCAGCGCCTCGCTCGCGCAGCAAAGCGACTGCGTCGCTGCTGCGGGCGGACAGCCCATGGTGGATGACTGCGTCGCCAAGGGCGCCAGCCTGGCCTCCTGCACCGCAACGGCCGCCAGCAAGGTGCTGTTCAGCACCGTCTCGTCGCTGCAGGCCAACGGTATCCTGGGTGTTGGCATGATCCCCTACGACTGCGGGTTGACTTGCACGTCACCGGCGAACTATGCCGGCTTTCACATCCAGTATTACGTCTGCCCGGACTCGGACCCGGCCCATTGCCAGGCTGCGGCCGTGAGCACCGACCAGCAGACGCAGAACCCAGTGGCGCATTTTGTCCCTGACGATGGCAACCCTGCCGCGGACAACAACGGAACCATCGTTTATTTGCCGCCTTTGTCGGCTGTCGGGGCGACGGTGGCCAAGGGGCGCCTGGTGTTTGGCATCGGAACACGCAGCAACAATCAGATTTCTGCCGGAGCCAAGACGATCTTTGCCGACGTCAACCCGTCCAGCCCGAGCTATCTCTACTTCACCACCGCGCTGGGGCAAGTGAGCTATCCCGACAGCTACATCGACAGCGGCTCCAACGCCTATTTCTTCAACGACGCCAGCATCTCGCAAAACTGCGCGAGTTCGGCCGGCTCTGGCAGCACGAGTGGCTGGTACTGCCCCCCCGGCACCACCCCGCTGTCACTCAGCGCGACGCTGACGGATTCCAGGCTGCCGCCCAACAGCGCGCCGGTGAGTTTCTCCATCGCCAACGCCGACGCGATTTTCGGCACGTCGAGCACCGCATTCAACAACCTCGGTGGCTCCATCACCTCCGCGCCGCAGACCTTCGTCTGGGGGCTTTCGTTCTTTTTCGGCCGCAGCGTCTACACCTCGATCTGGGGACAGGCACTTTCCAGCAACGGTCCCTGGAACGCTTTTGAGACGCAAACTCCTTGAAGGTGGTGATGTGCATCCGTCGGCGCCGTGTCCATGAAGGTTGATTCGCGGTTGGGAAGTTGGATGCTTGCTGCCAGAAAGGCCTGGCGGCGCTGGCGTTTGCGCCTGGAATTCAAGCATGCGCTGCTGATTTCCTTTGCCTTGCACGCACTGCTGCTGGCCATGAAATTTGACGTGCCGGACTTGGGATTGTCGGGAAGTCTGTTCAGCAAAACCGAGCGCCGCGTGGATGATCTTTTGCTGAGCGTGAGCATCGCGCCCAGCCCGCCGCCTGCGCTGCCAGCCGCGGTCGCAGCAGAGCCAGCCCGACTCCCGTCCAAGGACAATCCAAGTCCAAGTCCAAGTCCAAGTCCGCGGCCGCGGCCGCTTCCGGTGCTGACCGCGGACGCAACGTCCATTGCGGCCGACCAGGCGAGCGCGCCGCTTCAGCTGCCGACCCCAGCGCCTCCTGCGCCTTCGCGCCCGATCAAGGCCGTCGTTCCAGCGCGCAGAGCCCCGGCCGTCAAGGTGCCACCGCGACCGGCGCCACCGCCACCGCCACCGCCACCTCCGCCGATCGAGCCTGTTCGTGCCCCGGCCAAGGCGCCGATTGAAACCATGCAGGTGGCGGCCGAAGAGCCGGAATTCGCCTTGCCACCCAAGTCTGCGGCGAGTGCACCTGATCTGGAGGCGGCAAGACGCGGCGAGGAACTGCGCAAGGAGGCCGCTGCCAAAGATGCTGCAGTGAAGGAAGCCGCGCGCTTGGAAGCGGTAGAGCGCGAGGCCCAGCGCCTGGAGGCCTTGCGCCAGGAAACCCAGCGCCAGCAGGACGCAGCGCAGGCGCTGGCGAAGCAGGAGGCGGTGCAACGCGAGGTTCAGCGGCAGGAGGCGCAGCGCCAGCAGCTCGCAGCGCAGGCGCTGGCGAAGCAGGAAGCCGAACTGCGCGAGACTCAGCGTCAGGAAGTTCAACGCCAGCAAGCGGCGGCACAGGCAG
Organism: uncultured beta proteobacterium; assembly: GCA_903838565.1. Classification (GTDB taxonomy): domain Bacteria; phylum Pseudomonadota; class Gammaproteobacteria; order Burkholderiales; family Burkholderiaceae_C; genus CAIKVZ01. The sequence goes on along the minus strand of CAILZB010000130.1, from coordinate 47,732 downwards.
TCGCCAAGCAGGAAGCGGCGCAGCGCGAAGCTCAACGACAGGAAACAGTGCGCCAGGAAGTGCAGCGCCAGCAGGATGCAGCGCAGGCGCTGGCGCTGGCGAAGCAGGAAGCGGCGCAGCGCGAAGCTCAACGACAGGAGGCAGTGCGGCAGGAAGTGCAGCGCCAGCAGGATGTAGCGCAGGCGCTGGCGAAGCAGGAAGCAGCCCAGCGCGAAGCTCAACGACAGGAAGCAGTGCGGCAGGAAGTGCAGCGCCAGCAACTCGCAGCGCAGGTGTTGGCGAAGCAGGAAGTGGCACAGCGCGAAGTTCAACGACAGGAGGCCTTGCGCCAGGAAGCGCAACGTCAGCAGGCCGCGGCGCAGGCGCTGGCGAAGCAGGAAGCCGAACTTCGCGAGACCCAGCGTCAGGAAGTTCAACGCCAGCAAGCGGCGGCACAGGCAGCCGCCAAGCAGGAAGCGGCGCAGCGCGAAGCTCAACGTCAGGAAGCTGTGCGGCAGGAAACCCAGCGTCTGCAGGATGCAGCGCAGGCGCTGGCGAAGCAGGAAGCGGCGCAGCGCGAAGCTCAACGACAGGAGGCGCTGCGCCAGGAAGCGCAACGTCAGCAGGCCGCGGCTCAGGCGCTGGCGAAGCAGGAAGCCGAACAGCGCGAGGCCCAGCGCCAGGACGCTGTGCGCCAGGAAACGCAACGTCAGCAGGCCGCGGCTCAGGCGCTGGCGAAGCAGGAAGCCGAACAGCGCGAGGCCCAGCGCCAGGACGCTCAACGCCAGGACGCTGTGCGCCAGGAAACGCAGCGTCAGCAGGCCGCCGCACAAGCCGCAGCGAAGCAGGAGGCCGCAGCCCGACAGGAGGCCGCGGAACGCGAGGCGGCTCGCCAAAGCGCACAGACTCTTGCCGCGACCAATGCGGCGCAGGCACGCGATGCGGCAGCCCTTGGCAAGGCGGGAGCGTCCGCAGCCGGCAATCCCACGGCGGCAGTTGCCGACGCCAGCGCCTCTGCGCAGCGCGGTGCGACCGCGTCCACCGGCAGGACCGCGCCCAGCGCATCGCTGCAAATCGTCGAGAAGCCGCCGCAGGCGCGCATGGAAAGTGCAAGAAGAGCAACGCTGATGGGTCGTGTGGCCCAGGACCTGCGGCTGCAGATGGTGGCCGAGGGGTGGCGTCAGCGGGTGGAACAGAATGCGCCGTTTGACGTGCTCCAGGCGGCAAAGAACGGGCCTTATGAGAACCCCGTCGTGACGGTGGCTCTGCGCCGCGATGGAAGCCTGGAAAGTGTTGTAATCAACCGCTCCAGCGGTGTCCCCGCCATCGACAATGCCGTGCGGCGCATCGTGCTGATGTTGTCGCCCTTCGCACCGTTCACTTCAGACTTGGCGATGGACTACGACGTGATCGAGATCCGGCGCGTATGGACCTTCGATACCGCTGTGCGTTTGGTCTATGGCGGACACTGATGATTTGTCCGTGCTTGTTGAATCCCGGGCGGCACGCTTGCTGCCGTTGAACTCAAACTTTTTCTGAAAAAAATCGCCATGGATTCCGAAATTTCCACGCCCTCCATCTCCCCCGGTGAACTCAAGCAGGCGCCATCAGCCTGCGTGGCAGCCAAGAGCAGTCACCTGAACCTTTGGGTGGCGCTGGCGGCCACCGTGCTGGCGGCGCTGGGCGTCGCCTACAGCTGGAAGGGATCCGCTCCACTGAGCGCAATGCCAGCCCCGACCCGAGCCGACGCTGCGCCGCACGCCACCGGATCGGACCAGGCGAATGCGCTGGTCGAGGGGTTGGCGCTCAAACTCAAGGAACGGCCGCAGGACGCCGAGGGCTGGGCCATGCTGGCGCGCTCCTACGCGGTGCTGGGCCGGCACGCCCAGGCGCTGCCCGCGTTCGAGCGGGCCATGGCGCTGCGTCCCGACGACGCCTCGCTGCGCGAGGGCTACGCCAACTCGATCGCCTTGGCGGCAAACGTCCCCGCCGCAGCGGGCGTTCAGCCTGACATCCTTGCCAAAGGTAGCGTGTCCAACCCGGCCGCGGCCAAGAGTACGGTCAGCGGCCGTGTCACGCTGGCGAGCAGCCTGGCCAAAATGGCCAGCCCTGAAGATACGATCTTCATTTTCGCTCGCGCCGCACAGGGCGAGCGCACGCCTCTGGCCGTGCTGCGCAAACAGGTCAAGGATCTGCCGCTGGAGTTCACACTGGACGACAGCATGGGCATGTCGCCGCAGAACAGGCTTTCGGCTGCGGGCCAGGTGGTGATCAGTGCGCGCATCAGCAAGAGCGGGCAGGCCATGCCGCAAAGTGGCGACATCTCGGGCCAGGCTGCTGCCGTGAATGTGGGAACATCGGGCATTGCAATCGAAATCCGCGAACTCGTCAAATAGCGCGTCCTGGGCCGCAGCGGTGGCCCTCATATTGATTCTTTCACGCCCAAGCCGAATGCTAAATTCTTACCTTTACTTCTACGTTTACCTGGCGATCTTCATCATCGGCGTGACCATCTACGTGGGCCGGCAGCGCAAGAAACACGAGAGCCATTCGGCGCTGTTGCAGCACGCGATGGAAACCGGCCTGATGGAGCCGCCCTCGCTGCACCCGCTGGTGGACACGACGCGCTGCATGGGTTCGGGTGCCTGCGTCAAGGCCTGCCCGGAAAAGGCGCTGGGTGTGGTCGACGGCAAGGCAGTGCTGATCAATGCGGCGCACTGCATTGGCCACGGCGCCTGCGCCGCTGCCTGCCCGGTGGAGGCGATCAAGCTGGTTTTCGGTACCGAAAAGCGCGGTATCGATATCCCCAACGTGACGCCGCACTTCGAGGCCAACGTGCCGGGCATCTTCATCGCCGGTGAACTCGGCGGCATGGGGCTGATCCGAAAGGCGGCCGAGCAGGGACGCCAGGCCATCAACGCGCTGCGCAAGAAGACCGGGGGCAAAACCGAGTACGACGTGGTGATCGTCGGTTGCGGACCCGCCGGACTCTCCGCCGGTCTGGCGGCGATCGAGCACAAATTGCGCTACAAGTTGATCGAGCAGGAAGACTCTCTGGGCGGCGCTGTTTTCCACTACCCCAGGCAGAAGGTGGCGATGACGGCGCCCGTGGAACTGGCGCTGATCGGCACGGTCAGGTTCGCCGAAGTGCACAAGGAAAAGCTGCTCGAATTCTGGCTCGACGTGGTGCAAAAGACCGGGCTGCAGATTTCGTTTCGCGAACGCATGGAAGCGATCGAACGCGACCAGGGGCACTTCGTGGTGCGCACCAACCGGGGCAGCTACACCGCCAACACCGTGCTGCTGGCCCTGGGGCGACGCGGCACCCCGCGCAAGCTCGATGTGCCGGGAGAGGAGTCGCACAAGGTCGTCTATCGGCTGATCGATCCGGTTCAGTACAAGGGGCGGGCCGTGCTCGTGGTGGGCGGGGGCGACAGTGCGCTGGAGGCCGCGATCGCGCTGTCGCAGCAGGAAGGAACGGACGTGACGCTGTCCTACCGCAGTGCCGCTTTTTCGCGCGTGAAGCAGAAGAACCGCCTGCTGCTGGAGCAGCAGGAAAAGGCCGGCCGATTGAAGGTGATGCTGAATTCGCAGGTCACGCGCGTGACCGAAACCCATGTCGATATCGACTACGACAGCGTGCCTCAGCGCCTGCGCAACGACTTCGTCATCGTCTGTGCCGGTGGTCTGCTGCCGACTCCGCTGCTGCAATCCATCGGCATCCAGTTCGAGACCAAATACGGGACCTCCTGAAACCTTGCGGGACAGGCCCGCCGTTCTTAAGCTCGCGCTGCCCGCAGGCGGATCGAAAACTCCTGCAGTGCAGCGATGCCGCTTTCTTCGGCGCGGCGGCACCAGGCCTGCAGATCGACGGCCAGTTGCTCGCGCGACTGGGAGCGGCTCAACCAGAGGGCGCGAAGTTCCTCGCGCATCGTGAGCATCTTGTCCAGCACCGGATTTGCCGCACGCGCCTGTGCCACCTGGGGTTGTGCATAGTCGGGCACCTGATCGTGATCCCGATGCAACCAGCGGCGTGCCGCTTTCAGCACCGACAGGTCCTGGCGGCGCACCTTGAGCACGGTGATCTCGGCGCGGCAAACGCTGCGCAGTTCACGCGCATAGCGGGCCATGACTTCATAGCGGTTGGCGATCAGCGCTTCCAGTGTTTTTTCGTCCGCCACCGGTTGCACCGCGCCCCACGCCATCTTCGGCGGCGTCTTCTTGACGGTGGCCAGTCGCAGCGACTGGAGCACCCGGATATAGCACCAGCCGATGTCGAACTCGTAGGGCTTGACCGAGAGCTTGGCCGAGGTCGGGTAGGTGTGGTGGTTGTTGTGCAACTCTTCGCCGCCGATCAGAACGCCCCAGGGAGAAATGTTGGTGCTGGCGTCGGCCGACTCGAAGTTGCGATAACCCCACCAGTGGCCGATACCGTTGATGATGCCTGCCGCTGTGACCGGTATCCAAAGCATCTGCACGGCCCAGACCGTCAGACCAATGACGCCGAAAAGCGCCAGGTCCAGCACCAGCAGCAGCGCCACACCCAGCACTGCGTGGCGGGCATAAAGGTTCTTCTCCAGCCAGTCGTTGGGCGTGTTGTGGCCGAAGCGTTGTACCGTCTCGGCATTCGCGCACTCCGTGCGGTAGAGCTCGTACCCCTGCCAGAACACCTTTTTGATGCCGAACACGACCGGGCTGTGCGGGTCGCCTTCGTGCTCGCATTTGGCGTGGTGCTTGCGGTGCACCGCGGTCCATTCGCGCGTCACGGTGCCGGTGCTCAACCACAGCCAGAACCGGAAGAAATGCGCAGCGATAGGGTGCAAGTCGAGCGCGCGGTGCGCTTGGTGCCGATGCAGGAAGATCGTGACGCTGGCGATGGTGACGTGCGTCGTGGCCAGGGTGAACAGGACGATCTGCCACCAACTCAGGTTCCATGCGCCGTTGCGCATCCATTCCAACACTGAAGTCATTCCCAACGCATCAGAAAACACCATACTGCCCAACTCCAAAAAAGTGTGCGTGGACAGACCCGGATCGCCACGAGAACAAAGTGGGGCGATTGTAAAGCCGGCGGCGTTTTCGCGCTGGCGGCGAACCGGCTTGCCAACCGTAACAATTCAGCGGCACGGTCGCGGTGGATGGGGCGGCCGAGCGCCAGGTGCTGAGCCATAATCGCAGCGCACATCATCTTCCCGGAGCGTTCATTGTTTTCGATTATTCAATCTGCAGGATGGCCCATCTGGCCGTTGATCATTTGTTCCATCCTCTCCGTCGCGGTGGTGATTGAGCGCTTCATCAGCCTCAAAACCAACCGCATCGCGCCGCCCAAACTGCTTGAAGAGGCGTTACGGGTGTCGCGCACGGCGGTGCCGGCGCGCGAGGTGGTGGACAAGCTGGCGAAGAACTCCATCCTGGGTGAAGTACTGGCCAGCGGCCTCAAGGCGCTGGGCGACAATCCGCGCTGCTCCGAGGAGGATCTGCGCGCCACCATGGAAGGTTCGGGGCGTGAAGTGGCGCACCGCATGGAGCGCTTCCTGAGCGCGCTGGCCACGATCGCCTCGGCCGCACCGCTGCTGGGGCTGCTGGGAACCGTCATCGGCATGATCGAAATCTTCGGATCCCAGACCCCCACATCGGGCGCGGGTGGCGCGAATCCGGCGCAGCTGGCGCACGGCATTTCTGTGGCCCTGTACAACACCGCTTTCGGCCTGATGGTGGCGATTCCGTCGCTGATTTTCTGGCGCTACTTCCGGGCCACGGTCGACGCCTATCTGCTGACGCTGGAACTGGCGGCAGACCAGTTTGCCCGCCACCTCAAGACGTTGCGGGTGACAGCATGAAGTTTCGCAAGCGTCCGCGCGAAGAGCCGGAGATCAACCTGATCCCGTTCATCGACGTGCTGCTGGTGGTGGTGATTTTCCTGATGCTTTCCACCACCTACGCCAAGTTCACCGAGTTGCAGATCAAGCTGCCGACCGCGGACACGCAGGCGCAGCGCGATTACCCCAAGGAAGTCGTGGTCGCGGTCAGCAGCGACGGCCGCTACGTGGTCAATGGCGCCGCAATCGCAGGCCGCAGCGTCGAGGAAATGACACTGGCCATGACCGATGCGGCCAAGGTCGGCAAGGAGACCGTGGTCATCATCCATGCCGACGCCAACGCGGCGCACCAATCGGTCATCACGGTGATGGAGGCCGCGCGGCGCGCTGGCCTGAGCCAGATCACCTTTGCAGCGCAGACCACCGGCTCGGCGGGCGCTCCCTGAGAGAGTCCTATCCGGACAACCGTGGGCGCGCTACTTGCGCTGCCACACCGCGGCGAAGAAGCCGTCGGTACCATGGCGCTGCGGCCACAGCCTGAGGTAAGGTCCGCTGCACAGCGTGGCGGCGTCATCCACCTTGAGTTCGCTCAGAACCTCGCCCACATCCAGCGCGGTGAAATCCGGATTGGCTTGCGAAAACGCCTGCGCCACGGCCTCGTTCTCCTGCGCCAGCAGGCTGCAGGTGGCGTACACGAGTCGTCCACCGGGTTTGAGCAGGCGCGCTGCGCTTTGCAAAATAGCCGATTGCATCGTCGCCAGTTCGGCCACGCTCTTTTCGGTCTGACGCCACTTCAGGTCGGGATGACGCCGCAGCGTTCCCAGTCCGGAGCAGGGGGCATCTACCAGCACGCGATCGATCTTTCCGGCCAGGCGCTTGATGCGGTCGTCGCGTTCATGCGCCAGCGCGGCCGGGTGCACGTTGGACAGGCCGCTGCGCGCCAGGCGCGGCTTGAGCGCGTCAAGCCGGTGCGCCGAGGTGTCGAAGGCGTAAAGGCGCCCGGTATTGCGCATGGCCGCGCCGATGGCCAGCGTCTTGCCGCCGGCGCCGGCGCAGAAGTCCACCACCATCTCGCCGCGTTTTGCGTCCAGCAGCAGCGCCAGCAGTTGTGATCCCTCGTCCTGCACTTCGACCGCGCCGCGCACGAACGCCGGCGCCTTGGCCAGAGACGGCTTGCCCTTGACGCGCAAGCCCCAGGGAGAGTAGGGCGTGGGCGTGGTCTCGATACCCGAGGCCTTCAATTCCTTTTGCACTTCGGGCCGCTTGTCGTTCAGGGCGTTCACCCGCAGGTCGAGCGGCGCCATCTGGTCCAGACTGTTAACCAGCGGCCAGAACTCCGCACCCAGGGTTTCCCTGAGCGGGGTCACCAGCCATTCGGGCAAATTATGGCGATGGCGCTCCAGCAGATCGCTGCTCTGGATTTGCTGGCATTGCTCCAGCCAGGCGCTCTCCTGCTCAGTCAGGGCGCTGCGCAGAAAATCCGCAGCCGCCTGCGTTTGCGCCGCGTTCAGGCGCGCACCCGGGTCCTTCTGGCTGTGCGCCAGACCCAGGATCGCCAGGCGGCGCTCGCGCGGCCCCGAGCCCGAAGGTGCGAAGTGTTCGAACAGCAGTTTGTAGCGCAGCACCGCGTACACGGTGTCGGTCAGGGTGGCACGCTCGCGCGGCCCCAGACCGCGGTTGTCACGGAAAAACCGCGCCACGATGGCGTCGGTGGGGTGGTCGAATTTGAGGGTCAGACGGACCAGTTCTGAGCTGGCTTCAAGCAGGGCTTTTGGATGCATAGGGGGTGATTGTCCCACCTGCAGCACGGATGCACCTGGCGCACAGCAAAACAGGCTTCAAACCATGAGCCCATGTGCGCGCAAGCCCGTCCGTCGCGCGGCCTCACCTGGCAGTGGACTTCAGCGCCGCCTGCAGCGCGGCCGCGCCGGGGTTGCTGACGCTCCTCTTGATGAGGATGTCCAGCGGGGATGCGGGCTTGCCGTAGTAGGCGGCATTGAGTTTTTCGCGCACCTCGATCACCTGTCCGTTCAGCGCCAGGCTGGCGAAAGCCCCCTTGGCCTTGGAGAAGGACACGATGTCCGCGGCCACGCCCTGGCCGCCACCCTTGGGACCGACCGCAATCGAGATGCCCGCACCGAGTTTCATCCTGGTCGACAGCAGCGAGTCAAGCGCCTTCTGGCTGTTGACCAGCAACAGGACCTCGGCTGCCTGTCCCCCTGCCAGGAAACCGATGCTGACGCCTCCCATCGAATAGAAAGCGGGGCTGCTGAAGTCCCCGGTCTTGGCGTCGCGCACCAGCAGCACGCCGGTGCCGCCCGAGCCGCCGATGATGAAACCGCCTTCGATGATCTGCGGGTACACCAGCACCGCCCGGGCTTTGGCCAACATCCCCGGCAAGCTGGCGTAATCCTTGTCCGCAGCAAACCCGTGGACGGTTGTCGTGGCCTTGTCCACGACGCCCTTGGCGTCGCTCGCGTCGTCGGCCCGGGCCGGCAGACTGCTGAGCGTGGCGGCGAGCGCGATGACGGCAGCGCTCAGAGTGAAGTTGCGACGAGTGTGGTTCATGATGCTTCCTTGAGTGAGTGTCGATAAGCCGCGTGGTGATTGCTCCCCACGCCGAAGGTAAGGTCAACCTGGGCGGAAATTCTTCCATGGCAGATCTGAAAGGCATTGATTTTTCATAAACTTCCGGCCACTTGCGCAGGCCCGCTTCGGTTCCGGGTGGCTCGCGTGCATGACGCAGTTTGATGTTGATAGACTTGGCGCCCATGACCGATGCCGCGAAGCCCCAAACACCCGCCATGGCGCAGTACCTCGGCATCAAGGCGGAGTTCCCAGACACTCTGGTTTTTTACCGCATGGGCGACTTCTACGAGTTGTTCCATGCGGACGCGGAAAAGGCCTCGCGCCTGCTGGACATCACGCTCACCTCACGCGGCCAGTCCGGCGGCGTTCCGGTCATGATGGCGGGCGTGCCGTTTCATGCGATGGAGACCTATCTGGCGCGCCTCATCCAGCAAGGCGAATCGGTAGCGATCTGCGAACAGATCGGCGAAGTCACGGGCAAGGGGCCGGTGGAGCGCAAGGTGGTGCGCGTCGTGACGCCGGGCACGCTCACCGACAGCGCACTGCTGAGCGACAAGAGCGAATCGCTGCTGCTGTGCCTGCACCAAGGCCCGCGTCAGCGCTGCGGCCTGGCGTGGCTGAGCGTGACGCAAGGGCTGGTGCATCTGGCCGAATGCAGCAGCGACGCGCTCGAGGCCTGGGTCGCGCACCTGGCGCCGAGCGAACTGCTGTACAGCGCGGATGTGACGAATGCCATGGAGCAGCGTCTGAAGGCGCTGAAATTTTCTTCATCCCTGTCGCTCACTCCTCGACCGCCCTGGCAGTTCGACTCAGGCCTGGGTGTGACCAAGCTGCTGGCCCAGCTGCAGGCCGCCAGCCTGGACGCCTGGGGCGCGCAGGACCTCACGCTGGCGCATGCCGCCGCGGCCGCCTTGCTGGACTACGCCGAGCACACGCAGGGTCGCGCACTGTCGCACGTGCAAAGTATTCAGGTGCAGCGCGCCGATGACTTTGTCGATCTGCCGCCCAACACCCGACGCAATCTGGAGCTGACGCAGACGCTGCGCGGCGAGGACTCGCCCACGCTGTTCTCGCTGCTCGATACCTGCCTCACGGGCATGGGCAGCCGCACGCTCAAGAGCTGGATGCTGCAGCCGCCACGCGAGCGCACGGTGGCCAGGCAAAGACTCGAGGCGCAGGCCGCGCTGCGCCAGGCGGGCTGGCAGGAGCTTCGCGAACGCCTCAAAGGCTGCTGCGACGTGGAGCGCGTCACGGCACGCACGGCGCTGCGCCAGGTGCGGCCGCGCGAACTCGTGGCGCTGCAGCTCACGCTGCAAAAGGCGCAGGGCTTGAGCCCGGCCTGTGCAGACCTGTCCACGCTGCTGACGCAACTCTCGGGCGACCTGCGCCCGCCGCTGGACTGTGCCGAACTGCTGGTGCGCGCCATCGCGCCCGAGCCGGCCGCGCTGGTGCGCGACGGCGGCGTCATCGCCAGCGGTTTTGACGCCGAACTGGACGAGCTGCGCGCAATTGCCGACAACTGCGACGCCTTTTTGCTGGCGCTGGAAACGCGCGAACGCGAGCGCACCGGCATTGCCAACCTGCGTGTGCAGTTCAACCGAGTGCACGGTTTCTACATCGAGGTGACGCAGGGGCAGCTGGACAAGGTGCCCGACGACTACCGGCGCCGTCAGACCCTGAAGAATGCCGAGCGCTACATCACGCCCGAGCTCAAAGCCTTCGAGGACAAGGCGCTGAGCGCCCAGGACCGCGCGCTGGCGCGCGAGAAGTGGCTCTATGAACAGGTGCTCGACCAGTTGCAAGCCTTTGTGCCGCGTTTGGGTCAGCTGGCGCGCGCGCTGGCGGCGCTGGACGCACTGTGCGCGCTGACCGAGCGATCGCTCACGCTGAACTGGTGCGCGCCCGAGTTCGTGCCGCAACCCTGCATCGAGATCCGCCGAGGCCGCCATCCGGTGGTCGAGTCAAGGTTGCAGGAGCGTGGCAGCAACGCCGCCACGCGCAACTTCATCGCCAACGACACCGCGCTTGGCCCCAAGGCGCGCATGCAGATCATCACCGGCCCGAACATGGGAGGCAAGTCCACGTATATGCGCCAGGTGGCGCTGATCGTGCTGTTGGCCAGCATGGGCAGCTATGTGCCCGCCACCGCCTGCCGCCTGGGTCCGATCGACGCGATCCACACGCGCATCGGTGCCGCCGACGATCTGGCGAACGCGCAGTCGACCTTCATGCTGGAGATGACCGAGGCCGCGCAGATCCTGCACAGCGCCACGCCGCGCTCGCTGGTGCTGATGGACGAGATCGGCCGCGGCACCTCGACCTTCGACGGCCTGGCGCTGGCCGGCGCCATCGCCAGCCAGCTGCACGACAAGACCCAGGCCTTCACGCTCTTTGCCACGCACTACTTTGAGCTTACGCAGTTTCCGGCCGAGCACCACGCTGCCAAGAACGTGCATGTGAGCGCGGTGGAAGCGGGCGCGGACATCGTGTTCTTGCATGAAATCCAGCCAGGCCCGGCCAGCCGCAGCTACGGCATCCAGGTGGCCAAGCTCGCGGGCATGCCCGCGGCCGTGCTGCACCAGGCGCGCCATGCGCTGCATACGCTGGAGACGCGCGCCAGTGAAACCCACGCCCAGGTGGACCTGTTCGCGGCCCCGCCGCTGCCAGCGTCGATGCCAGATAATGCGACGGAATCGGCGCTGGCAGCGATCAATCCCGATGTCCTGAGTCCGCGCGAGGCCCTGGACGCGCTGTATGCGCTCAAAAAACTGGCGCAGCGCACCTAACTTCCCAACGGGTTCACCCAACAACAACACCAAGCCGCCCATGACACGCATTACATTGATTTTCCTGGCCATGGTTTTGTCACTGGCCGGCTGCAGCAAGGACGCGGCCAAGGCCGACGCAGCCGCCGGCGCCGATGCCGCGCTGCTGATCGCGCCGCAGGACTTGATCACAGTGCAAAACAGCGCTTTGAGTTCGGGCCCGAGCATCACCGGATCGGTTCAGCCGGCGCGCCGCGCTGACCTGCGTGCCGAGGTCTCGTCGGTGGTGGTGCAGGTGCTCAAGGACAACGGCGACCGGGTGAAGCGCGGCGACCTGCTGGTGCGCCTGGACGACACGGCCATCCGCGACAGCCTGAACTCGGCCCAGGAAGCGCAGCGCGCTGCCGTGCAGTCGTTGGAGCAGGCCGAGCGCCAGTTGCAGCGTCTCAAGACGCTGCGCGAGTCCGGCATGGCGTCGATGCAGCAGCTCGAAGACGCCGAGATTCGCCGCAACACCGGGCAAAGCGATGTGGCCGCAGCCAAGACGCGCGAAGTGCAGGCGCGCCAGCAACTGCAGCACACCCTGGTGAGCGCGCCCTTTGACGGCATCGTGAGCGAACGCAAAGTGTCGCCTGGCGACACGGCGCAGATCGGCAAGGAACTGCTCAAGGTGATGGACCCGACCAGCATGCGGCTGGAGGGACTGGTGTCAGCCGACGAGGTGGCCCAGGTTTTGATCGGTCAGCCCGTGAGTTTTCGGGTCAACGGCTACGGACCGCAGGAGTTTTCGGGTCGGGTCACACGCATCAACCCTGCGGCCAACGCCAACACGCGCCAGCTCGAAGTGCTGGTGGAGTTCGCCGCCGGCCCCCAGCCGCAACTGGCGGGGCTTTACGCCGAAGGCAACATCCAGGCGACACGCCAGTCTGCCTTGCTGGTGCCGGCGGTGGCGCTGGCGCGTGAAGGCGACAAGGCCTTTACCTGGCGCCTCAAGGACGGCGCCGTACACAAGGTCGGCCTGACGCTGGGCGAGCGCGACCCGCGCAGCGGCAACTTTGTGGTGCGTGCCGGTTTGCTCGAAGGTGATTCGCTGATACGCAACCCGACGTCGGCGCTCAAGGACGGCCAGAAGGTGCAGGTCGGCGCTGCCACCGCGCCCGCTGCAGCGGCTTCGGGCGCAGGGAAATAACATGTTCCTTTCCGACTTCAGCATCCGCCGCCCCGTGGCCATGGTGGTCATCATCATTGCGCTGATGTGCGTGGGTCTGCTGGCACTCAAGAATCTGCGTGTGAACCAGATTCCCGACGTCGAGATGCCGGTGCTGGTGGTGAATATTCCCTACCCCGGCGCGTCGCCGGAAACGGTGGAACGCGAAATCATCCTGCGGGTGGAAAAGTCGCTGCAGAGCATCAGCGGCCTGTACCAGATCAGGTCCTATGCGGACGAGAGCAACGCCAGCATCGTGCTCCAGTTCAACTTCAAGAAGAACATGATCGAGGCTTCGGATGAGGTGCGCAATGCGATCGGCTCGGTGCGCTACAAGCTGCCGGCCGAGATGCGCGAGCCGGTGCTGGTGCGCATCGACCCGGGCGCGCAGCCCATCATGCAGATGGGGCTGTCGTCCAAGACGCTGTCGCACGCGGAGATTTCGCGCCTGGCCGAGGACGATCTCGCAACCCGGTTTCGCGCCATCGAAGGCGTCGCGGTGGTGAACGTGAACGGTGCCTTGCGGCGCGAATTGAGCGTGCTGCTGCGCTCGGAAAAGCTGCGCGAATACAACGTGTCCGTGAGCGAGGTCGTGGCCGCGCTGCGCGCGCAGAACACCACCTCGCCTGTGGGCCGCGTCAAGGGCCCGCTGGACGAGCAGAGCATTCGCCTGGTCGGGCGCATCGAGTCGCCACGCGAGTTCGAGCAGATCGTGATCCGCCGGCGCGGCAATGAGGTTGTGCGCCTGGCGCAGGTGGCCAGCATTGCCGACGGCTTTGCCGAGGTCGGGGGCTTCAGCATGCGCAACGGATTGCCCAATGTCGGCATCACAGTCACCCGTTCACGCGACGCCAGCACCGTCGCCGTGGCGAACAAGGTGCGCGAACTGGTGCAGGAGTTGAACAAGACCCTGCCCGCGGGAACCAAGCTGGAGATGACACGCGACGGTGGCGAAGAGGCGCAGAGCAACCTGGACAACGTGATTCATTCGCTGGTGTTTGGCGCGGTGCTGACGATCTTCGTGGTCTATGCCTTCCTCAATTCCTGGCGCTCCACGCTCATCACCGCCCTGAGCCTGCCGACCTCGGTGATCGCCGCCTTCATCGCCGTCTGGCTGTGCGGCTTCACTCTGAACTTCATGACGCTGCTGGGGCTGTCGCTGGCCATCGGCGTGCTCATCGACGACGCGATCGTGGTGCGCGAGAACATCGTGCGCCACATGGCTGCCGGCGAGGACCGGCGCACGGCGGCGCGTGAGGGCACGGCCGAGATTGGTCTGGCGGTGGCGGCCACCACTTTCTCCATCATCGCCGTGTTCATCCCCGTGGCTTTCATGGGCGGCGGCGCGGGCGAATGGTTCCGGCCCTTCGCGCTGACGGTGGCCAGTTCGGTGCTGGTGAGCCTGTTCATCTCGTTCACGCTGGACCCGATGCTGTCGGCCTACTGGGGCGATCCCGTGGGCCACCACGACCAGCCTCGGCGCGGTCTGGGCCGGGTGCTGGCGCGCTTCAACGCGTGGTTCGATCATCAGGCGGATCGCTACGGCAACGTCATCGCCTGGGCACTGCACCATCGCCGTTCCATGGCCTTCATCGCCGCTTTCAGCCTGATCGGCGCGCTCGCTTTGCACGCCAAGTTCGGCGGCTCCAGCTTCATGCCCGAGGCGGACGACAGCACCATCGCCATTGAAGTGCGCACGCCTTCGAGCGCCAGCCTGGAATTCGCCCGACTCAAGGTGGAGCAGGCCGCCACGTTGGCGCGGGGTATCAAGGAAGTCGTCGCTACCAACAGCAATGTTCAAGCCGGTGGCGGCCGGGTCTACGTGGACATCGGCAAGAGCACCGAGCGCCACCGGTCCGCTGCGGCCATCGGAGCCGACCTGCGGCGCGAAATGGCGCGCCTGGTCGGAGCCGAATATGTGGTGCTGGCGGACCTGAACAACGGTGTGCGAAAACCGGTACAGGTTCAGTTCTCCGGGCCCGACGCGCGTCGGCTGATGGAACTCACAACGACCTACATGGAACAACTGCGACAGGTGCCGGGCGCGGTGGACGTGGGCTTGTCCGAACAGGACCCGAAGGACGAGCTCAAGATCGAAATCAACCGCGGCCTGGCCAACTCTCTGGGCATTTCGGTGGCCGACGCGGCGCAGGCGCTGCGCGTCGCTTTTGCCGGCGTCGAGGTCGGCGACTGGGTCGACCCCACGGGCGAGGCGCGCGATGTGGCCTTGCGCCTGCACCCGGACGACCGCGTCAGCGCCGCCAACATCGAACACTTGCCGATTGCCGTGATCGGGGCCGAGGTGATGGTGCCCTTGAGCCAGATCGCCACCATCACCATGGGCAAGGGCCCGGCGAAGATTGAACATCAGGACGGCAAGCGCATGATTTCGGTGTCAGCCAACGTGCAGGGCCGCTCCGCCGGCGAGGTCACGGCCGACGCCATGAAGATCGCCGAGAAGATCGCCTTCCCCACGGGTTACGGCATCGAGCTCGGCGGCACGGCGCGCGACCAGAAGGAACTGTTCACGGAAATGGGGACAGCGCTGGTCATGGGCATCGGCCTCATGTACCTGATCCTGGTGATCCAGTTCGGCTCCTTCACCGCGCCCGTGGCGGTGATGCTGTCGCTGCCGCTGAGCCTGATTGGCGTGGTCATCGCGCTGCTGCTCACCGGCGGCACGCTCAACCTGATGAGCTTCATCGGCGTCATCATGCTCATGGGTCTGGTTGCCAAGAATGCGATCCTGCTGCTGGACTGCGCGCGCAAGGAGGAGGCTACAGGCACCGGGCGCGAGGAAGCGCTGATGCACGCGGGACGACTGCGTCTGCGCCCGATCCTGATGACCACGCTGGCGCTGATCGCGGGCATGATGCCCGTGGCCATCGGCATCGGGGAAGGAGCCGAGTTCTACCGCCCGCTGGCCATCGCCATCATCGGCGGCACCATCACCTCGACCCTGCTCACGCTGCTGGTGGTGCCGACCTTTTACGACAGCATCGAAATCACGCGCGATCGCGCCATCGCCAAATACCACGCGCGGGCGACGACGCGAAATCCTTTTGTGGCTTTTGTGCAGACGCTGCTGGAGGCGCTGCTGGCGCTGCTGCTGCTGCGCTGGCTTTTCCGCGCCATCAAGGCGTCGGCGCGCTGGGTTGGAATGCGTGTGCAGGGCAGGGCTTGACAGCGGATGGCGTCAGCCTGACGCGACGGTTTTACCCCGACCGCTGTACCGGTGGTTTCACCCGGGCGCCTATTTTACCGGGCAGCCCGGGCAAATGACCCATGGCCTGATTTCAAGATGCAATATTTTTGATTGCATACTTCTATCATTCTGCGTCGCCGAATCCTTACAATGGACCGATGTTGAACTGGGGCATGAACTGGCGCGCAATGCAAGTGCTTGTCCACCTGTCGGCCACCGTTAACCCACGGGAATATGCATTCGTCCAAAGCCACAGACTACGCGCCGGGCGCCGCACATAAAGGTGTGCGCGCCGTGGCGCGCAAGCTCAACGCCCAGGTACTCACCTATTTTTCCAGGAACGAAGGCGAACTGTTGCAATTGCTGCGACGGCGTCTTCTTGCGCTGACCAACGGAAGGGACAGCGAAGTCCTGGTACAGCGCTGGCACATGGCGCGCCATTATCTCGATGTACACGCGCCGGCCTTCAAGCTGGCTTTCGTGGCGGCGCTGGAAAAGAGTTTGAACGAAGAAATCCAGACCATCGTGCGCGACAGTGACCGGCGCGGGGCAAGAACCCGTCTCCCCGGCGACCCTCTGGAGGATGTGAGCCTGTCGCTCGTCGGTGCCGAGGAAATGGACCGAATGTTGTTGCGCGACCAGGTGGTACAGCGCTTCAATGTGCATTATGAGGAGACGCTGACACCGCTGACGCTGCGCCTGCGTGCGCTGTTCGGACGTGATACGGCGAGTTTGCAGAACAACCCCTACCGCCCCGAGGTTCTGGTGCGGTCCCTGCTGCTGGCGCTGAAGGAATGTTCCTTCGACGAGGATGCGGCACAGGCTGTGCTGCGGGCCTTCGATCCGCAGAACTGTATCGACCTGGGTTCCCTGTACAAGGAACTGGACCAACTTCTGGCCCAGTCGGGCATCAGCGAGCAGACGCACCGGCTGCTCAAGACCAGCGGCGCCGACAGCGGCGCCACCGGGCCCGCTGCTGTTGCCAGCGTTGCCGCGACGGGCTGGGGAGGTTTTGCCTCTAGCGCTGCGATGCCGTGGGTTGGGCGTCCGGAGTACGGCCGGCCGGTGGCGCTGCACGCGCGCGAATTCCTGCAAAAGATCGCGGCAGGCGTGCCCGCGGGCGGCTACTCCTCGCTTCCGGCTGTCCCTGGCGTGGTCGCTGTCTCTGGTTTTTCTGGTGCGACACTGGGTCCCGTCTCAGCCCTGCATCCGGTTGACCCTTATCTCCTGAGCCATCTTGAAGGCCTGCAGGCCGGCGCAATCGAATCCTTTGCCTACAACGGTCTGGACCTTGACCTGGGCAGTCCCAACCTGCTGCGCCAACTGCGCGAAGACGAGATCGTCCGTCACGCCCAGGAGTTCGATCGCGGCACGATCGATGCACTGGCCGAAGTGTTTGACTTTGTCTTCTCCGATCCCAATATTGCCCCCGAACTCAAGGTCGTGATCGGCCGGCTGCAGATTCCGACTCTCAAAGCGGCTTTGATGGACCGGAACTTCTTCCATTCCCCGAACCACCCGGCGCGCAAGCTGATCGATGCGCTGGCCGGCGCGGCTGTGGCATGGACGCCTGAGAAGGGCTTTGACTGCCCGTTGTACCTTCAGATCGAGGCCAGCGTGAAACGCGTGCTGACCGAATTCGACCAGGACCTGGCTCTTTTCAGTGAAGTGCTGCTCGAATTCGAGGAGTTTCAGGCGCTTGCTGAACGGTGGATCAAGCAGCAGGTCGAACAATTGGCGAATGTGCAGGAGCAGGAAGAGGCGCTGGATGCGGCGCGCGCCCATGTCGATGGACTGATCCAGGCGCGCATCGCGGTCTTGCCCAATGACCGCGGACGGGCCGCGTTCCTGCTGCCGTTTCTGACCGACCAGTGGCGCGAGGTGCTGGCTCGCGCGTACGTCAACCAAGCCGCTGAGCCCGACCATTGGACGCTGTTGCTGACCACCACCGACCAATTGCTGTGGTCGGTCCAGCGCAAGAAGGACAGCGCCGAACGCCGCCAATTGGTGGCGGTTTTACCGGGACTGGTGCGCCAGCTCAACCTCAGCCTGGACGCCTTGAACTGGGGCGCAGAGGAGCGCGAAACCTTCACGCGTCGCCTGATCGCAACCCACATGAACGCCATTCGCTCCACGCCCGACCCGGCGCAGGAGGAGGGTGCCGATCTGCTGGATCAGCGCGCCGGCGATGAAGCGGTCTGGATGCTCGATCAGCGCATCGCCGCGGCGCAGGTCGAGGCACCCGACACCATTGATGCCATACTGCACGAATTTGAGCGTGGCATGTGGTTTGATTTTCTGAATGACGAAGACCAGGTACGTCGGTGCCGATTGACCTGGGTCAGCCCCAAGCGCGGGCGCTTCCTGTTCACCAATCGTGAAGGTTTCAACGCCTTTGTGCGATCTGAGCGCGAAGTCGCCGATCTGATGCGCCAGGGGCGACTCAAAGTTCTGCCGCGCGAAGCGCTCGTTGCGAGGGCGATTCACCATATCATGGCGGTACCCGACGCATCGGTGACGGCGTAGGCGTTGACTACCTAGAACACGTAGATTTCATCGATCAATTTAGTGATGTCCACTCGAGCTTTCGTCGCGCCCCAGCCCGGCCCCGGCAACCCCGACGCCCAAGTGCGCGCCATCATGCGCAACCTGACGGCAAAGACCCTGACCTATTTTGGTCGCCATGAAGTGGCTCTGCTGCGCTCCATGAGCGAGCATCTGCTGGACATGGCACAGCAGGTTGGAACCCATAGCGCAGCCGACGCGTATCGCTGGCGTTCCATGAGTTTCTTGCTGGACAAGCAGACCACCATTCCGACCAGCATTTACCAGGATGCCCTGAAGGAGACCTTGCAGGAGGATGTGCGGCTGGCGCTGCTCGCCGGACCCCAGGCCGGTGCTGCGGCAGCGGGTCAAGGCAACTCGCTCGACGGCATGACGCTGACGCTGATCGACGCCGCCGAAATGGACCAACTGCTGTCACTCGACCAGGTGGCGCAGCGTTTCAATAACCAATACGAAGCCTCGCTGCAAAAACTCAACCAGCTCCTGGGAACGCTGCTCACAGGGGAAGTCATGCCCTTGAGCGCCAATCCATTTCGCCCGGAAGTGCTGGTGCGCGCGCTCATGCAAGGGTGGAAGAAAAGTGCCTTTGAGGAGCAGGTCTGCAACGAACTGCTGAGCTCGCTCTCACCCCAGCACAGCATCGACCTGGAGCCCCTGTACGAGGAGATGAACGCCACCTTGACCCAGGCTGGCGTGTCGGTCAAGACCACGCACCGCATCCGCAAGTCCGCCGGCGCGGACAGCGGGTTCGCGCCGCCGTCGGAGCTGGGCGCCCTGGATGCCAGTCAGCCCGCCTCGGGCTATGGCTCCTTTTCGAGCAGCGCGCAGCACTCGTCCTACGGCGGCTACGGCGACTTTTCGCACACCGGCGACGCCTCCGGCTATGGTGGTGCCGCCCCACCACCGTTCACGGGGCATGACTTCGAGAACAGCCGATCAGGCGCCATGCCGTCTGAATTTGGCGGCTCGGCACGCCCCCCTGGTTCACATGCGCAGGGTCGCCTGGCGCCCCTTGGTCAGAGCATCGCAGCGCACGCTCGCCAGTTTCTGCAAAAGCTCGGATTTGGCCAGACAGCCTCAGGCGGCTCCGGCACCGACGCCGTGGGAATGACCGCTGCCCCGGCCGACCCTGGACTGATGGGCTACCTGGGTGGCTTGCAGGCGGATGGCGGAGCGGAGTTCATCCACGAATGGGGTGATTCGATCGACCCGACGGGGCACAATGTCTTGCGCCGCATGCGCGAGCACGAGCAGGTCAAACAGGCGTCCGAAATTGACCGCGGTACGGTCGATGCGCTGGCCGAAGTGTTCGACTACGTCTTTGCCGACCCGGCGATTCCCGCGCCGCTCAAGCTCATCATCGCGCGTTTGCAGATCCCTACGCTCAAGGCGGCGATGATCGACCGCGAATTCTTCCGCTCCGCCGAGCATCCCGCGCGCAAATTGATTGATGCGCTGGCGCAAGGGTCGGTCACGTGGAACGTCGAGAAAGGCGAGCAGGACCCGCTGTATCTGCAGATCGAACTCACCGTGCGCCGTGCGCTGACAGAGTTCGAGGACGATCTGTCGCTGTTTGATCAGCTGCTGCTGGAATTTTCGGCGTTTCAAGAACAGGCGGAGCAACAGGCTCAGACCCGGATCGAGCCCGTGGCCAAGGTGGAGCAGACCGACGAGTCGCTGGCGCTGGCGCGCGCCCACGCCGACGAGGTGGTTCACACCCGCATCAACGCCTTGCCGCTGGCCACGCCGCTCAATCCTCTGTTGTTGCCGTTTCTGACGATGCAGTGGCGCGAGGTGCTGGCTCGGGCCTGGGTCAAGGTGCAGACGCAGCCCGAGGTTTGGAACAACGCCTTGACCACCATGGACCAGCTGATCTGGTCGACCCAGCCACAGACGGTGGTGGTTGAACGCCGTCAGAGGGAAACCGATCTGACGCCGCGCCCGCAGGAACGCCGCGGCCTGATGCGCGTGTTGCCGGAGTTGATACGCAGTCTGGGCGCCGGACTGGATTCGATCCGCTGGAGCGGCAAGGCGCGTGAAGACTTCATGGCGGCGCTGATGGAACTGCACATGCAGGCCGTGCGCACTGCGCCTCCCACGCCCGAGGAACTGGAGCGGCGCGCACGCGAAGCCCAGGCCGGCCAGGACGCGATGCGCGCGCTGGATGAACGGGTGGCGCAGGCCCAGACTCGGCCCAAGGACGAATTCGCGCTCAAGGCGCACGCCATGCAGCGCGGCCTCTGGTTTGATTACCTCAACGACCAGAGCCAGTTGCATCGCTGCCGCTTGAGCTGGATCAGCCCGAAACGCACACGCCTGCTGTTCACCAACCGCGAAGGTTTTGACGCTTTCGTGCGCTCGGAGCGCGAGGTGGCCGAGTTGCTGCGCGAGGGGCGATTGACCGAAATCGACCAGGCCCCGATCGTGGGCCGGGCTCTGAGCCAACTCATGGCGACGGATGCACCGACGTTGAAGTGAGAACTTGCGGGACAGAGGTTTTGGGGTCAGAGTTCAAATTCGCCGAGCCTTTGGCTCGCCCTCAGGGGCCAGCGCTTCGCGCAGCAGCGTGGACTTGGCGTTTTGCCAAATGGGCGTCTGACCCCAACAACCTTTGCTACGCTCTGTCCTCAACGGATGAGGAATTGCGGGATTGATCCCGCATATGCCTACGCGAAGACGCCGGCTGTCTCCTGCATCCGTTGCGACACTTCACCCAGGTGATGCAGGCTGTCGCCAAACTCGATCTCCAGCTGCGTCAGGCGCTTGAAATAGTGGCTCACAATGTACTCGTCGGTGACGCCGATGCCGCCATGCAACTGGACCGCCTGCTGACCCACAAAACGCATTGAGGCGCCCATTTGTACCTTGGCGCGCGCCACGGCCATGCGGCGCTCGGAGTGGGGGGCATTCAGTTTCAGATGAGCGTAATAGCTCATGCTGCGTGCCAGTTCGAGCTGCATCTTCATGTCGGCCACGCGGTGCCGCAACGCCTGAAAGCTCGCGATGGCCACGCCGAACTGCTTGCGCGTGTTCATGTAGTCCACGGTCATGGCCAGCGTCTGGTCCATCACGCCTACGGCCTGCGCACAGTTCGCGGCGATGCCGATGTCGACCGCGTGTTCCAGCGCCGCCAGTCCCTCGAATGTCAAGAGCGTGACCGGCGCGCCGGTGCAAAGCAGATCGGCGGCGCGACTGCCGTCCTGCGTCGCATAGCCGCGCGTCGTTACCCCCGACCCCTTGGCTTCCAGCAGAAACAGGGCCAGCTGGCCCTGCACCATGGCCGGCACGATGAAGGCATCAGCCCGGTCGCCTGCGGGAACGATATTTTTCAGCCCCGACAGCACCCATCCGGTGGGTCCTTGCGTGGCGCGGGCTTCGCATCTTTCCAGGCGGTAGCGTGCGCTTCGCTCCTGGTGCGCCAGCACCACCAGGCGCTCGCCGCTGGCGATGCCGCCCAGCCAGGCCTGCTGCATCTCAGGCGGGCCGTAAAGCGCCAACAGCACCGACGCCATCAGGGTCTGCACCAGCGGCTCCAGCACCATGCCTCGCCCCAGTTCCTGCATCACCACCATGCCCTCGATCGGACCCATGTTCATGCCGCCCTGCGCCTCCGGCACATACAGGCCGCACAGCCCGAGTTCGGCCATTTCGCCATACGCCTCGCGAGAAAATCCGCCGGCCGCGACAATGCCGCGCCGCCGCTCGAAGGTGTAGCCCTTGCTCACCCACCTGGCGCAAGCCTCGCGCAGTTGTTCCTGATCGTCACTGAAGTCAAAGTCCATCGTTCTCTCCTTCGTCTGCATTCATCGTGCCGGCATCGTGCCTGCATTCATCCATCTGGAACCCCTTCGCGGAGGGGGCAAGGGGGAGCGGTGTGTACGCTTCTATGCGGAACATCGCGACTCAGTCTGTGCGGGCGTCAGCCCAGCACAAACTGAGCGACGATGTTGCGCTGTACCTCGTTGGAACCCCCGTAAATCGTGGTCTTGCGCAGGTTGAAGTAGGTCGATGCCAGCGGCGCGCACTGCACATCACCTCCGGGGAAGCCGTCCAAGCCGGCGGCCGCAGACTGATCTCCCTGCCAGCCTGCTTCCATGGCCTCGAAGATGAAGGGCAGGCTGAAAGGGCCGGCCGCGAGCATCATCAACTCGCTGTAGCGCTGCTGGATTTCGCTGCCGCGGATCTTCAGCAGGCCGGCGATGTCCAGCGACTGCTTGCCCGATTTCTCGGCACACAGCACGCGCAGCACCAGCATTTCCAGCGCGATCACGTCCACTTCCAGCTTGGCGATCTCGTCGCGAAAACGCAGCGCCTCTGCGCCATTCGTGCTCAGGTCCCACAGGCCCTCGGCCTTGGCGATGCGCTTGAGGCGTTCGAGTTCGCGCTTGGCGCGGTTCACGTCGGCGATGTTGGTGCGCTCGTGGCTGAGCAGGTGCTTGGCGTAGGTCCAGCCCTTGTTCTCCTCGCCGATCAGGTTTTCGATCGGCACTTGTACGTTGTCAAAGAACACCTCGTTCACTTCGCACTCGCCGTCCAGCAGCTTGATCGGGCGCACCGAGACGCCGGGAGAGCTCATGTCGATCAGCAGGAAGCTGATTCCGGTCTGCGGTTTGCCTTCGGTGCTGGTGCGCACCAGGCAAAAGATCCATTCGCCGTACTGACCCAGTGTCGTCCAGGTCTTTTGCCCGTTGACGAGGTAGTGCTCGCCCTGGCGCTCAGCCCGGCACTTGACCGAGGCCAGATCAGAGCCGGAGCCCGGTTCGCTGTAGCCCTGGCTCCACCAGACCTCGCCGCTGGCGATGCCCGGCAAGAAGCGCTGCTGCTGTTGGGCATTGCCGAACGCCATGATGACCGGCGCCACCATCACCGGACCAAAGGGAATGACGCGGGGCGCACCGGCGAGCGCGCATTCCTCTTCGAACAAATGCTTCTGCACCGCGTTCCAGCCGGGACCACCAAATTCCTTGGGCCAGCCCCAACCCAACCAGCCTTTCTTGCCCAGGATCATGGCCCAGCGCTGCAGATCGTCGCGGCTCAGGCGCAGGGCCGCGTGCACCTTGTGCGAAATGTCCTGCGGCAAGTTCGCGCGCACCCAGGCGCGCGCGTCTTCGCGAAACTGTTGTTCTTCCGGGGTAAAGCTCAGGTCCATGAACGGGTTCTCCAATTTAGCTTGTTTCTAGCACGCGCCTGCTATTCGCTCTGTCCGGGCGGCGACAAGGGGGCGGGGACACCGAGTTCGGCACACAGCGACTGCACGGTGGCGCGCAGCGTGCGCACTTCCGCTTCCAGGCTTTGCAGGCGTTCCAGCAGGTCCAGACCTGGCGGTTTGTCGCCGTGCGCCGCGGCCGATGCCAGCGCCGCGTGTTCGGCGCCGCACAGCAGGTGCGCCCAGCGCTGCTCGCGAGCGCCCGGTGCACGCGGCAACTTCAGCACCAGGGGACCGCCCTCTTCCTGCGATCGCTCCTGCAATTCATCCAGAAAACCCTCGACCGAGGAAATGTCGGCAAAGCGGTACCAACGCTCGGTGCTGATGCGCAACTCGCCCGCCGTTTGCGGCCCGCGCAGCATCAGCAGGCCCAGCAGCACGGCGGACTGCTCAGGCACGCCATAGCCGCGCTGGAAATTGTGTTCGTAGCGCAACGCGCGGCTGCCGCTGGCCTCGCGCACCAGGCCCAGGCCATTGAGCGTGTCCAGCGCCTCCTGCGCCTGCGACTCTGCCACGTTCATCACCGGGTCGCGGCTGGATTTCTGGTTGCAACCGTTGACCACGTTGTTCAGGGTAAGTGGATAGCTGTCGGGCACGGTGCGCGCCTTTTCCATCAGCGTGGCGAGCACGCGCGCTTGCAGGGGTGTCAGAATCGGCAGGGTCATTGAATGGGTTCCTTCATGAAAAACATCGTGATTTTGATCTCCGGCTCCGGCTCCAACATGGCGGCGATTGTCCAGGCTGCACAACGCGAGCACTGGAGTGAACGCCTGGGCGTGCGGGTGGCCGCCGTCATCAGCAACCAGCCGGATGCCGCCGGTCTGAAGCAGGCGCACGGCGTCGCCACCCAGGCAGTGGACCACAAGGCGTTCGCGACGCGCGAAGCGTTTGACGCGGCCTTGCAGCACGCCATCGACGCTTACGCGCCCACGCTGGTCGTGCTGGCCGGTTTCATGCGCATTCTCACGCCTGCGTTTGTGCGCCATTATGAAGGCCGGCTCATCAATATCCACCCTTCATTGTTGCCCGCCTTCACGGGTCTGAACACGCATCAGCGCGCGCTCGATGCGGGCTGCAAGGTGGCCGGCGCCACGGTGCACCGTGTGACCTCTGAACTGGATCATGGTGAAATTCTGGCGCAGGCGGTTGTTCCCGTGCTGGCTGGTGACACGGCCGCAACGCTCGCGGCGCGTGTACTCACGCAGGAGCACATCATCTACCCCCAAGTCATTGCGAGCCTGCTGCAGGCCGGCGTGACATAGCCATTCTGGATCCTGCTTGCTCAGGCGGCCGCTTCTGAAATCTTCTGAAATCGGGGCTGCACAACGCCGTCCACCTCCACCATTTCGGCAAACATCGTTGCCGGCCGCACCCACAGTCCGCGCTCTCCATACAGCGCGCGGTAGACCGTCATTGCCGACAGATCTTCGGAGTGCCGCGCAGTGCCCAGCACCTGGTACAAATTGCCCTTGTAGTGCCGATACAGGCCGGGCTCGGTTTCCGACAAGGGGGGAAGCGGGTCGCTCATGGCGCGATGGTCGGGACGCAGGCGTCGGTCGAATACATCGGTTTCCAGGTGCTCAACGCTCAGGCCGCAGGCCTTCGATCGCCACCAGGGTTCCCGTTGCAGCCCTCTGTCGTATGGCCTTGGCATCGGCGTATTCCGGCGAGCCATAAAAACCCTTCAGAGAGGCCATGTCGGGAAATTCCAGAATCACCTGACGTGTCACCTTTCCATCACCCTCCAGCACCTGGCTCGCTCCACCACGCACCAGGTAGCGCCCGCCATGGGCCGCAATGATGGCCGGCACCAACGCCCGGTATTGTTCGTACAGCACCAGA
Organism: uncultured beta proteobacterium; assembly: GCA_903838565.1. Classification (GTDB taxonomy): domain Bacteria; phylum Pseudomonadota; class Gammaproteobacteria; order Burkholderiales; family Burkholderiaceae_C; genus CAIKVZ01. The sequence goes on along the minus strand of CAILZB010000130.1, from coordinate 22,555 downwards.
TCGTGAATATCGATATTTCCGTAAAGATAGGCCGCCATGGAAATCCCTTTGCTTGCAGTTGGGGTGGGTGGAGTGTAGAGGGACCCAAGCCACGATCACCGCTTCACACGGGAAAAGTCTTCAATTCATTTCAATTCCATCGGAACGAACAGGCGCTCGCCCTCGTGCAGGATCAGCAGCGCAACACTTCTGGGCTTCCTGTCCATCAGGCGGCGCACCTGCTCGACCGAATTGACCGCCACGCCGTTGATGGCCAGCAGCACGTCGCCCGGAACCAAGCCGGCCCGTGCTGCCGGGCCCGCCACGCCCTCAATGAGAAGGCCGCCCTGAACGTGCGCCTTGGACTGCTCGTCCCGCGTCAAGGCTCGCAAGCCAAGGCCGAGTTCTCCCGCCTTCACGTCATCATCGATCCTGGCTTTCGTGGAAGCCCCGTCCTGCGCGCGGCCCAGTTTGACCGAGACCTCGCGGGCACTCTTGTCGCGCCACACCTTGAGCCGCACGGTGGAGCCCGGCGTCTCCTGGCTGATGCGGCTGCTCAGGTCGCCGGAGCGGTCTATGACCTCGCCATTGATCTCGGTGATCACGTCCCCCGGCATCAGACCGGCAAGCGCAGCCGCGCCATTTGGAACCACGCTTGCAATCAGGGCGCCACTGGGCCGGCTCAGGCCAAAGGATTCGGCCAGACCATGCGTCAGGTCCTGCACGGTGACGCCCAGGCGTGCATGAGAGGCGTGACCATTGGCGACAATCTGATCCTTGTCCTTCAAGGCCACATTGATCGGTATCGCAAACGACAAGCCCTGAAAGCCGCCTGACTGCGAATAGATCTGCGCGTTGATGCCGACAACCGCGCCACTGCCATCGAACAAAGGCCCGCCCGAATTGCCGGGATTGACCGCTGCGTCGGTCTGGATGAACGGCACGGCAGAATCTCCGGGGAGCGAGCGGCCCTTGGCGCTGACGATGCCCTGCGTGGCGGACTGCTCGAAACCGAAGGGCGAGCCGATCGCCAGTACCGGGTCGCCCACCTGCAACTGCTGTGCGTCACCCAGACGCACCACCGGCAGATTCCTGGCGTCGATGCGCAGCACCGCAATGTCGGTGGCGGGATCCGATCCCAGTACCTTGGCCTGAAACTCACGTCGGTCGTTGAGCTTGACGCTCACTTCCCTGGCCTCGCGCACCACATGGGCGTTGGTCAGGATCAGCCCGTCGCTGGCAATGATGAAGCCCGAGCCCTGGCTTCGAAACGGAACCTTGTTGCCCTGCCCCGGGCGTGGGATGCGCAGCTGAAATCCTGGCAGACCACGAAAGAACTGGAAGAACGGATCGTTCAAATCCATTGGGGACTCGTCCGGACCCACGCTGTGCTGGCCTGCGACCGTGACGCCGATCACGGCCGGGGCAGACTGCTGCACGATGGCCCGATAGTTGGGCATTGTTCCAGGTGGGATAGGTTGTGGTGGTGGCGGATCGGCGCCGACAACAGGCTTCGACGGGCTCTGAGCAGACGCCGTTTCCTTGGCGAGCCAGGTTCCGGGGTTCAGGTTGAAGGCCGCGGACGTTGCGGCCGCGATCAAGGCGACGGCGGCCAATGTCAGGACCCAGGTCTTTGCTTTCATGGTCAATCCCCTTCTCCCATTGCGATTCACGTGCCATCGGTCCGGCGGTCCACTTGGCGTCGGACTGCACGCGGATGGGGTCCAGCAGGTCGGAAACGGCCATGCACGCGACACCAGTTTGCAGCATAGAAATCGATGGTCAAAGGGGTTTGAGAAAACGCCATACGGCCAGGCCGACTCAGCTGGAAATGCTGCGCACGACCTCAGGCAAGGAGGGTTCCGTCTGGATTGATTAATCGCAAATTGCCAATTGCGAAGGCGGAAAGAATCTGCGCATGTGTGGTATCGAGCGTCCCGCGGGACGGCGAAAGGGATTTCAAGGAGTTGAAAGATGCAAAAGTTCTCAAGCTGCCCTGACCGATTCTCAGCCGTCCTGCGCGTGTTGATGGTGGCATGGATCGCTTCAACAGTGAGCACCGCGGCTCTCGCGCAAAGGGAGGCGCGTGGGCACCATCCGCAGTGGCGCGGCGATATTTCCCGCTTCCATGAGCATGACTGGAACGTCTGGCGCGGCGGCCACTGGAATCAGGGTCGTCACGACGGGCGCCTGGGATGGTGGTGGGTGGTCGGCCCCAGTTGGTACTTCTATCCGGCGCCAATCTACCCCTATCCCAATCCCTGGGAACCTCCGCCCGTGGTCATGGTGAACCCGCCGGTGGGCTCCGTGCCACCTCCGCCCCCAACCCAGTACTGGTACTACTGCGAAGCGTCCAAGGGCTACTACCCCTACGTTGCCACTTGCCCCGCGGGATGGGCGCAGGTTCCTGCCACGCCTGGCAAGGATTTACCCACACAACCGAAATAGGGAGGAGTGATGCGCATCGTTCGTCAACTTTATTCCGCGACCCAGTCTCAAACGGGACCTGCCCTTGTCGGTGTGCTTGGCATCGCGTCAGCTTTGCTGGCAGGGTGTGCACCGATGCCGACGGGTCCGTCGGTGGCCGTGATGCCGGCGCCGAACAAACCGTTCGAGGTCTTCATGCAGGAGGAGCAGCTCTGCCGCAGTTGGGCTGCGCATTCGATTGGAGTGGCGGGCAACGACGCTGCGGCCGACACCATGCTCCGCTCCACCGTGACAGGCGCAGCCATCGGCGCCATCGCTGGCGCCATGGTGGGTGGCGACCGCAACATCGGCGCCGGTGCGGCCATGGGCACGGTGGTTGGCGCAACGGCCGGAGCGAACCAGGGCAACGTCACTGCCTGGTCCGCGCAACGCCGCTATGACGTAGCGTACCAGCAGTGCATGTACTCGAAGGGGAATCTGGTTCCCTCCTACGAATACGGCGGCTACCGCTATCCGGCGCCACCGCCAAGCCCTCCGGTACCTCCACCTGCGCCGTCACGGTAGCCGGTTTGCAGGGCGTCAGGCACTCAAGGAAACCGGGAGTGAAGGATTGGATGCCTTTCGCAAAGAGCATGAATTCCGCGGCCGTCTGCTGATGGTCGGTTTTGGCTGCATCGGTCAGGGCGTGCTGCCGCTCTTGTTGCGGCACATCGACATGCAGCGGCAGCAGATGCTCATCGTCAGCCCCGACAACGCCGACATGGCCACTGCAAGAAGCTATGGCGTTCCATGCCTGCTCAGCGCGCTGACCGCTGACAACCTCCAGTCCGTGTTGGCGCCCCGACTGGCTGCGGGCGACTTCCTGCTCAATCTGTCGGTGAACGTCAGCAGCGCCGCCTTGATCGCGATGTGCCAGGACATGGGCGCGCTGTATCTGGACACCTGCATCGAGCCTTGGGTGGGCGGCTACACCGACCCTGCCTTGACTGTCTCCATGCGCACCAACTACGCGCTCCGGGAGGCTGCACTGGCGTTGCGGCGCCAGGACCGAAGAGGACCCACGGCAGTACTCACGCATGGCGCCAATCCCGGCTTGGTTTCCCATTTGCTCAAGCAGGCGCTGCTCAACATCGCGCAGCACAACCGACTTGCTATAGAGACGCCTGACTCGCGTCTGGCCTGGGGCCAATTGGCGCAACAGCTGCAGATCCAGGTGATTCACATTGCGGAGAGGGACACGCAGGTCGGGACCCGACGCAAGGCGATCGGGGAATTCCTCAACACCTGGTCGGTCGAAGCCTTCGTGGATGAGGCCTGTCAACCCACTGAATTGGGATGGGGTAGCCACGAACTGAACTTGCCCGCGGACGCGGCGCACCACGGGGCCGGTTGCCGAGCCTCCATCTACCTGAACCGGCCCGGCGCAAGTACACGCGTTCGAAGCTGGACACCGCTGGCAGGGCCCATGCACGGCTTCCTGATCACTCACTCCGAGGCGATCTCCATCGCCGACTACTTCACGCTGGGCGACGCACAGAACCCGTCCTACCGGCCGACCGTCAACTATGCCTATCACCCTTGCGATGACGCTGTGCTCTCGCTGCATGAACTGGCCGGGCGCAACTGGTGTCCCCAGGGCCATGAACGCGTTCTCAAGGACGAAATCACCAGCGGCATGGACGAACTGGGCGTGCTGCTGATGGGGCATCCAAGCGGCGCCTACTGGTATGGTTCACAGTTGTCCATCGACCAGGCCCGTGCCCTGTGCCCGCACAACAGCGCCACCAGCCTGCAGGTTACCGCAGCCGTGATGGCCGGCGTGGTGTGGGCGATGAAAAATCCGGCGCGCGGCGTGCTGGAACCCGATGAGATGCCATTCGATGAAATCCTGGGACTGTGCCGGCCCTACTTGGGAAATCTGGTGGGGGTCTACACCGACTGGACCCCGCTTGCCGGTCGCGAACGCCTGTTCGCCGAAGACCTGGATCGGCACCAACCCTGGCAGTTCAGGAACTTTCGGGTCACTTGACCTCGATCCAACCGGATGCCACGCGCCCGCGACCACGATCACCCAATGGCACAGGGTCCGACCGCAGGTGGATCCGACACGGAAGAAGTCCGCACCGATGTCGCCCGCCTGTTCCTGGCGCTTTGGCCCGACCCCAAGTTGGCACGTTCCCTCCGTGCCTTGTGTGGTGAGCGCATCGGCGCGGGCGGTTTCCAACTCGTTGCGACTGAACGCATTCACCTGACCCTTCATTTCCTGGGCAATGTGCAGCGCCATCGGATACCGGAATTGCTACAGGCTCTCGACCTGCCATTCGACCCGTTCGAACTCGGCTTGAGCCGCTGTGACGAGTGGCGGCATGGTCTGCTGGTGGTAATTCCAGACACGATCCCGCTGCCGATGGTTCATCTTCATGCCGATTTGGGCGCTGCGCTGCGTGGCTTGGGCCTGCAAATTGATGAGCGCGAGTTCCGTCCACACCTCACATTGGCGCGGCGCCACTTCCAAGCGCTGCCCAAGACCACAACACTGCCTTTGCGCTGGTGGGTTGATGGCTATGTGCTGGTGGAATCACGGACCTCACCGCGCAGCGAGTATCAGGTGTTGCACCGATATGCCATTTGAAAACTGTTTCAATGGCCGTGCGTCCAAGGACAAAACGCGTTTGTTTTGATAATTCTCAATCATGCCACTTTCGTTCATCGTCGCGCATGGGCACGCCGTGGTGTAGCGCCCGCTCCTTGGACTTGGCGATGGCGATGCGGATCGCCTTGCCCTCTTCCATGCCCTGCGCCAGCAGCGCGTTGGCGATCGCTATGGCTTTGAGGCGCGTGGCTTCGCTCAGGTGCTGCATCGCTGCGGGAAAGTATCCGGCGTTCCAGGGCATGGTGAACTCATCTCGCCGTGTCAGGCGCGCAGCACGCACTTGTCGTACAGACCGAGCATGCGGGCGTCTGGGTCGTACTTTGCCTTGAGGGCCTGGTAGGCATCCATCCCATATGCCTGGGCAAACTCCTCGCGCGTGAAATAGCTTTCGGAGTAGAGCGACTTGATGCCGCCAAGCCGGCTGACTTCGCGCTCGATCATGCGGTTGAAGTGACCTGGCTCGTAGCGGAGGACACTTTCGACCACATCCCAGAAGCCGAAGTTCACGTAAAGGCTGTCCGGCGCCATCGGATACAGCGTGAACTGACGTTCAGGTTCGAGCGAGCGAACCGGGCAGATCCAGATTGGCATGATGCCGATTTCGCGCAGCAGGAATGCAAGAAAATCGGCGGCGGCAGCGATCGGTATGTCGACGTCCTGGATCACGGATTCCGTGAAGCGGCCGCGCCAGCGCGCCAGTCTGCGGGTCCCACCCCAGCGCGCGTTCCAGCGCATGAGGCGCGTGTATGTGCGGGAATTCAGGCGCGACTTGCCCAGCAGGCGCCGCAGCAACGGATGTTGTGCACCCAGGTTCTTCGAGCACCAGAACCAGTCGGTGTCCCAGCGCCAAATATAGTCCTGTACGCGCAGATAGTCGACCTGTCTTTCGAGCAGGGAGCGGTAGTAAATGTGCTCGAAACTGTAGTCGCTCACCCAGGGAGCGTCGTCGACAAAAGATGCCACGCTGATGACCTGCTGCTGCGCACCAAATACCACACCGTCGATGAAGCTCACGCCATTGCGGCAGCGCGTGGCCAGCTCGCCGAAGAACTCCATCGGCGCACTGTGCCGCAGATGCTCCACCTTGACGTAGGGTTTGACTGCCAGGGTGCGCAGTCGCAGGCGCAGGGCATAGCCCAGCGTGCCGTAGGAATTGGGAAATCCGAAGAACAGGTCCTGGTGCTCGTTATCCGGCGTGCAGTGGACCACCTTGCCACTGGGGAGCAAGACGTCCAGTTCCAGCAGCGTGTTGTGCACCAGCCCGAATCGGTGCGAAGTCGCCTCGATGCCGACGCCGGCAGCCGCACCGCCTGCCGTGATGGTCTTGAGCTGCGGCACCACCGCGGGCATGACACCGTGCGCCAGGGTCTGCGTGACCAGTTCCTCGTAGGTCGTCATGCCTTCGACGTCGACCCGGCCATGTTCCGTGTCGATGTCCAGCACGTGGCAGAAGTCACTCAGGTCCAGCCGGCGTTTGGCGCTTTCGCTGCGATCGCGAAACAGGTTGGAGCTGCGCTTGTTCAAACCGAGCGGCGCGGAGCTGTCAGAGGCACTGGACCGCATCGCCAGCTCGAGCGCATCGCGACGCCTGGCATGGGCGGCCACCTCAGCGTTCATACAACGGGGCCCGACTCATCGGGTAGCTGGTGCGGGACACATTTCCCTTGCTGAACACGATCTGGAACAGATGGGTGTAGCCCGAAGCTGAGCGGAACATCTCTGCACAACCCATCAGATAGGTTCGCCACACCCGGCGAAAGCGCTCGTCGAAGCGCTGCGGATTCAACGCGTGGATCGCCTCCCAGCGCTGCTCAAAGCGCTGCACCCAGACGTCCAGCGTCAGGGCGTAGTGGCGGCGCAGGTTCTCGATGTCAACCACCTCCAGGCCGCAACGCTCCATCTCGACAATCACCTCGGACAGGGCGGGGATCCAGCCTCCCGGAAACACGTGCTTTCGGATGAAAAGCTCGGTCTCGCGCGGGCCGACGTGGCCAATGAAATGCAGCATGCCCAGGCCGCCGGGTTTAAGGAAGCCAGCGTGCGCCCGGAGCACCGCGCTCAATTGATCCCGCCCTGCATGCTCGAGCACGCCAATGGACACCACTTTGTCGTACTGGCCATCGACCTCGCGAAAGTCGGCCTCGCGCACGCTGAGCTTGTCGGCAAGGCCCCGGCGCGCAATTTCGCCGTGCAACCACTCGACCTGCTCGGTCGTGGTGTTCAGACCGGTGCCCAGCGCGCCCAGCGTTTCCCAGGCCCGAAACATGAATCCGCCAAAGCCGCAGCCGATGTCGATGAAGGACTCACCCCGTGACAGTCTGATCTTGCGGCAGACGTGATCGATCTTTTGCGTCTGCGCCTGCTCCAATGTGCGCGTGCCTTCAGGCCAGTAGGCGCAGGTGTACATCATCAGCGGATCGTCCAGCCACAGGCGGTAGAACTCTGCGCCCAGACCATAGTGGGCTCGGGCATTGGCCTTGGCTTGTGCGGTGTTGTGGTTTGAATAGCGCAGTTCAAGAATGCCGTTCTCGACGTTGTTCAAGGCCTGGGAGTGCATGTCCAGGCCGCTGAGCATGCCGGCCGCGAGCGCCGCCGCGAGATCGCCCTCGACGTCTACGCTCTGATCAAAATACGATTCCAGCAGACCCATGTGGCCGCGCGTGAACGCCGACAGCAGCGCCGCATCGGTGCGAAACACCACGGTGAACGCCGGATCCGCGGAGCCTGAGCGGTAATGACTGCCGTCAGGCAGGCCGATCGAAAACGGTATCCCGGTGCGCTCATGGAGGGAGTCAACGATGTTCTGCAGCGGGAAAAACATGGTGTTCGCTTTGTTCCTGATGGTGCTGCATTGCATCTGTTTGCCAGTATCAACGCTTGCGCAAAATCAATCGGGGTGCGTGTGCCGCTGTGGGCCCGTTGGCGTGCGCAGCCATCGGTCTTCGTGCGCTGCCGGAGTCGCGACGATGGCCGTGCAGTTGCGATTTCTCAAGCCGCCCCGGGTCCCTCCAATTGCGCTGGACAACTCTGGAACTCAGGAGTGCGTCATGGGCAACGCCTTGTTCAGTGAATTCATTTCCCAACACGTCCCGCAGATCAACCCTGTTCAACTGCTTTGTCGTGCCGGCGTTTGAAGACTCGATTCAGGGCATCATCAGTGCCTTGCGCGAATCCGTGCTGACGCTGCAGGCTGGCGGTGGCATCGGAGTCGACTTTTCCATGCTGCGGCCCGCGGGCTCGCAAGCTGTGACGAGCGCCGGGGTGGCCTCGGGTCGCGTCCCCTTCATGACGCTCTGGGATGCCGCCAACGCGGTGCTGGAGCAGGGCAACCTGCGCCGCGGCGCGATGATGGCCACGCGGCGCTGCGACCACCCCCGGACATAGAAGCCTTCGTGCAAGCCAAGTGCGCCGCCGGTGTCCTGTCGCATTTCAACCTTTCGGTGCTGATCAGCGACGACTTCATGCGCGCGGTCGAGGCCGACGAGGCGTGGCAGCTGGTGTTTCCCCTGGGAACGCACCCGGTTCCCGTGGGCGGCGAGCTGTGCGAACGGGTATGGTCCGGTGGCACGGCGCCGCAGCTGTGCCTGGTGCATGGCCGAATACCGGCGCTTGGCCTGTGGGACCGGATCGTGCAGGCGCAATACGCGAGCGCCGAACCAGGTGTCTAGTTCATCGACCGCATCAACAGCGCCAACAACCTCTGGTACCGCGAGCGCATCTCCGCCACCAATCCCTGCGGGGTGGCATGGCTGCCACGCAGTCGTTGGTCGACAACGCCGTTTCCCAAACCCTGCGTTTTGCAGAAAATGCCAGCGCGCACGATTTAGCTACTTGCCTGCTGCGTTCCTGGGAACTCGGACTCAAGGACTGCACGGCGTACCGCGAAGGCAGCAGGGGAGGCGCCACAGTGGCGTCGGCGCGCTGAATCAAACCCAGGGGCGCTGACATGCCGGAGCGCCCCTGCGGCAACGGGGCCTACTTTGCCAGCAGGACCGGTATCGAAGACTGATGGATCACCCGTTGCGCTACCGAGCCCAGGAAAATGCTCCCAAGCGCGCCCATGCCGCGTGTGCCCATCGCAATCTGGTCTACCTTGCGTTCATTGGCGACGCGCACGATCTCATTCGCAATCACGCCGTAGGCCCGCGCTGGTTCGCCAAGCTTGAGCCCCTGCGCCTTGGCCAGGTCCGCGGCCTGGTTCAGTATCGTGTCTTGCTGGCGCCTTTGCTCCTCTTCAATTTTCTGGATCGTGGCGGCGCCATAGTCGGTCGCAAAGACAGGCTCGAGCACCGCGCCGGGGCTGACGCAGAGCAGGCAGGCCTCCAGTTCAAGTGAAGATCTGGCCATGGCGCCTACCGCTTGAATGGCACGGTTGGCGTGTGCCGATCCATCCACTGCGATCAAGATTTTCAGCATATCGTTCTCCTGTTCTGCCATTGGGGAAACATTCACCTTCTGACCGCACCTTCAACCGGGCGGACTCAATGCGTGCTGCACTCGCTGTTTCAACTCCGGGCCCTGGTAGTGGGTCAGATCGGTGGCGACGCTGCGATGCAGCAGCTTGTCCGCGGCCGGGCTCAGCAGGGGTTTGAGTTCGCCCAGCATGGGCCCTGGGGCGATCAGCGCGATGCGGTCGCAGCGCTGCTTGGCCACGCCCTGGTTCAGGAAATCCGCAAGTTGCCGGGCGAAGCTGTGGCGCTCCTTGGCGCCGGCTTCCGTCTTAGGCTCGAATTGCGTGCCTGCGTGCCCGGTACGTCCGTGGCCTTTGCCTGCGTCTCCCGTGCGGTCCGGGCTGGTCTCGCTGGTCATGTGGGCGTGGGGATGCACAAAGTCAGCCAACTCGATGAGCGGGGCGTTCTGGGCGGTCTGCTCAAGGCAGCGCGCACGGTGGGCATCGGCCACGAGAATCCAGGTCTTTGTCATCATGTTCCTCCGGTTCTTGAAAGCTGCTGCAGCTCTTGTTCCTTCGCGGGTGACCCGCTGCCTCTAGGTCAAACCCTTGTGCTGGATGGCCACGCGCGCGGCCTGCTCGACATCGTCCAGAAACACGAACTCCAGTTGTTGCTTGACCGTCTGCGGCACTTCGTCCAGATCCTTGCGGTTGCGCGCCGGCAGCATCACGCACTTGAGGCCGGCGGCCGCTGCTGCGAGAACTTTTTCCTTGATGCCGCCGACCGGCAATACCAGCCCGCGCAGGCTGATCTCTCCTATCATCGCCACGTCGTTGCGCACGGCCTGGTCCATGAAGAGAGAGGACAAGGCGATGAACATCGCCACACCCGCGCTGGGTCCGTCTTTCGGGATCGCACCTGCGGGCACATGCACGTGCACATCGCTCTTCTCGAACAGCGCCGCATCCAGTTGCAGTGCCTGGGCTCTGGACTTCACCAGTGTCAGAGCCGCCTGCGCCGACTCCTTCATCACGTCGCCGAGCTGGCCGGTCAGGATGAGCCGGCCGCTGCCGGCGGTGCGGCTGGCCTCGATGAACAGGATGTCGCCGCCCACCGGCGTCCAGGCCAGACCGGTTGCCACCCCTGGCATTCCGGCGCGCAGTGCCACTTCATTCTCGAACTTGGCTTGACCGAGCAATTCGATCAGATCGCCTTCATCCACTCGCACCTGCTGCACCTGGCCTTCGGCGATGCGCACGGCGACGCGACGGCAGACGGCGCCGATCTGTCGCTCCAGGCTGCGCACGCCGGCTTCGCGCGTGTAGTCGCGAATGATGGCGGAAATCGCACCGTCCGAGAGTTCCAGTTGCTCGGGTTTGAGGCCGGTTTCATCAAGCTGGCGCGTCACCAGATACTTGCGCGCGATCTCCAGCTTTTCCTCGCGCGTATAGCCGGCCAACTGCAACACCTCCATGCGGTCGCGCAGCGGTCCGGGGACGGGGTCCAGCACATTGGCCGTGGCAATGAACAGCACCTGCGACAGGTCATAGGGCACGGCCAAGTAGTTGTCGCGGAAGTTGCAGTTCTGTTCCGGATCGAGCACCTCCAGCAGCGCGGCCGCTGGATCGCCATGGATGCCGGTGCCCAGCTTGTCGATCTCGTCGAGCATCATGACGCAGCCACGGGTTCCGGCTTTTTTCAGCGCCTGAATGATGTTGCCGGGTAGCGCTCCGATGTAGGTGCGCCGGTGGCCACGGATCTCTGCCTCGTCGTGCACGCCGCCCAAAGAAACCCGCACGAATTTTCGTCCCAGCGCCTTGGCGATCGATTGCCCGAGAGAGGTTTTTCCGACGCCGGGCGGACCCACCAGGCAAAGGATCGGCCCATGACCGCCGGGTTTGAGCTTGCGCACGGCCAGAAACTCAAGGATGCGCTTTTTCACCTGATCCAGGCCGAAGTGATCGGCGTCCAGAACCTGGCGGGCCTGTGCCACGTCGATGGCGTCGGGCTCAGGCGCTTTCCACGGCACTTCGACCAGCCAGTCGAGGTAGCTGCGCACCATTGAATATTCCGAAGAGCCGTCGGACATGCGGGCCAGGCGCTTGAGTTCCTTCTGCGCCTGATTCGCCACCTCTTCGGGCATGGCGGCCTCTGCGATCAGTTTGCGCAATTCCTCGATTTCAGCCGCGTTGCCGCCGCCGTCTTCGCCGAGCTCCTTCTGGATCGCCTTCATCTGTTCGCGCAGCAGGAACTCGCGTTCGCGCTGCCCCACGCTGGCCTTGGTGCGCTGATCGATCTCGCGCGAGATCTGCATCACCTCGATCCGATGCTGGATCAGTTCCAGCAGCCGGTCCAGTCGGCTGCGCAGATCCACTTGCTCGAGCAGCTCCTGTTTCTCCTGCGGCTTGATGTCCAGGTAGCCAGCGACCAGATCGGCCAGCGTGGCCGCAGCGTCGATGTTTTGCACGGCATTGACCATCTCCTGAGGCACCTGTGGCAGCAACTGCAGCACCTCGATCGAGCGCTCCTTGAGCCGCAGGAAGCGGGCCTCGACTTCCTTGTCGCCGGCGCCGGAGCGCTCTTCGAAGCGCTCGACGCGGGCCACGATGAAGGGAAAACCTTCGAGGTAGCCGAGCACGCGAAAGCGCTGTTGCCCCTGGCAGATGAGGTGGTGGTTGCCGTCGGGCGTCGTGACATAGCGCAGCACCGCCGCGACCGTTCCCATCGGCGACAGATCGTCGGGCCCGGGCGTGTCGGCGTCGGGATTGCGCTGCAGCACGACGCCGATCGGCCGCTCGGTCTTGACAGCGTATTGAGCGGCGGCGATCGAGGCCTTGCGCCCGATCGCGATCGGCACCACCACGCCGGGAAACAGCACCATGTTGCGCACCGGGACGATCACCAGTGCATTGTCCGGAACGGCGGCTGCCACATCGGAGAGGCTGGGGGAGAGCACCGGCTCAAGCTTGTCCGCGCCCCGGCTCGCGTCCTTTTCTTCAAGCAGGAGAGTGGATGGATTCATGTGAGTCGCTCTAGGTGCAGCCTCAGGCAACCGTGTTCCAGTTGCATCTCGGCCAATCGATAGATTCCGTAGGGCAGGGGGATGCGACGCTCAAAGGGCCCGTAGGGTATTTCGAGTCGAAGAATTTCACCCTCCAGCAGCCCGCTGCCCAGGGGGCGTTCGCCGCGAACCAGAATGGCCGAGTCCTCCAGCGAAACATCGAGGCGCTCCAGCGCAACGCCGGGAAGTGCCAGCACGATGCACAGTTCCTGCTGATTGGCCGCGATGTCTACCGCTGGCTCCCAGCAGGGCAACGTGTTGCTCTGGTCGGTGCGGAAGAACTGACGCTGCAACCGGTCTGCGCGCTGGAGTTGCTCGATCGCCTCGGTCAGCATCCAGGTCATCGTGGCTTGATGTTGCATTCGATATGTCCTCTTTCGGCCTGGCGGGAACGGAGCTCAGAGACCGACAGTGAAAACCATTCAATGCCGCTGGTGACTCCGAAATCACTCAGGCCCCATGAGGATCAGAGACTACGTTTGAAACGGATGCGGTGCTTGATAATTCGCAAAATCGCCAGTGCCCTGTTGCCCGTTGCCGTGTCGCAGCGGGTTTGCGAATAGTCAACCGGCAGTCACCCAGCTCGCGCGATCATGGAGCGTGTCGTTGAGGTTGGCGTGCTTGCGTTTCCAGCAACGCGCGTTGCGGGCCGCTTGGCAGGCCCAAGCTGCATGAAAGTCACCCGTGATTGTGAGAAGCCTCCATGAAATCCAGCAAGCCCATTGCCCGCCCCGCGTCTGAGCGTCCTGCGCAGCGGAGTTACTCGTTCAAACTGCCCCGGAGTCTGGCTGACAGGCTGGAGGCCTTGCTCGGCTTGCACCCGCCGAAGTCGCGTGTGCGGATCATGGGTGATTTGCTGAGACTGGGAATGGACGAGTTCGAGCGCCAAAGCGCATCGGCTCCTGTCGTCGCAGGCGTTCAGTCAGACGCCACGCAACCGGTCTACCTGCCCAGCGAACCTTTTTCCGAGTTCCGTCGCCTCAACTACAGGCATCACCTTGCCATGGAGTACCGCTTGGCGAAAGAAGAGCAGGGCGCACAAAATCCGGGGGCCGAGAACACGCTGGGCGAGGCCGAGTAGTGCTGCGCGCCTACCCGCCGTCGCGCAACACGCGGCAGGACTCGATGTCGAAGGAGACGGTGCCGATGGTCATCGAAGTCTGGTCCCTGAAGCCGGCCAAGAACGTCAGGAAGCGCTGCACGTCGGCGAAATTGCTGGCCAGCCCCGTGGATACCCGCATGGCGCCGGCAGCCTTGCCGTTTCGCGCCTGCATGGCCTGAACGAAGCGCTGCAGGTTGATCTGCTCGCCGACGGCGGCAATGCCGGCGTGCATGTCCTCTTCCGTCAGATCTTCCGCCGCTTCACCCGCGCCCGGATTGCAAAAGCACCCGGTGCGCAGGGAGATGCCGGCCTCTCCCGCGAGTTCCTCGACGCGGCGGTAATCCACCAGATGGCCATTGGGGTCGTACAGATTGAACGTGAGCGTGGCGCCGCGCATCACCATGGTGGCGGGGCCATACAGGCGCACCATAGGCCGCCCGTTTCCATGCTGCAGCGCCAGCAACCGTTTCATCAGCCACTCGGTCAGGCAGTGCACGCGCGTCTGCACGGTCTGCATTCCCAAGCGCTGCAGGTGGCGCAGACCGATCTCTACTGCCGGGATGCTCAGGTAGTTCAGCGTTCCATCTTCGAAACCCGCCTCTCCCTTGGACAGCACGTGCATGCGGCCCTGGACCGTGGCGAAGTTGACGGTGCCGCCCGCAAACCAGGGGCGCCGCAAGGCCGCAAGGGCATCGTTGCGCACCAGCAGGCAGCCTACGCCGGTGGGGTAGCCGAACATCTTGTAGAACGACAGCACGACAAAGTCCGGCGACACCGCGCTCAGGTCGAGCCGGTTCGTGGGCACAAAGGCGGCTGCGTCGAGCAGCACCTGCCAGCCCTTGGCGCGCGCCGCCGCGATCAGTTCCAGCGGATGCTTGACGCCGGAAAAGTTCGATTGCGCTGGAAAAGCCATCAGGTTGGACTGCGTGGGATCGGCCTGCGCCAGCAGCGCGTCCATGGCCGGCGTGTCGATGCGCAGCTCGGGCCGGGTCAGTGGCGCGTAGCTCACTTGCGCCCCCTTGGACCTGGCAAACTCGCGCAGGCCATTGACCGAGTTGTGGTTGTCTGCGGTCATCAAGAGCCGGGCGCCTGGGGCAAAAGGGTAGGACTCGCCCACCAGCTTGAGCGCGCCCGAGGCGTTCGGCGTGAAGATGGCGGTATAAGCCCCGGTGGCATTGAAATACGCCAGCACGGCAGCGCGTGCCTGCTCTACCCGGCGCGTCATTTCCATCGAGCTCGGACTCACCGAGTGAGGGTTACCCAGTACCTGGTCGCTGAGCATTTGCGCGTGCTCGCGCACCTGGCTTGCAGCGTGCAGGCCGCCACCGGTGTAGTCCAGATAGACCTGGTCCTGTGCATCGAGCCGGCTGTAGTCCGAGGCCCGAATCGCGTCCAGTGCGCTCGTCTCGGAATAAGCGGGGTGCTCCTGCAGGAATTGTTCAAAGGTGGTCATGCCTTTGATTTTAGTGGTGCCCCCGGTGCGAAGCATTTCAGGGATGGCGTTTTCGCCGATTCAAACCAGCCAGCTGGCGCGCAAAATGCGTCCGCCCTGGGGCTGTAGCGACACCTCAAAACGCCCTCCTGACAGCAGTACCCTCTGCTGCGCCAAACTGACGGATGGCTCGTCACCTGGCGTTTGCGCCATCGGTGTTTTTCCGTCGTGACTCACGACCAGCGTGATCCTGTCCTGCACCAGCTGGAGTTGCAGGCCGATGTGCCGTATCGACGTGGTCGATCCCTGATCCTGACAGATCGCTTCGATCACGCGGAAGATGATGATGCGCAGCGACTCCGGGATCTGCGCGTCAGACAGGGAAATCTTGGCGTCCACCTTGATTTCGGGGTGAAGTTGCGCGTAGCCGCGGCAGAACCAATCGATGGTGGCGGTCAAGCCCAGATCGTCCAGGCTGGAGGGCCGCAGATTCAGCGCCACGCTGCGCACCTCGGCGATCGCGTCCTTGATGGTCTGAACCATGGGAGCGATGGTTGACGGCGTCCCTGCGGGCTGGGCCGACAGTTGGACACCGACGGCTTCCACCCGCATCTTGACCGAAGCCAGGGTCTGGGCGAGCCCCTCGTGCAGGTCGAAGGCGATGCGTTTCTTTTCCTCTTCCTGCTGTTGCAGCATGCGCGCCGAGAGCATTTCCAGCGTCTGCGCGTGGTCTCGGATCTGATGTTGCTGCCGCTGGATCACGGTTTCGGCGAAGCGCACCACCGTCAGCAGCGCCAGATAGAGCAGGGTCATGATGAGCGCCGCAGCGCCGATGATCTGCCACTGCGATCGTTCAATTTCGGCGACACGGGAGTTCACGTCCACGTAGATTTCGAAAACGCCGCGCACCGCGTCTCCCGCACCGAAGGAGATCGGCACATAGGTTTCGATGAGGTTGTCGCCGGGCGCCTTGCGATCGAACAGGCTGAACGCATCGTGAAAATTGAGCACACTCGCCACCTGGCCCGAAAGCGCGGCTTGAACGCCCTCGTCGTCGCTCGCGTCGTTGCCCAGGCTGTCCAGTCCCGAGGAGTACACGATCCAGCCGCGCTGGTTGAAGATTCGGATGCGGACCACCGAGTTGGCGCCGTGCAGCGCCCGCAGCGCTTCCTCGAGCTCGACGGGGATGTGGACATCCTTGAACTGCTCCCTGGGTACTTCGCGGTTGTGATCGAGAAATTCCAGGGTCGCCGCGCGCACCGAACTGAGCGTCGTCTGGGCCAGCACGGTGTTGCTGTATTCACCAAACTCGACCACTTCGCGCACCGCCACACGGCGAAAGAACACCGTTAGGGAAATGGACGCCAGTACGATGCACACCAGGCTGACGATGGAAAAATGGTGCAGCATGCGGAACGCCTGGCCGCCCGTGCCTTGGCGCGGCGTTGCCGGCACCGCCGGCTTTGCTTCGTCAGCCGGCGACGATTTCATTCTTGATGGCGAAGACCGCCAGCATCGCGACATTGCGCAGGTCGAGTTTGCGCATCACGCTGGCGCGGTGCTTCTCGACCGTCTTCACGCTCAGGCTCAGGTGCAGCGCAATCTGCTTGTTGCCGTGGCCTTCGGCCACCAGCTTGAGCACTTCGCGCTCGCGCGAGGTCAGCGACTCGACCGCAGTGGCCACCGGTGCCGCCCGCCCGCCCGGCGTGAACATGTTGGAGACGACCCTGGCCGACACGTCGGGGCTGAGGTAGACCTTGCCCTGCAGGACCGTGCGGATGGCTGTGCGCAGTTCGTCGTGGCCCGACTCCTTCAGGATGTAGCCCGAGGCGCCGCTGCGCAAGGCCTCCTGGATGTACTCGTCGGTCTTGTGCATGGTGATCACCAGAATCTTCACCTCGGGCGCACGCCGGCGGATCCCGGCAATCGCATGCAATCCGCCGCGCCCCGGCATGTTCAGATCCATCAGCACCACGTGGGGATTCAGATTGCAGGCCATCAGCACCGCATCCTCACCCGTTGCGGCCTCGCCCACGATCTCGAGGTCTTCTTCCGACGCCAGCAAGGCACACATGCCGGCGCGCAGCAGCGCATGGTCTTCAGCAATGACAACAGAATATTTTGGGGTCATGGTTCGGTCGGATGTTGACGGGCGTGAGCCTGGCTCACTTGAAGCCGCCGCTGGCAGGATTGCGCGGCACGCTGTTGTTCGGTCTGGCGGCGGGCGCTGCGGTGGCAACCGCAGCCAGGAAGACCCAGTCGGCGTAGGACGTCTTGTCCGAAAAACCGCTGTCCTTGGCCTCAAAGCCGGCCGTCTTCAAAGGGGTATCGGTGGACAGGCTGTGCACGCCGACGATCTGGCCGTCGGCTTGGCGCACCAACCCCCACTCGGTCCCACCCGTCATCGGATCGGTATAGATGCGCCGCAGGTGGCGTCGCTTTTCCAGCGAGCGCTCGTCCAGCAGCAGGTCCTCCAGTCGCAGCGGCAGGCGCCGCGCGCCGCCCGCGCTGGAGGCCGCATAGCGCTCGATCGCAGTGCGAAACTGGTGGCCGATAAAGATCAACTCCTGCTCCTTGTCGCGCTGCTGGCGCAGGTGCCAGACATTGGCCGTGGCGGCGAGCCACACACCCATGATGGCCACCAGCAGCAGCAGCGCGATGTAGGTGAAGCCGCCCTGGCGTGAGCGCCTACCAGTCACTGTAGTTGCTCCCGTCGCGCGCCTTGCCGGGCGCGCCGCTGTGCAGGTCGAACACCACGCCCGGGCGTTCGGGCCGGTCGGTGGGGACGATGATCCAGGTCGTGGCGCTCTCGGTGATCGGGTCCACCGGCAGGGCCCTCAGATACCGTGCCTGCACCAGTTGCTCGAGCGAGTCCGGGTACTTGCCGGTGTCGCCGAAATATTTGTCCAGGGCGTCGCGCGTGGCCGCGAGGTTGGCGCGCAGCACGCCCTCCTGTGAGCGCTGCAGGCCGCTGAAGTAACGCGGAACGGCCACCGACAGCAACAGCGCCACCACCGCCAGCACCACCATCAGTTCGATCAGGGTGAAGCCCGCGAACCGGCGTCGCGTGATGGGTCGGGCGCGGGTCGGATTCACCATTGCTGGTAACGGATGCCGTTGAGCCCCGTCTGCTGTGACTGCGAATAGACATCGAACACGTCGTCGCCCTGAGCCGGCATGTCCGGCGGGCTGCCGTAGCTGCGCTGGCCCCAGCTCGCAGCGGCGTCGGCTCCCGGGTCGGCGAAGGGGTCGCGCGGGATGCGGCGCAGGAAATAGAGGCGGCTGTCCTTGGTTGGGCTCTTGGCGTCCACCGCCCCATCGACCAGGATCTGCAGCGAAGGCGGGTAGCCCGAAGCCAGCCGGTCCGAGGCAATGCGGCCCTCGTCCACGGCGCGCTTGTAGGCGTCCAGCGCGCCGCGCACTTCGCGCAGCGCTTCGCGCAGATCGCGCTCCTTGTTGCGCTGCGTCACCAGTTCCGCCATGGGCACAGCCACCGACGCCAGCAGGCCCACGATGACGACACTGACCAGCAGCTCGACCAGCGTGAAACCCGATGACGACCGGCGTAATCTCACTGCTCGGTCCCTGACGTGGTGGGTTGGGCCGCGTCTTCATTTGCCGCGGGCGCGTTCGGTACCGCGACCGCGGGTGCTGCAGCCGGGGCGGTTGGCGTCACCGTCGGCGCCACGGGTGCCGTGGGCAAGCGCGGCGCCGGCATGGCCACGCCTCGGGGCGTTGCCGTGGATGGCGCAGGCGCCACGCCAGAGCCTGTCACGCCCATCACACCGCTGCCACCGGCAGCCTTCATGTTGGGTGCTCCAAAACGGGCGCGGGCGTCGGTGCCCGACCACAGCTCCACCAGATCGGCCTCGCCCGAGGGCACGTTGCGGATGATGTGGGGCGTGATCGCCAGCAGCAGTTCGGTCTTGTTCCAGGTGTCGGTCGCAGAGCCAAACAGGCGACCCAACCCGGGCACGTCGCCCAGGCCCGGAATCTTGCTCTGGCTCTGATCGTTGCGCGTCTGCAGCAGGCCGCCCAGGATCTGGGTCTCGCCGTCCTTGAGCTGCAGCAGCGTGGTGACGTTGTTGGTGTTCACCGGGAAAACGACCGTGCCGGAGTTGCCGGTGTCGATCTGTGCGCCCGCGCTGCTGACTTCCAGATTGAGCTTGATCGCGACGTCGCCGTCCGGATGGATGTTGGGCTCGACCTCGACCTTGATGCCAGTCTCGATGTAGGTGACATTGGTGTTGTAGACCGTCTGCCCACCACCCGAAGGCGCAGGCGTGGCGGCGCTGGAGACCACGGGGTTGCGCGTGCCGACCAGGATCTTGGCCTTTTCCTTGTTGCGAACGCGGATGCGCGGCGTCGACAGGTCATTCAGGTCGCCGTCGGTTTTGCTCGCCGTGGCCGTCACCGACAGGCCGGTCATCTTCACGTCGGCGCGGGTGCGATTCTTGAAGTCCAGCAGCGTCATGCCCGAAGGCAGCGAGAGCGTCAGGCTCTTGGTCCAGTCGATGCCGAGCTGCATCATGCGGTTGCGGTCGACCTGCATTACATCGATCTCCAGCATGACTTCGGGCTCGGACTGATCCATGGAGAGGACCAGCTTCTCTGCGAGTCGCACCACGTCAGGCGTGTCGCGCAGCACCACCGAATTGGTCTTCTCGTCGATGAAGACATCCTTCACCTTGAGGATGGTCTTGAGCAGGGACTGCACCTGCTTGGGGTCGGCGTTGCCCAGCACGAAGCGGCGGATTTTCAAGTCCTGATAGTCCTTGGACTTGGCCGAGGTGGCGGGATAGATGAGCACGGTGTTTTCGCCCAGCACGCGCTTTTCCAGCTGGTTTTGCAGCAGCAGCAGCTCCAATGTTTCTTCGACCGAGGTGTCCTTGACGAAGATCGTGACCTTGATGTCGTTGCGCACATCCTTGTCCAGCAGGATGTTCACACCGGTGGCGCGCGATATCGCCTCCAGCACCATCTTCAGGTTGGCGTCACGGAACTGCAGCGTCAGCGGCTTGCGCCCCTTGATGTTGAGCGTCGGTCCGGCGATGTTTTCCTTCAGCGTGGGCTCCTCGACCTGGTAGCGCAGCTTGGCCGCGCGCAGGTTCGCCGGATTCTCCACCAGCACCACATTCAGCAGGGAGCGCGCACCGGCGGCATCGCCTTTCTTCAGCAGCGCCTCGGCCTCGTCCAGCACCCGGTTGTGGCGCTCGCCGGCGTCAATCTCGACCAGGCCCTGGCGCGCGGACGCGTTGTTCGGATCGAGCGCGGCGACGCGCTGGTAGGCAGCACGGGCCGCCTCCAGCTTGTTCGCGCGGCGCTGCTGAGCCGCCTCGGCCAGCAGCCGATCGACGATGAGGCCGCGCTGGAACAGATAGTCCTTGCGCGTCTGGGCATCGTTGGGACTTTGTTGCGCCGCTTCGGCCAGTTTGCCCAGGCCCTCTTCGTACTTGGCCTCCGACAACAAGGTCATGCCTTCCTTGCGCGTGAGCTCGCCCGGCGCGCAACCCGCGAGCAAAGCCGCCAACGAAATTGCCGTCAGTGCGAGCGCGCTCGGCCCACGGCCGCGACAGCGCGAATTGACAAGCCTGAAATCGATCATTGCGAAGCCCCTGTTGCAAGTGTTTGTTTGATGTCCAGTGGCAGGTACACCAAGGTCAGCGTGCCACCTTTGAGACTCTCCACCCGATATTGGTTGTCGATGTTGTCGCCCACGAAAACGGTGACAACGCGGTCGTTGCGCGCCAGGATGACCTGCACCTTGTGGTCTTCCACGATCTGACCGATATAGGCAAAGGGCAGCGGCGGCGCGATGGGAACGGGCGGTGGTGGCGGCGGTGCGGGCGGCGGTGGCGGCGGTGCGGGCGGGGGCACAAACCACGAGCTGGCGCGAAACAGGTCGGTCACGTCGCTTGCCGATTCCCGCTCGGGCAGCGCCAGCTGCTGCGGGTTGAAATCCAGCCTGCCGGTCTTGAGGTCGCTGCCGCGCGGCGCGCCGGCAAGCGGCGTCAAGGGCGCCGCTCGCTGCGTGCGCGCTGTCGGCTTGGCCACCGGCGCCTCGTCCTGCGGCGCCAGCCACACCAACAGCAGCGTGGCTGCCAGCGCCAGGCCCAGCAACCCACGTTGTGTCTTGGGCGTCATGGCGCATGCTCCACAAACAACAGGAAAACGATGCGGCCGTTGGCCAGGTCGTCGGTCACCTTCTCGCGCCGCACCGACACGCTCTCCAGCGCGAGCGCCGATTGTTCGGCCAGCGCGTCGGCCGTGAACTGGCGCACCTGCGTGTAGCTGCCCTTCACCGGCAGCGTGATGCGCAGCCGGTCCAGGCGCGCGCCCGGCTGGCGCGTCAGCGTGTATTCGCCCAGGTCCAGTTCGAGCTTTTTCGCCGCGGCAATCTGGTACACGCTGGCCAGGATGTCAGGCACATCGGGGGGGGACGGAAACGCTTCATAAAAAGCGTTCACCTGCTGCGTCGGCGTGAGCGCGACCTTGTCTGGTGTGCTTGCCTGCTGCGTCAGGCGCTGCTGCGCCGCGCTGGCGCGCCGGCTCGCATCCGACAGGCGCTGCATGGCGGGCAGCAACTGCATCTGCAGCAGGATCAGCGCCGCCAGCAGCAGCAGGGCGCCCAGCCCTCCCGGCCAGCCCAGGCGGCGCGTCCAGTAGCCCAGGCGGGCCTGCCACAGCGCGCCCGTCATGAAGCCTGCTCCCAGTGTGCCGTGATGCGAAAGCGGATCGGCTTGTCGCGGTCCTGGCGATTCATCTGGTGCGTCTGCAGTGCCACCGAAGTCAGCATCGGCTGGCTTTGCAGGTAGCGGTAGTAGTCCACCAGCGCGGCGTAATCCCGTGCTTCGCCATTGAGCAGCAACTCGTGCCGCTGGGCGTCGGGCTCCAGACTGAGCAGCGCCACGCCGTGATCGGCACCCGCCTCGAGCTCGGCAAACAGTGCCTCCCAGGGTGTGCCCAGTTGCTGCGCAATGCCGACGGCCTGCGACCAGTCGCTGTTCAACTGTTCGTCGCTGAGTTTTTGCAGCACCGGTTCGTTCGCACTCAAGCTGGCCTGCGCACGCTGCAGCTGTGCCTGGGCGGCTTGAAGGCGCGGATCCAGCTCCAGCCAGCGCCAGGCCAGGACGGCGGACACGGCCAGCAGTCCCAGCGCGAGCAACACCCAACCCGAGCGGTTGGTGCGGCGGTGCGGATGTAAAAAATCAAGATGCATATGCTGGGCCCTAGGCCATCCAGGCCGGCGCAAAGACGCCGTCCCGATTCATGGAAAAACCGCGTTCGTCCGCGGGCGCGAGCAGGACCAAGCCCATGGCTTGCAGCTCCGCTCGGGCGCGGGCGTCGGCGCCGGGCGCGAACACCCGCACCGGATGCGAGTCCGTGTCCCAGCCGCTGAGCAGGGCCTCGGCCTGCAGCAGCCGCGGCAGCTCATGTACCCAGTCGTCGCCCACGCGAACGCTGCGCAGCCAGCACCACAAGCCGTCCTCCTTGACCGCGGCCGTGATGC
>CAILZB010000129.1 GCA_903838565.1 uncultured beta proteobacterium | reverse complement strand
GTGCTTCGGTCGGGGTGAGGCTGCCAGAGTGATATTCCTTTGTTTCTGCCTTGGGGGTCAGAACAAAATCCAGCAGGCCACGTGCATCGGCAACGCCAGCCGAAAGCACAAAAAGAGCGAGTAGCGCTGCTACCGTTTTACGGAGGTTCATGGGTTAAATCCGAGATTTTGGTTGAGTATGCCACATTGAGTATAAATACTCAAGTTTAGCCATTGCCATTAGGCGTTGAGTATGCTTTTAACCGGGTATTGCATGTGGCCGCGGTCCAGGCCGGAGTTCCGATAGTCCTCCAACTCGGCGCGCTCGGCGCGCGGCAGCCGGGCATCGGCAAAGAAGCGGTTGCTGCGCGTGATCTTGGTCTTGAGTTGCACCTTGTTGAGCCGCTCGGCCACGTAGATCGGGGTGCGACTCTTGCCGGAGTACAGGATCGCAAAGCTGCTGTAGCACAGGGCCCGTGGCGCCATGGCCTGACTCTGCATGGCCGGCACCTGGCTGTTGGCGAACATCTGCCGACATTCCGAAAAGTCGGCACCCGCTGCATGGCTGGCAATGGCAGCGAGCACAAGCAGCGCTGCAGCGAATACGCCCTTCAAAAGTCAGCCATCAGGTGAATCCAATCGAAATGGAAGTTGTGATCGGTCAGGGCTCAGAGAACCCCAAGCGCCGTTGCCCAGACACGGCTGGTGACGTTGCCCAGCCTGGCCGTGACCTGCCGCATCAACGACGCCAGGCTTGCCGCATCCACCGGCTTGAGCACATGGCGCAGTATGCGCGTCCCATGCCGCGACACGGAAAACTCATCCTTCAGTGCATCCGCCAGCCATTGCAGCAGCACGCCCCAGGCTTGCGCCCGGGAACCCAGCTGCCGCGTCAGCTCGCCCAGCAGCGCCGTCAACTCCGGAGAAACCGAGAGAGCGTCGAGCCTGCCGGCAAACGTCGCCTCAGCCCCTGCGGATTGCGCCGTCGCATCGAATGCCTCCAGCAGTTCCAGCGGCGTGACCGTCGATGCCTTCGTCGGTTGACGGGGCTGGCGAATCAGGAAAGCCGGCACTTCGACTGAATCAAACGGTATATCGTCATCCATGTCGCCAAACCCCGAACTGGCTTTGAACGAGGGACTCGCATGGACCATGGATCGTGCCATGCGCCACACGGACGGCACTGACAGTGACGGTTGACGACAGAACTGAACCGAGTCAACGCAGGCCGACACTGAGCCAGCTCCGCCCCACCCCGCCGCTTGCATGTGGACCAGCGGATCCAGTGCCGGCAACCCCTGTGCCTTCGTCCCGTCCTCACACCGACCTGGGCGAAGGCGCGCAGTCCCCCGAGGTGATGCCGCAGGACTGGGGCTTCAAGTTGATCGACGAGCGCGACATTTTCCTGACGCGCATTGCGCAGCATGGCACCTATGGCGGCATGTTGTGCGGTAATCCCCGCGCGCCGCAGGACAGGGTGAGCGAGGCCATTGCCGACGCCAGCAAGTGGGACGAAGGCTTTCACGCCGAGCCCGTCGTCATCCCGGCAACGATCCTGCGTGGCATCAAGTCTGCGCCTACCGAGCCACGCTTTGCCTCCTTCGGGCGCCGGGGCTGGGCCATGTTGCCCCAGGTCAGCACCTTTGCCGAATTCAGATCGCAGAAGGCGGCCAAGGACCACGGCGAGGTGTTTTCATCAGCGCTGCTGGTCTGGTGGCAGCCGAAATTCGGAATCCCCACGGACGAAGACCTGCTGAGGCGCATTCGAGCCGTCGACTGGTGCCGGTTTGCGAAGGACTGGTCGCCGTGATGCCCACTCGAGGCACCATGCGAGATGACGCGCGCCCAGACCTGGAATTGCCAGGCAGCCACTGCACAGCGCGCAAGTTCCTGGTGCGCCGGTCGTCTTACTTCAGTGCTTCGTTGAGCTCGTAGCTCGTGCTTCGGCCACCCGCGTCAGACTAGCGCAGGACAGCGCGGCCAAGCAGATCCGTGATGTCGCGCAGGGCCGTGTCGGGCGAGCACTTGGCGATCGCAGCCCACTTGCTGCTGGTGAGCTTGCCCTCGAAACCATCGAGCAACCGGTTCAGCAGCTTCACCTGTCGCTCGTTCAGCGGCGTCTCGGCCCAACGCTGCCAGAACCGCGTCTTGACCAACACGGCGTCGATCGTGTGCTGCGCTTGATCGTCGGCGCGATGCAGAGTGGCAAGGAACCAGGCGAGCCATTCGGTGACATCCAATGTTTGCTTCTGGGTGCGCTCCAGCACGTCGCAGTAAGCCTTGCGCTCACGCTGGATCTGTCCCGACAGGCTGCAGCAGCGCTGGGGCCCACCGTCAGCACGTGCCAGCAAAAGGTCGCCAAGGGCGCACGCAATGCGGCCATTGCCATCATCCAACGGGTGCAACGTGACAAACCACAGTTGGGCTAAGCGCTGTCGTTCATGCGGAGACTATGAGGAACTTTCTCCGCATGTGCAAGTTATTCTCCGCGCTTCATGCATCGATTAAAGAACGTATTTACCGCACGAGAGAAGCCATCACTCCCACTCGATGGTCGCAGGCGGTTTGCTCGAGACGTCGTAGGTCACGCGGTTGATGCCGCGCACCTCGTTGATGATGCGGCTCGACACCTTCTTCAGCAGTGCGTAGGGCAGCTCGGCCCAGTCCGCAGTCATGAAGTCGCTGGTCTGCACGGCGCGCAGCGCCACCACGTAGTCGTAGGTTCGGCCGTCGCCCATCACGCCCACGCTCTTCACCGGCAGGAACACCGTGAAGGCCTGGCTCGTGAGCTCATACCAACTCCTGCCCGCCTCGTCCTTGAAGTTGTGCAACTCCTCGATGAAGATGGCATCGGCGCGGCGCAGCAGGTCGGCGTATTCCTTCTTCACTTCGCCCAGGATGCGCACGCCCAGACCCGGACCCGGGAAGGGATGGCGGTACACCATGCCGTGCGGCAGGCCTAGCGCCACGCCGAGTTCGCGCACCTCGTCCTTGAACAGTTCGCGCAGCGGCTCCAGCAGCTTCAGGCCCAGCTGTTCCGGCAGGCCGCCCACGTTGTGGTGGCTCTTGATGGTGACGGCCTTCTTGTTCTTCGCGCCGCCGGACTCGATCACGTCCGGATAAATCGTTCCCTGCGCCAGCCAGGCCACATGCCGGTTCTGGTCGCCCTTGAGTTTGGCGGCCGCCGCCTTGAAGACCTCGACGAACTCGCGCCCGATGATCTTGCGTTTTGCCTCGGGGTCGCTCACGCCCGCCAGGTGCCCCAGGAACTGGGCTTCGGCGTCGACGCGTACCACCTTGGCGTGCAGCTTGCCGACAAACATGTCCATCACCATGTCGCCCTCGTGCAGGCGCAGCAGGCCGTGGTCGACAAAGACGCAGGTGAGCTGCTCGCCGATGGCGCGGTGGATCAGCGCCGCGGCCACGCTGGAGTCGACACCGCCTGACAGACCCAGGATGACCTCTTCCGTACCCACCTGGGCGCGGATTTTCGCCACCGCCTCGGCGATGTAGTCGCCCATGATCCAGTCGGTGCGGGCGCCGCAGATGCCCAGCACGAAGCGCTCCAGCAGGGCCTGACCCTGCTTGGTGTGCGTGACCTCGGGGTGGAATTGCACTGCGTAGAAGTGCCGTGCCTCGTCCGCCATGCCGGCGATCGGGCAGGAGTCGTTCGACGCCATGAGCTTGAAGCCAGGCGGCATCTCGGTGACCTTGTCGCCGTGGCTCATCCACACGTCCAGCAGGCCCTGGCCTTCGGCGTTGGTGTGGTCGGCAATGCCATCCAGCAAACGCGTGTGACCGCGGGCGCGGATCTGCGCCGAGCCAAACTCACGCGTGTGGCCCGCTTCCACCTTGCCGCCGAGCTGCTGCGCCATGGTCTGCATGCCGTAGCAAATGCCCAGCACCGGCACGCCGAGTTCGAACACCGCCTGCGGCGCCTTGTCGGTGTTGTCTTCGTACACGCTGGCGTGGCTGCCGGAGAGGATCACACCCTTGAGCAGGCCATCCTTGGCGTAGTTGCGAACCCAGTCGTCGCTCACGTCACAGGGGTGGACTTCACAAAACACGTGGGCTTCGCGCACCCGGCGCGCAATCAACTGCGTGACCTGGGAGCCGAAATCGAGGATGAGGATTTTTTGATGCATGGTCATGTGAGCAATGAGCGTGTCTTCGGTTTTATCCCAGAAACGCCGCCGGACCGGCTTCGCCGGACCGCTGGCGTTGCCCCCTGCAAGGGGGGTGGCGTAGCGACACGCAGTGCGCGCAGCCTAGGGGTGAGCAATCATTCCGCCCTGTAGTTCGGCGCTTCCTTGGTGATCTGCACGTCGTGCACGTGGCTCTCGCGGATGCCGGCGGTGGTGATTTCCACGAACTCGGCCTTGTCCTGCATGTCGGCGATGGTGGCGCAACCGCAGTAGCCCATGCTGGCGCGCAGGCCGCCGGCCATCTGGTACACGATGGAGACCATGGAGCCCTTGTATGGCACGCGGCCTTCGATGCCCTCGGGAACGAGCTTGTCGGCGTTGGGGTTGCCGGTGCTCGATTCCTGGAAATAGCGGTCCGCGCTGCCCTGCTGCATGGCGCCAATGGAGCCCATGCCACGGTAGCTCTTGTAGCTGCGGCCCTGGAACAGGATCACTTCGCCCGGCGCCTCTTCGGTGCCGGCAAACATGCCGCCCATCATCACCGTGCCCGCGCCGGCCGCGATCGCCTTGGCGATGTCGCCGCTGTAGCGGATGCCGCCGTCGGCGATCAGCGGCACACCCGTGCCGCGCAGCGCCGTCGCGACGGAATCGATGGCCATGATCTGCGGCACGCCCACGCCGGCGACAATGCGCGTGGTGCAGATGCTGCCCGGGCCGATGCCGACCTTGACCGCATCGGCGCCGGCTTCCACCAGCGCCAGGGCCGCCGCGCCGGTGGCGATGTTGCCGCCGATGACGTCGATGTGCGGATAGTTCTTCTTGACCCAGCGTACGCGCTCGATCACGCCATGGCTGTGGCCGTGCGCCGTGTCCACCACGATCGCATCCACCCCGGCCCGTGCCAGCGCCTCCACGCGTTCCTCCGTGCCCTCGCCCACGCCCACGGCTGCACCGACGCGCAATTTGCCCAGGGCATCGCGCGCCGCGTTCGGAAAGCTGGTCTGTTTCGTGATGTCCTTGACCGTGATCAGGCCCTTGAGTTCGAAGGCGTCGTTGACCACCAGCAGGCGCTCGATCTTGTACTGGTTCAGCAGCACCTTGGCCTGGGCTATCGTGGTGCCGTCGGGAACGGTCACCAGGCGATCGCGCTGCGTCATGATCTGGCTCACGGGCAGGTCCAGGCGCGACTCGAAGCGCAGGTCGCGCCCCGTCACCAGGCCCACCACCTTGCCGCCGTCGCACACGGGAAAACCTGAAACGCCGAGTTGCTCGGACAGCGCCATCACCTGGCGCACCGTGTGCTGGGGCGTGATCACGACGGGGTCGCGCAGCACGCCGGACTCATAGCGCTTGACACGCGAGACCTGCGCCGCCTGCTCCTGCGCCGTGAGGTTCTTGTGCACGATGCCGATTCCGCCCTCCTGCGCGATCGCGATCGCAAGGCGAGCCTCGGTCACGGTATCCATCGCGGCGGAAACCAGCGGCAGATTGAGCGCGATGTTGCGGGAAAAACGGGTGGCGAGGGAGGTGTCCTTGGGCAGGACTTGGGAGTAGGCCGGCACCAGCAACACGTCGTCGAAGGTGAGGGCTTTGCCGATCAGGCGCATGTCAAAGCTCCAAATGGACGATTGTACCCGTGGCGTCGAAGTCCCCTTCGGCAAGCATGAAAATGCATGTTGATACAAACCCGCAATGAAGCAAATACAAATCGTCCACGACACCTTTTTCAGCACGCGCTAAACTGCGCGCATGAAAATGAATCACCTGCTTGCCCTGTTGTTCGCCTGTGCCTTCCCACTGGCCGGGTTCGCTCAGTGGCAATGGATCGATCAGGACGGGCGCAAGGTCTACAGCGACCGGGCTCCTCCGCCCGACATTGCGCAAAAAAATATTCTCAAGCAGCCCGCGGGTTCGATTCGAACCTTGGCCAGCGCCGCGCCCGAGGCCGCGGCAAGCGCTGCTCCTGCGCCCAAGCCGCTGGGCAAGGACCCGGTTCTGGAAGCCAAGAAGAAGCAGGCCGACGATGAAGAAAATGCCAAGCGCAAGAACGCCACGGACAAACAGGCCCAGGACCGGGCACAGAACTGCGAGCGGGCGCGCAACAGCCTGACGGTGCTGAAATCGGGCATCCGCATGAAGGCGCCCAATGCCAGCGGCGAGGTGGAGTATCTCAGCGACGCCGGCCGGGCTGCGGAAATTTCCCGGGTTCAGGCGATCGTCAGCAGCGACTGCAACTAGGCAGCCACTGCCCGCTCAATAGCCGGACTTGGCGTTGTCGCGGCGCGTGGCGAACAGGCCCGCCGTGCGTGCGCCCTGTGTCCGAAAGCGCTCCCGGCGCGCCACCTTGGGATCCACACGCAAAGGCCGATACACCTCGACCCGATCGCCATCCTTCAGTGCCTGGTCCGGTGGGACTTTTCGGCCCCACACGCCCAGGCATTCAGGCTGGCTTTTGACGATCTGCCACAGCTCTGGCATGCCCATGCCATCGAGCGCGTCCGCGACAGTTGAGTCTGCGGGCAAGCGCAACCGGTGTTCCAGCACGGTTCGCGCCTGCGGCGAATACACCACGCACACGCACAGCGTTTGTGCCGGGAGCTCAGCCATAGACCTGCTCTGCACGCTTGACAAAGGCATCCACCATGCTGGCCGCGATCTTGTCAAAGACCGGGCCCACCAGCTTGCCCAAGGTGGCATTGGAGAAGCCGTAGCTCAGACTCAGCTCGACCCGGCAGGCGCGCTGCGCCTCGTCGCCCAATGGCGTGAAATCCCAGGTTCCGGCCAGTTCCGAGAACGGGCCGTGCACCAGTTTCATACCGACCTGGCGTCCGCTTACATGGGTGTTGAGCGTGCTGAAGGTCTGGCGGATTCCGCTGAAGCTGATGCCGATCTCGGCCGCCACCGTGTGATCGGCATTGCTATGCGCCGATGCATGGTCGCACCAGGGAAGGAATTGCGGATAGCGCGCAATGTCGGTGACCAGCGCGAACATCTCTTCGGCGCTGTACCAGATCAAAACGGACTTGTGGACGGATTTCATGTGTGGCAGACAAGGATAACGCGGTACTAGAATCGCTCACTTCGGGCGCAATGGCAATTGTATTGAAGCCTCATCTTCCCACACCCGCCACCAGCGCAATCGAACCGACCCCAAATGGCCAAGAAACCCTCCTCCGCTGCCCAGAAATCCGGGCGCATCGCCGACAACAAGAAGGCGGCGTACAACTACTTCTTTGAAGAGCGCTTTGAGGCGGGTCTGGTGCTGGAAGGCTGGGAGGTGAAGTCGCTGCGCGAAGGCAAGGTGCAACTGACCGATGGCTACGTGGTGGTGCGCAACGGCGAGCTGTTCATCATCGGCCTGCAGATCAACCCGCTCAACACCGCGTCAAGCCATATCAGTCCGGACAAGGTGCGCACCAAGAAGCTGCTGATGCACAAGGCCGAAATCCAGCGCCTCATCGGCAAGGTGGAGCAAAAGGGCTACACCCTGGTGCCACTGAATCTGCACTGGAAAGACGGCAAGGTGAAGTGCGACATCGCCCTGGCCAAAGGCAAGGCCGAGCACGACAAGCGCGACACCATCAAGGACCGCGAAGGCAAGCGCGAGGTCGAGCGCGCGATGAAGAGCCGCAACCGCTGAGCGCAAATTCAGTCGAGCAGGCGCAAAGGGTGCGCGTGCGCCGGCCAGGGGCCGGCAAAGAAGGCCTGCACCATCTCGGGCGTCACTTCTTCCACACGCGGCGGATTCCAGCGCGGCGCGTTGTCCTTGTCCACCACTCGCGCACGGATGCCTTCGAAGGCTTCGCTTTGGGTTCCCCGCGCAAAGCAGTGACGCATCATGTCACGCTCCATGCGCAGATCGTCGGCCAGCGCCATGTGGCGGGCGCGTCGAATCTGCTCCAGCGACACCTGCAGCAGCAGCGGTGAAGGCTGACGCAGCGCAGTCAAAGTCTGCTGCGACCAGAGGTCATCGACGCCATTTTCCAGGGCCTGGACCATGTTCTGCAGGTCGGGCAAGCCGAAGATGGCGTCGATGCGACGGGTATCCATTTTTTCACCTGCGCTCGACGGCACAAGCTGCAACTCAAGCCACGCGGACACCGCAGCTGCGTCGGCAAACGACTGTACCCCCAGCGCCTGCCAGAGCGCCTCCAGGCACGAGGAATCAACCCGCCGGTCGGCCAGCCCGAACTGCAGCGCGGCGTCGGCACCGATGACCTCGCCCGTCAGCGCCAGATACTCGCCCACATGTCCCGGGCAGCGGCTCAGGAAGTAGCCGCCAGCGACGTCAGGAAACAGCCCGATGGCCGTTTCCGGCATGGCGATGCGGCTGCGTTCGGTGACGATACGCCAGCGCGTTCCCTGCGAAATCCCCATGCCGCCACCCATGACGATGCCGTCCATGAAGGCCAGCGTCGGCTTGGGGTAGCGATGGATCAGGTGGTTGAGCGTGTATTCCTCGGTGAAGAAATCCTCCAGCGCGGCGTCGCATTCACGCACGGCCTGGTGAAAGAAGCGGATATCGCCGCCGGCGCAGAAAGCGCCAAAAGGACCGGCCTTGCCCATGCCGCGAAACGCCACCGCCTGTACGCGTGCGTCGTCGCGCCAGGCCAGCAGGCATTCGGTGAGGGCACGGATCATCGAGAGCGAAAGCGCATTCAGCGCCTTGGGCCGGTTCAAGGTGATGAAGCCCACGCTCCCGCGCACTTCGCTCAGGACCTCGGCCGCATTCGTCGTCGATTCCACTGGACTGGCATTCATGACCGGCTCCTCCAAGCAACCATTTCATTCAAGGCAAGGGCCCCTATGACCATGATGCCTCCCAGCAGCACGTTGGGTCCGGGGACTTCGTTCGCTCCGACCCATGCCAGCAGGATGCCAAAGATGACTTCCAGCAGACCCAGCAGGGATACTTCGGGGGCTTTGAGCACGCGGGTGCAAAGCACGGCCAGCGCCGAGGGAATCGCCAACTGCACCAGGCCCAGCCCGGCGAGCAGGATCAGGTCGTGCGCCGAGGCCTGAAACGGCAGCGCAAGGGGCAGCGTCAGCAGCGAAGAAAGGACGGCGCCGATCAGCACGGCGGGAATCAGATCCACATCGTGCCCCTGGCTGTGCGCGTGCTGTGTCACGGTCCAGTTGGTGGCGCCAGAGATCGGCACACACAGCGCCACCAGCGTGCCGATCAGACTCACCCCCTGATGCAACTGGCTGCCGTACATGTAGGCGATGCCACAGCCCGCCGCCGCAATGGCGAACCAGGTCCGGGGGGCGATGCGGTGTCCGATGAAGAGCCGCGCAGCCAGTGCCGTCAACAGCGGGCCGATGGACATCGTCACCAGCACATTGGCCACGCTCGTGAGCGTGATCGCCAGCATGAAGAAGGTGAACATGCCGCACCAGGCCAGGCCTGAATACCACAGGGCTGCGCCCCCGCCGCGCATGCGCCGGAACACGTCGCGCCCCTGAAAGAGCGGCAGGATCACGAGCAGCGACAGCACCGTGAAGAAGCTGCGCCAGAAGGTCACTTCAAAGCTGCGCGCATGCTCCAGATGGCGCGTCACGACGCCGGCGATGGACCACATCAGGGTCACCGCCACCATCAACAGCACCGCCCGGTTGTGCGTGAGCTTCATGGGAAGCTGAGGCTCATGGGATCAGACTTGATGACCCACGAACCGTCCGAATTACACCGGTCCGCGACCGGCGCGCTTGCGCTCGCTCTCGGTCAGGTAGCGCTTGCGCAGACGGATCGACTTGGGCGTGATCTCCACCAGTTCGTCGTCCTCGATGAATTCCACGCCGTATTCCAGCGTGCATTCGATCGGCGGCGTGATCTTGATCGCGTCTTCCTTGCCGGACACGCGGAAGTTGGTGAGCTGCTTGGTGCGTGTGGCGTTCACCACCAGGTCGTTCTCGCGGCTGTGGATGCCCACGATCATGCCTTCATACACCGGATCGTTGGCCTTGACGAACATACGACCGCGGTCGTCGAGCTTGCCCAGCGCGTAGGTGAAGATTTCACCGGCG
The DNA here is from genome assembly GCA_903838565.1 of uncultured beta proteobacterium. Taxonomy (GTDB): domain Bacteria; phylum Pseudomonadota; class Gammaproteobacteria; order Burkholderiales; family Burkholderiaceae_C; genus CAIKVZ01. The sequence continues at coordinate 11,746 of CAILZB010000129.1, read as the reverse complement.
TCCATGGAGATCAGCACGCCGTTCTTGCGCCCGCCGATGTCGCCCTTGTGCGGCTCGTAGCTGTCGAAGATGTTGGAGATCAGACCCGTGCCACGGGTCAGGTTCAGGAACTCGTTGGTGAAGCCGATCAGGCCCCGCGCCGGAATGCGGTATTCCAGGCGCACGCGTCCGCGTCCGTCGGATTCCATGTTGAACAGATCGCCGCGGCGCTCGCCCAGGGCTTGCATCACGCCGCCCTGGTGCTGCTCTTCGATGTCGGCGGTCACCATTTCGATGGGTTCGTACTTCTCGCCGTTGACGAACTTGAACACCACGCGCGGCTTGGACACGGCCAGCTCAAAACCTTCGCGGCGCATGTTCTCCAGCAGGATGGTCAGGTGCAGTTCGCCGCGACCCATGACTTCGAAGATGCCTTCTTCGTCGGTTTCCTTGACGCGTAGCGCCACGTTGTGCTGCAGCTCCTTTTGCAGGCGGTCCCAGATCTGGCGGCTGGTGACGTACTTGCCTTCGCGCCCGGCCAGCGGGCTGGTGTTGACGCAGAAGTTCATGGTCAGCGTCGGCTCATCGACCTTGAGCATGGGCAGCGGCAAGGGAGTGGCCGGGTCGGTGATGGTGACGCCAATGCCGATGTCGGTCAGGCCGTTGATCAACACGATTTCGCCCGGGCCCGCATCCGTGGCCTGAACGCGCTCCAGACCCTGGAACGTCAGCACCTGATTCACGCGGCCCTTGATGGCCTTGCCGTCCGGCCCTTCCATCACCACCACGTCCATCATCGGACGGATCGTGCCTTGGCTGATGCGGCCCACACCGATACGACCGACGAAGGTCGAGAAATCGAGCGCAGAAATCTGCAGCTGCAGTGGCGCATCCGGGTCGCCCTGCTGGTGCGGCACGTGATCGAGCACGGTGTCGAACAGGGCCGACATGTCGGGGCCCCACTGCTCGCCCTGCGCGCCCTCTTCCATCGACGACCAGCCGTTGATGCCGGAGGCGTAGACTACGGGGAAATCCAGCTGGTCATCGGTCGCGCCGAGCTTGTCGAACAGGTCAAACGCGGCGTCCACCACCCACTGGGGGCGCGCACCGGGCTTGTCCACCTTGTTCACCACCAGGATCGGCTTCAAGCCCAGAGCCAGCGCCTTCTTCGTGACGAAGCGCGTCTGCGGCATGGGGCCTTCCTGGGCATCGATCAACAGCACCACGCCGTCGACCATGCTCAGCGCGCGTTCCACTTCGCCGCCGAAGTCGGCGTGGCCGGGGGTGTCGACGATGTTGATGTGCGTATCCTTCCACGTCACAGCGCAGTTCTTCGCCAGAATCGTGATGCCACGCTCTTTTTCAATGGCGTTGTTGTCCATCACGGTGTCAACGACCTTCTCGTGCTGGGCAAAGGTGCCGGACTGGCGCAGCAACTGGTCAACCATGGTGGTCTTGCCATGGTCAACGTGGGCGATGATGGCGATGTTTCGAATTTGCTTGTGACTCACGATTTTTCCTTCAAAATTTGATCTATCTCGACCGGGCTCAATAAGCGCTCCGGTATCAGCTCTCCTGCCTTGATGCGGGCAACTCCCAACAAGGCGCGGGGTTGTTCACCCCACACGGCCACAGCGTCGCTGTCTGGCCAATCTCCGCGTCGGCGCAGACCGCTCAAGAAGCGTGCTGCATTTTCCGCGTCCAATGTGACGACTGTGTGGTCCGGCACCATCGACTCCACCGGGCGCAGACAGGCCAGGCGTTCCTGCTCCGACATCGCTTCGAGCGCGGCCAGCGTGACGCATTCCTCCACGCCAAATCCCCCCGTGCGCACACGGCGCAGCGCCGTCAGGTGCGCGCCGCATCCGAGTGCCTCGCCGATGTCCTCAGCCAGCGTTCGGATGTAAGTCCCCTTGCTGCACTTCACGCGCAGCTTCAACGCGACATATTCCGTGAGGGCAGGCTCCAGCGCCAGCTCCAGTTCCATGATCTCTACCGTGCGCCCTTCGCGCTCCAGCACCACGCCCTCTCTGGCGTATTCGTACAGGGCTTTGCCGTCGCGCTTCAAGGCGCTGTACATCGGCGGCACCTGCAGCTGCCTGCCGCTGAAGCGCTGCGCCACCAGCGCCAGCTTCTCGGGCGTGATCTGCACCGGACGCTGCAGCAGCACCTGCCCTTCGGCGTCGCCCGTGGTCGTGGTCACGCCCATGTGCGCAACCGCCTCGTAGCTCTTGTCGGCGTCGAGCTGCAGCTGGCTGAACTTGGTGGCAGCACCAAAGCACAGCGGCAGCACGCCGGTGGCCAGCGGATCGAGCGTGCCGGTGTGGCCCGCCTTTTCCGCCCGCAGCAGCCATTTGGCCTTTTGCAAGGCATCGTTGCTGGACCAGCCCAAAGGCTTGTCCAGCAACAGCACCCCATGCACGGGGCGCCGTACGACCCGTGTCCGTGGCGCTGTCGTCATCCTAGTCTTCGTTCTTGGAACGCGAGGCCACGGCCTGCGCGATCAGCGCATTCATGTCCGCGGCTCGCTCCGTCGTCCGGTCGTGGTGAAAGTGCAGCGTCGGCACGGTGTGAATGTGCAAGCGCTTGAACAAGCCCGCGCGCAGGAAACCCGCCGCCTGGTTCAAGCCCTCTTCCGCCACCTTGGCGTCGCCCTTGAGCAGCGAGAAGAACACCTTGGCGTGGGCGTAGTCGGGCGTGAGCTCGATGCCCTGGATCGTCACCATGCCCACGCGCGGGTCCTTCAACTCGCGCGCGATCAGCTCCGTCAGATCGCGCTGGATCTGATCAGCGACCTTGAGGCCGCGGTTGGGGGCGCTGGTTTTCTTCTTCACAGGCAGTCAGACCTTGCAGGCATCACAGCGTACGGGCGATTTCGCGAATCTCGAAGAACTCCAGCACGTCACCGACTTCGATGTCGTTGTAGTTCTTGATGTTCAGGCCGCAATCGAACCCTTCGCGCACTTCCTTGGCATCGTCCTTGAAGCGCTTGAGTGAATCGAGCTCTCCGGTGTAGATGACCATGTTGTTGCGCAGCAGACGCAGGCGCGCGGTACGCCGCACCACACCCGCGGTGACCATACAACCGGCGATCGTGCCGATCTTGCTGACCTTGAAGATCTGGCGAATCTCGGCCGTGCCGATGACTTCTTCCTTCTTGTCCGGCGTGAGCATGCCCGACATGGCGAGCTTGAGCTCGTCCACGGCGTCGTAAATGATGTCGTAGTAGCGGATGTCCACGCCGTTGTTCTCGGCCAGCTTGCGCGCACCGGCGTCGGCGCGGGTGTTGAAACCGATGATCACGGCCTTGGAGGCGATCGCCAGATTCACGTCCGACTCGCTGATGGCGCCCACAGCGGCGTACACCAGTTGCACCTTGACCTCGTCGGTCGAGAGCTTGAGCAGCGACTGTGCCAGCGCTTCCTGCGAACCCTGCACGTCGGCCTTGACGATGATCGGAACCAGCTTGACCTCGCCCGCAGCCATGTCGGTGAACATGTTCTCCAGCTTGGACGCCTGCTGCTTGGCCAGCTTGGTGTGGCGGAATTTGCCGGCGCGGTAGGTGGCGATTTCACGGGCGCGGCGTTCGTCCGACATCACCATGAATTCATCACCCGCTTGAGGCACTTCGGTCAGACCCTGGATCTCCACCGGAATGGAAGGACCCGCGGTCTTGATGGTCTTGCCGTTTTCGTCCAGCATGGCACGTACGCGGCCATAGGTGGAACCTGCCAGCACCACGTCGCCGGTCTTGAGCGTTCCCGACTGCACCAGGATCGTGGCCACCGGGCCGCGTCCCTTGTCCAGGCGCGCTTCGATCACCAGGCCCTTGGCCATGGCGTCGACCGGAGCGCGCAGCTCCAGCACTTCGGCCTGCAGCAGCACCTGCTCCAGCAGCTCGTCGATACCGGCGCCGGTCTTGGCCGAGACCGGAACGAAGGGCGAATTGCCGCCGAACTCTTCCGGAATCACGTCTTCCACCACGAGTTCGTTCTTCACCCGATCCGGGCTCGCGTCGGGCTTGTCGATCTTGTTGATCGCGACCACGATCGGCACACCGGCCGCCTTGGCGTGCTTGATGGCTTCGCGCGTCTGCGGCATCACGCCGTCATCCGCTGCCACCACCAGAATCACGATGTCGGTGGCCTTGGCGCCGCGCGCTCGCATGGCCGTGAACGCTTCGTGGCCAGGGGTGTCCAGGAACGACACCATGCCGCGCGCGGTCTCCACGTGGTAGGCACCGATGTGCTGGGTAATTCCGCCGGCTTCGCCCGAGGCGACCTTGGCGCGACGGATGTAGTCCAGCAGCGAGGTCTTGCCGTGATCGACGTGACCCATGACGGTCACGACCGGTGCGCGTGGCAGCGACTCCGCCACCTGCGCCGACACTTCCTCGTCGGTGAAGGCTTCCGGGTCATCCAGCGCAGCCACCACGGCCTTGTGTCCCATTTCTTCAACCAGAATCATCGCCGTGTCCTGGTCCAGTGCCTGATTGATGGTGCACATCTGGCCCAGCTTCATCAGGCGCTTGATCACGTCCGAGGCCTTCACGGCCATCTTGTGCGCCAGTTCGGCCACGGTGATGGTTTCTGGCACGTGCACTTCAAGCACGCGCACTTCCACCGGTGCTGCCGGTGCGTGATCGTCGTGGTCCCGGTTGTCGCCGCGCTTGCCACGCGGTCCACCGCGCCAGCTGCCGCGACCCACGCCACCGGAGGTGTCGCCGCGGGTCTTGAGTTCCTTCTTCTTCGCGGGGTCTCCGGCCCAGCTGCTGGACAGCTTGGCCGACTTGACTTCCTTGCCAGCGCCGGCAGCGGCTGGCGCTGCGGGTGCACCCGGCTTGGCCGGTTTGGCCGCGACCGTTCCGGCTGCGGGCTTGTGCAGCGTGCCCTTGACGGGCTCTGGCGGCTTGACTTCGGGCTTCTTGGCCACCAGCACCTTTTGCGGCGTGGACATCATGGAGCGGATCGCCGCTGCCTCGTCCTCGGCCTTGCGGCGACGCGCGCCCAGATCGGCGGCACGCGCCACGTCTTCGTCGGCACGCGCCTTGGAAGCAGCCGCAGCCGTTTCCTTCGCGGTCGCCTGTTCCTGCAGTGCCTGCTCCTTGGCGGCGGCCTGGGCCAGCGCTGCGGCCGCGGCGGCGGCGGCGTCGAGTTCTGGCGCCGGCGCCACTTTGGCCGACTTTGCGCCCGAAGCCTTGGCAGATTTTTCCAGCGCGTAGGCGGCGGCGCGCGCATCGGCTTCGCTTTCGGCCTTTTCCGTGGCATCGCGTTCGCGCGCTTCCTGCTCTTCGCGCTGCTGACGCTTTTGCGCCAGCTCTTCTTCCTGACGGCGGATGAACTCGGCCTGGTGCCGCGCCTCTTCCTCGCGCCGCATCAGTTCGGCGGTGTCGATCACCGGCACCGGCTCGGCGGCGACTGCAGCCGGCTCAACCGCGGTCGATTCGCTGCCACCCTCGACCCCCTCGTCGCGACGAATGAATGTGCGCTTCTTGCGCACTTCCACTTGGATCGTGCGCGCACGTCCGGTGGAATCCGCCTGCTTGATTTCGCTCGTGGAGCGCTTGACCAGCGTGATCTTCTTGCGATCCGCGCTGGCCGTGCCGTGGGCGGTCTGCAGATAGTTGAGCAGTTTTTGCTTGTCGGCATCGCTCAGAAAATCTGTGACCGCGGCTTTGGCCACGCCCGCGCTCTTGAGCTGCTCAAGCAAGGTTTCGTTCGATTTCTTGAGTTCGTTGGCAAACTCGGCGACTGTCGTATTGGACATGGGTGGTGCAACCTTTGGCTTACGGCTTGACGAACCCTGCGGGCTTATCAAGCACTACTGAAACTATGTATTCATGACTGGGACTCTTGAACGACGGCATCATCGGTAAACCAATGTTCGCGCGCCTTCATGATCAAGGTCTTGGCTTCGTCCGATGACTGGCCGGTGATTTCGGTCAGCTCGTCCACGGCCAGATCGGCCAGGTCGTCCAGGGTGTGGATGCCGCCGTCGGCCAGCTTGGCCTGCAACTCCGGCGTCATGCCCTCCAGATCGCGCAGGATCTGGGAGACGTCTTCCACGCCCTCTTCCTTGGCGATTTCCATCGTCAACAAAGCGTCTTTCGCACGGGTGCGCAGCTCGTTCACGGTGTCTTCGTCCAGGCCTTCGATCTCCAGCATTTCCTGCAGCGGCACGTAGGCCACTTCCTCCAGGCTGGTGAAGCCTTCGGAGATCAGGATGTCGGCCATCTCCTCGTCCACATCGAGCTTTTCCATGAACAGCTTGCGGCCTGAATCGGTCTCGCTCGCCATCTTCTGTGCCGACTCGGCAGCGTCCAGGATGTTGATCTTCCAACCCGTCAGGTCCGAAGCCAGGCGCACGTTCTGTCCGCCGCGCCCGATAGCGATGGCCAGATTTTCTTCATCCACGACCACGTCCATGGCGTGCTTTTCTTCATCGACCACGATCGACGACACGTTCGCCGGCGCCAGCGCGCCGATCACGAACTGCGCCGGGTCTTCGCTCCACAGCACGATGTCCACGCGCTCGCCGGCGAGCTCGTTGGTGACGCCGTTGACGCGGGTGCCGCGCACGCCGACACAGGTGCCAATCGGGTCCACGCGCTTGTCGTGCGAGAGCACGGCGATCTTGGCGCGCGAACCCGGGTCACGGGCGCAGGACTTGATTTCCAGCAGACCCTGCTCGATTTCCGGCACTTCCTGACGGAACAACTCGATCATGAATTCGGGCGCCGAACGCGACAGGATGATGGGTGCGCCGCGCAGCGTCAAATCCACTTCCATGATCATGGCGCGCACCCGGTCGCCGGTGCGCAGGTTTTCCTTGGGGATCATTTCGGTGCGGCGCAGCCGGCCTTCGACGCGGCCGCTCTCCACAATGATGTCGCCCTTGTCCATGCGCTTGACCGTGCCCACGAAAATCTTGTCGCCCCGCGACATGAAATCGGTGAGCAACATCTCGCGCTCGGCATCGCGGATCTTCTGCAGGATCACCTGTTTGGCCGCCATCGCGCCGATGCGTCCGATCGGCACGGAAGGAACAGACTCTTCGATGTACTCGCCCTCCTCCACATCGGCGATGCGCTCGCGCGCATCCATGAGCATCTCCTCGGCGTCGGGATTTTGCAGTCCGGCATCGTCGGGCACAACCAGCCAGCGGCGGAAGGTCTCGTAGTTGCCGCTGTCGCGGTCCACCGACACGCGAATATCCACGTCGCCCGGATAGAGCTTTTTGGTGGCTTGCGCCAGCGCGGCCTCAACCGCAGCGAACACCACGTCCAACTCGACGTTCTTTTCGCGCGAGATCGCATCGACCAACATCAACATTTCGCGATTCATGCCAGGACTCTCCTATCAAATTGATTTGCAACAGCGACAAGCGCCATCACGCATTTTTTCTTCTGCCAACCTCGGCGCAGTTCACTGCGGGTCTGCCGAACCTTCATCGGAACCGCCGCGACCCTTGAAATTCACGATCGGCGCCAATCGCGCCTCTCGCAATTCATCCAACTCAAAACCCAGTGCCTGCAGCGGCGGAAGCACCCGGTTCTTGCCCGGCTTTTGCCCCGGCTTGAGCTTGAGCTCCTCGCGCCACACGATCTGCCAGCCGGCGACATCGCCGGTCTGCGTGCGCTCCAGCACACCCCGAAACTTCTTGCGGTTGGCATTGACCTGGCCATTGGCCGCGCTGCCCATCGGCGCCTTGAGCGTGATGTCAATGATCGAACCCGCGAAACGCTCAAAATCCTTCTCGCCGTGCAGCGGTCGGTCGATGCCGGGGGACGAAACCTCCAGGCGCCGGTATTCGACCCCGTCGACCTCCAGTGCAAACTGCAACTGGCGATTGACTTTTTCACAGTCTTCCACGTTGACGAATTGCGTCGTCGCGTTCTCGGGCGTCCAGGGCAGATCGATCGTGATGCGCAGCAGACCACCGGCGGAGCGTTCGATCTCCACCAGTTCGTAACCGAGCCCGGTTACCGTTTGTTCAACAATGTCTTGCAGCGCCACTCAAAAACCCCGTCATCACACCCCCGAAAACCCGACTCGCGGTGTGTGCAAAAAAAGACCATCCAAAAGCGATCGACCAAAAAAAACGGGCGGTGAGAACCCGCCCGTTTGGTCGTGAAGCGCCGATTGTACCGCAAAACGCCCGCCACGCCTCTGAAAACGCGGCCAGAACGCCCATCGGCGGCCAGCAAAACGATTTCCGCTAAGCTCGGCGTTTCCTGATGGGCCCATTCGGGGCAAGAATGACAATAAATGGAGTGTTGACCATGGGTGTTCTTTTGAAGCTCCGGACAGCGGCCACAGTGGCCTTGGTGATGGCTGTGGCGGCGGCGGGCGCTGCCGTGGTGCCCGGTGGCGTCAAGCTGCATGCCACGCAAACCCTGGTGCGCAACAACGGCTCCGAACCCGAAACGCTGGATCCGGCGCTGGCCGAGTCGGTGGGCGCAAACAACCTCAGCCGGGACCTTTTCGAGGGACTGACGGCCACCGATTCGCGCGGCAAAGTGGTCCCGGGCGTGGCGCAAAGCTGGAGCCAGACCGATCCCACGACCTGGGTCTTCAAGCTGCGACAGAACGCCAAATGGTCGAATGGCGACCCGGTCACGGCCGACGATTTTGTCTATGGCATCCGCCGCTACGTCGACCCCAAGACGGCTTCGCCTTACGCCACAACCTTTGGCATTTTTCTGCGCAACGGCAAGGAAGTGATTGCCGGCAAGAAGCCCGTCACCGATCTGGGCGTGCGCGCAATCGACAAGTGGACGCTGGAACTCAAGACCGCCTACCCGGTGAGTTTCTTTGCCGATATGGCGTCCAACACCCAGCTCGGCCCGATCCACCGCGCATCGGTGGAGAAATATGGCAAGGATTGGACCAAGCCCGGCAAGCTCGTGGGCAACGGCGCCTTTGTGCTCAAGGACTGGCAGGTCAACAGCAAGATCATTCTTGACAAGAGTCCGCAGTATTGGGATGCGACCAACGTGCAGCTGACGCGCGTGACCTACCTGCCGGTAGAGAGCGATATCGCCGACGTCAAGCTGTTCGAGTCCGGCGAGAACGACTGGGTCTACCAGATCCCCCCTGGCACCTACGAGAAATTCAAGAAGCAATACCCCAACGAAATTCGCAATGCGCCGATGCTGGGCCTGCGCTATTACGCGTTGCAAAACAAGGATCCGATCCTCAAGGACGTGCGCGTGCGCAAGGCGCTCTCCATGGTGATTGATCGCGACATCCTGGCGCAACGCGTCACCGCCGACGGGCAGTTGCCGGCCTACGGTGTGGTGGTGCGCGGCGTCGATGGCGCGGACCTGACCCAATACGACTGGGCCAGCTGGCCCATGGCCAAGCGCGTCGAGGAAGCCAAGAAGCTGCTCACGCAGGCTGGCGTCAAGCCCGGCACCAAGCTGGTGTTCGCCTACAACACCAGCGAATACCACAAGAAGATGGCCATCTTTGCTGCGTCCGAATGGAAAACCAAGCTCGGCCTGGACCTGGAGACCGAGAGCATGGAATTCAAGGTGCTGCTTAAGAAGCGCAAGGACGGAGAGTTTCAGATCGCCCGCCACGGCTGGAACGCCGACTTCAATGACGTCACGACTTTCTTGTCGCAGGTGCAATGTGATTCCGACAACAACAACAACTTCAACTGCAACCGTCAGGCCGAAGAGCTGATCAACCAGGGCAATGTGGCGAAGGACCCGGCGCAGCGCAGGAAGCTGATGACGCAGGCCGCGCAAATGATCATGGAAGACTACCCTATGATTCCATTGCTGCAATACACGGTGCCGCGACTGGTCAAGTCTTACGTCGGCGGCTACTCGCTGGAGAACTCCCTGGACCGGTTCCGCAGCAAGGACCTGTTCATCATTCAGCACTGAGGCGGGTACTGAACCATGTGGAGCTATACCCTGCGCCGCGTGCTGGCGACGATACCTACGCTGCTGGCCGTGATCACAGTCTGCTACCTGCTACTGCACGCGACGCCTGGCGGGCCATTTGATGGTGAACGCAAGGTGTCGGCCGCGGTGCTGGCCAACCTGCAGGCGAAATACCATCTGGACGAACCGCTTTGGCAGCAGTACCTGCACTACCTGAACAACCTGTTGCACGGCGACCTGGGGGCGTCGTTTCGCTACGCCGACTGGTCCGTGAATGAACTGGTGGCCAACGCTCTGCCAGTGTCTTTCACCGTTGGCGGAGTCTCGTTGCTGATTTCAATTGTGATCGGCGTGGCGCTGGGCACCGTCGCGGCACTGCGCCAGAACAGCGCAGCCGACTATCTGGTCATGCTCATCAGCAACGTAGGCAGCGCCTTCCCGTCCTTCGTCATAGGTCCGGTGCTGATACTGATCTTCGCGATCTGGCTCAAATGGCTGCCCGCGGGCGGTTGGGACGATTTCTCCGTGCGCTACATGGTGCTGCCGATGGCGCTGCTCACTTTCATCAACGTCTCCACCATCGGGCGCGTCATGCGTGGCAGCCTGATCGAGGTGCTGCACAGCAACTTCATCCGCACAGCCCGGGCCAAGGGCTTGCCGATGCGCATCGTGGTGTTGCGCCATGCCATGAAGCCGGCGCTGCTGCCGGTGGTGTCCGTCATTGGCCCGATGGCAATTTCAGCCATCACCGCGGCGATCGTGACCGAGACCGTGTTCTCGCTTCCCGGTCTGGGTAAGCTCATCGTCAACGGTGCCGGCAACCGCGACTACACGCTGGTGTTGGGTCTGGTGGTGCTGGTGACCCTGGTAGCGGTGCTGCTCAATTTGTTGGTCGATCTGAGCTACGCGCTGCTCGATCCGAAAATCCGCTACTGAAACCCACGCAAGATGTTCTTTCCAAAAAAGCAAGATGCGTTGGTGCAAGCCCTCGCAGACACAGCGAACGCTGCCGTGCAGGGTCGCAGCCCCTGGGCCGACGCCCGACTGCGCTTTGGACGCAACCGGGCCGCGTTCATCAGCCTGATCGTTCTGCTGGTCATCACACTGGCCTGCGTCGTCGGTCCGTGGGTGCTGCCCAATGCTTACGACAGCGCCGATTGGGATGCCATGAGTCTGCCGCCTTCGCTGAAAAACTGGCACCTCTTTGGCACCGATGAAGCCGGTCGTGACCTGCTGGTGCGCTCGCTCATTGGCGGACGCATCTCGCTCATGGTCGGGGTGCTGGCGACTCTGGCTTCGGTCACGATCGGCATTGCCTGGGGGGCGGTGGCAGGCTTCATCGGCGGACGGGTCGATTCCCTGATGATGCGCATCGTGGACATGATGTACGCCATTCCCTACCTGCTGATCGCGATCCTGATGGTCACAATGTTGGGGCGCGACTTCCACCTGGTGGTGCTCACCATCACGGTGTTCTCGTGGATGGACATGGCGCGCGTGGTGCGCGGTCAAACCCTGTCCTTGCGCTCCAAGGAGTTCGTGGAAGCGGCGCGCGCCATCGGCGTGCCCACTTGGCGCATCATCTTTTCGCACATCGTGCCAAACCTGCTGGGTATCGTGGTGATTTACGCCACAGTCACCGTGCCCGGCGTGATCCTGACCGAATCGGTTTTGTCCTTCCTCGGTCTGGGAATTCAGGAGCCGATGACGAGCTGGGGCGTGCTGATCCAGGACGGCGCCAAGGCAATGGAGGTCACGCCCTGGATTCTGCTGTTCCCGGCCGGGCTGCTGTCGGTCACGCTCTACTGCTTCAACTTCATCGGCGACGGTCTGCGCGACGCGCTTGACCCGAAAGAGCGCTAATCACATGGC
>CAILZB010000128.1 GCA_903838565.1 uncultured beta proteobacterium | reverse complement strand
GCGTCAGGCGCCAAAACCGCCGCCGCCCGGCGTCTGGATTTCAAACTCGTCACCGGCACGCATCTGCGCCTGGCCGATGTGCCCGAGTACTTCGACCGTACCGTCGGCGCGCAGCACGCGGTTCAGCCCCACCGCGCCGGGATGCCCGCCGGCCGCACCAAAGGCGCCGTGCACGCGTCCGTTGGACAGGATGCTGGCGCTCATGTCCTCCAGAAAGCGCACGCGCCGCACACCGCCATCGCCGCCGTGCCAGCGCCCGGCGCCGCCAGACCCGGCGCGGATTTCATAGCTCTGCAGCCGCACCGGAAAACGGAACTCCAGCACTTCGGGATCGGTCAAGCGCGAATTCGTCATGTGCGTCTGCACCACCGAGGTTCCATTGAAGCCGCCCACCAGGGAGCCCGCTGCATCGAACACGCCACCGGCGCCGCTGCCGCCCGAAATCGTTTCGTAATACTGGTAGCGCTGGTTGCCAAAAGTGAAGTTGTTCATGGTGCACTGGCTCGCCGCCATCACGCCCAAAGCGCCGTAGAGCGCGTTCGTGATGCAGCTGGACGTTTCCACGTTGCCTGCGACCACCGAAGCCGGCGGATTCGGGTTCAACATCGAGCCCGCAGGGATGATGACCTTGAGCGGCTTGAGACAGCCGGCGTTGAGCGGGATGTCGTCGTCCACCAGCGTGCGAAACACATACAGCACGGCCGCCATGCACACGGCCGTGGGCGCATTGAAGTTGTTCAGTTGCTGCGGCGAAGTGCCCGTGAAGTCGACCACGGCGCTGCGTTCCTTTGCGTCCACGCGGATCGCGACCTGAATCTGCGCGCCGTTGTCCAGCGGCAGCGTGAACTGCAGCGGCGGTTGGGTCGCGTTTGCGGATCCGGACAATTGGAATCTGACGCCGATCAGATCGATCGCGCGGCGCACCGATTCTTCGGCGTTGTCCTGCACGTGGCCCATGTAGGCCTGGACCACGCCGAGGCCGAAATGGGCAACCATCTTGTGCAGCTCCTGCACGCCTTTTTCATTGGCGGCAATCTGCGCCTTCAGGTCCGCCATGTTCTGCTGCGGATTGCGCGAAGGGTATTGCCCACTTTGCAGCAGCGCCAGCATCTCGGCCTCGCGCAGCACGCCGGCGTCGACCAGCAGGAAGTTGTTGATCTGCACGCCCTCCTCTTCGATGCGCGTGGAAAACGGCGGCATGGAGCCGGGCGTGATGCCGCCCACATCGGCGTGGTGGCCACGCGAGCCGACGTAGAACATGGCCCCCACGCTTGTCGCTTCGCGTACTGCGCTGCCCCCCGTGGAGGCTGAGCTTGCTTGGGGCGGCCCGGCGCGGCGCTCGGTAGCTCCCGCTCCACGGTCCAGATACACCGGCGTGATGACGGTGATGTCGGGCAGGTGCGTGCCGCCGTGGTAGGGGTCGTTGAGCACGTAGACGTTGCCCGGGCGCATCGTGGCGGCGTTCTCGCGCACGACGGTCTTGATGCTCTCGCCCATCGAGCCCAGGTGCACCGGCATGTGCGGGGCGTTGGCGATCAGATTCCCCTGCGCGTCGAACAGCGCGCAGCTGAAGTCCAGCCGCTCCTTGATGTTGACCGAGTGCGCGGTGTTCTGCAGCTGCAGCCCCATCTGCTCGGCGATGTTCATGAACAGGTTGTTGAACACCTCGAGCAGCACCGGGTCCACGCTCGTCCCCGCGGCGAACCGGGCGGCTCGCGGCTCGCGCCGGTCGAGCAGCAGGTGGTCCCTGTCGGTCACCACGGCGGTCCAACCCGGCTCGACGACAGTCGTGGCGTTCTTCTCGGCGATGATGGCGGGACCGGCAATGACGTCGCCACAGCGCAGTTGCTCGCGCAGCACCAGCGCCGCATCCCACCAGCGCTCGCCGCTGTACATGCGCACGTCCTCGGCCACGGCGCCGCAGGCGCGCAGATCGCGCGGCGCATGGCGTTCAAGCAGCGGCTCGGCCGGCGCGTCGCCGGCCACGACCGCTTCGACCGAAACCGCTTCCAGCACCAGCGCCTTGCCCTGCATCAGAAACGAGTAGCGTTGGCGGTAGGCCGCCTCAAAGCCCGCGCTGATCTGCTGCTCGTCGCCGAAAGGCACGACCAGCGCCGCATCGCTGCCCTCGTAGCGCACATGGACGCGCTGGTGCACGGCGATGGCGCCGCTGTTGACCTGCTGGCGCAGCAGCTCGCCGCGCGCCACCAACGCCAGCGCCGCCAGTTGTTCGGACGCCTGTACAAGCGCCTGCGGACCGAGCTTGAGTTCCAGCGCCTGCTCGCGGATCACGGCCTGATCGGCCAAGCCCATGCCGTAGGCGGACAACACGCCGGCCAGCGGATGGACAAAGACGCGCGTCATGCCCAGCGCGTCGGCGACCAGGCAGGCGTGCTGACCGCCGGCTCCGCCAAAGCACTGCAGCGTATAGCCGGTCACGTCGTAGCCGCGCGCCACCGAGATCTTCTTGATCGCGTTGGCCATCTGCTGCACCGCGATCGCGATGAAGCCCTCGGCTGCTTGCTCGGCCGCACGGCCCGTCTGCAGCGCGAGCGCGTTGAACTTTTCCCGCACCACGTCCAGGTCCAGCGCCTCGTTCGCGCCGGGGCCGAACACCGGGGGGAAATGGCGCGGCTGGATCTTGCCCAGCAGCAGGTTGGCGTCGGTCAGCGCCAGCGGACCGCCGCGCCGATAACTCGCCGGTCCGGGATTCGCTCCGGCGCTTTGCGGCCCGACGCGAAAGCGCGCGCCGTCAAACGCCAGCAGGGAGCCGCCGCCGGCGGCCACGGTGTGGATGCTCATCATCGGGGCGCGCATGCGCACCCCCGCGACCTGGGTCTCGAATTCGCGCTCGAACTCGCCCGCGTAGTGCGACACGTCGGTGGAGGTGCCGCCCATGTCAAAGCCGATCACCTTCGCGATTCCCGCCATCGCCGCGGTGCGCGCCATGCCCACGATGCCGCCGGCCGGACCGCTCAGGATCGCGTCCTTGCCCTGGAAGGCGCGGGCGTCGGTGAGGCCGCCCGAGGACTGCATGAAGAACAGCTTCACGCCCGGCATCTCGGTGGCCACCTGCTGCACGTAGCGCTTCAGGATCGGCGACAGATAGGCGTCGACAACCGTGGTGTCGCCGCGGCTGACGAACTTCATCATCGGGCTGGTCTCGCACGAGGTGCTGATCTGCGTGAAGCCCAGTTCCTGCGCGATGCGCTTGGCTGCCAGTTCGTGCGCCGTGTAGCGGTAGCCGTGCATGAAGACGATCGCCACGCTGCGCAGACCGGCTTCGTATTGCGCGCGCAGTTGCTCGCGCAGCTGCACTTCGTCCAGCGGCTGAATCATTTCGCCGTGGGCTCCGACGCGCTCCTGCGCCTGCACCACGGCGCTGTACAGCAGCTCGGGCAGGACGATGTGGCGGTCGAAGATGCGCGGGCGGTTCTGGTAGGCGATGCGCAGCGCGTCGCGAAAGCCCTGCGTCGTCACCAGCAGCGTGGGCTCGCCCTTGCGTTCCAGCAGCGCGTTCGTGGCCACGGTCGTGCCCATCTTCACGCACTCCACCTGTTCCGGGGTGACCGCCTGATCGGCGCTCAGCCCCAGCAGCCGCCGGATTCCGGCCACCGCAGCATCGCGGTACTGCTCGGGGTTCTCGCTCAGCAGCTTGTGCGTGACCAGCGTGCCATCGGGCCGCCGCCCCACGACATCGGTGAAGGTGCCGCCGCGGTCGATCCAGAACTGCCAGCGTTTCGTGCCGTTGATTTCCATGTTGTCTCTCTGTAGAAATGGCGTCGGGACCGTGCTCACAGGCTGGCGGCCGAACGCGCCGCCTGGTCGTAGATGCCCGACAGCAGCCGCAGCAGCCGGGCCAGCTCGCCGATGTCCTTGTTCAGCGCATCGTTGGCGTTGAGCGCGTTGATCAGGCAGGACTCGCGGATCTCGCGATAGCGCTCCACGTAGCGCCGCCCCTGGTCGGTGGACGCGTAGGTCACTTCCTTGCCGCTCTTGTGCGAAGCCACCACGCCCAGGTTCTGCAGCTTCTTCAACGAATAGTTGATCAGGTGCGTGTCCTCCACGTTCATGATGAAGCAGATGTCGGCCAGGCGCTTGTCGCGCGCACGGTGCGTCACGTGGTGCAGCACCAGCACGTCCAGCGGCGTCAGATCCTTCAGGCCCGCGGCGCTCATGCAGTGCGCAATCCATCGGTGAAAGGCGTTGCCCGCGACGATCAGACCGAACTCGAACTCGCTCATCTCCGCGCTGCGCGGTGACACCAGATGCGCAGAGGACACGATCGCCGGCGCGTGCGCAGCGGGCAGCGTCGGGGCCGATTTGCCTGAAGCTTTCTTGGTCATGGGTGGAGCACCTCGTCGCAGGGGGTCTGCGTGAAATGGATTGTAGGCAGTTAGATGACAATTCATCAACGATTTGTCGACAGTTAGGGAAAACACCGATCAGACCCGGCACAATCCGTTTTACATTCGAGCAAGCCCTTTCCCACCTCAAACCCATGGAGTTCTCATGAAACGTCGCCTGTTTGCCCTGACCGCCGTCGCCGCGCTCACACTGGTTGCCGGAACCGCCTTCGCCCAGACCAAATGGGATCTGCCCGCCGCCTATCCTGCGACCAATTTCCACACCGAAAACATCGCGCAGTTCGCACAGGACGTGGACAAGGCCAGCGGCGGCAAGCTCAAGATCACGGTGCACGCCAATGCCTCCCTCTTCAAGGCCAACGAGATCAAACGCGCGGTGCAGGGTGGACAGGCGCAGATCGGCGAAATCCTGCTGGTGAATTTCGAGAACGAAAACCCCATTTACGGCGCCGATGGCCTGCCCTTTCTGGCGACCAGCTACGCCGACAGCCGCAAGCTCTACGCCGCGCAAAGGCCGGCGCTGGAGAAGATCCTGGGCGCGCAGGGCATGAAGCTGCTGTACGCGGTGGCCTGGCCGCCGCAAGGTCTGTACGTGAACAAGGAGATCAAGTCCGTGGCCGACATGCGCGGCGTGAAATGGCGCGCCTACAGCCCGGCCACATCCAAGATGGCTGAGTTGATCGGCGCGCAGCCGGTGACGATCCAGGCGGCCGAGGTGAGCCAGGCCTTCGCCACCGGCGTGGTCGACAGCATGATGAGCTCGGGCGCGACGGGCTACGACACCAAGATCTTCGAGAGCGTGAAGTACTGGTATGACACCCAGGCCTGGCTGCCCAAGAACGCGGTGATCGTGAACCTCAAGGCCTTCAACGCGCTGGACGCAGCGACCCAGGCCGCGGTGACCAAGGCGGCAGCGGACGCCGAAGCGCGCGGCTGGAAGATGAGCCAGGAAAAGAACGACTGGTACAAGGCCGAGCTCACGAAGAAGGGCATGAAGATCCTGCCTCCCAGCCCCAAGCTGGCGACCGATCTGAAGCAGGTCGGTGACATCATGGTCGCCGACTGGGAGAAGAAGGCCGGCGCCGATGGACAGGCCATCATCGCCACCTTCCGCAAGAAATGACATGGTCCCCATGCTCGCCATTGCATGTGCTTCGCTGCCCCCCAAGGGGGCCCAGGCCTGCTTGGGGCGGCCCGGCGCTGGCCTGACGCACATCAAGGAGGATCTGTGCGAACAACTCTGAACAAGCTCTACGATGCCGCCGCCTGGGCCGCGGCGCTGATGATGGTTGGCACCCTGCTGATGGTGGTGCTGGGCATGCTGGACCGCTATCTGGCGATCGGCATCCGCGGCACCGACATGTACGCGGGCTACTGCATGGCGGGCGCGGGATTCCTGGCGCTGGCGCACACCCTCAAACGCAATGAGCACATCCGCGTCACGCTGCTGCTGAACAGCCTGTCACCCGGGCGCAAGCATTGGCTGGAACTCTGGTGCCTGAGTGCAGCGGTGTTCCTGGCAGGGCTGTTCTGCTTCTACAGCATCAAGCTCTCCTATCAGTCCTGGGATTTCAACGACGTCTCCACCGGCAATGACGCCACGCCCTTGTGGATTCCACAGATCGGCATGGCGCTGGGAACACTGGTGCTGATGATCGCGTTCCTGGACGAACTGGTGCTGGAGTGGCGCGGAGAGCGCGTCACAACGAGCAGCGAAGAAGCGCTGCACAACGAATAGGAAAATCGATGAGCGATATTGGAATTACCGTACTGCTGATCGCCTCGCTGTTCCTGATTCTGGGCAGCGGCGTCTGGATCGGCCTCACGCTCACGGGCGTCGCCTGGATCGCGATGGAACTGTTCTCCAGCCGACCCGCTGGCGACGCCATGGCGGTGACGATCTGGGGCACCTCGTCGAGCTGGACGCTCACCGCGCTGCCGCTGTTCATCTGGATGGGCGAGATCCTGTTTCGCACCAAGCTCAGCGAGAGCATGTTCAAGGGCTTGGCGCCCTGGGTCAACTGGCTGCCCGGACGCCTGCTGCACACCAACGTCATCGGCTGCACCATCTTCGCTGCGGTCTCGGGCTCGAGTGCTGCCACCTGCGCCACCATCGGCAAGATGACCTTGCCCGAACTCACCCGTCGCGGCTACCCGCAGGACCAGATCATCGGCTCGCTCGCGGGCGCGGGCACGCTGGGCCTGCTGATTCCGCCGTCCATCATCATGATCGTGTACGGGGTCTCGGCCGAGGTCTCGATCTCGCAGTTGTTTGTCGCCGGCGTGCTGCCGGGTCTGCTGCTGGCATCGATGTTCAGCGGCTACATCATCGTCTGGTCGCTGCTGAACCCGGGCAAGATCCCCCCCAGCACCGAGCAGTTCACCTTCACGCAGCGCCTGTACGAGTCACGCCATCTGATTCCGGTGATCGGCCTGATCGGCGCCGTGCTGGGCAGCATCTACGCCGGCGTGGCCACCGCCACCGAAGCCGCCGCCGTGGGCGTGCTCGGCTCCTTCGTGCTGTCGGGCCTGCAGGGGTCGCTGAGCCGCAGCAACTTCAAGGAAGCCCTCATGGGCGCCACGCGCCTGTACTGCATGATCGCGCTGATCCTCGCGGGCGCATCCTTCCTGACGCTGAGCATGGGCTATATCGGACTGCCACGGCACCTGGCGGAATTCGTCACGTCCATGGGCCTGAGTCCCTTCATGCTGATCATCGTGCTGACCGTGTTCTACGCCATCCTGGGCTGCTTCCTGGACGGCATCTCGATGGTGGTGCTGACCATGGGCGTGATCCTGCCCACGGTGCAGGCCGCGGGCCTGGACCTGGTGTGGTTCGGCATCTTCATCGTGATCGTCGTGGAGATGGCCCAGATCACGCCGCCGGTGGGCTTCAACCTGTTCGTGCTGCAGGGCATGACCGGCAAGGAGATCACCTACATCGCGCGCGTCACCTTGCCGTTCTTCTTCCTGATGTGCGCCATGGTGCTGATGCTGTGGTTCTTCCCGCAAATTGCCACCTGGTTGCCGGGGAAGATGTAAAGAGGCTGTCGGGTCTTGCGCCGACTGGCGCGGCTTTGTCGGGATGTCGTCCCGGCGGCCGAGACGGTGTCTGTTTGTTCGCCTGGCCCGCGGGGCCTGCCGGGTCTCGCCCCGGCGGGCGACTCACGTTTCTTTCGCTTCGCCGAAAGAAAGTAAGCAAAGAAAGGGCGAGCCGGATTCGTCGGCCCGCTGCGCGGGCACACTGCGATGCTCGGCGCAGCCGGGGTCTGGCTAAACTCGCTTCGCTCAAACAACGCCAGCCCTGATCCGGCTGCACCTGCGCTTCTCGTCTCCTCATTACGGCGGGGGAATTGAAACCAATTCCGAAGACAAAGCCCACAAGGACGCGCCATGGCGCGTCCTTGTGGGGTTGGTTTCTGGCGGTTGGACTTTGCATCTGGACTTCCCCCTCTGTATGCGCCGAGCAGCGCAGCAGAGAGCGGATCAGGGCGGACGTTGTTTGAGCGAAGCGAGTTTAGGCCGACCCCG
>CAILZB010000127.1 GCA_903838565.1 uncultured beta proteobacterium | reverse complement strand
TTATCCCGAGCAGCGTCTGTGCGCTCATCCAACCACCGAACAGATACTGCGCCTCTTCAGCCACACAGAACGCCACAAGCTGACCATGGATGGAAAAACTGTCCAGATCTTCGATGCCAAGTTAACCGACCTTCAGCACCTGATCATCAACCTGCTTGGCGTTGCGTCCAATGCGTTTCGCTCGCCAGCAGTGGGTCAATAATTCGCGCCATATGGCTCGACCAACCTGCGGAATGTAAGCAGCGTTGTCATGGGAGTCGCCCATTCAGCCGGGCGGACCGCCGCCGGATCTGCCGAGTCCCGCACCGATGAAGGGGTGCCGCATAGGAACGGCGCAACGCAGCTGCCGGTTTGGACGGCGGCCAATGCGCCGCAAGCAAGGGCAGTTCCTGCCGGACAGGACTATTCCATGCTGGCAAACCGCGCGCATGCGCCAGACGCACTGGAAAGCCGTGCACTTCGAAGCGCGTTCGCCTGGTCAGCGGTGATGGTTGCGCTGGTCGCCCTCGTGCTGTCATCCGCAAGAATGCAGGCCACGTCGTCTGGCCGTGACAACCTGGGCGCATCGAGTCAGGACGCCGCCGCACACACGGCAGCCGAAGTGGGCGTGGGCACAGCTTCGAGTGAAGGGTCCGCCACCGCCATCAGGGAAGTCGTCTACCGCCAAAGGAAACCATTGGGCAGCATTTTCCCCGCACCCGTTCGCGTTGCGCCCTGACAGCGTGAACGCCGGTCTCGGGTTGGCGCGGGTGTCGGAGCTGGCATCGGCCTCAAGGGCACAGTGACCCGGTGTCGACGGGCCATGGCGGGGTCGGATACACCTGCTCCCAGTCAGTCGCGCCGCCGCGTGACTTCTCCAAATATCGCCGGGCCGCACAAACGTCTTTTGGCACACAGTAGCCATTGAGCAGCAGCATGCTGTAGGTGAACTGCAGGTCCTTGTCGCCGCCGTCCGCCAGCGACTGGATTTTTTCCACCAAGTCCTTGCCGCCGGCGTTCGGCTTCATCTCGTAGCAGGCCTTCATTTTCGCGCTATGAAAGGTCGGCAAGACCGCAATCAAAGCGAGACAGTCCTCTTCGGTCGGCATTTCTCCGATAGGCGCCGGCGCTTGACCCATGGCGCCAAGAGAAACCATGACCATCGACGCGAGAATCCAGCGTTGCGCCACCCGCTGCGCTCCAGGCCGACTCAGGTTTGTCGGATCGGCGCGACTGCGTTCAATCGGTCCATGTCGTGGATCTCACGGTCGTAGGCCGACTTTCCGCTCAGGACGATGGTCTGCGTGCCGTTTTCATAGTTTGCCACCACGAACTGGCGGTCTGGCAAATGACCGTTGATCGCGGGAAAGAGCGCGAATACGCGATCTCCCGCTTGCAGCGCGGCCACCACATCGGCCACTACCGCGATGACTTCAGGCGCGGCCCATGCGTTCTTCCTGATGTTCACCTTTCCCCAAAGCACGCCCGTGACGCGCCCGTCCTTGTCAAGTTCAACCTTCGACACGGCAAAGGTGTGTCGCACCGGGGCCTGGCCGCGGTGGTTCAAGGCAGGGTGGAAGCGGGGACTGTCGTCCAGAAAAATCATGTCCGCAAGGTCAAACTTCGAGGTCGCGTAAGGACCAGAAGGGCGAACCAAGTCAATGGTCTCGCCACCGGTGAGATGAGCGATGACTTCAAACAGGTGCTCGGCGTTGTGCGTTAATCCGGGTTGAAACACGGCGGTCACCATCGCACCGGCGTGAATGGCATCCACCACATCGGCCACCGGCACCATGCTGGCTGAGTTCAGGTCACGGTTCGACTTCGTGTCGATTTCGCTCCAGAGGACCTGCGTCACGTGGCCATAGTTGTCCAGTTGAACTTTCGATACTGCAAAGAAATGTCCGGCCTCAGTGTCGCCGGTGCGGGCTCTTGCGCCTTGGTATGTCATGTCGTTTCTCCCTTAAAGTGATTCACGTCGATTCAGGCTGCCTGGGAGGTGTTGCTGTCTCTCAGCCCGGCTATTCCATAGCGCCCTGCTGCGTTTGGCCATCGGTTGTCATGGAGGCTTTCGATCGCACTGAAGAAAGTCCAGTCTGCCGCCCGCAGACGCGTTTCTCAGTGCGCTGGCGCACACAGGGATGTTGCTGTTCGTCCCGGATTTAGGAACATGGCGCTGGCAGCGCTGCGGTCGAGCATCCGCCTGCAGCGGTTGCGGCCGCCGCACCATCGACGTTCTCCCGCAGATGCCTATGCCAGGGTCGGTGCTCGTGAGCCGACGACGGCACAAACGCCGGCGGCTTCGCACAGGCCGATGGCTGGAGTGCCGATCCGGCGTGCTCCAAGCTTTGAGGAGTCGCTCAGATGCGACCCTTCCACGGCACCCAGCGGCGCTCCAGGGAGCGCATCAGCAGGTCGAAGCCATAGGCCACGCTGCCGATGACGAAGATGCCCATGACGACGATGTCGGTGCGCAGGAAGTTGGACGCGTTCAGCACCAGTTGACCGACACCCAGCGAGGCCGCCACCATCTCGGCGGCGACCAGCGTGGTCCAGCCAAAGCCGATGGCGATGCGCATGCCGACCAGGATTTCAGGCAGCGCCGCGGGGACGATCACGTGGCGTATCAGCTGCCAGCGGCTCGCCCCCATGGAGGCCGCGGCGTGCAGCTGCTCCTGCGTGGCGCTCTTCATGCCTGAGCGCGCGGCGATCGCCAGCGGTCCGAAGCAGCTCAGGTAGATCAGCAGCACCTTGGGCAGCTCGTCGATGCCGAACCAGATGATGATCAGCGGCAGGTACGACAGCGGCGGCAGCGGTCGGTAGAACTCCAGCACCGGGTCGCAAATGCCGCGCACCACGCGTGACATGCCCATGGCGATGCCCAACGGGATCGCGGTGAGGCAGGCCAGGCCGAACGCGGAAAACACGCGCAGCAGGCTCGCCAGCAGGTGCTGCCACAACGGCTTGTCGTTGGCCTGTCCGGTGAGGTATTCGTAGAACTGCTGCCACACGGCGTGCGGCGACGGCAGGAACAGGGGCTTGATCCAGCCGGCTGCGGTGACGACATACCAGAGGCACAGCAACACGGCGACCGTGGCCGCGCTGATGGCCGCGCTCGGCCCGGCGCCCAACTCCGTGAAGGCGCTGGTCCTGGGTGTCGCTGCGCTGCTGGCCGCGCCGTTGTGGGGCGGTTGGGTGAGCGAAAGTTGTGCGTCAAGCATGGGCCAACTCGCGTTGCTGGATCAGGCCCAGAACTTCCTCGCGCAGCGCGATGAATTCGGGCAGGGACTTGATGGCGCGCGCGTCGCCCTGCGCCAGATAGCGGCGCGAGAACGGCAGGTCCTCGAACACGCGCACGATGCGCCCCGGACTCGGGCTCATGACCACCAGCCGAGTCGCCAGGAACAGCGCCTCTTCCACCGAGTGCGTGATGAAGAAGACCATTTTTTGGGTCTGGCCCCACACCCGCAGCAGGATCTCCTGCACCTGTTCGCGCGTCAGCGCGTCCAGCGCGCCCAGGGGTTCGTCCATCAGCAGCAGCTCGGGGTCGCTGGCCAGCGCACGGGCAATGCCCACGCGCTGCTGCATGCCGCCGGAGATCTCCCATATCGATCGGTCACCACTGCCGGCCAAGCCCACGAGCGCGAGCTTGTCTTCGGCGGCGCGCGCTCGCTCTGCGGCGCTGACGCCGCGCAGGCGCAGCGGCAGCGCCACGTTGTCGCGCACGTTCAGCCAGGGCATGAGCGCGTGCTTCTGGAACACCACGCCGCGCTCCGGACCCGGTCCCTGGATGGGCGCGCCGTCGAGCAGCAGCTCGCCCTCGGAGGCGGGCAAAAAACCCGCGATGCAGTTCAGCAACGTGGTCTTGCCGCAGCCGGAGGCGCCCAGCGCCACCATGAAGTCGTCGCCCTGCAGCCGCAGGTTCACGTCAGACAGCGCACACTGGCTGCCTCCCGCCACGGCGAAGCGCACGGTGAGGTGGCGAACGTCCAGTGTGGCCATGAGACCTCAGTTGCCTTGGGCTTTGCGCACGTATTGCGTGCTCACGTAGGCGCCGTAGTCGGCCTTGACTTCCTGCACCCGTCCCTGTTCCTTCAGGAACACGGCCGTCTTGGCCAGCGCCTGCGCGGCGCCGCCACCGAGCCAGGTCGCAGACAGCTGCTCCTGCACGGTCGGGAAGCCATAAAGTGCAATCGCTGCGGGCACATCCTTGGCGTCGGCCTTGCTCCACTTGGCAATGGCCTTGATCTGCGGCGTCTCGGCAGTCCACTTGGCGCCGTTCTTGCGGTAGTCTTCATCCGCGCGCGCCAGGGCCTTCACCAGGGCCACGACGAAGCCTTCATTCGCTGCCGCCCATTTGGCGTTCACGACCAGGCCGTCGAACGTGGGATAGCCTTTTTTACCGATGCTGGCCGAGGTCGCTATGGCGTGGCCGTTGGCCTTGATCCTGGACAGGACCGGATCCCAGATGAAGGCCGCGTCGATGTCGCCGCGCTCCCAGGCAGCGGCGATTTCCGGCGGACGCAGGTTCACCACGTTCACGTCCTTCGCGTCCACGCCTTCGAGCTTCAGGCCCACCAGCAGCTGGTAGTGCGAGGTCGAGACGAAAGGCGTTGCCACCTTCTTGCCCTTCAAGTCTTTCCAGCCATTGATGCCGCTGCCGTTGCGCGCGATCAGCCCCTCGGCGTCGCCGATGTCGTCCAGGATCCAGAACAGCTTGATGTCCTGACCCTGGCTGGCTGCCGCGGCGATCGGGCTGGAGCCGGCCTCGCCGATCTGCACGTCGCCCGAGGCCATGGCGCGGATCACGTCACCGCCGCCGCCGAACTGGCGCCAGTTGATCTTGTAGCCGGTGCTCTTTTCCAGCTCGCCCGATTCGATGAGGGTGCGCAGAGGCACCAGCATGTCCTGGTAGGCGAAGGTGACTTCCTTGGGTTGGGCGAAGACGGCGCTGCTGGCGATGAGGGCGGCGGCGGCGAGCCAGCGGGGCAGGGAAGGGGTGAGTTTCATGAAGGTCGTTCCCAAGGAAGTGAAGATGCACGGATGCTATGCCGCTCTTACCGTCCATTGAACGACGGATATCGTTCATCGATCCTTGGAAAACGCCTATGAAGGGGGCGCAATTGTGCCGGCCAGGGCGCAGTTCAGGCCGGTGCCGCGCCCGGCTGGCGCTCTCCCAGCGCGATGTCGACCATCATCTCGCTGGCCAGCGCGCCCAGTTCGGCGCGCAGTTCATCGACCGACAGCGCGGCCGGAACCAGCAGCTGCGCCTGAACCTTGAAGGTCTGTTTGCCGGCGCCGCCGCTGCGCACGATTTCGGTGTGGATGTTCTCGATGCTGATGCTGCGCTGCGCCAGCATCCGGGTCAGGCTGCTGACGATGCCGACGCGGTCTTCGCCCACGAGTTCGAGCTCGACCGAGCGCAGATCGCTGGGCAGCGCGTTGCCGTCGCTGCGCGCGATCACCACCTGCAAGCCGTTGGACTCCAGTGCGCGCAGCGCCGCCGCCATCGCGTCGGCGTTCTCGCGCGGCACCTCGAAGTGCACCATGCCGGCAAATTCTCCCGCCAGTCGGGTCATGCGGCTGGCGGCCCAATTGGCGCCGAACTGCTGCGCGCGCTCGGCCAGCAGGCTCACGATGCCGTGGCGGTCCGCGCCCACGATCGTGACCACGAGCGAGGTGCTGGTGCAGGCGCGCTCCTCGGTCAGCACCACCGAGCGGCGGATCATCGGCGCCTTGGTGGCAAAGCGCGGGTCCTGCGCGAAGGCCGGAAGTTTTCCCTGCAGGCGCGCGGCGTGCACCACCTTGCTCAGCAGCGCCAGGCCCATCGGCGCCAGCGCGCGCTCCCACAGTTCACGCGCGGTTTCGCCCTTGGCGACAAAGCACCAGTCCTGGGCCGCGACGGCGCCCGCATCCCAGCCGTCGGCCAGGTGGTAGACCGAGCCGCCGGCGATCGGGTCGCCGGCAAGGATCGTCCATTCGACCGCGGCGATGCCCCGGTGCCGTGGCAGCAGCGAGGGGTGATAGCCGATGCCGCCCAGGCGCGAGCGCGCCAGCGCCTCGTTGCTCACGCGCGCGTGGGTGTGGGCGGCGATGATGAGCTCGGTGCCCTCGGCGATGGCTTCCTGCGGAACGATCTTGGGGTTGGCCAGCACGTGCAGCGGTACGCCGGCGGCGCGCGCAGCGATCGCCAACCGGTCGTCCTCGGCGGGAGCGACGATGCTTGTGAATTCAATCCCTTCTTCCTTGTGCAGCGCCTCGAACACGGAAGCGGCGAAAAAACGGGAACCGACCAGAGCGCATTTCATGTAAACCACCTTTGACAAAGTACAAGCGACGAGTACTCGCATTGTCCCGGATTTGCGCGACCGCTCCGCACCCAACGCTACATGCCGCTGCGCCGCCGGCAAATGGCCATGCCGTCGCCGCTGGATACACTGTGGCGCATGAACCATGTGATTTATGACGGCCCCGCCCTGGATCAGCCCATTCCTCAGCTCACGCTGCCCGAGTTCATTCGCCACAGCGCACGGCAACACAGCGACAAGGTGGCGTTGATCGACGTGCTCGATGGACGAAGTTGCTCCTACGCGGACGTCGATCGACTGATCGGCCGCGTCGCCGCGGGACTGGCAGCACAGCACTTCATGCCGGGCGACACGCTGATGATGTTTGCCCCGAACCTGCTCGAGTGGCCGATCGTGGCGCTGGGCGCCATGGCCGCAGGCGGCGTGGTGAGCGCGGCCAATCCGGCCTATGCCGCGTCCGATCTGGCGCACCAGATGCGCGACGCCAAGGCCAGGTTCATCTTCACGGTTCCCGCGTTGCTGGACTGCGTGCGCGAAGCCGCGGCGCAGAGCGACTGCAAGATCCTGCTGCTGGGCGATGACGCGCAGGCGTTGAGTTATGCGTCGCTGATTTCCTGCGCGGACCCGGAGCCCGTTGTCGCCGCGAACGTGCACGCGCTGGCTGCGCTGCCCTACTCGTCGGGCACCACGGGTCTGCCCAAGGGCGTGAGGCTGACGCACGCCAATCTGGTGGCGAACATCTGCCAGACGCTGCAGGCGGTGCCGGTTCAGGAAACCCAGGTCGGGCTGGCAATCCTGCCGATGTTTCACATCTATGGGTTCGCCGTCTCCACCATGGGATCGCTGGCGCGTGGTGCCACACTGGTGATCCTGCCGCGCTTCGAGCCGACGACGTTCCTCGCCGCCATCCAGACGCACCGCGTGACCCGACTCAACCTGGTGCCGCCGCTGGTGCAGTTCCTGGCCAAGAGCCCGCTGGTGGATGACTACGATCTTTCTTCCATCCAGCACATGAGCAGCGGCGCGGCGCCGCTGGGCGCGGCCGTCGCGAAGATGGCCGCAGACCGGCTCCATTGCCCCATCGGCCAGGGCCTGGGCATGACCGAGTCGTCCGGCGTCATCGCCACCTCCTATCCGGGCCGCATCCGCGAAGGTGCCTGCGGCCAGCTGCTGCCGGCGACGCAGGCCCGCATCGTCGATCCCGGAACCGACGACGACCTGGCGCCGGGCCAGCCCGGTGAAGTCTGGTTCAAGGGGCCGCAGGCCTTTGGCGGTTACTTCGGCCAGCCCGCTGCCAGCGCGGCGGCGCTCACGCCGGACGGTTGGGTGCGCACCGGCGACGTCGGCTATTTTGACGAAGACGGCTACCTCTTCATCACGGATCGGATCAAGGAGCTGATCAAGGTGAAGGGCTTCCAGGTGGCGCCGGCCGAACTCGAGGCGCTGCTCTTCACCCATCCTGCGGTGGCCGACGTGGCGGTGATCGGGCGCGCCGATGAGCGCAGCGGTGAAATCGCGGTCGCCTACGTTGTCGTCCGTGGCGAATTCGACCCCGAGGCCATCATGGCCTGGCTGGCGCAGCGCGTTCCCGACTACAAGCAGCTGGGCGCCGTGCTGCGCTGCGATGCGATTCCCAAGACGGCCTCGGGCAAGATCCTGCGCCGGGCCTTGCGCCAGCTGGACAGTCAGCGGCCTGCTTGATCCACTGGCTCAGGCCGCGCTGGCAATGCCCAGCAGATCCAGAATCCCGCAGACAAAGCTCAAGGGATGAGGCGGGCAGCCGGGCACATAGAGCGTGGGCGCGATGCGCTCCAGCAGGCTGCGGTCCAGCGCCGTCGATCCTTCAAACGGGCTGCCGGAGATGGCGCAGGCGCCCACGGCGATGATGAACTTGGGCGCGGGCATGGCGTCCCAGCACTGCTGCAAGGCGTCCACCATGTTGCGCGTGATCGGTCCCGAGAGCACCAGCGCGTCGGCGTGGCGCGGCGAGGCCACGATGTCGATGCCGTAGCGACCCAGGTCGAAGTTCACGTTTGAGAGCGCGTTGATCTCGAGCTCGCAGCCGTTGCAGCCGCCGGCCGAGACCGAGCGCAGCTTGAGGGAGCGGCCAAAACGCCGGTGCAATTCGGCCGAGACCTGGATCGCATCCGGCACGCTGCGCACGGCGCTCACGAGCAGCGCCGCGCGGTCGGTGGCGGCGACGCGGTAGTTGGCGTTGAACGAGATCTTGCGGCTCGGACACGCGGGCGCGCAGTCGCCGCACAGCACGCAGCGCCCCAGGTCGATGGTCACCGGTTCCAGCGCGATGGCGTTGGTGGGGCAGGCGTCAAGGCAGGCGCGGCACTCGGTGGCGCAGGCGTCACCTGAAATCACGGGCAGCGCGCACAGACCCACCGGATTCGCGGCGCGCGGATCCGGGATGTACTGCGTGCCCTGAGCGATGCGCACGGCGATGGACTTGAACATCAGAGGTCACTCCCGCAGTAGGACAGATCAAAGCTCTTGTTGCAGATCGGGAAGTCCGCGATCTCGTTGTCGCGCATGCACAGCGCCAGACCAAACCAGTTCTGAAATGACGGGTCCTGCAGCTTGTAGTGCAGCAGCTGGCCCGCAGCGTCGGTCTCGACCACGTGCACGATTTCGCCACGAAAGCCTTCGCGCACCGAGACGCACAGCGCATCGGCTTGCAGCGCCTGGCCGCTCGGCAGCACGGTGTCCGCGGGCGCCGCATCACAGGGCTGCTGCAGCCGCTGCGTGAGCCATTGCACCGAGGCGTCGATCTCGCGCATGCGCAGCCGCATGCGGGCCCAGCAGTCGCCACCGGTTTCGGTCAGCGAAGCCATCGGATGCGCCGCGTAAAGCTTTCCCGGCAGGTTTGATCGGGTGTCCAGTGCCACGCCGCTGGCGCGCGCCACCAGGCCCACCAGCCCGAGCGCCTTGGCATCGATGGCGCTCACCACGCCCACGCCCTGGAACCGGGCGCGCACACTGCGTGAGCCAAGCATCAGCTCGTTCATCTGGGCAAAGTCGCGGGCGAAGGCCGCCAGCGTGGCCAGCAGGTCGGCGCGCAGTGCTTCGGTGAGTCCGAAACGCACGCCGCCGGGGCGCAACCAGCCGCGGCCGAAGCGGCTGCCGCAGGCGCGCATGGAGGCGTTGATGATGGCCGTGCGCAGCCTCCCATAGGTGGCGCCGCCCTGCAGAAAAGCGATGTCGGTGGCCAGTCCCGTGAGACTCGCCAGATGCATGGCCACGCGCTCCAGCTCCAGCGCCACGCCGCGCACCAGCTCGGTCTGCGCGCTCACGCGGTGACCGCACAAGGCTTCCATGGCAGCGCAATAGGCCCAGGCATAGGCCACGCTGGAGTCGCCCACGACCGATTCGATGCGGGAGCTCAGCGACAGCGGTGGCCGCTGCAGCAGCAGCGCTTCCACGCCGCGGTGCTGGTAGCCCAATTGAATTTCCAGGTGCTGCACTTCCTCGCCCAGGCACATGAAGCGGAAATGCCCCGGCTCGATCACGCTCGCGTGGATCGGCCCCACTCCCACCTCGTGCACTTCCTGGCCGCGCACCTTGAAGAATTCATGGGCGTTCATGCGCTGCTGCAGCGCGCCTTCATAGCGCACCGGCTTGAGCCAGGGATGGCCGGCGGGCATGAGCCCCGTCTGTTCCCACAGTTCGCGCTCGGCCATCTGCGCTGAGGGGAAACGCAGCGTGAGCGAAGGGAAGGAATCGCCTCGCAGGCCGCGTCCGCGCAGCACGCTCAGCTGTCCAGCGCTGGTTTGAAACACCGCCGTGGTCACGACCTCTTCGGCGCCGTCAGCGCGGCCGAACAGCGTCAGCAGTCGCGCACCCTGTTCCAGCGCCAGCGCGCACTGAGCGGCCCAGTCCTGCAGGGGCAATGGCGCGAGCTCCGCGCTGTTCAGCAACCGCAGTGGTTCGGTCGGCTTCATCCCGGCCCCCCGATCGTTTGCGCCACCTGGCGCAACAGCGCGCTGATGGGGTCGGGCGTGTAGACGCCCAGCAACACCAGCGCCAGCACGAAGCCCAGCTTGGGCAGGGCCGTGACCCAGGTCTCCTGCACGGGTGGACCCTGCCAGTTGGACGGTCCCCACAGCATCGGAAAAATGCTGCGCCCGGTGGCGACGAAGATGATGGTGAGCATGGCGCACATCAGGCTGAAGGCGATCATGTTGCCCGATTGCACGATGCCTGAGAGGATCAGCATTTCGGCCAGAAAGCTGCCAAACGGCGGAAACCCCAGCAGCGCAAAGATGCCCACGGCAAACAGCAGACCGGAGAACGGCAGTACGCGCATCACGCCGCTCAAGGCCTTGACCTCGTTCGTGCCATACACCGCGCGCATCCGACCGGCGGTGAGGAACAGCAGCGACTTCACGAAGGCGTTGCTCACGATGTAGAGCAGCACGCCGTAGGCCGCGGCCTTGCCCACCGACAGGCCGATCGCGATCACGCCGGAGGAGCTGACGCAGGCGTAGGCGACGAGTCGCTTGTAGTTGCGCGCCGCCATCACCTGCACGGCAGCCACGATCAGCGACAAACAGCCCATGATCAGCAGCTCGTGCGAGACAAAGCTGGCGTCGTGTCCGCGGAAGATGTGCAGGATGCGAAACACCGCGACCACGCTGATGTTGAACTGGATCGCCGCCAGCAGCGCGCTGGTGCTGGTGGGCGCGGCCTCGTAGGTGTTGGGCATCCAGTTGTACAGCGGCGCCAGCCCGAGCTTGCTGCCCAGACCGAACAGCATCAGCGCCAGCCCCAAGCGCTGCCAGCTGTCGCCCCTGGTGGGCAGCGTGGACGCCATCTGATCGAGCGCAAAGCTCATCTCCAGCCCCTGCAGCTGGGCCGAGCGCGTGAGGCACATGATGCCCAGAAAGGTCAGCGCCAGCGAGACGCTGGAATACATCAGGTATTGCCAGGCCACGCGCCGCGGCTCCTTCGCGTCGCCCTGCGCCACCAGCGGCGCGGCGCACAACGTGGTGAGCTCGATGAAGGCCCACAGCACCAGCAGATGGTTGGCCATCACGCCCAGGTTCATCGCGAGCATGAAGGCCAGCGTGAGGCCGGTGCGGCTGAGCATGTCGTGCGCCAGGGTTTGCGAGGTGTAGGCGCGCGAGGACATGTAGACGCTGATGCCCAGAAACACGCTGTTGATGACGAGCAGGAACAGCATGGACGTGGCGTCCAGCACGAAATAGCCCTGGGCAAAATACAGCGGCATCTGGCTCAGCGGCGTGCGCGCGAACACCGCGGCCCAGGCCGCAAAGTTGATCAGCGCGACCCCGACCAGTGCCGGCCCGACCCAGCCGTGGGCATGGTGCTCGGCGGTTTCAGTGTGGCTCATGCGGCTCCTCTGCTTGGACCGCAGGGTCTTCGTTCCTGGCGATGAGCCAGGCGCCCACGCCCACGGTCAACAGGTAGATGCTGCTGAGCGCGGCGTGCACCGGCAGCGGCCAGGGCTCGGGAAACAGCGACTCGAACAGCGCCAGTGCGTTTTCCAGGAACAGCAGCGCGATCAGTTGCGCCGGCGGCGCCGCATTGGTGGCGAGCAGCAGCAGCGCGACGACCACGGTCGCGCCCACCACACCGAGCGTGATCGCCTGCTGGTCGCTCATGCTGGGCGCGGCAAATTCAAACGCCAGCACGATCAGCGTGATGGCGGTGGCCCAGCTGAAAAGGTTCGACGGCATCAGGTCCAGGTTCGGCTCGGCGCGCGCCAGGATGGCGCGGCGCAGCAGCAGCGGCACCAGCGCAGCGCGCACGATCAGCACCTCGGCCAGCGCGGCAACGGCATGCAGCGAAATGCCCGGGTGCTGCGCCACGCCGTTCCAGCCCAGCGCCAGCGCCTGCAGCGCGAGCCACGCCGGCACCGAGCGCACCCGGCTGAAGAACACCGGCACCAGCACGGCGACAAAGAACAGCATCAGCGGCAGGGTCATATCTTCCCCGCCATCCAACCCGCTGCGCCCAGGGACAGCGCCGCCAGCAGCGACGCCGCCATCAGATAGCGCGGCACGTTGCGCATCGGCAGGCGTGCCACCAGCGACTCGACGCCGCCCACCGTCACGGCCACGGCGCACATGAGTGCGAGCGCGGCAGTGAGGCTCGCCAGCGGCGCGCGCGTGGCGCTGACGGGGTTGAGCAGCGCTGCGATGAGACCGGCGTACATCGTCATCTTCAGCGCGGCCGCGTACTGCATCGCCGCCAGCTCGGGACCGCTGTGGTCCAGGATCATGACCTCGTGCACCATCGTCAGTTCCAGATGCGTGGCGGGGTCGTCCACCGGCACGCGGGCGGCTTCCGCCTGCAGCAGCACGAACAGCACGAGCACGGCCGGCAGCAGCAGCGCCGGCGTTTGCTGCAACTGCCCCATGAGCGCGGCGAAGCTGCTTTGGCCCGTGGCCACGCCGGCCGTGCCGATGAGCAGAAACAGCGCCGGCTCGACAAAGGCGGTGAAGGACGCTTCGCGCGCCGCGCCCATGCCCTCGAACGAACTGCCCACGTCCATGGCCGAGAGCATCAGGAAGATGCGCGCCAGGGCGATGCTGTAGGCGAAGGCGATGAAGTCAAAGTCGAACTGCAGCGGCGCGAAGTTGCCGACGATGGGCGCGATCAGCGCGGCCAGCAGGGCGCTGGCCAATCCCACCCAGGCGCCGGCGCGAAACAGCGGCGTGGCGACCTCGCTGTAGACCGGGCTTTTGCCCAGCAGGCGCAGCAGGTCCCACAGCGACTGCAGCAGTCCGGGCCCCTTGCGCCCCGCCCACAGCGACTTGGTGCGGTTCACCAGGCCCACCATCAGGATCGGCATGGCCAGAACGATCAGCACGTGGGCCAGGCCCAGAAGCAGATTCATGGCAGCGGCCCTGCGGTCAATAGCACCAGGCCCGCGATGGCGACGATGAAGAGCAGCGCTGCGGCAAAGGCCAGGCGCGGATCCTCTTCGTGCCAATGGCCCGACATCGCGCTGGCGGACTCGTCGCCGTGGGCGATGACGGAGAACAGTCGCCGCTCGACCGCGTCCACGCAATCGGTGATGACGTAGGCGTCGCTCGGGAAGTAGCCCATGGGCGCCTTGCGTCGGCGCAGCATCACCACCACACCGCGAAAGCGCCGCACGAAGTCCCAGGAGAAGCTCGCTCCGGTGAATTGCATGCGCGTGTTCGGCGCACCGTAGGCGCAGCCCCAGGTCGGCTGCACGGGTGCGCTCGCCGCACGGGAGCGCAGCCACAGCATGAGCGCGATCGCGGCGGCGAGAGCGCCCGAGACCAGGCCGACGCGCGTCAGGCTGTCGCTGATGGCTTGCAGCACGGCCGTGTCGTGCGTTGGCAGCAGCGCCAGCGCAATTTCGGTGGGCCCCTGCACCAGCATGAAACCCAGCACCGGCAGCACGCCGAGCAAGACCACGCCCGCGCCGTGCACACCCATGGGCAGCAGCATCCAGCGGCTCACTTCCGCTGCAGCATGCACGCTGGCGTCGCGCGCCTTGCCCAGAAAGATCACGCCGAAAGCGCGCGTCATGCTCAATGCCGAGACCGCGCCGACAAAGGCCAGCAGCGCGCCCACGGCGCTCAGCGCGACCTGGGCCCAGACGCCCACCGCAGCGTGGTTGAACAATCCCGAATAGATCACGAACTCGCTGGTGAAGCCGTTCAGCGGCGGCAGCGCCGAGATCGCCACGCCGCCCAGCAGGAAGCTCAGTGCGGTCCAGGGCATGAGTTTGGAGAGTCCGCCCAGATGCTCCAGGTCCACCGTGTGCGTGGCCTGGTAAACGGCGCCGGCCGCGTAGAACAGCTGGCATTTGAAGAAGGCGTGGTTCAGCACGTGCAGCAAGCCGCCGGCAAAGCCCAGCGCCACCAGCGCGGGCTGGCCCCAGCTCAAGCCCAGGCAGCCCACGCCAAAGCCGATGCCCGCGATGCCCACGTTCTCGGTGGACGAGTAGCCCAGCAGGCGCTTCAAGTCGCGCTGGCTCACGGTGTAGAGCGCGCCCACCACGGCCGACAGCGCGCAAAAGCCGATCAGGAACCAGCCCATCCATTCGTCGGGCCGCCCCATCAGCCAGACGAAGCGCACGAGTGCGTACAGGCCCGCCTTGTGGATCACGCCCGACATCAGCGCCGAGACATGGGCGGGCGCGGCGGCGTGGGCGCGCGGCAGCCAGGAGTGAAACGGAAAGAACGCCGACTTCAGGCCGAAGCTCGTCACCAACAGCAGGAACACCAGGTTGCGCTCGGAGCCGGCGTGGCTGTGCAGCCATTTGCCGAAACTGGCCAGGTCCCAGGAAGCGGAGTGCGCGTACAGGATCATGAACGCGGCCACCAGAAAGATCAGGCCGATGTGCGTGGAGACCAGGTAGTTGAAGCCGGCAAAGCGCACCTTCTGGTTGGTGTAGTCCCAGATCACCAGCAGCCAGGCGGCAAGCGCCGCGATCTCCCAGCCCAGCAGGAACACCAGCGCGTGCTCGGCCGTGTACACCAGAATGAAGGAGAGCGAGGTCAGGTTCAAGAGCGCGTAATGCACGCCCAGGTGGCGCTTGGAATCCATGAAGGGCCGCATATAGCCCACGGCGTAGATGGCGCCCAGCAGCGTCATCGGCAGCGACCAGGCGAGGAAGAAGGCGCCCAGCGCGTCCAGGCGCAGCAGCAGCGTTCCCATGGGATAGGCCCAGGCCAGTTCGCCCAGCAGGATCTGGCCCTGGAACAGCACCGGCGCAATCGCGCTCCACACCAGCAGCGTGGCCGCCGCCTGCGACGCCACGCCGATGCCGGCGCGCACGCGGTTGCGCAGCGGCAGCAAACAGGCAAACGCGCCCCCCAGCAACAGGATGAGGGCGGCGCTGAGGGCGTTCACTGAATCCTGATCAACGCACCCGCATGCCGGGAATGGCTCCCGTGCCGGGGTTCAGGATATAGATGCCGGGGTTGGCCTTTTCGTCGGCCGCGCTGGCCGCCAGCACCATGCCCTGGCTGACGCCGAACTTCATCTTGCGCGGCGCCAGGTTCGCCACCAGCACCGTCAACTGGCCGACCAGTTGCTCGGGTTGATAGGCGCTGGCGATGCCGCTGAAGACATTGCGCGTGATGGCGTTGCCCTCGGTGTCGATGCCTTCGCCCACGTCCAGCGTGAGCTGCAGCAGCTTGGTCGAGCCTTCGACCTTTTCGCAGCGCACGATCCTGGCGATGCGCAGATCGATCTTGGCGAAGTCGTCGATGTTGATGGCGGGGGCGATGGCCTCGCCGCCGGGCAAGCTGGGCCCGACCTGGCTGTGTTCCGTGGCCACGCTGTGGGTCGCCGGCGTCGCTGCGGGTCCCTCGAACAGCGCTTCAAGCTGCTTGATGTCCACGCGCTGCATCAGGTGCTTGTAGTCGCCGATGGCGTGGCCCAGTCCCAGCGCCTGAGTCGCATCAGGCCATTGCATCGCCGGGACGTTCAGGAAGCGCTCGACCTGCGCGGCCAGCGTGGGCAGCACCGGTTTGAGATACAGCGTGAGCAATCGGAAGGCTTCGATGCAGACCGTGCACACGTCGTGCAGGCGGGCGTCCATGCCGTCCTGTTTGGCCAGTTCCCAGGGCTTGTTCTGGTCCACGTATTCGTTCACGCGGTCCGCCAGCAGCATGATCTCGCGCAGCGAGCGGCCGTATTCACGCGCCTCGTAGTGCTGCTGCATCTCCTCGTGCTTGGCGCGCAGGATGTCCAGCAGGCCCTTGCCGTCGGGTGAGGTCACGCCCAGCTTGCCGCCGAAGCGCTTGCTCAGGAAGCCGGCCGAGCGGCTCGCGATGTTGATGAACTTGCCCACCAGGTCGGAGTTCACGCGCTGCATGAAATCCTCGGGGTTGAAGTCGATGTCCTCGTTGCGCGCGTTGAGCTTGGCTGCGATGTAGTAGCGCAGCCATTCGGGATTCATGCCCAGCTCCAGGTACTTGAGCGGATTCAGTCCGGTGCCGCGGCTCTTGCTCATCTTCTCGGCGTTGACCGTGAGAAAGCCATGCACGAAGATCGAATTGGGCGTCTTGCGCCCACTGAAGTGCAGCATCGCCGGCCAGAACAGCGTGTGAAACGTGATGATGTCCTTGCCGATGAAGTGGAACTGCTCGGTCGCCGGGTCGGCCATGAAGGCGTCGTAGTCGACGCCGATTTTCCCTAAGTAGTTCTTCAGCGATGCCAGGTAGCCGATGGGCGCGTCCAGCCAAACGTAGAAATACTTGCCCGGTGCGTCGGGGATCTCGATGCCGAAGTAGGGCGCGTCGCGGCTGATGTCCCAGTCGCCCAGGTCGCGCACGCCCTCTTCATTGGGCGTGAGCCATTCCTTGATCTTGTTGTAGACCTCGGTCTGCAGGTGCCCTTCCTCCTGCGTCCACTGGTCCAGAAACGCCAGGCAGCGCGCATCCGACAGCTTGAAGAAGTAGTGCTCCGAATTTCGTAGCACGGGTGTGACGCCGGAGAGCGCCGAGTACGGAGCCTTGAGTTCGGTCGGCGCATACACCGCGCCGCAGACTTCGCAGTTGTCGCCGTACTGATCCTTGGCGCCGCACTTGGGGCATTCGCCCTTGATGAAGCGGTCGGGCAGGAACATCTGTTTTTCCGGATCGAAGAACTGCTCGATGGTCTTGGTCGCGATCAGCCCCGCGGCCTTGAGGTCGCGGTAGATCTGCTGCGCCAGTTCATGGTTCTCGGCGCCGTCGGTGGAATGCCAGTTGTCGAATCCGATGTGGAATCCATCCAGATACTGCTTGCGTCCGGCGGCGATGTCGGCGACGAACTGCTGCGGCGTCTTGCCGGCCTTTTCCGCGGCGATCATGATCGGCGCGCCGTGCGCGTCGTCGGCGCAGACGAAGTGCACCACGTTGCCCGCCATGCGCTGGTGCCGCACCCAGATGTCGGCCTGGATGTACTCCATCATGTGGCCAATGTGGAAGTTGGCGTTGGCGTAGGGCAGGGCGGTGGTGACGAAGAGTTGGCGTGGCATGCGGATCAGCTTTCGGAAACAGACTCTGATTTTAGTAGGTCGGGTCAGACCGCCGGCGGTCACCCGACGCAGCGACTCGCTGCGCATCGCAGCCCGGGCCTGAAAGCGAGCGCAGCACGACACCAGTGCAGGTGTCGCAGCGAGATCCAGTGGCGACTATTTTCTTCCAAGGGTATTTACTTGCAGGCGCACTTCCCGTACATTCGGATACAAGTGACCACTGCTTGGTGCAGCGGTCCAGAGGGCAAACCCATCGAAAGATGGGGACGCAAAGCCACCGGCCTACCGCGCGCAAGCGCCACGGCAGCGGGGTTGCCAACGTTTCACACGAACGTTGTCCTGCGTGGCCCTCGCCCATTTTTTTGGAGCGATGCAGCCATGAAGACTACACACACCGGATTCAACCCCCAGCCCCGCACGGCTTTTCTGCTGGCTGCCTGCGCAGCCACGCTGCTGAGCGCCTGCGGCGGAGGCGGCTCGGACAGCTTGCCCGTGGCGCAATCCGCGCCCACGCTGGTATCGAGCGCCACCACCACACTGCAGTTGGATCAGCCCAGCTTTCCAGACGCGGCCGCAGCGCAGACGGCCCTGCCTACCTTCCACGTTGCTCCGGTGCTGCTGAACGCACCGGACGACGGCGACGCGGCCGACAGCGCGGCTTCGGCGCGCAGCGGCCCGCGCCTTCAGGCGGTGCCGGCAGAGTTCGGCCAGCTGTCGACGCGCCGCCTCACGGCCCAGGCGATGGAGTCCGTGCGCCATCTGCGCGCGCTCAGCGCCCAGACGCCAGGCGCTGCGGACACCGCGGCTCCGATGGCCACGGGTGCCGTCGTCGCGACCTACTCGCCGGCGCAGATCCGCGCCGCCTACGGACTGCCCGCCTTGCCTGCGGCCGGCACGGCGCTGAGCGCACTGCAGGCGGCACAGTTGGGCGCGGGTCAGACCATCTACCTGATCGACGCCATGCACGACCCCAGCGTGGTGGCCGAGTTGGCCGCGTTCAACCAGAAGTTCGGCCTGCCGGCCTGCACCACCCGGGCCCTTGCAGCCAGCGCCAGCCTGCCGCTGGCTGCAGCGTCCAGCACCGGCTGCGAGTTCTCCCAGGTCTACAACAACGCCAGCGGCAGCATGAGCGCCACGGCGCCCGCCTATGACTCGGGCTGGGCCACGGAGATCACGCTGGACGTGCAGTGGGCCCATGCCACGGCGCCGCTGGCGCGCATCGTGCTGATCGAGGCGCCGGATGCATCGCTCAACAGCCTGCTGGGGGCCGTGAAGCTGGCCAACGCCATGGGCCCGGGCGTGGTGTCGATGAGCTTCGGCGCGGCCGAAGGCAGCTGGACCGCATCGGTCGACTCGGCCTTCACCGCGGCCAACATGAGCTACCTCGCCGCCACCGGTGACAACGGCGCCGGCGTCTCCTGGCCCGCGGTCTCGGCCAACGTGGTGGCCGTGGGCGGAACGAGTCTGACCTACTCCGGCACCGGCACGCGCTCCGAGGTGAGCTGGTCGGGCACCGGTGGCGGTACCAGCCTGTACACCGCCACGCCCGGCTACCAGAACAGCGCCGTTCCCGGCATGGGGACGCCGGCGCACCGCACGGTGGCCGACGTCGCCTTCAATGCCGATCCCAGCACCGGACAGTATGTGGCGGTGATCGCGCCCGGCAGCACGAGCGTGGGCTGGCTCAGCGCCGGCGGCACCAGCCTGTCCACGCCGCAGTGGGCCGGTCTCGTCGCGGTGGCGAACGCCACGCGCGCCCAGGCCGCCAGGCCCGCCTTGGGCGCGCCGCACGCCGTGCTGTACGGCCAGATCGCGGCCGTGCCCGGCAGCTACGCCAGCGCCTTTGCCGACATCACCAAGGGGACGGACGGAACCTGTGCCAGCTGCACCGCCAAGGTCGGCTACGACCCGTTGGCGGGACTGGGAACGCCCAACGTCTCCAGTCTGCTGAGCCTGCTGGCCGGCTCCACTGCGCCCGCCGTAGCGCCGGTAGTGACACCGGCGAGCGTCAGCGGCAAGGTCGGCACGGCGCTGTCGTTCACCGTTTCCGTCACGGCGCCCAACGCCGTGAGCTACACGCTCACCGGCGCGCCTGCCGGCATGGCCATCAGCAGCGCCGGTGTCGTCACCTGGGCCACGCCCGTGGCTGGCAGCTACGCCGTGACCGTGGTCGCCAAGGATGCCAAGACGGGCCTCAGCGGCCAGGGCCTGTACAGCGTCAGCATCGCGGCGCCCGTGGTCGTCGCGCCGACGGCTCCCGTGGTGGCCAGCGCCAGCGTGAGCGGCAAGCCCGGCGTGGCGCTGTCGTTCACCGTCTCGGTCACGGCGCCCAACGCTGTCAGCTACAGCCTCGCCGGCGCGCCCGCCGGCATGAGCATCAGCGCCGCGGGCGTGGTCAGTTGGGCCAGCCCGGTGCTGGGCAGCTATGCCGTGACCGTGGTCGCCAAGGACAGCAAGACCGGTCTGAGTGGCCAGGGCGTGTACAGCGTGAAGATCGCGGCCGCGGGCCCGGTGATCACGGCGGCGGGCATGACGGGCGTCGTGGGCAAGGCGCTGAGCGGCAGCATCGTCATCTCGGACCCTGGCGCCACCTCGCTGTCGGTGTCCCTCTCCGGTGTGCCGCTGGGCATGTCGTTCTCCCTGAGCGGACTGACCATCACCGCCAACTGGGCCAGCCCGGTGCTGGGAAGCTACAGCCTGAAGGTCTCGGTGGTCGACTCCGCGGGCCTGAGCGCCACGGTGAACGTGCCGATCACGATCACCGCAAAATAGCGCGAAGCTGCGGCCGGCAACGGCAAGCCACTGACATCCAGCGTGTGCGGCCACCGGTCGCACACGCTGGCCGCGCTTCACGGTAGCGGCCGCCGCAGCTGATATGCTCAGCACGAGCTGCCCTTGCTGGCGAGGCTGCGCTGCCATTCACGACACCACGATGAACCTCTTTTCCAAACTCTATTACAAGTTCCGCAAGTACTGGAAAGCGATTCAGCTGTACCTGGTGATCGCCGGGCCGGGCCTGGTGGTGATGGTCGCGGACAACGACGCCGGCGGTATCACCACCTATGCCGCCACCGGCGCGAAATACGGCTTCAACCTGATCTGGTTTCTGCTGATCCTGATCCCCGTGGCCTACTACGTGCAGGAGATGACGGTGCGGCTCGGGGCTGTGACCAAGCGCGGCCATGCCGAGGCGATCTTCGACGGTTTCGGCGCCTTCTGGGGCTGGTTTTCGCTGCTCGACCTGATGATCGTGGACTGGCTCACGCTCGTCACCGAGTTCATCGGCATGACCTCGGCGCTGAACATCTTCGGCATTGCGCCCTGGATCACCGTGACCGGCGTGATCGCGCTCATGGGCTTCATCGTCATCAACGGCCGCTACTGGACCTGGGAAAAGATCGCGCTGCTGTTCTGCGCGCTGAACCTGATCTACATCCCGGCGGCTTTCATGGTGCACCCCTCGGTGTCGCAGATCTTCAGGGACGGGTTGATCCCGAATTTCCCTGGCGGCTTCAACGGCGAACTGTTCTTCATCCTGATGGCCAACATCGGCACCACGATCGCACCCTGGATGCTGTTCTTCCAGCAAAGCGCCGTGGTCGACAAGGGCATGCAGGAAAAGGACATCCCCTGGGGCAAGTTCGACACGCTGGTGGGTTCCATCTTCACGGTGGTGGTGGCCGTCTTCATCGTGATCCTGACCGGTGCGGTGTTGAAGGGCGTCGCCATCGACGACGCGGCGCAGGCGGCCGAGCACCTGATGAAGACCAACCAGTACGTCGGCACCTTCATGGCGATCGGTCTGTTCGACGCGGGCTTGCTCGGCGCGATCTGCATTTCGCTGGCCAGCTCGTGGGCCTTTGGCGAGATCTTCGGCTGGGCGCACTCGCTGAACCAAAAGATCAAGGAAGCGCCCTGGTTCTATATCACCTATTTCTTCACCCTCATCACCGCCGGTCTGGTGGTGCTGATCCCGGGCGCGCCGCTGGTGCTGATCACGCTGTTCGTGCAGGTGGTGGCCGTGACGCTGCTGCCCGCGGCGCTGGTGTTCCTGATCCTGCTGCTCAACGACAAGAAGACCATGGGCGAATACGCCAATTCATTGACGGAAAACCTGATCGGCGGCTTCATCGTCATGGCCATCGTGATCCTGTCCACGCTGTATGGCGTGAGCGTCATGTTCCCCCAACTGTTTCAGTGATTCGAGGCAAACCCCATGGCATCCAGCTTCAATCGATTGGCCCGCAAGATCCAGGAAATCAACCAGCGCTACAGCAAGCCGCACATTGAAATGTCGCGCGGCGTACGGATCGCGCTCGCGGCGCTGCGCGTCTACCTGTTTCTCATCGTGGGTCTGATCATCTACAAATTCGTCACCACGCTGGGATAAGGACGCAAGCCATGGCTACCCTGCTGGAACACAAGTTTTTTCTGAGCGAAATCATTGGCCGCAAGGTCTACCTCAAGACCGAGCCCATCGGCCGCCTGGGCGACATGGTGATCGTCGAGACGGGCAAGTTGCCCGAGGTCAGCCACTTCGTCGTGACACGCTCGTTCGGCTATCCGTCGCTGCTGCTGCCCTGGGACAAGCTCACGCTGATCTCGAACACCGAAATCGTCTTCGACGTGAGCGCTGCCGTGGAGTACGAGCGCGCGCCACCGGAGGGGTCTATCCTGCTGCGCGCCCACATCCTGGACAAGAAGATCCTGGACATGGACGACCACGAGGTCGAGATCGTGTATGACATCAGCCTGGACTTTCAGGCGGGCAAGCTGTTTGTCAGCGAGGTCGATTTCAGCAAGCGCCGCATGCTGCGCCGCCTGGGCCTGAAGAAGCTGGCCAACTGGATGTCCGAGCAG
This sequence comes from uncultured beta proteobacterium, assembly GCA_903838565.1. Taxonomy (GTDB): domain Bacteria; phylum Pseudomonadota; class Gammaproteobacteria; order Burkholderiales; family Burkholderiaceae_C; genus CAIKVZ01. The sequence goes on along the minus strand of CAILZB010000127.1, from coordinate 9,864 downwards.
AGCGAGGAGACGACCGTTTCCTGGATGTACGTGCAAGCCCTGCCCGAGCACATCGGCGCCTTCAAGGGCCACGTCAAGCTCAACGTGCTCAAGGAAAACATCAGTGACATTCACCCGGTGGATCTGGCCGACATCCTGGAAGAGCTCGAGGGCGATCAGCGCCTGGCGGTGTTCAAGGAGCTTGAGACCGAGCACGCCTCGGACACGCTGGAGGAGGTCGAGCCGCGGGTGCAGCGCGAACTGATTCGGGCGATCGAGAAACGCCATGCGGCCCAGCTCATCAACGCCATGAGTCCGGCGCAGGCCGCGGTGATTCTGGCGGCGCTGCCGGCGACCGAAGCCGACGAGCTGCTGCAGATGATCGACAAGGAAAGCGCGGCCAAGGTGCAGTTGATCATCGACCGGCACGACGAGAACATCCTGCTGTATTCGACCCAGCAGTACATCAAGTATCCCGAGGCGACCGCGGTGAGTGAAGTGATTTCACAGTTTCATGTGTTCGCGCGCGACATGGACGTGATCATGTACGTGTACGTGACGGGCGAGAACGACGTGCTCAAGGGCGTGGTCGATTTTCGTGAACTGATGGCCGCCACGCCCCAGCAGACGCTCAAGGACATCATGACCGAGAACGCCCTCAGCCTGAGTCCGGACGACACGCTGAGCGACGCGGTGGCGATGTTTGACCGCTACATCTTCCGCGCCATCCCCGTGACCGACGACGACAACCATCTGCTGGCGGTGGTGTCGTTCCGGGACATCCACGGCATCAAACCGCGCCTGGATTAGCCGGCGCCTTGGCGGCGCGGTCAGTACAGCAGCGGCCTGGCCACGCCCCACAGCGCACCGATCCACAGGCCGGCAAACGCCAGCACGGACAAGCCAAAACCGCCGCCTCGTTTGGCCGGATTGCTCTGATAGGCCAGGGCATACCAGACGCGGGCGATCAGCCAGACCAGGCCCATGGCGGCCGCACCCCGGTCGCCGATGAAACCGGCATACAGCCACAGCGCCGGCAGCAGCAGAGCTGCGTTTTCCAGCGTGTTCATCTGGATGCGATAGGCGCGCTCGAACATCTCGTTTCCCGTGACCGCCGGCGCCTTGATGCCGTAGCGGCTCCGCGCGCGGCCCACGTTCAGTCCCGTGGCGAACAGCAGCAGCAGGACCAGCAGCGTGATCAGGGCGGTGAGGGGCAGGGACAGCATGGTGTGACTTCCATCGAGTGGTGTGAAGGTCGCACTATAGCGGCAACAAGCCGACGCCAGCGACGGGGCGCCGCGCTTTTTATCGTGAAGCTTGGAAGTTGCCTAAGTCCGCCCTGACCAGGCCATCACGGCCTTCGGGTCGGGAGCTGGAACACCGCAACCGCCTGAACCAGCTCATGGGCCTGGGCGTTGAGGCTGCTGGCCGCGGCGGCCATCTGCTCCACCAGGGCCGCATTCTGCTGCGTCACCTGATCCATTTGACCGACGGCCTCTCCCACCTGCGCCACGCCGGCACTTTGCTCTGCGCTGGCGGCGCTGATCTCGCCCATCAGGTCCGTGACCCGCTTGATGGCCCGCACCACCTCGGTCATGGTTTCGCCCGCCTTGTCCACCAGGCGGGTCCCCTGCTCGACCCGCTCGACGCTGGCGTTGATCAGTTTCTTGATCTCCCTGGCCGCCTGCGCCGATCGGCCGGCGAGGCTGCGCACTTCGGTTGCCACGACGGCAAAGCCGCGGCCCTGCTCACCGGCGCGAGCGGCCTCGACGGCGGCATTCAGCGCCAGGATGTTGGTCTGAAACGCAATGCCGTCGATCACGCTGATGATGTCGGAGATCCGGTGCGAGGATTCATTGATGCCCTTCATGGTGTCGACCACCTGGCCCACCACGTCACCCCCCTGGGTGGCGACAAGGGAGGCGTTCAGCGCCAGCTGGTTGGCTTGGCCGGCGCTGTCGGCATTTTGCTTGACTGTGGCGCTGAGCTGCTCCATGGCGGCCGCCGTTTCTTCCAGGGAACTGGCCTGGCTTTCAGTGCGTGCCGACAAGTCCTGGTTCCCCTGTGCAATCTCGGCGCTCGAGTTCTCAACCCGCTCGGCCCCCAGGCGCACATCAGTCACCACCCTGACCAGACTGCCCTGCATGACCAGCAGCTGCGCCATCAGGCTGGTCGAATCACCGGGCTTGAGTTGCACGCCCTGGCTGAGATTCCCATCGGTCACGCGCCGGGCCAGATCGACCGCGTCCTGGGGTTCGCCGCCGAGCTGTTGGAGCAGGCGCCGCACGATGGTGCCGACCACAAAGAACATCGCTACCTGCAGCACGCCCTGTCCGAGCCAGAGCCAGCTGTTGACGCTTTTGAGCGTCGCCAGATCTTCCCTGATGTCCAGCGTGATGCTGGCCACACCCAGCACGGCGTTTTCGTCCACGCCGTGGCACTTGAGGCAGTTGGTGGTGCGGAAGGATTTCTTCGCAACGAAGGGCAGAACCGCACGAAGCTGTTCCTCTCCGTCCCGGCCGTGAAGCGCCTTGAATTGCATTTTTCCGCTGGCCAGTACCTCGCGGTCCATGTCGTCAGTGGCCTGCTCCTGGGGAAGGCCCTCGCCAAACTCGTCCTTGATGCCCTTGCCGCGCACGACGCGCAATTCCTTGACGTTGTCGGAGGCTCCCATCTTCTGGATGAACAGTGCCCGTGCAGCGGCGTCGCTGATGACGTCGTTACCCCCCAGCTTGGTGACCATCAGCGTGTTCAGGCCGTTGATGACGCCATCGGCCACGGCGACCGTGCGCTCTTGCGCGGCCCGGGTGATCTGCATTTCAAACCGGCTTGAAATCCACTGCTGGGCGGCAAGCAGTACGACGATCAGGAATCCCTGAATCAGGAGCTGCAGCTTGAGTTGCAGCCCGAGCCGGCTCCAGGTATTGGGAAAATTGGCCACAACCCACCCTTCAATGACTGTGTTTGGGTGTCAGCGTAATTTCTAGGGTGACACGATCCCCTCTGTCAGGCAAATAGTATCCCATGCGAACGGGTCTTCCAGTACGGCACGCTCATTTTGGCTTCACGATGCGCTCCAGTTCAGGCAGGAGCCGCACGCAGCAGCTGTCCGTCAACAATTTGGATCTGCCGCGCGCAGCGCGCGGCCAGCGCCGGATCATGGGTAACGATCAGACAGGCTGACTTCTGCGTCTGGTTCACGCTTTGCAGCAACTCGAAGATGTCATTGGCACTGTGCGTGTCCAGATTGCCGGTCGGCTCATCCGCCAAAATCAGGCGCGGCGACAGCGAGAGTGCACGCGCCACCGCGACGCGCTGCTGCATGCCGCCGGAGAGTTGCGACGGGCGCTTGTGCGCCGCATCCTTCAGGCCAACTTGCTCCAGCAGCCGCATCGCTTTGTCTTGCGCCTGGGCGGTGGGCCATCCCTGGTCCAGTATGGATGGCATCATCACGTTTTCCAGGGCCGTGAATGCAGGCAGCAAATGGTGAAACTGGAAGATGAAGCCAATGCTGTGGCCGCGCAACGCCGTGATGGCGACGTCATCAAGTCCTGCCGTATCACGCCCCTGCACCAGGAGTTGCCCGCTGGTCGGCTTCTCCAGCAGGCCAATGAGGTTGAGAAGCGTGCTCTTGCCCGAACCCGACGGTCCGGTCAGCGCCGCGAACTCGCCCTCGTGGATGCACAGGTCAATGCCGTGCAGCACCTCGGTCACCACCGAAGTGCCATCACCATAGCTTTTTCGAATCTGGTGCAGTTCGACGATCGGGGTCACGGCGCGGAGTCCTTCAGACGCGTATCGCCTGCACGGGATCGAGGCGGGCGGCGCGCCGTGCCGGCAGGGCTGCCGCCAACAGGCCGACCACCAGCGCCAGGGCGCAAGCAGACACCACCACGGAGAGATCAAGTTCGCCGTTGACCAGCGCCGAGCCGTCTGCGTTGCGGGTGATGCGCGAGAAGAATCTGAGCAGACCCAAAGCCAGCGCCGCCCCCAGGGCCGACCCCATCAGGCCATAAAAACCGCCCTGCAGCAAAAACACCGACATGATGCGCCGCGGGCTCGCACCCATGGCCCGCAAAATGCCGATCTCCTTCTGTTTCTGCACGACGGAAACCACCAGCACGCTGGCAATGCCGACGGCCACGATCACGGTCACAAACAGGCGGATCAGGTTATTGGACATGCTCTGACTGTTAAGGGCCGACAGCAACTGGGCATTGGTCTGCATCCAGCTGTCCACGGTCAGGCCGGTCTGGGCCTGCAACTGGCGGGCCGTGGCGTCCGCCGCAAACAGGTTGGCGACCCGCAGATCAATCTGCGTCATGCCACCGGGCAGGTTGAGCAGTGACTGCGCCACCTTGATGCTGGTGAACACCCAGCGGCGATTCAGGTCGCGGTTGCCAATGTCAAAGATGCCCGCGACGGTGAACAGGTCAGTACGGCTGTCCATGGTGACCAGGCGCAGTTTGTCACCCACGGCAAGACCCAGATCCTTGGCCAGCTCGACGCCGATGACGGTATGGGTGCCGCTCACGTCAAACTGCCCCTGTTGCAGGTACCTGGGCATGCGCACAATGCGTTGGTAAGCTTGCCCATCGACTCCCATCAGGGCAATCGACTGATTCGCCTCGGCCCGCACGGCAAACCCGGCGCCCGACACCATGGGCGAGACCGCCAGCACACCGGGCGTTTGCGCCGCCAGCTGCACCACTGATGCCCACTGATCAACGCCGCGCAGGGGTTGCGCGCGCGGCTGGATGATGGCCGCGGTACTCGCTGGCGGCAGCGTCGTGTGATTGACCGCTTGGGGGGCGCGGATCACGATGTGCGCCTGGCTGCCCAGAGTCTTGTCAATGATGGATTCCTGCAACTGGCTGATCAAGGTCGTCAGGAAGATGATCACCGCCACCCCACCGGTGACGCCGGCAAGGATGAGCACGGTTTGCATGCGCCCCTCCCGCAGGTAGCGCAGGCACACCATCCAGGCAAAAGGAAGACGAATGGGCATGCCGACTTTGACCCCTTGAGCTATTGCGCAAGACCCATGGCAGGTGCTGCCATATTGCCCTGTGCCGTGCGCTGGGTCTGCTCGCGCACACGTGCACCCTCTTCCACCACCGTGGTTGGCGCAATCACCCGGTCGCCCGGCGCCAGGCCGGTGACGATTTGGGTCGTGCCGGTACCGCGCAGCCCGGTGGTCACGTTCACCCGGGTCGCAAGGCCGTCCCGGTTGATCAGCGCATAGGTGGCACCCGCGGCATCGTGGCGCACGGCATCGCTGGGCAGCATCACCGCGTGGGGTTCTTGTGCGGTGATGATTTCAACGCTGACAGTCATGTCGGTGCGCAAGAAATCCACGGTTTTGTCCACCCGCAGTTTCAAGTCGATGGTTCCGCGTTGGGCGTCCACCGCGGGCGCAATATACGTCAACGTGGCACTGAAGGGACGATCGGCAAAGGCATCGGCCGTGGCCCGCGCGGCCTGCCCGAGCTTGATGTAGTTCAGATTCTTTTCATCCACGCTGGCCTGGATGCGCGTCTCATCGCCACTGACCAAGGTCAGAATGGCCCGCCCGGGCTGTGCGGTGTCGCCCGGATCGGCCACGCGGCTGATCACCGTGCCGGCGCTGGGGGCGCGCAGGTTGAATTGATCGAGCCGATTGGCCGCCGCCGCTCTGGCGGCCATTGCCTGCACAAGGCGGCTCTGCGCGAGTGCCGCCTCAACGCCACGCGCGCCATTGCCATCGGCCTGCGCAGTGGCAGCCACCACGGCGGCGGCGCTGGCCAACGCGGCCCGCTGGGCATCATCCATTCGGGATTGGGAGACGAAGCCTTGCGCCAACAAGTCCCGGGCACGCACCAGTTCACGCGCCGCCTGCGCATCGGCGGCACGGGCTTGCTCCAGCAATTGCGTGCTCACCGGCAGTTGCACCGTCGCCAGTTGCAGGATGCGGGCGCGCGCCTCAACCACCGCCGCATCGGCCTGAGCCAGATTGGCCTCGGCCTCGTCGTCACGCAGTCGAACCAGCACCTGGTGCGCGGTGACCACATCACCCTCGCGGACCAGAATGGCCTCGATACGTGCCGTGCTTTGGCTGGCAACATCGGTACGGGCAACGCTGGCAATGCGTCCGGTGGTCACCACAGACTGCACCATGGGGCCTTGGGTCACCTCGACCACTTCAACCGCTTGGCCCCGGCGAAAATAAAAAAACATGCCGGCTGCAGCAACCAGCACGATCAGCAGCCAGACCCAACTCGTACGGGTGAATCTCATGCTCCCATCGTGCGCCAACGCTGCCACTGCACACTGTGCGCCAGCGCACGGACAGACGATTTGCCGACCTCTATTGGCGCATCAAGCACCCTCACTTTCCATGGGTGAGATGCTCAAAGTCCGGTTGCGCGTCGACCCGCGGGCCAAGACCTGGACATGGATGGTGACCGGTTCAGATGGAAATGCTTCGGCGTTGCAGTGCGTTGCGGTGCAGCGCGCATGCCACAGGCCGTTCTGCCCGGTAGTGTGAAAACCGCAGCACATCGCCGACCCAGACCTCGGTCTCCATCCCAGGCCGCCATGCACCCACAAGTCGGCCTGCTCGTCACCGAGCAGCCCCACGGGCATGACGGCAACGCTGCCCGCTACGGGCTGCTTGTGAATCGCCGTGAGGATGGAGCGGCTGTCCATTTGAACGGGTCGCGCGGGCGCTACCTGTACGCTGAGAAGTTTGGCCATGGGAAGGGGCGGGGCAAAAGGGAACTATTGTCCGTCGGTCCAGCGGGCGGTCCGCCTTCCAATGCAGCGATACCCTGGTTGCAGCAGCGGTGGGATGGTCAAGGCAGTCGTGACCGTCGGACAACCGAAGGCTGCTGTCTCCAAACCCGTTCTGCCAGCGACTTTGACTGCGATCAGGTCGCGATGCGGGCTCAGGCCGTGGTGCGCGCCAGTGCGCGTTCCAGCAAGGGCTCCAGTGCGTCGCGCTGCATCGGCCGCGCGATCAGATAGCCTTGCAGCAGATCGCAGCCCATGGCAATCAGCTGTGCCCTTTGCACTTCGGTCTCCACACCCTCGGAGACGACCGCGATGTTCATGCTGTCGCCCAGCGCAATGATGGCGCGCACGATGGCTTCCGAGCTCTTGTTGTGCGTCAGGTCGCCGACGAAGGCCTTGTCGATCTTGACTTCGCTCAGCGGCAGGCGCTGCAGGTACGAGAGCGAGGAATAGCCAGTGCCAAAGTCGTCGATCGAAAAGCTCAAGCCCAGCGCGCAGAGTTGATGCATCTTCTCGATGACCTGCTCGGTGTTGTGCAGCACGATGCCTTCGGTGATCTCCAGGCGCAGCAGTGCCGCTCGGACTCCGGTCCGCCTGAGCAGGGCGTCCAGGCCGGACACAAAGTTCGCCTCGATGAACTGTTGCGGACTGACATTGACGCTCAGCGTGAGCGCATTCAGGTGTTCCGTTCTGGCCCAATCGGCCAGGGTTTCGCAGGCGGTGCGCAGCACCCAGTCCCCTATGGCGATGATGGCGCCCGACTCCTCGGCCAGCGGGATGAATTCCACCGGCGAGACCAGGCCGCGCGTCGGGTGCTTCCAGCGCAGCAGGCATTCGGCACCCACGGGCTGGCCGTACACATCGGTTTGCATCTGGTAGTGCAGCAACAATTGCCGTTCCGCCAGCGCCAGGTTGAGGTCGCTGGTCAGGGCCGCGCGCTCGTTCAGGTTCTTTTGAGCGACCGGGTCGTACTCGCGAATGGTATTGCGTCCGCCCAGTTTGGACTGGTACATGGCCACGTCCGCGCGCTTGAGCACCTCGGTCACCGGCTCCGGCTGCAAGCCAAACAGGGCCACGCCAATGCTGGCGCTGCAGCTGTAGCGCAGCCCGTGCTCGCCCTGCGCCAGATCGCCATGGGTGCTGAGCTGGTAGGGCGTCAGGATGGCGTCGTGCACGCTTCTGGCGACGACCATGGCCTGTTCCATCGCGCGCACGTCGCTGGCGCCAAGATCGGTCAGCATCACCACGAACTCGTCGCCGCCCAGGCGCGCGGCCAGGGCATCGGAGCCGATGAGCAAACCCAGGCGCTTGGCAATCAGCTGCAGCAGCTGATCCCCCACCGTGTGCCCGTGCGTGTCGTTGAGCACCTTGAAGTGGTCCAGATCGATGAACATCAGGGCGCCGAGCTGCCGGCTCCGCAGCGATGCTGCGAGCGCTTCGTGCAGACGCTCCAGAAACAGGCGGCGATTGGGCAGCTCCGTGAGCGTGTCGAAAAACGCCAGCTGGCGAATTTCGGTGTCCGCCTTTTTCTGTCTTGAGACGTCGACGAACGAGCCCACGTAGCCGGACAGGCCGACCGAGTCGGCCTGGATCGCCGTGATGGTGACCATGCAGGGAACATCGTGGCCGCCCTGGTGTCGGCACACCAGTTCGCCCTGCCATCGGCCCTGCGCCCGCAGTTCGGACCACAGCTGGCGCAGCGTTCCATCCTGCACCGAGTCGCCGCGCAGCTGCAGCGTGCTCTGGCCCAGGATGTGCGCTTCCGTGTAGCCCAGCATGTCGCAAAAAGCCTGGTTCGCGCGCACGATGGCGGTCTTCTGATCCGTCACGATCAGACCCACCTGGCTGCCAAAGGCGGCGGCCGTGACCTGCAGTCCGGACTGCGCCAGTTGATACAGGCGGGTCACTTCGCGCAGCCGGCGGTTGCTGCGCCACAGGTAGACCAACAAGCCCAAAGCCGACACGGCGGCGAGCGCTGCCGCCAACTCGATCTGCTCTTCATAGCTCAACCAAAGCTCTTCCCAAAGAGGCCGGGTCTGCACGCCGGGGTAGACATTGAGCCGGCGCATCACTTCTTCGATCGGGGCGTAGTTGGCCGGCGGCGAAAAGCCGTTGTATTTCCCCTCCGTGGCCGCTCTGGAATCGGGCTGCAATTGCAGCAGCGCCAACGCCACTGCTTTCACCAGGTCGGGGTCCGCGCGTGCCACGGCGGCCCAGGGCCATTCCGCATAAAGCTCGGTGGACAAGGCCTGGGGAAAGATCGCCTTGGGTTGGGCGTTGAGCACACGAACCTGTGCCAGGTCCAGCTTGCCCTGCAACGCCATCTGTTCCAACACGCCTGTGCGAACAATGCCCACATCGAACTGCCCCGACATGACTTCATCCACGACACGGCTGTGCGGCAGACCGGTGAATTTGAGCTCTCGCACGTCGCTTGAACGCAGGTCCAGGCGGTGCTGGTGGAACGTGTCAGCGGCCATCAGGAAGCCGCCGAAGGAATAAAGCCCAACCGCGGCGACTTTGTGCCCGCGAACCTGCTCCAGCGTCTGCAGCCGGGTGTCGGAACGGGTAAAGATCACGCTGCCAAAGTGGGTGAATACGCGGTGTTCGATGGACGTATTCAGGGTCACCATGGGGCTGATGCGAAACGCATTGCGCAACACCACGTAATGCTCGGGATTGGTCAGAACGAAATCGATTTCGCTGTTCTTGACGGCTTCATTGAGCTCGTCGTAGTTCAGCGGGATGACCTGAAAACTGTACTTGGGAATGTCAGCCTGCAGCTGCTGCGCCGTCGGGCTCCATTGCGCGAGCGCTTGCTCCTTGCCCTGAAATGCCAGCACGCCGATCCGCACGGTTGAGGTGACGCCCAGGGCCGCCGTGGACCACAGGTAAAGCAGCAGGCTTGCCGTCTTGAAATATCTCAGCATGTTCCGGGCTTGTATTTCGGGTGAAAAAGGTATGCAGGCCCATACTAGTAGATCGTTCCATCAATACGGTTACTAAATAGACGATAATTACCATGTTTCCTCTTCAACTTATGAGGGTGGTGATCATGGCAAGAAAATCTGAACGGCCGTCGTTGGTTTTGACACAGGAACAGCGGGCCACGCT
>CAILZB010000126.1 GCA_903838565.1 uncultured beta proteobacterium | reverse complement strand
TTGCTCGGCCACGTCCACGTGTTCGCAGCCGCCGTAATAGCGCTTGCCCGGATAGCCTTCGGCGTACTTGTTGGTGAGCTGCGACCCTTGCGCCGCCATCACCGCGGGTGAGGCGTAGTTTTCGCTGGCGATGAGCTCGATATGGTGTTCCTGGCGCGCGTTCTCGGCCAGGATCGCAGCCCAAAGTTCGGGGTCGGTTTGTTCGACAAGGATATTGCGTTGGTACATGTTGGCAGTGCTTTAAGACATGGATCCCTGCATGGAACGGCGGTTTGGCTACCGCCTCACGCAAGGGCTGCCCAGGCGAACGGCTGAACGTCATGGACTTACATCGCCGACGGTGCGCTTCCCAGTGGTATAGATCCCACGTCAGGGCAGGTCGCCCCTATCGCCAGTCGCGCACACCCCAAGTGTAGCTGAGCTGCGCGCCTAGGGTATTGACAGCAGCGCCACCCGCTCCTCGGCCAGCGGCGGCTTCACTGCTGGCACCACGGTGTTCGTGGCGCCAGGGGTGGACAGAGGAACCGATCGGCCGGCCGCGACTTGCTGCAAGCGGCCGTATTCGGCCAGCACCTTGCTCGAGTAGCCGTCATCGCCTTCGTTGTTGGCCGCGCCTACGTAATAACGCAGGCCGCCCTCCACTGAACCGGCGCGTGCAATGCAGTCCTGCAGCACCTTGACGCCCACGCGCAGGTTGGTGAGCGGATCAAACGTGGCCAACTTGCCGCCGAAACTCTCGAATTTGTCGGTATGGGCCGAAGTCATCACCTGCATCAGGCCCTGGGCACCGACCGGGCTCTGCGCAAAGGGGTTGAAGCCCGACTCGATCGCCATCACGGCCAGCACCAGCGCGGGGTCGAGCTTGGCCCGTGCACCCGCTTCGTAAGCCTCCACCACGAGGGCGCTCAGCGGTTCAGGTGCAATATGGTATTTCTTGCTGAGCCAGAAGGCGACGGCGGCCTGCTGCTTGGGCAGGTCCTTGGGATTGGCGACGGTGGCACGCTCCACCGCGTCGGCCTCGACCTTCATCCCCAGAATCTCCGTCTGGCGCAGTTGCAGCCAGCTGGAGAGCTGAGTTTCACCGGACTGGCGCAGATCGGGCCGGGCCACCAGCGTGATCACGGCAAAAGCCACGGCCAGACCGAGCAGGGCAAAGCTGTTGTGGGTCGCTTGAAAAAAAGCTCGGGTCAGCGCAGAGCTGATTCGCTGAAAACTCTGACCCATGGTTGATAACGCTGTCATAGCACTTCCTTTTCTCGTGGGGATCGGTCGCGAGCAAGTGGCATCGCTGCCACTCAGGCCCAACCCCTCGTGGGATGGATACGCCATCAGGATCGGCTTGGCGTGACATGTGGACGCCTCGATCTGACTTAGCCGGGTTCGGCAGCGGATACGGGTTGTCCCTAGGTTTCTAGGGCACGGGCGGATTTTGGGTGAATCGTCATATCAAGTCAAGGATAACAAACGGCTTTGTTATTCCTTAAAAAATGTTATGGTTTTCACTTCTATGCCGATAGGTCCTTTCTGGAGGACTTTCTTCAGGTCTTCATTTCGCCAAGGCGAAGGCCGCTTTCCCGTGTTTCGTGCGGCGCTGGATAACAGCGACAATACCCGCTGCGACTTTGCGCCTGCCTCTTCATTCCAATCCTATGATCCGCTTCCCTTTTGCCAAGACTGAAACGCCCGAAGTGACTCCCGTGTCCCCCAAGGCCCATGAACCCCATCCCCTGGACGCTTTGACCGGCGGCGCTTTTTCCGCTGCCACGTCGGGCGAACGCACGGCCCGGGTACGCCAGTGGCTGGCCAGCGACCCCAGTGCTGAAAAGATGCAGGAAGTGTTCAAGGAACTCAGCGTCAAGGACAAGGGCGCGGCCAAGCCGCTGCGTGAAAAGCTGGACGAACTGCGCCGGGCCAAGGGGCAAGAGGCGCTGGCGGCCGAATGGGCCGAGAAGGCACAAACGCTGCTGACACAGGTCAAGATCAACATCGCCGATGCCCTGGCCTGGCAGCGCGACGCCGCCAAGGCCGGCGCACCGCTGAGCCGCGAGCCGCTGGCCACGGTCAAGCTGCAACTGGCCGAGCGGGTGAAGGTCATCGAAGACCTGCAGCACCGCACGCAGGTGCAGCGCGAGGCCGCTGTGCTGCTGGCGCAACGCATCGAGGTGCTGTCCACCAAGAGCTGGAAGGACGCCCAGGCAGCACTCGACGTGTTGGGGAGCGACGTCGAGCACTGGAAGACGCAGGCGCAAGCCCTGACGACCGATGCCAACTGGAGCAGCGTTGACGCCAAGTTCCCGCCCTTGCTGGAATCATCCCAGAGCCAGTTGGGCGTCGTGTGGTCGGCGTTTCAGGCCGCCGTCGCGATCACCGTGGCCGCAGCCGAAGACGCCGCTGCGCCATTGCCGCCAGTGCGTGTTTGGGCGGACGAGTTGCGCGCTGCGCGCGGCGTGGCGGCTGAGCCCGAACCCGCCGTGCAACGGCCCCGCATCGACCCCGAAGTTCTGAAGGAAATGCGCGCCAAGGCGACGAAGAAGGTGCAGGAAACGCTGCACAAGGTGGAGCAGGAAGTGGCCGAAGGCCACGGCAAGGCCAGTGCCGGTGCCGCCGCTGCGCTGCGCAACGCGCTCAAGGAAAACGTCAAGCTGATCGACGACAAGCTCGAAGCGCAGGCCCACGCGGCGCTCGCCGCCGCCGGCGAACTCGAAGGCTGGCAACGCTGGCGCGCCGATCAGCTGCGCGAGGAACTGGTGGCCAAGGCAGAAGGGCTGCTCAAGCGCCCCGAAGGCCAGGCCATGGGTGGACGCAAGATGCAGGAGACGCTGCGCGCGCTGCGCGAGCAGTGGAAGCAGACCGACCAGGGCGGCGTGCCCAACCACGCGCTGTGGAAGCGCTTTGACGAGGCCTGCAACGAGGCGCACAAGGTGGTGGAAGCCTGGCTGGACAAACTCAAGGCCGAGGCTGCCGAGCACCGCGCGCAGCGCCTGGCGCTGATCGAGGAGGTGAAGGCCTGGGCTGCCGCCAATGCGACGCCGCAGGATGGGCGCGCGCACGACTGGAAGGCCGTGAGCCGCAGCCTGCATCAGTTTGGCGACCGCTGGCGCGAGGCCGGGCATCTGAGCGAAAAGGCCTTTGCAGAGTTGCAGCCCCTGTGGCTGGAAGCCATTTCGTCGGCCGCAGCACCATTGGAGGAACTGCAAAAGCTCAGTCTGGAGCAGCGCCACGCGATGATCGAGGAGGCCAAGCTGTTGGGCGCTGCGCCAATGCTGCACATCGACTCGGTCAAGGCACTGCAGCAGCGCTGGCAGGCCGAAGCACACGCAGTGCCGCTGGAACGCCGACACGAGCAAAAGCTGTGGGACGCGTTTCGCAAGCCGATAGACGACGCCTTCAACCGCAAGACGCTGGAGCGCGAAAAAGCCTCGGCCGCCCTGGGCGAGCACGATCGCACGGTGCTGGACGCAGCCAAGGCGCTGGAGGCGGCCAACGCCAAGGGCGAGGCCAGCGCGATCCGCAGCGCCATGGCTGCACTGGACGCCGCCATCCGGGGCCAAACCCTGGCGGCAAATCAGGCGGCCTCGGCTGCGGCTGCGGTGCCGCAGGTTGAAGCCCCCGCGCCGACAGCGGCTGAGCCGTCCTTGAGCGGCGAACCCGTTGCAGATGCAGGATCTGATGTCGAGGCGTCGCTCGAGCCTGCTGCGCCCGTTGCGCCGCCCAAACCCGCCAAGCCGGTGATTGCCATGCGTGGCGACGACCGGCCCGGCATGAGAAAGTCCGAACCCGCGGCCCCGAGCCGTGGCGGCCGGCCGGGCGAACGCTCTGATTCACGCGGTCCGCGACCCGACTCCCGCGACGGCGCACGCCCGTCCTTCGGCGACCGCGGCCCCCGCTTTGGCGATCGCCCACCGATGGAAGACCGCGGCCCTCGCCTGGGCGACGCCGCGTTCCGGGCGCAGCGCGACGCATTGGAGCGTGCCGAATTCGCGCTGAAGAAGCTTGCCGCCCAAGCCCACGGCGAGGCCTTGACGCAGCTATTGACCGCCTGGGAAAAGCGTGACGCTGCGCTCGTCCCCAGCGCCCAGGACTTCGGGCCACGCGTGGCTGCGCCGGTGCGCAGCAGCTGGATTCAGGCCCTGGGTAGCGCGCCCAAGGCAGACGATGCCGGTGCCGCCCAGGCCTTATTGCGCCTGGAGATGGCAGCCGAGGTGCCGACGCCGGCCGAACACCTGAACGAGCGTCGCATGCTGCAGCTGCAGCTGCTGACGCGCCGCAACGACCCGGCGCCCGCACAGACCTGGGGTCAGGACGCCGCGCGGCTGATGGCCAACGCCTTCGACGAGGCCAAGGCAAGGCGTCTGCAGGGCGTGCTCAAGGTTTTACTGAAGCGTTGAAGAAGAACGCGTCAAACAGCTGGCGCAAGCCCGGGAAGTCCTGGGTGAAGCGCTCGCGCTGCACGAAGTAGGCTTCGCACGCGACGGCAAAAAATTCCGACAGCGACTCGGCGGCGTAGGCGTCCATCCAGGGCGCGGCGCCGCCAAAGCGCTCGGCCTTGATCACCTGCTCGCGAAACCCCTCATACGCGGGCTGCATGACCGCCCGCCAGGCCGCGCGTGCCGCTGCAGAGGACGTTGTTCCGAGGAAGCCACGGGGCAGGGGAGGGCCGCCGTTGCTTTGGCCGTCGCGCAATTCCAGCTTGTGGGCGAACTCATGGATCACCAGGTTGTAGCCCTCGGACGCGGTCGCGTTCGAGCGCGCCACGTCGTGCCAGTTCAGCATCACCGGCCCTTGATCCATGGCTTCACCCGCCAGGACTTCGGCGTACTGGTGCACGACGCCGGCCTCGTCCACGGTTTCTCGCACGGCCACCACTTCGGCTGGATGCAGCACGATGCCGACAAAGTCGTCGTACCAGCGCAGCAGCTTCGCCGGTGATGCACCCTGTTCCAGATGCAGCAGCGGCAGACAGGCCTGTGCGGCGATCGCCAGCGCCATCCCATCCGTGATGACCAGACCTTGCGCGCCGTGGAACTGCTTTCGCCGCAGGAATTCAGCGCATAGCTGGCGCAGTGCGAACTGCTCCGATGCATTCAGTGCTGCCAGAAAGTCATGATCCTGCAAGGTCGCACGCCACGAGGCGGGGTCGATGGCGGCAGCGCGCTGGCGACCGGGGAAAAGCCAGCGCGCCAGCCGGTTCCACATGACGGTGCAGCGTGTCAGGCCGACGCTGGCGCGATCCTGCGCAGTGTCGTCTGCCCGTTGGCGCACTCCAGGCGCAGCACCTGCGAGCGTGGCGCCGCCGCACTGCAATCCCAGTCGCTCAGCACCCAGCGCTGCCGTCCCTGTTCCAGCTCGTGCACGGCAGGGCGATGGGTGTGGCCGTGGATCATGCTGCCAGCCTGCGCCGCGTCAAGCCATTCGCAAGCCGCTGCAGCGTCCACGTCGGCGTAGGTTTCGGCGGCCCGTTGGACCTGTTGGCTTTGTTCGCGCAGTTCGCGTGCGATGTGCTGGCGCTGCGCCAGTGGCCGCGCCAGAAAGGCCTGTTGCCAGGCAGGATCGCGCACCTGCTGGCGAAACTGTTGGTAGTCGGTGTCGGCCAGGCACAGCGCGTCGCCGTGGGTCAGCAGCCAACGCTCTGAGGCAAACGCCAGCACGGTGGGATCCTGCAGGAACTGGGTCTCGCAGTGGCCCAGGAAATCGCTGCCCACCAGAAAATCGCGGTTGCCGTGCATGAAAAACAGCGGCATGCGCCGGGCCGCGCCGCGCAGCACCTCGGCGCAACGGGCCTCGAACGAAGCGGGAA
Source organism: uncultured beta proteobacterium (assembly GCA_903838565.1). GTDB lineage: Bacteria > Pseudomonadota > Gammaproteobacteria > Burkholderiales > Burkholderiaceae_C > CAIKVZ01. The sequence goes on along the minus strand of CAILZB010000126.1, from coordinate 57,880 downwards.
ACTCCAGCGCCGCGTCGTCGCCGACCCAGGCTTCAAACAGGTCGCCCAGCATGAACACGGCGTCGGTTGAGGTGCGGCTCAGATACTGCTGCCAGGCACGGAAGGTGGCTTCATCCGTCGCATGCAGATGCAGGTCCGAAATGAAGTCGACCCTGCGCCAGCTGGCCGGTGCGATGAGCTCGGTCAGCCGGGGCAGGGTCGCGGACATGCGATGAGCAGCAGGCGTCAGAGCGCGACGGCTTTTTCAATCACTACGTCGGTCTTGGGCACGTCGTCGTGATGACCCTTGCGACCGGTGGCCACGGCCTTGATCTTGTCGACCACGTCGGCGCCCGAGACCACCTTGCCGAACACCGTGTAGCCCCAGCCCGAAGCCGTGGGAGCGGTGTGGTTCAGGAAGCCGTTGTCAGCCACATTCAGGAAGAACTGCGCCGTGGCGGAATGCGGATCCGAGGTGCGCGCCATGGCCACCGTGTAGTTGGCGTTCTTCAGGCCGTTGTTGGCTTCATTCTCGATCGGCGCGTCGCACGGTTTTTGCTGCATGCCGGGCTCAAAGCCTCCGCCCTGAACCATGAAGCCCGGAATGACGCGGTGAAAGATGGTGTTGTCGTAGTGGCCCTTGGCCACGTAGCTCAGGAAGTTGGCCGTGGACTTGGGGGCCTTCTCGGCGTCGAGTTCAAGGGTGATGACGCCGTAGTCGGTGACGTGGAGTTGGACTTGTGGATTGCTCATGGTTTCTTATTTAACGAGGGTTGCGGAAGTGATGACGATGGGGGTTTTGGGGACGTCGCTGGGGAACGGGCCGCCGGCACCCGTGGGAACGGTCTTCATTTTGTTCACGATGTCCATGCCGCTGACAACCTTGCCGAACACCGTGTAGCCGAACAGTGCCGGGGAGTTGACGAGGCTGGCGCGCGGCGTGTTCTCATAGACGCGGCCCTGGTACTCGAACTTGGGCACCGGGTCGCCAGGCGGGATCAGCGTCGGGTCCAGGAAGGCGTTGTCCTTGACGTTGATGAAGAACTGCGCCGTGGCCGACTGAGGGTCGCTGGTGCGCGCCATGGCGAGCGTGCCGACCACGTTCTTCAAGCCCTTGGCCAAGGCCTCGCGGCCTTCGTGCTGCACCGCCGCGCGCGTCTTCTTTTCCTCGTACGCGGTGGTGAAGCCGCCGCCCTGCACCATGAAGTCGTTGATGACCCGGTGGAAGATGGTGCCGTCGTAATGCTTGTCCTTCACGTACTGCAGAAAATTTTCCACCGTCTTGGGCGCCTTGTCGGGATAGACCTCGACCACGAAGTCACCTGCCGATGTGACGAATTTCACCCGGGGTGCGTTCTGTGCCCACGCCTGCCCCGCGATGGTGACGACGGCCAAGCCAGCGACCAGGGTGCGACGAATCAAGGAAAAACGGTTCGAATTCAAGGCAGGACTCCGGTTGAAGAAAGGTTGCAGGTCAGAGGTGAGGAGTGCCGATTTCAGGGAGACTTTGGCGGTCTGGACGCAGGCGCCAGCAGTTGCCGAATCAGCGCCAGTTTGGGCGCCGCACTTGAGTGCGCTGGATCGAGTTGCAGCGACTTGCCGTAAGAAAGAGCGGCCAGTTTGGCGTAAACGTCGCCCAGATTTTCGTGCGCCGTGGCGTATTCGGGATTGGCCCGGATGGCCGACTCCAGAGCCGAGCGCGCCTGGTCAAACTGGTTCTGCGCGGCCAGCAGCACCGCCAGGTTGTTGTAGGGCTCGGGCAGTTCCGGGTATTCCTGCGTCAACAGCGTGAAGGTTTGCATCGCCTGCGCGGCCTGTCCGGATTCACTCTGAATCACGCCCAGAATGAAGCGCATCTGCGGGTCGCGCGGCTGGGACGCGATGTAAGCCTGTGCGGCGCCGAGCGCTTCGTCGCGCTTGCCGTCGCGCAGCAATTGGCTCACGTCGGTGTACACGTCAGCGTGCGCGGCGCCCGCGAACAGGCCCACCAGCAGCACAAGCAGGGTAACGAGAGGAGAGAGCACAGAGCGCGAAAAGGACATTTGAGAACCGGGGTGGCTGGGGGGTGCGCCTTGAAAGCCTGAGCGGGGCTTTATACTGCGTTTTATTGTAGCCCACGGGGCGGATTTCCTGCCCCTGTTGCCCGCTTCACCCACACACAATCGATTTTTATAAAAAGGTGCCCAGGCCCCGCGCCATGCTTTGGCATGCGCAGTGGCCAGCACCGTGATGGATTTCATGAGCCTGCGCATTTACAACACGCTCTCGCGTGCACTCGAAGTTTTCACCCCGATCGAGCCCGGCCATGTGCGCATGTACGTCTGCGGCATGACCATCTACGACCTGTGCCATGTCGGACACGCACGCATGATGATGGCTTTCGACGTGGTGCAGCGCTGGCTGGTGGCCGGCGGTTACCGCGTGACCTATGTGCGCAACATCACCGACATCGAAGACAAGATCATCAAGCGGGCTGTCGAGCGCGGCATCAGCATTCGCGCGCTCACCGACGAAATGATCGCCGCCATGCACCAGGATCTGGCTGCCTTGGGCATCGCGCCGCCCACGGTCGAGCCGCGTGCCACCGACTACGTGCGTCAGATGACCGACCTCATCGGCCTGTTGCAGCACAAGGGGCTGGCGTACCAGGCGGCCAACGGCGACGTCAACTACTCGGTGCGCAAGTTTCCCGGCTACGGCAAGCTCAGCGGCAAGTCGCTGGACCAGTTGCGCGCGGGCGAGCGGGTGGCGGTGCTCGACGGCAAGGAAGACCCGCTGGACTTCGTGCTCTGGAAGGCCGCCAAGGCGGAGGAGCCGGTCGATGCGAAATACGACTCGCCGTTCGGGCCCGGGCGCCCGGGCTGGCACATCGAGTGCTCGGCCATGAGCTGCGCCGTGTTGGGCAAGACCTTCGACATCCACGGCGGCGGAGCCGACCTGCAGTTTCCGCACCACGAGAACGAGATCGCGCAAAGCGAAGGCGCCAACGGCCAGCCGCTGGCGAACTACTGGGTGCACAACGGTTTCCTGCAGGTGGACAACGAGAAGATGTCCAAGAGCCTGGGCAACTTCTTCACCATCCGCGACGTGCTCAAGAGCTTTGACGGCGAGACCGTGCGCTTCTTCATGCTGCGCGTGCATTACCGTCGCCCGTTCAATTACAGCGACGCCGGGCTGGAGGATGCACGCACCGGGCTAAAGCGCCTGTACACCGCGCTGCACGCGGTCCCTCCAACCGACGTTGCGCTGGACTGGGATCAGCCTTTCGCCGCGCGCTTCAAGGCGGCCATGGACAACGACTTCTCCACCCCCGAGGCGGTGGCCACGCTGTTCGATCTGGCATCCGAAGTCAACCGAACCCAGTCGACCGAGCTGAGCGGTCTGCTCAAGCGCCTGGGCGGCTGCCTGGGCCTGCTGCAGGGCGATCCGCAACGCTATCTGCAGACCGGCGCCGTGCTCGATGAAGCGGCGATTCAGGTGCTGATTGCGCAGCGCGCGGCCGCCAAGGTGGCGAAGAATTTTGGCGAGGCCGATCGCATTCGGCAGGAATTGCTGGCGCAGGGTATCGCGCTCAAGGACTCGCCCGCGGGCACGACCTGGGAGGCCGCGCAATGAGCGCCGTCATGCAGTCGCAAGCTGCGGCCAAGAAAAGTGGGTCAGCATGATGGCCGTTGTCAAGCCGACGGCTGCCACGGTCTTCACCCCCGACTACTGGTCGGATGCGTGCCGCCACCTGGCGCGCAAGGACCGGGTCATGAAGCGTCTCATTCCCCAGTTTGGCGACGCCTGCCTGCAGTCGCGCGGCGACGCCTTCGTGACGCTGGCGCGCAGCATCGTGGGTCAGCAGATTTCGGTGAAGGCGGCGCAGACGGTGTGGGAGCGCTTTGTCGTGCTGCCGCGCAAGATGAGCGCGGGCAATGTGCTCAAGCTCAAGGTGGACGACATGCGTGCCGCCGGTCTTTCCGCGCGCAAGGTGGAATACCTGGTCGATCTGGCCTTGCATTTCGACGCCGGCACGCTGCACGTCAAGGATTGGTCGAGCATGGACGATGAAGCCATCATCGCCGAGCTGGTGGCGATCCGCGGCATCGGTCGCTGGACGGCGGAGATGTTTCTGATCTTTCACCTGATGCGCCCCAACATCCTGCCGCTGGACGACGTGGGCCTGATCAACGGCATCAGCCGCAACTACTTTTCCGGTGAAGCCGTGAGCCGCAGCGACGCGCGCGAAGTGGCCGCCGCCTGGGCGCCGTACTGCAGTGTGGCGACTTGGTATATTTGGCGTTCGCTCGACCCGCTGCCGGTCGAGTACTGACAAGGAGCACGAGCTTGGCAAAAAGAACTTTCCTCGACTTTGAGCAACCGATTGCGGATCTGGAAACAAAGATTGAAGAACTGCGCTACGTGCAGAGCGAATCTGCGGTGGACATCTCCGCGGAGATCGATCAACTCAGCAAGAAGAGCCAACAGCTCACAAAAGACATCTACAGCGACCTGAGCGCCTGGCAGATCACCAAGATCGCGCGCCACGCCGAGCGGCCCTACACGCTCGACTATGTGCGCGAGCTGTTCACGGATTTCGTCGAGTTGCACGGCGACCGGCATTTCTCCGATGACCTGAGCATCGTCGGTGGTCTGGCGCGTTTCAACGGCACGCCCTGCATGGTGCTGGGCCATCAGAAAGGGCGCGACACCAAGGAGCGCGCGCTGCGCAACTTCGGCATGAGCAAGCCCGAGGGTTACCGCAAGGCGCTGCGCCTGATGAAGCTGGCCGAAAAATTCAAGCTGCCGGTGTTCACCTTTGTCGATACGCCCGGCGCCTATCCGGGCATCGACGCCGAAGAGCGCAGCCAGTCCGAAGCCATCGGGCGCAACATCTACGAGATGGCGCAACTGGAAGTGCCCATCATCGTCACCATCATCGGCGAGGGCGGCTCGGGCGGCGCGCTGGCGATTTCGGTCGGCGATCAACTGGTGATGCTGCAGTATTCGATCTATTCCGTCATCAGCCCCGAGGGTTGCGCCTCAATCCTGTGGAAGACCTCGGACAAGGCGCAGGATGCCGCCGATGCCCTGGGCATCACGGCGCACCGGCTCAAGGCGCTGGGCGTGGTAGACAAGATCGTGAACGAACCCGTGGGCGGCGCGCACTGCGACCACAAGCAGATGGCGGCGTTTCTCAAGCGCGCGCTGGTCGACGCCTACCGGCAGGTCAGTGACCTGAAGGTCAAGGAACTGCTGGACCGTCGTTACGAGCGCTTGCAAAGTTACGGACGATTTACGGATATCAAGGCTGACAGCAAGTAAATTCTCCAGTCCTCCTTTCTCATCGTGGCGCCCTGGAGTTGCGCCGCTCACCCACGGCCTCATCATGAAGAAATTCCTTCCCGCCCTCATTCTGTCCTGCTGCCTCGCGAGCGCGGCTATGGCCAACGATTTCACGTTCGCCCAAGCCGGACTCAAGATCGATCTGCCCAACGGTTTTTCCTTGATGTCCCGCGCCGACATCGACCAGTTCTATGCACCCACGCGCGGCCCGGGTTTTGTGATCGGCAATGCCGCGCACACCGTGACCATCAGCTACGACCTCAAGGCGCAGGACATCGCGGGAATGAATCTGGCGCAGTCGCTCAAAACCTTCGAGCAGGTGTTCGAGCAGCGCCTGCCCGGCCTGGTCTGGAAGGAGCGCAAGCTGCTGGAGCACGAGAAGCAGCAGTGGCTGCAACTGGAGTTCGTGTCCAAGTCAGCGGGCGTCGAGTACTACAACATCATGCTCATCACGCCCATCAAGAACCAGATGCTGGTGCTGAATCTGAATTCGACCTTGCCTGAATTTCCCAAGGCCGAGCCGCAGCTGCGCGCGGTCATGAAATCCATCGCGCTGAACGTCGTGGTCCCGGAAATGATCACGAACCCGGCGCCTGCCGCAGCGGTCAAGAAGCCGGCAGCGGGCAAGAAGAAAGACAAGTCAGCTTCCTGATCGCCTTCGCCTGGGACTTGCCGTCGAGCGCTGAAGTTCGCGGCCCCCGCTGTGCGAGTGAGGACGCAGCCCGATGCCCATGACCACCACCGTGGACGCCGCCATGAATGCCTTCGTCCCAGCGCTGCCGCTGGCCGTGGGCTACAGCGGCGGAGCCGACTCCACGGCGCTGCTGCTTGCCTGTGCGCGCAAGTGGCCGCAGCAGGTGAGGGCGATCCATATCCACCATGGCCTGCAGGACTGCGCTGACGCCTTTGCCCGGCATTGCGAGGCCTTCTGTGCGCAGTTGAACGTGCCGCTGGTGGTGCACCGCGTCGATGCGCGCCACGCGCCCGGCCAGAGCCCGGAAGACGCAGCGCGCCGCGCGCGCTACGTCGCGTTCAAGGCCGAGCTGCAGCAGCATGGCGCCGGGGGCACGATTCCAAGCATGGCGCTGGCGCATCACGCCGACGACCAGGTCGAGACCCTGTTGCTCGCGCTCAGCCGTGGCGCAGGGCTGCCCGGTTTGAGCGCCATGCCCGCGGCGTGGGAGCGCGACGGCATCCGTTACCACCGCCCTCTGCTTCAGGTGCCGGGTGTGCAGATTCGCGCCTGGCTTCACGCGCAGGGCGTGGACTGGCTCACCGATCCGAGCAATGCGTTGCAGCATTTCACGCGCAACCGGATCCGCTCGCAACTGCTGCCGGTGCTGGATCAGGCCTTCCCCCAGTTTCGCCAGACGTTTGCACGCAGTGCGGCGCACGCGGCGCAGGCGCAAGGATTGCTGGAAGAACTGGCCGAGCAGGACCTGATCGCGACCGGCGTGCCGCCGCATATCCGCCGACTCCAGGGCCTGTCGCGTGCAAGGCAGGCCAACGTGCTGCGTTACTGGTTGAAGACGATTTGGCGCACCAGTCCCAGTGCCGCGCAACTGGAAGAACTGCTGCACCAGTTGGCCGCCTGCAGCACGCGCGGACACCGCATCCAGATCAAGGTCGGCGCGGGCTTTGTGCGGCGCAACATCGACGTGCTGGATTGGTACAATTCACCGTCTGTTTAGTGCTTCATTCCTCAGAAATTCTTCCCGATGTCATTGATTGTTCATAAATACGGCGGCACCTCGATGGGTTCCACCGAGCGCATCCGCAATGTCGCCAAGCGCGTCGCCAAATGGGCCCGCGCCGGCCACCAGATGGTGGTCGTGCCCTCCGCCATGAGCGGCGAAACCAACCGACTGCTGGGTCTGGCCAAGGAGCTGGCGCCAGCCAAACCCGGCGAAGGCTACAACCGCGAACTCGACATGCTCGCCGCCACCGGCGAGCAGGCGTCCAGCGCCTTGCTGGCCATTGCGCTGCAGGCTGAAGGACTGGAGTCGGTGAGCTACGCCGGCTGGCAGGTGCCGATACGCACCAACATGGCCTATACCAAGGCCCGCATCGAATCCATCGACGACACGCGCGTGCGCGCTGACTTGGCGGCGGGCAAGGTGGTGATCGTCACCGGCTTTCAGGGCGTTGACGACCACGGCAACATCACGACGCTGGGCCGTGGCGGCTCCGACACCTCGGCCGTGGCCGTGGCTGCAGCGATGAAGGCGGATGAGTGTCTGATCTACACCGACGTAGACGGCGTCTACACCACCGACCCGCGCGTCGTTCCCGAAGCACGGCGACTCCACACTGTGAGCTTTGAAGAGATGCTGGAAATGGCCTCCATGGGCTCCAAGGTGCTGCAGATCCGCTCGGTCGAATTTGCCGGCAAATACAAGGTCAAGCTGCGCGTGCTGTCCAGCTTCACGCCCTGGGATATCGACCTCGATGAAGAAGCCAAGTCTGGCACCCTGATAACTTTTGAAGAAGACGAGCAAATGGAACAAGCCATCGTGTCCGGGATCGCGTTCACACGCGACGAAGCCAAAATTTCCGTGCTGGGCGTGCCCGATACCCCCGGCATCGCGTACCAGATTCTGGGCGCGGTGGCCGACGCCAATATCGACGTCGACGTCATCATCCAGAATCTGAGCAAGGACGGACTGACCGACTTCAGCTTCACCGTGAACCGAGGTGACTACGCCCGGGCGATGGAGTTGCTCAAGGAGAAGGTCCTGCCCAAGCTGGGCGCGCAGGAAGTGGTGGGCGACCCCCGCATCTGCAAGGTCAGCATCGTCGGCATCGGCATGCGCAGCCACGTCGGAGTCGCCAGCAAGATGTTCCGTGTTCTGAGTGAAGAGCGCATCAACATCCAGATGATTTCCACCAGCGAAATCAAGACCTCGGTGGTGATCGACGAGAAATACATGGAGCTGGCAGTGCGGGCGCTGCACCGCGCCTTCGAGTTGGATCAACCTGCGGCCTGAGTCGAAAATCCACTGCGCTGTGGAGCCCGAAGTGAACCAGCTTCGGGCATAATACGAGATCTGGAAACGTGACCGAGTGGCCGAAGGTGCTCCCCTGCTAAGGGAGTATAGGGTGTAGAGCCCTATCGAGGGTTCGAATCCCTCCGTTTCCGCCAGAACTGCGATTTTAAAGTACCTCAGTGGTCCACAAAAACGCCCTGAATGCCCCGCGATACTCTGTGCCGCGGGGCTTTTTTGTGAGCAGTGGCCTGTCCGCTACCTGGCGCTGAATCCGGTGAACTGATAGGTCAGTGCCAGTCCTGCGACATCGGCCTTGAAGTTGCCGCGCGGGGCCGTGATCCTGCCGACGCTGGCCAGCAATCCCAGGGAGTTGGACAACTGCAAGCCGATGCTGGCATTGGCCTGTCCCACCAGTCCGCCACCGACCGCCACGCCGCCACCACCGGCTGCGCCGACCAGCATTTCCCCCTCCACATGCCAGCGCTGCGCCAGCGGCCACTGCGTGCCTGCGCCCACCATGCCGGTCATGTACGCGCCGGCTTGGCCCGCATACGCCGCCAGGCCCTGGCCGCTGAGAAACCAGTGGGGCGAGGCAAAGTAGTCCAGCTGCACGCCCAGGTTGCTGACCGACAGTTGCGGGTTGCCGGAGCGCCACTGCGGGTCGGCTTTGAAATAGGTCTGGCTCACCGCGCGGGCGCGCAGGTGCTCGGTGTCAAATCCGTCGAGTGCGCGCCAGGCCACGGCATCGGCCGATTGAGCGTCGGGGACGCCGAACAGGTGCGTGACTTGCAGCGCCAGGCTGCGCGCCTTGAAGCTGCCCGAGGGTGTGCGAACCTCACCGAGCGAAAATTCCAGCGCGTTATGCGATGAAATCTTCTGCTGCAGCGCCAGGCCTGCATCCAGCAGCAAGCCGCCTCCGGCGTCCACGCCGCCCCCGCCTGCGGGTCCGGCTGCAGCGTGGAGCTTGAGAGCTGTGCTGCTCGTCAGCGCCATCCGGTAGCCGCCGCCTGCCAATATCTGCATGTAGCCATTGCTCTGGCCGCCCATGGCGCCCTCGGCTTCCAGTTGCAGGAACCAGGGTCCCTGCGCGCCGGAGAGCCACTGCACGCCCATCAGTTGCATGCTCGCTGTCTGCGCTTGGCCGTCGTTGCGCAACACGCTCGAGGCGATGCGGTATTCGCGCAGCACCAGCGAGAACTCCTGAGCGCGCGCAGCCAACGCGGGTGCCGGCCCACCGCCCGTGGAAGGCGTGAGCGACCAGCCGCTGCCGATCAGCGTCTGGAAGGGGTAATCGTACTGAAGATAGGGTTGTGTGCTGCGCAGCGTGCCGTTGGGAAAACGCACGTGGCTGGCGCCCGCTCCGAAGCTTCCCCAACCCGCGGTCTCGTAGCTCAGCCCCAGGTCGGCGCGCAGCATCAGGCCGCCACCGGCCAAGGTGTTGCTGCTGCGGCCGCCGCCCGCGCCCACGTACAGCCCGGTGTGAGCGGTCCAGGCGTTGCCCAGACGCTGGCGCGCCTCACCGGCCAGGCCCAGTGTGATGAAGCCGCCGCGGTCGCCGCGCACGGCGCCATACGATCCCACACCCAGGCGCAGGTGTTCGTTCAGGTCAAACAGAAGATCGCCACCCACGAGGCCCATGGTCTCGGCACCGGGCAGCTTGAGCGTTTCGGACGTGAGGCGCCAGCTAGCGGGCGTGGGTTTCAGGGCGTCTGGCGCGGCGCCCAGGTCTTGTGCCAGGCCACTGGCGCACAGCGCGAGGGTGCACAGCGCGGTGGCGAAGGGAAGGCGGTCGGTACGATTCATCGGTGTCCAATGTAAAAGGCCCACAACGGCAAGCCGTGTGGGCCAGGTTCAGGCGCTAATGATAGAACGCTTCAGCGCTTTCCGATCGGGAGCACGTTGCGCGCCACGGAGCCTGTGAACAGCTGGCGCGGGCGGCCGATCTTGTACTCGGGGTCGCTGATCATTTCGTTGAGCTGGGCGATCCAGCCCACGGTGCGTGCCAGCGAGAAGATGCCGGTGAACAGGTTCACCGGGATGCCGATGGCGCGTTGCACGATGCCGGAGTAGAAGTCCACGTTCGGGTAGAGCTTGCGCTGCACGAAATAGTCGTCTTCCAGGGCGATCTTTTCAACCGCCTTGGCGAGCTTGAACAGCGGATCGTTTTCCAGTCCCAGTTCGGCCAGAACTTCGTTGCAGGTTTCCTGCATGAGCTTGGCGCGCGGGTCGTAGTTCTTGTACACGCGGTGCCCAAAGCCCATGAGCTTGACGCCGGAGTTCTTGTCCTTGACCTGCTCCATGAAGTGGCCCACCTTGGCCACGCCACCCTGGCGCTGCAGGTCTTCCAGCATGTTCAAACAGGCTTCGTTGGCGCCGCCGTGCGCCGGTCCCCACAGGCAGGCCACGCCGGCTGCGATGGCGGCAAACGGATTCGTTCCCGACGAGCCGCACAGGCGCACGGTCGAGGTGGACGCGTTCTGTTCGTGATCCGCATGTAGGATGAAGATGCGGTCGAGCGCGCGCTCCAGCACCGGATTGACCTTGTAGTCTTCGCAGGGCACGGCAAACATCATGCGCAGGAAGTTGCCGGCGTAGCTCAGGTCGTTGCGCGGATAGACGTAGGGCTGGCCGATGCCGTACTTGTAGGCCATGGCCACGAGCGTGGGCATCTTGGCGATCAGGCGAACGGCGGCGATGTCGCGGTGGTCGGCATTGGTGATGTCGGTGCTGTCGTGGTAGAAGGCCGAGAGCGCGCCCACCAGGCCGGTCAACACCGCCATCGGATGCGCGTCACGGCGAAAACCGCGCAGGAAGAACTGCATCTGCTCGTTCACCATGGTGTGGTTCGTGATGAGCTTCTTGAAGTCCTTGCTCTGCTGCACGTTGGGCAACTCACCCTTGAGCAACAGATGGCAAGTGTCCATATAGTCGCATTGCGTGGCCAGTTGCTCGATCGGGTAACCACGGTACAGCAGTTCGCCCTTGTCGCCGTCGATATAGGTGATGGCGGACTGGCACGACGCGGTGGACAGGAATCCCGGGTCGTAGGTGAACATGCCGGTCTGGCCGTAGAGTTTTCGAATGTCGATCACGTCGGGGCCGACGCTGCCCTGATAGACGGGCAAATCGATGCTCGGGCTGCCGTTGCTGAACGACAGGGTGGCTTTGGTATCGGCAAGTTTCATGGTTGACCTTTCAGGGGGTTTCTTTAGATTTCAACATTTGCAAAACTTCGCGCACATCGTCCCGATCCAGTTCCGGGTCAACTTGGACCAGGGTCTTGCGGGACAGATGCAAATCCAATAAATCGTTGTCGCTCAGATCCATTAAAGCGTTCAAAGCTTGCGACTGCTTGACGCTCAAGCTGTCTTCATAGCGTTTAAAGAACCGTTCGATGAACAGATCGTTTTCCAGCAGACCCCGGCGGCAACGCCACTTGAGCTTGCTCAGACCCCGTTCATCCAGCAGTTCGTCGTGCACGCGAGTTTCCCCTTGATTGTTGCTGTCCGGTTTGTCCAAGATCAAGGCTTTGTCTGGGATCAAACTGCACGCGCGACCATCATTTCCTTGATCTTGCCGATGGCTTGGGTCGGGTTCAGGCCCTTGGGGCAGACGTCGACGCAGTTCATGATGGTGTGGCAGCGGAACAAACGGTAAGGGTCTTCCAGGTTGTCCAGACGCTCGGCGGCGGCCTGATCGCGGCTGTCGGCGAGGAAACGATAGGCTTGCAGCAGACCGGCCGGTCCCACGAACTTGTCCGGGTTCCACCAGAAGCTGGGGCAGCTGGTGGAGCAGCTGGCGCACAGGATGCACTCGTACAGACCGTTGAGCTCTTCCCGCTCTTCGGGGCTTTGCAGGCGCTCCTTTTCCGGCGGAACGGTGTCGTTGATGAGGTAGGGCTTGATCGAGTTGTACTGCTGGAAGAACATCGTCATGTCCACGATCAGATCGCGCACCACGGGCAGGCCGGGCAGGGGCTTGAGCACGATGGTTCCGGTGAGCGTGCGCATATTGGTCAGGCACGCCAGGCCGTTCTTGCCGTTGATGTTCATGCCGTCCGAGCCGCACACGCCTTCGCGGCAGGAACGGCGAAAGCTGATGCTGGGATCGACTTCCTTGAGTTTCATCAGTGCGTCAAGCAGCATGCGTTCATGGCCATCGAGTTCGACCTCGATGGTCTGCATGTAGGGCTTGGCGTCCTGATCCGGGTTGTAGCGGTAGATGCTGAATGTGCGTTTTGCCATGTCAATTTCCTTAATCGGTTGAGGACGGCAATGAAGGCCTGTCCCGCAAGATCTAGTCAGTTGGGGTCAGAGTTGAAGATCTGACCCCAAGGTATCAGAAGGTACGTACCTTCGGCGGAATCGAAGCCACCGTCAGCGGCTGCAGATTCACCGGTTTGTAGCTCAGGCTGTTGCTTGCGCTGTCCCACAGCGTGTGCTTCATCCATTCGGCGTCGTTGCGGCCCAGTGGGCAGGTGGGGTCGCTGGCATCGCGTTCGTACTCATGCACTGTGTGCGCGCCGCGGCACTCGTGCCGAGCGGCCGCAGACACGATCGTGGCCTGTGCCACTTCGATCATGTTCTCGATTTCCAGCGCCTCGATGCGCGCGGTGTTGAACACCTTGGACTTGTCCTTGAGCGCGATGTTGGCCACGCGTTCGCGCAGCGCTGCGATCTTGCCCACGCCTTCGTCCATGCTGGCCTGGGTGCGGAACACGCCGGCATGCAGCTGCATGGTCGCGCGGATGTCGTCGCCCACGCGCTGCGCGTATTCGCCGGTGCTGGCGTTGTCCAGTCGCTCCAACCGCGCCAGCGATTTCGCCGCGGCGTTCTCGGGCAGTGGCTTGTGGGTGTTGGCGCTGTTGAATTCGACGATGTGGTTGCCCGCAGCGCGGCCAAACACCAGCAGGTCGAGCAGCGAGTTCGTTCCCAGGCGGTTCGCGCCGTGCACGCTCACGCAGGAGCATTCGCCCACGGCGTACAGGCCCTTGACGACCTGGTTCACGCCGTCCTTGGGTACGACCACCTGGCCGTTGATGTTGGTCGGGATGCCGCCCATTTGGTAGTGGATGGTGGGAACCACGGGGATCGGCTCGCGCGTGATGTCGACGTTGGCGAAGTTGGTGCCGATCTCGTACACGGAAGGCAGGCGCTTGTGAATCGTCTCAGCGCCCAGATGATCGAGCTTGAGCAGGATGTGGTCCTTGTTCGGACCGCAGCCGCGACCTTCCTTGATCTCCTGGTCCATGCAGCGCGACACGAAGTCGCGCGGTGCCAGGTCCTTGAGCGTGGGCGCATAGCGCTCCATGAAGCGTTCGGCGTTGCTGTTGAGCAGAATCGCGCCCTCGCCGCGGCAGCCTTCGGTCAGCAGCACGCCGGCGCCATGCACACCGGTCGGGTGGAACTGCCAGAACTCCATGTCCTGCAGCGGTATACCGGCGCGAGCCGCCATACCCAGTCCGTCGCCGGTGTTGATGAAGGCGTTGGTGGAGGCGGCAAAGATGCGGCCGGCGCCGCCCGTGGCGAGCAGCACGGTCTTGGCTTCGAGCACGTACACGTCGCCGGTTTCCATCTCGAGAGCGGTCACACCGACGACATCGCCTTCGGCGTTGCGGATCAGGTCCAGTGCCATCCATTCGACGAAGAAGTTGGTCTTGGCCTTGACGTTTTGCTGGTACAGCGTGTGCAGCATGGCGTGGCCCGTACGGTCGGCTGCGGCGCAGGCGCGCTCCACGGCCTTCTCGCCATAGTTGGCGGTGTGGCCGCCAAACGGACGCTGGTAAATCGTGCCGTCGGGGTTGCGGTCAAACGGCATGCCCATGTGTTCCAGGTCGTACACGGCCTTGCCGGCTTCGCGGCACATGAACTCGATCGCGTCCTGGTCGCCCAGCCAATCCGAACCCTTGATGGTGTCGTAGAAGTGGTAGTGCCAGTTGTCCTCGTTCATGTTGCCCAAAGAGGCACCGATGCCGCCTTGCGCCGCGACGGTGTGCGAGCGTGTCGGGAACACCTTGGACAACACAGCCACATTCAAGCCGGCACGGGCCAGTTGCAGCGAGGCACGCATGCCGGAGCCGCCGGCACCCACGATGACGACGTCGAATTTTCTTTTGCTAACGGTATAAGCCACGGTTTAAAGCCTCCAGAGAACTTGAATGGCCCAACCCGCGCATGTCACGAGCCAGACGAGGGAGAAGATTTCCAGCGTCAGACGCACGGACACGGGTTTGATGTAGTCCATCCAGATCTCGCGCATGCCGACCCAGACATGGATCAGCAGCGCCAGGATGACGGTGAAGGTCAGCGCCTTCATCCATTGGGAGGTAAAAATTCCGGCCCATTTCTCGTAGCTGATGGGTCCTTTGCTGAAGATCACTTGCGCCAGCAGCAGCAGCGTGAACAGCGCCATGATGATGGCGGTGGCACGCTGCGCCAGCCAATCGCGCAGTCCGTAGTGGGCACCGGTGACGATGCGTTGGGATCCGTGGTTCACAGACATGGTGATTTGTTCCTGTAGGTGTTTAGTAAATGCCGAACAGCTTGGCGCCCAGCACCGCGGTCATCCCGAGGCTGAACACCAGCGTGGCGACGGCCGAGGACTTGCCGAATTCCTTGGAATAGGCGTGGCGAAACTCCATGTACAGGTGGCGCAGGCCGGCAGTGAAGTGATGCAGGTAAGCCCAGATCACGCCCAGCGCCAGCAGCTTCCAGATGGCTCCGGGCAGGTACAGCATGCCGTTGCTGAAAGCCGAAGTGAAGCGGGCGAACGAATATTCGGAAGTGATCGAGGTGTCGAACATCCAGATGATGAAGGGCATCAGCAGGAACAGAATCAGGCCGCTGATGCGGTGCATGCCGGAGATGATGGACGCCAGGGGCCAGCGGTAGCCGGGAAGGTCCTTGAAAGCGTTGATGTTGCGGAATTCAGGCCGCTTGGGTTTGGTGGTGCTTGAGCTCATGAGGGGCTTTCTTGGGTGACGCGAAATTCTATTGCACCGCACCAAGCTGACGGCAGGGTTGCATCAACTCAGCGCGTTCAGGTAATGGTGGCTGTCGGTCCGGTACAGACCGCGGCGCAATTCCATGGGTACGTCATTGTAGGTGTGGGCCACCCGCTCGACGCTCAGCAGCGGCGTTTGCGGGCTGACCTGCAGGCGTGCGCACTGCTCGGCATCGGGCAGGACAGCGCGGATGCGCTCCTCGGCGCGCACCATGCGCACGCCGAATTCGGTTTCAAACAGGGCGTACATCGGGCCGTGGTAATCGGCCAGGCGCTCGGCGGTCAGGCCCCGGAACGGTGTGCCGGGAAGCCACAGCTCTTCCAGAATCGTGGGCACGCCGCCAAAGGACAGGACGCGGCGCACCTGCAGCACCGAGTCGCCGGTGCGCAGCCCCAGCGCGCGCGCAATGTCGGCGCTGGCGCGCACGCGCTTGCAGTCGATGATGTTGCGCTGGGACGGTCCTTCGCTGCTGGCTTCGCCGCTGTCGGGAACCAGTTTCAGGAAGCGGTATTGCACCTGCTGCTCGACGTGGGTGGCAACAAAGGTGCCCTTGCCCTGGCGCCGTATCAGCAGGTTCTCGGCGGCGAGTTCGTCGATCGCTTTGCGCACCGTTCCCTGGCTCACCCGAAAGCGCGCTGCGAGCTCGGTTTCACTGGGAATGGCTTCACCGGGCTTCCATTCGCCCGCCTGCAGACTCTGCAATATCAGCGTCTTGATTTGCTGATAAAGCGGGCTGAACGCCGGCGTGGCACTGCTGACGGCGCTCGGGCTCGATGCCGGCGGCTCGTGCGTGCTGAACGGGGGATGCGCCATGATGCGTTTGCGGAGTTCCATGCGGGAGTGCAGTGCGACATCATATCTTATATAAGACATAAGACAAGTTGACGATGGTCATTTTTGCGTTTAGACTTGCACGCTGTTTCAAACCACTACCCTGGAGTACTTACCATGAGCAAAAAACCCGTACGTGTCGCCGTCACCGGAGCCGCTGGTCAGATCGGTTACGCATTGTTGTTTCGCATCGCGTCGGGGGAGATGCTCGGAAAAGATCAGCCGGTGATCCTGCAGTTGCTGGAAATTCCTGACGAAAAGGCGCAGAAGGCACTCAAGGGCGTGATGATGGAATTGCAGGATTGCGCCTTTCCGCTGCTCGTTGGAATGGAAGCGCACAGCGACGCCATGACCGCCTTCAAGGACACCGATTACGCGCTGCTGGTGGGCTCGCGTCCGCGCGGCCCCGGCATGGAGCGCGCTGAACTGCTGGCCATCAACGGCGCCATCTTCACGGCACAGGGCAAGGCGCTGAACGCCGTTGCCAGCCGCAACGTCCGAGTGCTGGTGGTGGGCAACCCCGCCAACACCAACGCCTACATTGCGATGAAGAGCGCGCCCGATCTGCCGCGCAAGAATTTCACTGCCATGCTGCGCC
Source organism: uncultured beta proteobacterium (assembly GCA_903838565.1). Lineage (GTDB taxonomy): Bacteria > Pseudomonadota > Gammaproteobacteria > Burkholderiales > Burkholderiaceae_C > CAIKVZ01. The sequence goes on along the minus strand of CAILZB010000126.1, from coordinate 41,154 downwards.
TGGACCACAACCGTGCCCTGAGCCAGATTGCTGCCAAGACCGGCAAGCCTGTGGCTGACATCGAAAAACTGTGCGTCTGGGGCAACCATTCGCCCAGCATGTACGCCGATTACCGCTTCGCCACGATCAACGGCGCATCGGTCAAGGACATGATCAACGACCAGGACTGGAACGCCAACACCTTCCTGCCCACCGTGGGCAAGCGTGGCGCCGCCATCATCGAGGCGCGCGGTCTATCTTCTGCAGCTTCTGCTGCAAACGCGGCCATCGATCACATGCGCGATTGGGCTCTGGGCACGAACGGCAAATGGGTCACCATGGGCATCCCGTCGGATGGCCAGTACGGCATTCCCAAGGACACGATGTTCGGTTTTGCCGTGACCTGCGAAGGCGGCGAATACAAGCTGGTGGAGGGCTTGTCCATTGACGAGTTCAGCCAGGGCTGCATCAACAAGACGCTGAAGGAGTTGCAAGACGAGCAAGCCGGCGTCGCCCACCTGCTGTAGTTGCCTACTGCAACGAGCCCGTCGCCGAAGGCTCGGGGCCTTCATGGCGGGATCGGGCCCTCTGAGCCCGTCGCCATAGGCTCGGGGCCTTCGTGCCGTCCAGACCCACGCAGGTGGGTCTGGAGCCGCGGCACTCAGCGCAACGGCCGCAGCATTGTTGAAAATTCATAGAAGCACATGCATAGACAGGCATGAAACATCCGCGCGAAATACTACTGGGGTCGCAGGCTGCGGCCAGCGCTTTGCCGGTCTGCGACCACTATGCCGGGGTCGAAGTGCGCATGCGCAAGAGCCTGCAATTGCAGGCCGAGATGAGCCAGGAGTTTGGCTCCTGCGTGTTTGATGTGACGCTGGACTGCGAGGACGGTGCTCCCGTGGGCGGTGAACATGAGCACGCGCTGATGGTGGCGGAACTGGCGGTGCAGACGATGCAAAGGGCTGTCGCCGGATCGAGCGCGCCCCGTGTTGCAGTGCGCGTGCACCCCGTTGATCATCCCGCTTTTGCGTCCGACATCGCCACCATCGTGCACCGCGCCGGCGCTGCGCTGTGCCATCTGATGATTCCCAAGGTCGAATCGCTGGCCGACGTGCAGCGCGCTGTCGATGCGGTGGATCAAGTCTGCCCGGCGCGAGCGCAGAGCCTGCCGCTGCATGTGCTGATCGAGTCCGCTGCCGCCGTGCAGCGGGCTTTTGACATTGCCTCGCACCCGCGCGTGCAGTCCCTGAGTTTTGGCCTGATGGATTTTGTCTCGGCCCATGGCGGCGCTATTCCGGCGTCGGCTATGACGGTATCAGGCCAGTTCTCCCACCCTCTTGTGGTTCGCGCCAAGCTGGAAATCGCCAGTGCCTGCCACGCCTGGGGCAAGGTGCCGGCGCACTGTGTCGTGACGGAATTTTCCGATGCCGACGCGGTGCAGCGTGCCGCACGCCACGCCGCCGGCGAGCTTGGCTTCACCCGCATGTGGAGCATTCATCCGGCACAGATCCGCCCGATTCTGGCTGCCTTTGCGCCGGAGTTGCGGCAGGTGGAGTTGGCGGCAAGAATCATTGCCGCCGCCGGCGCAGCGGGCTGGGCACCGATTTCCCTGGGCGCCCAATTGCACGATCGCGCCAGTTACCGTTATTACTGGCAGCTACTGGAGCGTGCGCATCGAACCGGACTATGCTTGCCTCCGGAGGTACAGGGCTATTTCTTGTCTGCACCCCATTCAACCCCGCTTCACAAGGAAATCGCATGAAAAATCCGCTCACGACCCTCGTCCTTTTGCTGGCACCGATCTGGGCGTTGGCGCAGGTCAGCCAAAGCGCCAATCCGCCCGTCAAACCCAACGCCAGTCGCGCCGAGATCAAGCTCAAGGCCAAGGACCTGGCCGTTGCGGTGGACGCTGCCGAGGCAGCTCTGACTCCGGAAGAAATGGCCATTGCCGAGCGCGTGCACGTGGGCAAACTGCCTTGCGAACTGGGCAACACCGTGACCATCACCGCCGACCCCAAGTCGCCGGGATACTTTAACGTGCAGTTGCAGAAACTCAAGTTCCGCATGTTTCCCGTTGCGACCTCCACCGGTGCGATTCGCCTGGAAGACCACAAGGTGGGCGCGGTCTGGCTGCAGCTGGCCAACAAGTCGATGCTGATGAACCAGAAAATTGGCAAGCGCCTGGCCGATGAATGCATGAGCCCGATCCAAGTGGCCGTGGCCGAGGATCTGAAGAAGAACCCTGGCGTGAGCGTGCTCGACACGCCCGCAGCCAAATAATTTGCCGTGAACTTGCGGTAGACGTGTCGATGATTTTGTTTTTTTTGTAACCGGAGAAATAGATGTTGCTAGCCTACCGCGCCCATGTGGCCGAACGCGCCGCCCTCGGCATTCCCCCGCTGCCCCTGTCTGCCAAGCAGACCGGTGAGCTGATTGAGCTGCTGAAGAACCCACCGGCAGGCGAAGAAGCCACGCTGGTGGACCTGATCACGCACCGCGTCCCCGCGGGTGTGGATGACGCGGCCAAGGTGAAGGCATCCTATCTGGCAGCAGTGGCGCACGGTACGGAAAAATGCCCGTTGATCACGCGCCAGCGTGCCACGCAGTTGCTCGGCACCATGCTGGGCGGCTACAACATCAGCCCGATGATCGACCTGCTCGACGACGCAGCGGTGGCTGCCGAAGCGGCAGAAGGTCTGAAGAAGACGCTGCTGATGTTCGACCAGTTCCACGACGTCAAGGAAAAGGCCGACAAGGGCAATGCGTTCGCCAAGGCCGTGCTGCAAAGCTGGGCCGACGCCGAGTGGTTCACGACCCGGCCCGAGGTCCCCGAGTCGATCAAGCTCACGGTGTTCAAGGTGGCCGGTGAAATCAACACCGATGACCTTTCGCCCGCACCCGACGCCTTCAGCCGTCCTGACATTCCGATGCACGCGCTGGCGATGCACAAGAACGCGCGCCCCGGCATCGTTCCCGAGGAAGACGGCAAGCGCGGCCCGGTGAAGTTCTTCGACGAACTCAAGGCCAAGGGCAACCTCGTGGCCTATGTGGGCGACGTGGTGGGCACGGGTTCCTCGCGCAAGTCGGCGACCAACTCGGTGCTGTGGTTCACGGGCGAGGACATTCCGTTCGTGCCGAACAAGCGCTTTGGCGGCGTCTGCCTGGGCGCCAAGATCGCGCCGATCTTCTACAACACCATGGAAGACTCGGGCGCGCTGCCGATCGAGCTCGACGTGAGCCAGATGGCCATGGGCGACGTGATCGAACTGCGTCCGTACGACGGCAAGGCTTTGAAGGACGGCAAGGTGATTGCCGAGTTCAAGGTCAAGAGCGAGGTGCTGTTTGACGAAGTGCGTGCCGGTGGCCGCATTCCGCTGATCATCGGCCGCGGCCTGACGGCCAAGGCGCGCGAAGCCCTGGGCCTGCCGGTGAGCACGCTGTTCCGTCTGCCGCAAAACCCGGTCGACACGCACAAGGGTTTTACGCTGGCGCAAAAGATCGTGGGCCGTGCCTGTGGCCTGCCAGAAGGTCAGGGTGTGCGCCCCGGCACCTACTGCGAACCGAAGATGACGAGCGTGGGCTCGCAGGACACCACGGGTCCGATGACGCGCGACGAACTGAAGGACCTGGCCTGTCTGGGTTTCAGTGCCGACCTGGTGATGCAGTCGTTCTGCCACACGGCCGCGTACCCCAAGCCCGTGGACGTGAAGATGCACCACGAGCTGCCGGAGTTCATCAGCACCCGCGGCGGTGTGCCGCTGCGCCCCGGTGACGGCATCATCCACAGCTGGCTCAACCGCATGCTGCTGCCCGACACCGTGGGCACGGGCGGCGACAGCCACACGCGCTTCCCCATCGGCATCAGCTTCCCCGCGGGTTCGGGACTGGTCGCCTTTGGCGCCGCCACCGGCGTGATGCCGCTGGACATGCCCGAGTCGGTGCTGGTGCGCTTCAAGGGCAAGATGCAGCCGGGCGTGACGCTGCGCGACCTGGTGAATGCGATTCCGCTGTACGCCATCAAGGCCGGCTTGCTGACGGTGGCCAAGCAGGGCAAGAAGAACATCTTCTCGGGCCGTATCCTGGAGATCGAAGGCTTGCCGGATCTGAAGGTGGAGCAGGCGTTCGAGCTCAGCGACGCTTCGGCCGAGCGCAGCGCCGGTGGCTGCACCGTGCACCTGAACAAGGAGCCGGTACAGGAGTACTTGAAGAGCAACATCACGATGCTCAAGTGGATGATCGCCACGGGCTATTCCGATGTGCGCACCATCAAGCGCCGCATCGCGGCCATGGAAGCCTGGCTGGCGAACCCGCAGCTGCTCCGGGGCGATGCCGATGCCGAGTACGCGGCCGTGATCGAGATCGATCTGGCCGACATCCACGAGCCGATCGTGGCCTGCCCGAACGACCCGGACGATGTGAAGACGCTGTCCGAAGTGGCGGGCGCGAAGATCGACGAGGTCTTCATCGGCTCCTGCATGACCAACATCGGCCACTTCCGCGCCGCTTCCAAACTGCTGGAAAACAAGCGCGATTTGCCGGTCAAGCTGTGGATGGCGCCGCCCACCAAGATGGACGCCAAGCAGCTCACCGAAGAAGGCCACTACGGTGTACTGGGCTCGGCTGGCGCGCGCATGGAAATGCCCGGCTGCTCGCTGTGCATGGGCAATCAGGCGCAGGTGAAGGAGGGCGCCACGGTGTTCTCCACCAGCACGCGCAATTTCCCGAATCGTCTGGGCAAGAACTCCTACGTCTACCTCGGTTCCGCCGAGCTGGCGGCGATCTGCTCCAAACTCGGGCGCATCCCGACCAAGGAGGAATACATGGCCGACATGGGCGTGCTGACGGCGGCCAGTGCCAAGGTCTACCAGTATTTGAACTTCGATCGCATAGGTGACTACACCGACGCCGCAGCCGCCGTCTGAGGTTTAATATCCAAGCCAGGGGTGCGGTTCAGCCGCACCCCTGGCTTTTTTTATGCGCGCCCGCAGTGGCGCGTTGTTTCGATGTCTCGGCAAAGGAAGGTCCAACGATGGAGTTTTTCATCATCTCGATGCTCAACGGCTTGAGCTACGGGCTGCTGCTGTTCATGTTGAGTTCCGGGCTCACGCTGATCTTCAGCATGATGGGCGTGCTCAACTTTGCCCATGCGAGCTTCTACATGTTGGGCGCCTACATCGGCTACAGCATCTCCAGCGTCGCGGGTTTCTGGCCGGCGCTGGTGCTGGCGCCGCTCGTGGTTGGAGGCCTGGGCGCGCTGTTTGAACGGTTTGCGCTGCGGCGTGTGCACAAGTTCGGGCCCGTGCCCGAGCTCTTGATCACCTTTGGCCTGTCCTATGTGATCGTGGAACTGGTGCAACTCATCTGGGGCCGCATCGCGGTGGACTTTCGCCCGCCAGAGGTGTTGCAGGGGCCGGCGTTCACGCTCATCAACCATTCGGTCCAGGGCTTGAGCCTGGTCTGGGGCGCCGCACCAGCGTCCCTGTGCAGTGCGGCCGACGCTGCCGTGCGCGTCGTGTGTTCGCCCTTTCCCGCCACCCGCGGTTTCATGATGCTGGTGGCGCTGATCATGCTGGTCTCGGTCTGGTTGTTGCTCATGCGCACCCGCATCGGACTGGTGATCCAGGCGGCGCTGACGTACCCGGAAGCGGTGGAGGCTTTGGGGCACAACGTTCCCGGCGTGTTCATGCTGGTCTTCGGCGCAGGCGCGGCGCTGGCGGGGCTGGCCGGCGTGATCGGCGGCGCCACCTTCCTGACCGAGCCCGCGATGGCGGCGACCGTGGGATCCGTGATCTTTGTGGTGGTCGTCGTCGGGGGCATGGGTTCGCTGTCAGGCGCCTTCCTGGCCTCGGTGCTGATCGGCGTGATCCAGACGTTTGCCGTCGCCTTTGACTATTCGGTCGCCACGCTGGCGACGCAGCTCGGCCTGCAATTGAGCGCTGGCGCTTTGGGCAACACCTTTGTCAAGCTAACGCTGTCGCAGGTCGCGCCGATTCTTCCCTACCTGTTTCTGGTGCTGATCCTGATCTTTCGGCCCAAGGGCTTGCTGGGCACGCGGGAATAGACCATGGCCAAGACAAACTACTACGAATTCAAGCCGCTCAACGTGGGCCGATGGCTGGTGTGGAGCCTGTTCGCGCTGGTGCTGGCGCTGGTGCCGCTGCTGTTCGGCAGCAGCCTGGCGCTGACCATCCTGTCGCAGATGGGCATCGCCATCATTGCCTGTCTGTCCTACAACATGCTGCTGGGGCAGGGCGGCATGCTGAGCTTTGGCCACGCGGTGTATACCGGCCTGGGTGCCTACGGCGCGATCCATGTGCTCAACAGCATTTCCGCCAGCCTGCCGATTCCCGTGGTCATGGTGCCGCTGTTCGGGGGCTTGGTCGGCATGGGCTTTGCTGTGCTGTTCGGCTATGTGACCACGCGCAAGTCGGGAACGACCTTCGCGATGATCACGCTGGGCATGGGGGAGCTGGTGTTTTCCATGTCGCTGATGATCCCCGAGTTCTTCGGCGGCGAAGGCGGCGTGTCGGGCAACCGCGTCGTGGGCCAGCCGATCCTGGGCATCAGCTTCGGCCCGCCGATCCAGGTCTATTACCTGATCGCCGTGTACACCTTCGTCGCTGTGGCGGCGATGTTTGCCTTCACGCGCACGCCTTTGGGCCGCATGCTCAACGCCGTGCGGGACAACCCCGAGCGGGTCGAATTCGTGGGCTACAACACGCAGCGTATCCGCTACACGGCCTTCATCATTGCCGGCTTTTTTGCCGGCATTTCGGGGGGCTTGGGGGCGCTGAATTTTGAAATCGTCACGGCCGAGGTCGTCGGTACGGCGCGCTCGGGTGCCTATCTGCTGTTCACCTTTCTGGGCGGCGCCACCTTCTTCTTCGGACCCATCCTGGGCGCCATCCTGATGGTGCTGGCCTTTGTCATCTTCAGCGAGTTCACCAAGGCCTGGCTGCTGTACCTGGGGCTGGTGTTTCTGTTCATGGTGATGAACGCCCCCGGCGGCATCGCCAGCCTGATCATGATGAACCTGCGCGTGGCCAGCTTTGGCAAGCTGCGTGCACTCTGGGTGAGCTATCTGGGTCTGGCCATCACCGGCCTGATGGTGTTGCTGGGTGCAGCGGCCATGATCGAAATGGTGTATCACCTGCAGCTCAACGCGGCGCTGGGGTCGGAGATGGCTTTCATGGGCGCGACGCTGGACGCGAAGGGCCTGAATAGCTGGTTTGGCGCCGCCTTTGCCACGCTCACCGGACTGGGTCTGTTCGAGCTCACGCGCCGCCAGTTCGCCCGGGAATGGGGCCAGACGCAGGAAGACATCGAGAAAGAAATCAAACGCCGGGAGCTGCTATGACAACACAGGCCCCCATTGCCTTGGAATTGAAGGACTTGCGCAAGAGCTTTGGCAAGACCGAGATCATCCGCGGCGTGAATCTGGCCGTGGCGGCGGGCGAGCGCGTCGCCATCATCGGACCCAATGGCGCGGGCAAGTCCACGCTCTTCAATCTCATCAGCGGCCGCTTCGCGCCCACGAGCGGCGAAGTGCTGCTGGACGGGACACGCGTCGACGGCATGAAGCCGTTCGAGATCAATCGCCTCGGACTGAGCCGCAGCTTTCAGATCACCAACATCTTTCCCAAGCTCAGCGTGTTCGAGAACCTGCGCTGCGGCGTGCTCTGGAGTCTGGGCTACAAGTACAGCTTCTGGAAATTCCTGGCCGGTCTGGACGACGCGAACGAGCGCGCCGAAGAGCTCATGGAAATGATCCGCCTGGACAAGAAGCGCGATGTGCTGGCGGTGAACCTGACCTATGCCGAACAGCGCGCGCTGGAGATCGGCGTGACGATTTCCGGCGGCGCGCATGTGGTGCTGCTGGACGAGCCCACGGCCGGCATGAGCAAGAGCGAAACCAAGCGCTTCATCCAGCTCATCAAGGACGTCACCGTGGGCAAGACGCTGCTCACGGTGGAGCACGACATGGGCGTGGTGTTCGGCCTGGCTGACAGAATCGCGGTCGTGGTCTACGGCGAGGTGCTGGCCTTCGATACGCCCGACGCCGTGCGCGCCAATGCGCTGGTGCAGGAGGCCTATCTGGGCTCGTCGGTCGCGGATTCCCAAGCCGGAGCGCAAACATGACTTTGCTGGAGATTGAAAACCTGCACGCCTTCTATGGCAAGAGCCACGTGCTGCATGGCGTCTCGCTGGACGTGAAGCAGGGCGAAATCGTCGCACTGCTGGGACGCAACGGCTCCGGGCGCTCCACCACCGCCAAGGCCATCATGGGGCAGGTCGATTGCCAGGGCTCGCTGCGCTGGAAGGGGCAGCAGATCCGCGACAAGAAGGCGTTCGAGATCGCCCATCTGGGCATTGGCTACGTGCCCGAAAGCCGCGACATCTTCCCCACACTGACGGTGCAGCAGAACCTCATGCTGGGGCAGAAGAGCACGCGCAAGGCGGGGCGCTGGTCGTTTGACGACATGTACCAGATGTTCCCGCGGCTCAAGGAGCGCGAGCACACCGAGGCCGGCGTTCTTTCTGGCGGCGAGCAGCAGATGCTCACGCTGTGTCGCACACTCATGGGCGACCCCGAACTCATCATCATCGACGAGCCCACCGAGGGGCTGGCGCCCAAGATTGTGGAACTGGTCGGCGAGTATCTCAAGGCACTCAAACAGCGCGGCATCTCGGTGCTGCTGATCGAGCAAAAGCTCACCATCGCCATGGCCATCTCCGACCGTGCGCTGGTGATGGGCCACGGCAGCATCGTCTTTGACGGCACGCCGGCTGAACTGCGCGCCGACAGCTATATCCGTAAGGAGTGGCTGGAGGTATAAAAGCCGCGTGGCCGCCGGTTGCCGGGCAGCCTCGCTGCTTCTCGTCGCAGAGCGCGAGCGATGCCTCGCGCTATTTCCGCATCAGAACCCGCCGTGCTTGCCGTGGTTGCCGGGTTTGGGTGCGCCGAAGTCGATCACCCCGTTGCTGCGGCTTGGCGTCGCAGTGACCGTGAATTTTCCGGCAGCAAAGATTCCCAGCACCAGCACCTCGTCGCCGGCCGCAACGCTTTGCATGCTTGTGGGAGCCGCGTTGCCGGCCTTGCCATCCATTCCCATTCCCGGGGTGCCAGCCATCGGATGCGAACTGAATACCGCAGCCGGGTCGGCGCTGACCGACAGGCCGTGGATGGCAAAGGTGCTGGGGGTTCCCGTCACGCCGCTGTTGACCGGAACCGGCGTGGCATCGACCAGGCCAGCGACGCCGGCGGCAGCGTCTGCCGGAACGATCTTCACCGAGACGGCGCTCAGGTTGCCGCTGGCGTTCGCTTCGCAAACCACGATCACGTGCTGTGACTTGCTCGCGGCCAGATAGGTCTGGAAGGTGGTGATGTTGAACGGGTTCGTCGCCGGGTCCGCTTTCATGTCCCAGCCCCGGGTCGAGTGGTCCATGAGCCGGGTGTCGGCGGTTACCGTGACGCTCTGGCCCAGGATCGAAAAGGTGTAGGTGTTGGCCGCTGTGCCCGCCGCGACGCCGTTGACATCGCCCATCCATGCCACGCTGGCGCTGGCCGCGGAGTGCAGCACCTTGACCGCACTGGCGGTGATGGATTCGCCGTTGCTGGCGACGGTTCCCGTGACGCGCACGATGTCGCCTGCGGCCGGCATCACGATGCCCGCGGCCGAGGCGTCGATCGTCATGCCGCGCAGCACGAAGGATGCGGGAGACGCCATGACGCTGGCCACGCTGCCTTCGACCTCCACCGGAGTTCCTGCCACGTCGACCGTGACCTTGGCGCCACTGCGCGCGCGGCTGGCCACCAGCGTCGCCACCGGAAGGGCGGGTTGCGCACTGGCGGCAGTGGCGACGACCTGGCCCACGCTGAAGGCGCTGGCGCAGGGTGTGGCGGAGCCGGACACCTTGCAAGTGGCCTGGGTCAGATCGACGCTCAGGCCGCCGATCGTGACGCCCGTGGCGCTGGCGGCCGAAACCATGCCTTCGGCCTTGAAGACCGGGCCGCTGGCGCCGGCAGCGGGTGCATCGGCCACTGAGATCAGGGTGGCCACGACGTTGGCGCTGCCGGCACTGGTGCCAAACAGATAACCGTGCACCGTGACGTAGCTGCCCGCGACCGCTGCCCCAGCGGACCCCGTGGTGGCCGTGAGGCCCGACTGGCCGGTGAGCGCCGTGCAGGCGCTGGTCGCTGCCGTGAGGCAGGAGCGATGGTCGCTGAAGTTCGTGGCCGAGGTGAGTTGCACCGACTGGCCCATCACCGTCAGGGTGTTGCCGCTCGTGTCCGAGCTGTCTACATAGCCCCGCACCAGCGGGTGCAGGTGCAACTCGGACGCCTCAGGCGCCGCAGCAGTGCTGCCTGCGGCCTGTTTCACGTCCACCACCATGCCGACTTCGAGTGCGCTGGTCGGCGTGGTTCCGGTGTCGTCGTCCGTGACGCTGGCGCCCGTGGTCTTGAATTCGTGCCCGTTGACAAACACGCTGCCAAAGGCGCTGATGCTGCCACTGGAGGTGGAACCCGCAAGGCTGACCGGAGACGTCGGCCCGGTGCTTGCGCCACCGCCGCCGCAGGCGCTGAGCGCAAGGATGAGGCTGGCAGATAGGGTGCACGCGAGAGGCTTGAATTTCATGCTGATTCCCGGAGTTGATCGCTGCCTGTCGGTGTGACAGGCAGCGCGAATGTAGGCGGTTGATGTCAAGTGCAGGCTTCGGGTTGTAAGCAAGGGTTTCCACTACCGTCGTTCGAGCAGCTATTCGTTACACCTGAACAGATTTGTCCCACTCGGGACAAGCCCGCAGGCGCCGGCAGCCTAAACCTTCTAGAATCAAAAGCGAACGTTCGTTCGATTTCCCTGATGAAGTTTCCATGTGCCCTGGCGGGGCAGGCTGCGCAAGGCGGCCAGACCCCTGACTTTCGTGCCTGTTGCGCATTGCGCTGCGACCCATGAAGGTTCGTTTTTTCACGTTAAGCGATCAAAGGATACCTATGACGGCTCTGTACCAAGTCCACGACGATGTGGCCCTCATCACCCTGAACAATCCCCCCGTGAATGGCCTGGGTCTGGCAACCCGTCAGGCCATCACCGACGGACTGGCCAAAGCCAATGCCGATGCCGCCGTCAAGGCCATCGTCATCACCGGCGCGGGCAAGGCCTTTTCGGGCGGCGCCGACATCAAGGAGTTCGGCTCACCCAAGGCCTTGCAGGAGCCCAATCTGCTGAGCGTCATCCTGGCTGTCGAGAACTCGGCCAAGCCGGTGGTGGCGGCCATCAACGGCGTGTGCATGGGCGGCGGTCTGGAGCTGTCGCTGGGCTGCCATTACCGCATTGCGGCACCCGGCTGCAACGTGGCGCTACCTGAGGTCAAGCTCGGTCTGATTCCTGGCGCTGGCGGCACGCAGCGCCTGCCTCGCGCCCTGGGCGTGGAGCCCGCGCTGAACCTGATCGTCAGCGGTGAGCCCGTGAAGAGCGAACTGCTGGCGATGCTGCCGGGGCAAAAGCTGTTCGACAAGATGGCCGCGTCCGTGGAATCGCTGCAGCAGGAAGCGCTGGCGCTGGCCCGCTCCGTGGCCGATGTGCGACCGCTGCCGCTGGTGCGCAACCTGCCTTGCAAGCACCCGCAGGGCGACGCCTACTTCCAGTTTGCGCGCAACATGGTCAAAGGCATGGCGAAGAACTTTCCCGCGCCGGCCAAGTGCGTGGATGCGGTGCAGGCCGCCACGCAGAAGAAGTTTGACGACGGCATGGCGTTCGAGCGCGAGACCTTCATCAACCTGATGTGGACCAGCGAGTCGCGCGCGCTACGCCATCTGTTCATGGCCGAGCGCGCCGCGTCCAAGATTCCCGACGTCCCGGAGGACACGCCGCAACGCGCCATCAAGTCGATCGCGGTGATTGGCGCGGGCACCATGGGCGGCGGCATTGCGATGAACTTCCTCAACGCCGGCATTGCGGTGAAGATGCTGGAGATGAAGCAGGAGGCGCTGGAGCGCGGTGTCGCCACCATCCGCAAGAACTACGAGTCGCAGGTGAAGAAGGGCAAGCTCAAACAGGATAAGTACGAGCAGCGCATGAGCCTGCTCACTACCACGCTGAGCTACGACGATCTCAAGGATGCGGACATGGTGATCGAAGCCGTGTTCGAGGAGATGGGCGTGAAGGAGGCGGTGTTCAAGGAACTCGACCGCGTGATGAAGCCCGGGGCCATTCTCGCCTCCAACACCTCGACGCTGGACGTGAACAAGATCGCTGCCTTCACGAAGCGGCCTCAGGACGTGATCGGAACGCACTTCTTCAGCCCGGCCAACATCATGAAGTTGCTGGAGGTGGTGCGCGGCGAAAAGACCGCCAAGGACGTGCTCGCCACGGTCATGGCGCTGGCGAAAAAGATCAAGAAGACGGCCGTCGTGTCGGGCGTGTGCGACGGCTTCATCGGCAACCGCATGATCGAGCAGTACGGGCGCCAGGGCGGCTTCCTGCTGGACGAGGGCTGCACGCCCCAGCAGGTGGACCGCGCGGTGGAGAAATTCGGTTTTGCCATGGGACCGTTCCGCATGGGCGACCTTGCCGGCAACGACATCGGCTGGGCCATCCGCAAGCGCCGCTATCAGGAAAAGCCTGACATGAAGTACAGCAAGACCGCGGACCTGCTGTGCGAGAAGGGCCGCTATGGTCAGAAGACCGGCGCCGGTTGGTACGACTACCAGGCGGGCAAGCGCGAGCCCATTCCGAACCAGGAAGTGATCCAGATGATCGAGGCGCACCGCGCGTCCCTGGGCATCAAGCCGCGCAAGATTTCGGACGAGGAGATCGTGCAGCGCCTGGTGTTTTCGCTGGTAAACGAGGGCGCGCGCCTCCTGGAAGAAGGTATCGCAGCGCGCGCCGGCGACATCGACATGGTCTACCTCACCGGCTACGGCTTTCCCATCCATCGCGGCGGCCCGATGAACTACGCGAACGAAGTGGGGCTGTTCAATGTGGTGCAGGCCATGAACCGCTTTGCCCAGAACCCGCTGGACGACGCCCAGTTCTGGCAACCCGCGCCGCTGTTGGCCAAGCTGGTGGCCGAAGGCCGGACGTTCTGATGAAGTGCGGGACCGACCAACGCGGCACGAAGTGCGCGTGCTCGGTCGGCAACCGACCCTGTTTTCGGGACCGACCCTCGACATCTTGAAGGGATGGGAATGATCAGAAAATCTCTGCTTGGATTGTTGTTGCTGGTTGTGGCGCTGGCGGCCGTGCTGGGCTTCAACACGCTGCGCAAGGGCTCACGCCAGTTGGACGTTCCAGCCATGGCGAAGATCGAGGTGGATGAGGCCGGCGCGGCGTCGCGCTTGGGCGAGGCCGTGCGCCTGCGCACGGTGTCATCGCGCGACGACGCTGGGCTCAATGCGGATCAGTTCCTGCAGTTGCATGCCCTGTTGCAGTCGCGTTTTCCAAAGACGCACGCCGCGCTCAAGCGCGAGGTCGTGGGCGATCTGAGCTTGCTGTACACGTGGCAGGGTTCCAACCCCAAGGCGCTTCCGATCCTGCTGATGGCGCACCAGGATGTGGTGCCGATCGCACCCGGAACTGAAAAGGACTGGACCGAGGAAGCCTTTTCCGGGCAGGTCAAGAATGGCTTTGTCTGGGGCCGTGGCGCCTGGGACGACAAGGGCAACCTGATGGCGCAGATGGAGGCCGTGGAGATGCTGGTGGCGAGTGGGTATCAACCCGAGCGCACGGTCTACCTGGCCTATGGAGCAGACGAGGAGGTGCTCGGCCTGCGCGGCGCTGCGCGCATCGCCGCCTTGCTCAAGGAGCGCAAGGTCCGACTCGACTTCATCGTGGACGAGGGTCTGCTCATCACCGAAGGGATCATGCCGGGCCTGGCCCAGCCCGCAGCGCTGATCGGCGTGGCCGAGAAGGGTTACCTGTCCGTGGTGCTGAAGATGTCGGCCACACCGGGCCACTCATCCATGCCGCCAGCGAAGGGCACCAGCGCCATCGCCATGATGAGTGCCGCACTCAAACGCATCGACGATGACCAGCTTCCTGGTGGCATCCGTGGTGTGGCGCAGGAAATGTTCGCCACGGTGGCCCCTGAAATGAGCGGCTTCTCGCGCGTGGCCTTGTCCAATCTGTGGTTGTTCGGACCCATCGTGCAAAAGCAGCTGGAGGCGGGCGCCAGCACCAACGCCATGTTGCGCACGACCACGGCGCTGACCATCGTGAATGCCGGCAACAAGGAGAACGTTCTGCCCGGACGCGCCGAGGCCACCGTCAATTTCCGCCTTCTGCCGGGCGACACCCAAGCGCAGATGCTGGAGCGCACGAGAAACCAGGTCAAGGAAGCGACGGGCAGCGACAAGTTTGAATTGTTTGCCCTGCCAGGGGCCGTGGACGCGTCCAAGGTGGCGGCCACGGATTCGGCGCCCTATCGCCTGCTCAACAAGACCGTGCGCGAAGTGTTTCCTGGCACCTTGGTGGCGCCGGGGCTCATGATTGGCGCCACCGACTCGATCCACTTTGGCGAGATCAGCGACCACATTTTCAAGTTCTCTCCGGTGCGTGCCAAGCCGGAAGATCTGGCGCGCTTTCACGGCACGAATGAGCGCATAGCCGCTGCCAATCTGGCCGAACTGATTCGTTTTTACCATCGCTTGTTAAGCGAGGGTGCAAAGGCACCTCTTAACTGAAACCTACAAGGAGAACATCCATGACATCCGCCGTAATCGTTTCCACCGCGCGCACCCCACTGGCCAAGAGCTGGAAGGGCGCATTCAACCTGACGCATGGAGCCACGCTCGGTGGCCACGCCGTGCATCACGCGATTGCGCGCGCAGGCATTGACGCCGCCGAGGTCGAGGACGTGATCATGGGTTGCGCCAGCCCCGAGGGCGCCACGGGCGCCAACATCGCGCGCCAGATCGCGCTCGTGTCCGGTTGCCCGGTCACGGTGTCGGGCATGACGCTGAACCGCTTTTGTTCCTCCGGTCTGCAGGCCATTGCGCTGGCATCGCAGCGCATCATCGCCGGCGAGGCCGACGTGTTTGTCGCCGGCGGCGTGGAAAGCATCTCCTGCGTGCAGCAGGAGATGAACACGCACATGCTGGAAGATCCCTGGCTCGCCGCGAACAAGCCGCAGATCTACTGGAACATGCTGCAGACGGCCGAGCAGGTGGCCAAGCGCTACGGCATCACGCGAGCGCAGATGGACGAATACGGCGCCGCCAGCCAGCAGCGCGCGGCAGCAGCCCAGGCAGCGGGGCTGTTCACGGCCGAGATCGCCCCGATCACGGTCACCATGGGCGTGGCCGACAAGCTCATGGGCCTGATCACGAAGCAGGTGACCTGCAGCCAGGACGAAGGCATTCGGGCCGGCACCACCTATGAGGGCATCAAGGACCTGCGCTCCGCCATGCCCGGCGGCCTGATCTCGGCCGGCAACGCGAGCCAGTTCTCCGACGGCGCCGGCGCTTGCGTGGTGATGAACGAAGCCCTGGCGCAGAAGAAGGGCCTGGCGCCGCTGGGCCGCTTCCTGGGCTTTGCCGTGGCCGGTTGCGAGCCCGACGAGATGGGCATTGGCCCGGTGTTCGCGATACCCAAGGTGCTGTCGCGATTGGGGCTGACGGTGAACGACATCGACCTGTGGGAATTGAACGAGGCTTTTGCCGTGCAGGTGATTTATTGCCGCGACAAGCTGGGCATTCCGAACGACCGCCTCAACGTCAACGGTGGCGCCATCGCTGTGGGCCACCCCTACGGCGTGAGCGGCCAGCGCCTGACGGGCCACGCGCTGATCGAAGGCAAGCGCCGCGGCGCCAAACGCGTGTGCGTCACCATGTGCATCGGTGGCGGCATGGGCGCGGCGGGCGTGTTCGAAGTCCTCTAGATCGCGAGACAGTAGGTCGGGTTAGCCCGCGAGGGCGTAACCCGACACAGAAGCAATCACATGAGCTTGTCGGGTTACGCTGCGCTAACCCGACCTACCCAGACCTAGGTTTCGCCCGCAACTGAATAGATTCTTATGAGCCTTCGCCCCACGATCGACTTCCTGCTGTACCAATGGCTTGGCGCACAGGCGCTCAATCTTAGAGAGCGTTTTGCCGACCATTCTCGCGAGACCTTCGACGCCGTGCTCGACACCTGCGAGCGCATTGCCCGCGAAAAGTACGCGCCCTTCAATCGTCTGGTGGACACGCAGGAGCCCCGGTTTGACGGCGAGCGGGTGATCCTGCCGCAGGCCACGCACGACGCGCACAAGGCCTACGCCGAGTCCGGAATGCTCAGCGCGGCGCAGGACTATGACATCGGCGGCATGCAGTTGCCCTATACCGTGGAGGCCGCGGCCAACGCCTTTTTTGCACTGGCGTCGGTGAGCATCGGCTCCGGCATGCTGACCACGGGCAACGCGAACCTGCTGATGGTGCATGGCACGGATTTGCAGAGGCAAGTGTTCGCACTGAATGAGTTCTCGGGGCGCTGGTCGGGCACCATGTGCCTGAGCGAGCCGCAGGCGGGCTCCAGCCTGAGCGATGTCGCCACGCGCGCACTGCCGGATGGCGACGGCTACGAGGCCGATGCGCTGGGGCCACGCTACCGCCTCAAGGGCAACAAGATGTGGATTTCCGCCGGCGAGCACGAACTCACGGAAAACATCATCCATCTGGTGCTCGCCAAGATCCCCGGTCCCGACGGCAAGCTCATTGCGGGTACCCGCGGCATCTCGCTGTTCATCGTTCCCAAAAAACTGGTGGACGCGCACGGCCAACTCACGGGCGAACGCAACGACGTGGCGCTGGCCGGCCTGAACCACAAGCTGGGCTGGCGCGGCACCACCAACACTTTGCTGAACTTCGGTGAAGGAAAATATCCCGTGGCTGGCGAAGCCGGCGCCGTGGGCTATCTCGTGGGTGAAGCGGGTGCCGGATTGCGCTGCATGTTCCACATGATGAACGAGGCACGCATTGGCGTGGGAATTGCCGCCACCATGCTGGGCCTGGCGGGCTATTACGCCTCGCTGGAGTACGCAAAGAACCGGCCTCAGGGTCGGCCGGTTTCGGCCAAGGGCAAGGACGCGGCCCAGCCGCAGGTGAGGATCATCGAGCATGCCGACGTGAAGCGCATGTTGCTGGCGCAAAAGGCCTACGGCGAAGGGGCGCTGGCGCTCGAGCTGTACTGCGCGCGCCTGGTGGACGAGCAGCGCACGGGCGAAGCTGTGGCGGCGGACGAGGCGCGTCTGCTGCTGGAAGTGCTGACACCGATCGCCAAGAGCTGGCCAAGCGAATGCTGCCTGGAGGCCAACTCGCTGGCGATCCAGATCCACGGCGGCTACGGCTACACCCGCGACTTCCCGGTGGAGCAGTACTGGCGCGATAACCGCCTGAACATGATCCACGAGGGCGCGCATGGCATCCAGGCCATGGACCTGCTGGGGCGCAAGGTGCTGATGGAAAACGGCCGCGGTCTGCAGTTGCTGGGCGCGCGCATCGGCGCCACGATGCAGCGTGCCGCCGCGCTGCCGGAACTGGCCGGGCACGCAGCCGCCTTGGGCGCCGCGCTCAAACAGGTGGCCCAGGCCACACAGGCCGCCTGGGCGAGCGGAAATCCTGCCGAAGCACTGGCCAATGCCGTGCCCTACATGCAGGCCTTCGGCCACACCGTGCTGGCCTGGATCTGGCTCGATGTGGCGACGACGGCGCTCACGGTCGACGCCGGCAAGGGCGCCGCCGCGACGATCGGTCGCCTGCACGCGACGCGCTATTTTTATCATTACGAGTTGCCCAAGATCGGCGCCTGGCTGGGCGTGGTGAACAGCTGCGATGCCACCTGCGCCGACATGCCTGAAGATGCTTTCTGATTCCCCCACTGATCAACCTGGAACCACCATGACCCGCAGCATTCAACAACTGTTCGATCTCACTGGCAAGACGGCCCTGGTCACCGGCGGCTCGCGCGGCCTGGGCCTGCAAATGGCGCACGCGCTGGGTGAGGCAGGGGCGCGCATCATGCTGAGCTCGCGCAAGGCAGAAGACCTGGAACAGGCCGTGGCCGAGCTGCAGGACAGCGGCATCGATGCGCGCTGGATCGCTGCGGACTGCGCCCGCGAGGAAGACATTCGTCGTCTCGCCGACGAGACGCTGGAACGTATGGGCGCGGTCGACATCCTGGTCAACAACGCCGGTGCCGCCTGGGGCGCACCGGCCGAGGACTTTCCGGTGGCGGCCTGGGACAAGGTGATGAACCTGAACGTGCGCGGCTACTTCATCCTGAGCCAGCACATCGCCAAGCAGTCCATGATCCCGCGCAAATCAGGCCGCATCATCAACCTCGCATCGATTGCGGGCCTGGGCGGCAACCCGCCCGAAATGCAGACCATCGCCTACAACACCTCCAAGGGTGCGGTGATCAATTTCACGCGCGCGCTGGCGGCGGAGTGGGGCCGTTACGGGATCAACGTCAACGCGATTTGTCCGGGCTTCTTCCCGAGCAAGATGACGGCCGGAACGCTCAAGGCGCTCGGTGAGGAAAAGCTCGCGGCGCACGCACCGCTGAAGCGGCTGGGCGACGACGAAGACCTCAAGGGTCTGTGCGTGCTGTACGCGTCGGATGCGGGCAAGCACATCACGGGCCAGTGGCTGGCGGTCGATGGCGGCGTCTCTGCCGTGGTGGGGGGATGATGAATTTTGGCGCTGAAATCCCCTTCGTGCAGCACCTGGGTTTCGAGTTATCCGTGTTTGAAGGCGGGCAGTCCGAGCTGCGCTACACCCCCAAGCCCGAACACCTGAATTCCTTTGCCGTGACGCATGGCGGCGCCAGCATGACCCTGCTGGATGTGACCATGGCCGTCGCAGCGCGTAGCGTGGACAAGGACATGGGCGTGGTCACGATCGAGATGAAGACCAGCTTCATGCAACCCGCTATGGGGCGCCTCACGGCCAAGGGTCGCCTGATGCACCGGAGCACCACGCTGGCCTTCACTGAAGCCACGATCTACGATGAAAAAGGCCGCGCCTGCGCTCACGCCACCGGCACCTTCAAGTACGTGCGCCGTCTGGTGACCGGTCCCAAAGCCAGCCAGGCCTTTGCCGGAATTTCAACCGACTGAACTGAGGAATCCCCATGCCATTGAATCAACAATGCCTGCTCGACAACCGCCCCACAGGCGAAGCCAGCGCGAGCAACTTCAAACTCGTGTCAAGCGAGACGCCACCTCTAAAGGAGGGCCAGGTGCTGGTGCAGCACCACTACCTGAGCCTGGATCCGTACATGCGGGGCCGCATGAATGACAGCAAGAGCTACGCCCAGCCGCAGGCGCTGGGCGAGGTGATGCAGGGTGGCACCGTGGGCGTGGTGGCGGAGTCCGCAAACCCGAAGTTTCCTGTGGGAACCCCCGTGGTAGGCATGGGTGGCTGGCAGCAGTACAGCGTGGTCGATGCGACTCAGGCCGGCGCATTGCGCAAGGTGGACACAACGCACATTCCCCTGAGCGCCTATCTGGGTGTGGTGGGCATGCCGGGCGTGACAGCCTGGTACGGCCTGATGAAGATCTGCGAACCCAAGCCGGGCGAGACCGTGGTGGTGAGCGCTGCCAGCGGCGCCGTGGGCTCGGTCGTAGGCCAGCTGGCCAAGGCACGTGGCTGCCGCGCCGTAGGACTTGCCGGTGGCCCCGACAAGTGCCGATACGTGGTGGAGGAGCTGGGCTTTGACGCCTGCATCGACTACAAGGCGCATCCGGATGCCAAGTCGCTGTACAAGGCCTTGAAGGAAGCCACGCCCGCCGGCGTCGACTGCTACTTCGAGAACGTTGGCGGGCTGATTCTGGATACGGTGTTGTCGCGCATGAATGCCTTCGGCCGCATCGCAGTCTGCGGCATGATCGCCGGCTATGACGGTGCACCCCTGCCTCTGGCCAATCCGGCGCTGATCCTGGTGAACCGCCTCAAGGTCCAGGGTTTCATCGTGAGCGAGCATATGGAATTCTGGCCGCAGGCGCTGACCGAATTGGGCACGCTGGTGGCCAGCGGCAAGCTCAAGTACCGCGAGTCCGTGGCCCAGGGCCTGGCCTCTGCCCCGGAGGCGTTTCTGGGTCTGCTCAAAGGCAAGAATTTCGGCAAACAGGTGGTGCAACTATGCTGAGCGACTTCAAGAACAAGACCGCCGTGCTCACCGGTGCGGGTTCGGGCTTTGGCCTGGAGTGCGCACGCATCGGCGCGCGCCTGGGCATGAACCTGGTGCTGGCGGATGTGCAGCAGGATGCGCTGGACCGCGCCACCGAGGAAATGCGTGCCACCGGTGCACAGGTACTTTCGTATCAATTGGACGTTTCCAATGGACCCCAAGTAGAGGCGTTGGGGCAGGCGACACTGGAGCGCTTTGGCGCGCCGCACTTGGTGTTCAACAACGCTGGCGTGGGCGCCGGCGGACTGATCTGGGAGAACACGCTGCAGGACTGGGAATGGGTGCTGGGCGTGAACCTGATGGGCGTGGCCCACGGCGTGCGCGTCTTCACCCCCATGATGCTGAGCGCGGCCGTTGCAGACCCGGCCTGGCGCGGCCACATCGTCAATACCGCCAGCATGGCCGGGCTGCTGAATGCGCCCAACATGGGGATCTACAACGTCAGCAAGCACGCGGTCGTGAGCATGAGCGAAACGCTTTATCAGGATCTGGCCCTGGTGACGGACCAGATCAGCGCGTCCGTGCTGTGCCCGTTCTTTGTTCCCACCGGCATCAGCCAGAGCCAGCGCAACCGTCCCCAGCAGTTGGACAACACCGGCGCAAAGCCGACGAAGAGCCAGCTGATCGGCCAGGCGATGAGCGACAAGGCCGTGGGTTCGGGCAAGATCAGTGCAGCCGAGGTCGCGCAAAAAGTGTTCGACGCCGTGGCCGCGAATCAGTTCTATATCTTCAGCCACCCGCAGGCGCTGGCGGGCGTGCAGACGCGGATGGAGGACATCATGCTGGGCCGTAACCCCACCGATCCGTTTGCCAGCAAACCCAAGATTGGCGAGGACCTGCGCGCCGCCTTGCGCGCGCCACCCGAACTGGGGTGACGAAGGCTCAATGCGGTTTTTTAGGCGGCGGTGGTTCAAAGAAATCGACCATCAGCACGGTGCCGTCGGACTGGCCGAAGGTGTCCACCAGGCGCAGCAGTTCCGCGTCCTGAATGAAGCTGGCGGATGAGCGGGCTGTCAGCAGTTGAGCGGGGGCTTGCGGCCGCGCCACCACAAAACCCTGGACATAATCGACGCCAATTTCCCTGAGCGTTTGCACCGTGTCGATGTCTTCGGCCCACTCGGCAATGACCTTCATGCCCAGGTTGTTGGCCAGGCTCACAATGGCTTCGACGATGGCGATGTTGGCGGGATGCTGGTTCATGTCGACGATGAAGCTGCCGTCGATCTTCAGCATGTCGGCCGGCAGGTCGCGCAGATACGAAAAGGACGTGTAGCCTGCTCCAAAATCGTCGAGGGCGACCTTGGCGCCGAAGCTGCGCACCCGGTCGATGAAGCGGCAGGTATTCTCCAGGTCATGCAGCGCCACGCTCTCGGTCACTTCGTAGCACAGTTGGTGTGCGATGTGACGGTTCTTTGCCAGCATGGTCACCACGTCATCCAGAAAGCGCTCGTCGTTGAGCGAGGCGCCGTTCATGTTCATGCAGATGAACTTGGTGTGCTTGAGGGTTTCGTAATTCTCGTTCAGCCAGGCCAGCGTGCTGGACAGCACCCAGCGGTCGATCACGCCCATGCGGCCGCTACTTTCGGCGGCCTTGATCAGATGGTCGGTGCGAACCGGCTTTCCGTCGGGGCCATTCATGCGCAGCAGCACCTCGAAGTTGAGCGAATCGTGTGGCGCTGACAGGGACATGATGGGTTGCATCACCAGATACAGGCCTTCCGTGATGGCAGGTGTGGCCAGCAGTGCAACAAGCTGGATCTCGGCTTCGTAGTCCAGGAAGGCCGGCGACCCCTTTTCATACACCACCAAGCCGTCGCCGCTGCCCGCCTTGGCCTGACGACAAGCTCGGTCCGCCGTGGAGATCGCGTCCTTGATGCTGGTGCCAACGGCCACCTCGATCAGCCCGATGGAGCCACGAACGTGAAATGCCTTCTCGTCGATGTCGTAGGGCCGCCCGCTCAGACTGGCGATGATGCGCTGGCAGATCAGCGACGCCAGTTCGATCTTGGTGTCGGGCAGCACCAGCAGGAACTCGTCTCCGCCCAGGCGCCCCATGCGCAACTTTCCGGACAGCACATTGTTGACACGGTTGCAGACGTGCTGCAGCACCTCGTCGCCCACGTTGCGGCCATACAGGTCGTTGATGAGCTTGAAGCGGTCCAGGTCCAGATACGCGATGGCCAGCGGTTGACCCTGGCTCAGCCGCGTCATGGCCTCTTGGAGCTCCTTCTCGATTCCGCGGCGGTTCAGCGAGCGCGTGAGCGAGTCGTTGTCCGCCAGAAATTGCAGGTGGCCGATGGCGCGAACCTTTTCCGTCACGTCCTGCAAAGAGCCTTCAATCTTCCCGCGCGCCAGCGTCGCCTTGACCAGGTAGGAGCGGGGAGCGCCGCCAGCGGGCATGACGTGATCCTGAATTTCCAACTCGGCCCCCGCCTGGCCGTGCACCAATTGCTGCAATCGCGTCCAGTGATCCATGGAAAAGCATTTGTACCAGGCCCGATCCAGCGTCTGGGCTGGGTTCGCGCCCAGCATGGCGAGCATGGCTGGGTTGGCGCTGACGAAGTTACCCTCGAGGTCCAACGAGAACAGGCCCACCGGAACCGCCTCAAAGGTCTGCTGCAGCTCAGCCTGAGCCTCCAGCCGTTGCTGGTGCTCCTGGCGCATTTGTTCGGCGATGGCGAGGGAGGCGAGAAGCGCAGACGCAAGTGCTGACGTGCCAACGTTTACGGATCCTATCGGACCGCTGGCCACATAAGCCGCTGAATAGATTTCCGCAAGCGTTGAAACTGCGGTCAATGCGAACGACGCGCCGTACCAAATTGCCACACGCGAACGTGTGGTAAAGATGATGCTGATGACGCAGCCACACACCGTTATAGCTACAGCCGCGCCGACGAGCCACAGTGTCGGATAGAAAATATTACGGGGAAAGAAAAGAGCCGAAAGAATTAGCAGAAGACAGAGAAACTGGGCAAATTCCACCAGATTTCTTTGGAATGTCTTTGCAAGCTCGTGCTGAAAGAGCGACCTAAATAGGGATATTGTCAAAAAGGCCCAAACAGCTCGCGTAATAGTTCGTCCGTGTGTCAGCCAGTCCGCTGGAACTGCATGATTGAGCCATTGCTCATCCCAACCGCCAGCGGTTCCGGTTAGGCGCATGGTGACAATAAGCCACGCGGCAAAGAGCACAAAAAGGCTCTGCCGATTGATGAAGGCAGTTACGAGTACAAACAACGCCAATGCCATCAGGCCGCCGTCGATTAGACCGGATGTTCGGTGATAGCCACGGCTGGATATATCTAAGCGTTCTTCAATCCACAGGTCTGCGCTCAGCCGCGCCGGCCCAACGAAAGATGTGCGACAGACGACCAACCCGCTTAGGCGCTCCAATTTGAGCGAAAAACCAGCCTTGACCGGGACTAATACGCCATCTTGCAGCGGTGCCGTTGAATCGCCTAACAACCTCAAACTGCCGCCATCCCAGCACGCCATGGTCAGCGCGTGGCGGGACGGGAATTCGGCAATCATGCGAGTGCGGTCATTTGCTGGAGATTCAAAACTGAACCATACAGGCTCTTCAGATAGCTTGTTATTGAAATATCGCGCTGCAGGAACGAGCGCCAATTTCTGCTGTGCCATGGAGGGTGAGACAAGTCTGCTTTCCGGACTCCATGCACGCAATTCAATGTGTTGTTCAGGGGCCGTGGAATAAAGGTCGTCCCACATCAGTATCGCTGCCAGCGAAAATCCTCCAATGGCAAGTGGTATGCCGTAAACGGCAAGATACCACGCCACGGCACGAAGCGATGCTCTAACGGAACCGAACAGTGAAGTAAGAGGCGAAAGTAAGCGTCTCAAAGATTGTCCCAATCGAACACCGGCACGGGGCTGCCGTGCCTATCATCACGATCACGCCACGACCGCTTGGTCTGGCGCCACGACCCGTAGGATACCGTGATCAGTGCGATTTATCGTTCGATGAGAAAAATCTACATTTGGGCTACGGTGCCCATGACGCTTATTGCGTGGCTTGCCTGCGGGTGATTCTGAAGTGATTTTCCACCCGGAGTTGACCCAATGTGAATGTCGGGATGGTGCAGATTGCAGAAGAAGTTCAGCAGAGGGTGCCTTGCTTCAGTAAGGCGGAGACGCGTATTTTCGACGTCAAAAGCCATGGCATGGTGCGGGACATTGTTCGCCGCGGGGCGGGGAACGAAGGTTTCACCGTCCAGAATGTCGCGAAACAAGATTTTTTCATAGGTTCGGTTGAGCGGTGGTCGTGCGGCCAACGTGGCCCATTCAATGTTGTTAATTTCACAGAAACGCAAGCATGCCTTGATCAGTATCATTTTGACCAGACCGCCTTGGCTTCCCCCAACGATGCCGAAGCGTCGTACTTCAATCATCGATTGATTGCGTATCCAATTCGGAAGTTCCACTGATCGCTCCATGTTGAGCGGGCGCGCTTGATTGGTTTGAAGTCGGGCCGTACCAAGTGCTGATCCATCCAGCTTCGACTCCGCCAGTAACACGACTACATCAGACCGTGTGTCGTCTTCTTCCGGGTTTTTGAGTGCTTCCGCAAAGAGTGGCATGTGACGCGCGTACGCTGAGTACCGGACGTGCACCGCCTTGCGCAAATCTTCCTCGCTTTGCACCACCCGGACCGTGAAAGGCAGCCGCTCGATCACCCTCCCGGGTTCGCTGCGCGCATCAACCAGCGCGTCGACCTTTTTGAGTTCCTCGAAAACCGATGGGCGTTGGTTCAGCATGGTGAGACTCCGATGAGGGATGGATCAAACCCCTTCGCGGCAGGCAGGTGAACCTCCTTCGGGGCAGAAGTTCACTGTATTGAGGGTCGGCAGAAAATAAAGTCAGATGTGGCGCGTACCTCGCGTCGGTACGGCCTTAAGTCTGGCGCGGGCGGATGCCGTGCATCGTGTAGGCGTTTTGCCTACATCCTTGTCCAAAAGGATGTCCACCAAGCCCTGGCACGCAGCTTGAAAAGACCGGCCTGACGCCAAGGCTCGGACTGATGAACCTGCTCGATCAATCGATCTTTCCAGGCTTTCCAGCGCGGGTACCACCTGGCGAACCACGGCAGCTGCATCAGCGCCGGTTCGGTCAGCTGGAACAGGCGCGCCAGCACGGCTGTGCCGAGCACCTTGGCGCCCAGCAACAGCACCAAACCCAGCGTGCGCTTGCCCTGCCCGAACAGGAACAGCGCTGCCAATTTCACCGGCAACAAGGCCAGCACCGGCGCGCCGAAGATCAGCAATGCGCCCCAGGGTGGCAAGCGTCTGATGCGTTGTTCGATCCAGGCCCACAGCGGCAGTCGTGCCAGACGGGCAAACAGCGCGGCCAGCGGCTCCCAGCCCCATTCTTCGAACAGCACAATGGCGGCGACCAGGGCGTAGGCCAGGTTGCGCAAGAGGGTCTTGAGGCGCTGCATGAGGCGGGGCATGGTGGGGCGAGTCTAACGTCCGCCGTGCAGACGAGTGCCGATAATGCCGCCTATGCAATTCCTCTCGTCGATTCCGCTTTCTCTTCAGACCATCCTGCTGCTGGTGGCTTCCAACGTGTTCATGACGATCGCCTGGTACGGCCACTTGAAGAACCTGGCGACCGTGCCCTGGTACATCGCCGCCCTGGTGAGCTGGGGCATTGCGCTGTTTGAATACCTGCTGCAGGTGCCGGCCAACCGCATCGGCTATCAGCAGGCCGGGTTTTCGGTCGGACAGCTCAAGATCATGCAGGAGGTGATCACGCTGTGCGTGTTTGTTCCGTTTGCGGTGGTGTACCTGGATCAGCCCTTCAAGCTGGACTACGTCTGGGCCGGCCTGTGTCTGGTGGGCGCCGTGTATTTCATTTTTAGAGGCGGTTAAACTTCCCCGGCATCGTGAAAATGTCACGATGCCGAAACTTTTTTTGAGGAACGTCCATGCTGTTTGCCAAGTTGCTGCCACGCGAAGGCAATTTTTTCGAAATGTTCAATCAGCATGCCGATCGCATCGTGGAGGCTGCGCACGCCTTTTCCAAGCTGGTGGAGAACTACGCGGACCCGCACTTGCGGGAAAAGTACAACCAGGAAGTGGATCACGCCGAGCGCGCCGCCGATCGCGTCACGCACGAGGTCAACAAGGCCCTGCACAAGACCTTCATCACACCCATCGACCGCGAGCAGATCCACACGCTGATCAATACCATGGACGATGTCTGCGACCTGATTCAGGACTCGGCAGAGACCATGGCGCTGTACGACGTGCACCACATGACGGAAGAGATCACACGTCTGACCGACCTGAGCGTGAAGTGCTGTGAGCGGGTGAAGGACGCCGTGTATCTGCTGGCCAAAGTGGCCGATCCCAGCACCGCCGAGGCGGCGCTCAAGACCTGCGAGGAGATCGACCGTCTCGAGTCCGATGCCGACCGCGTCATGCGTTCGGCCATGAGCAAGCTGTTTCGCTCGGAGCCCGACGTGCGCGAACTCATCAAGCTCAAGGCGATCTACGAGTTGCTCGAGACCATCACCGACAAGTGTGAAGACGTGGCCAATGTGATCGAGGGCATCATCCTCGAGAACTCCTAAAGCCGGCTGGGAGCGACATGACAACGGTAACGGTTTCGCTGTGGGTGGTGCTGCTGCTGGTGGCGCTGGCCATGGCATTTGACTTCATGAACGGCTTTCACGACGCCGCCAACTCCATCGCTACGGTGGTGTCGACGGGCGTACTCAAGCCCGGGCAGGCGGTGATTTTTGCCGCGTTCTTCAATCTGATCGCGATCTTCATTTTTCACCTGAGCGTTGCCGCCACGGTGGGGAAAGGCATCGCCGACCCCGGCGTGGTGGACGTGCACGTGGTTTTCGGCGCGCTGATCGGTGCCATCAGCTGGAACTTCATCACCTGGTATTACGGCATTCCCAGCAGTTCGTCGCACGCGCTCATCGGCGGCATCGTAGGCGCGGTCATGGCCAAGGCCGGCGCCGGCTCGCTGGTCAGTTCAGGTATCTCGCGCACGGTGATTTTCATCTTTGTTTCGCCGCTGCTGGGCTTTGTCCTGGGCAACCTGATGATGGTGCTGGTGGCCGTGATCTTCCGGCGCTCCACGCCGTCGCGGGTGGACCGCTGGTTTCGCACCTTGCAGCTGGTCTCTGCCGGCGCGTACAGCCTGGGGCACGGCGGCAACGATGCACAAAAGACGATTGGCATCATCTGGATGTTGCTGATCGCCACCGGCTATGCGGCCGCCGCCGACAAGTCGCCACCGACCTGGGTGGTGGTTTGCTGTTATTCGGCGATTGCTGCGGGAACGATGTTTGGCGGCTGGCGCATCGTCAAGACCATGGGCCAGAGGATCACCAAACTCAAGCCCGTTGGCGGATTTTGTGCAGAAACCGGCGGCGCCATCACGCTGTTCCTGGCCACGGCCATGGGCATTCCGGTCTCCACTACCCACACCATCACCGGCGCCATTGTCGGCGTGGGCTCGGCCCAGCGTGCCAGCAGCGTGCGCTGGGGCGTTGCCGGGACCATCATCTGGGCGTGGATTCTCACCATACCGGCCAGCGCCTTTGTCGCGGCCGTGGCGTACTGGCTGAGCCTGCAGTTCTTCTAAACAGCCCCTGGCGGCTGCTTGCTGCCCAATCCCAGCGACTTTTCCATCAGCACCACGTCCAGCCAGCGCTCGAACTTCCAGCCGCAGGACTTGAGCACGCCCACCGGCTCGAAACCGACCGAGCGGTGCACGCCGATGGAGCCGGCATTGGCCGAGTCGCCAATCACGGCGATGAGTTTGCGCAGGCCTGCGCGCTCGGCCTGCAGGGCCAGTTCGGCCAGCAGCGCGCGCCCCACGCCTTTGCCCAGCGCATCGTCTGCGAGGTAGATCGAGTCCTCGGCCGAAAAACGGTACGCGGGACGGGGCTTGAACCAGTTGCAGTAGGCAAAGCCCAGCACCTGTCCTTCATGCTCAGCCACCAGGTAGGGCAAGCCCTTGGACAATACGTCAGCTCGGCGCTGCGCCATATCAGCCGCGGTGGGCGGTTCAATCTCGAAAGTCCCGGTGCCCGTGAGGACATGGTGCTGGTAAATGGCGGTGATGGCTGGGAGGTCGCTGTCGCGGCTGGGGCGGATGATGGGCATGGCTTGGGTACAAGGTTATAATGGAAGGCTCTTTAGCGTGTAGCTGGCCGGGTGGTCATGCTGCGTGTCTCAACGCTGAACTATATGGCTGGCGGATTTTTTAAATAGGCCAGCCGACTGAAGGATAAATCATGGTCGTCATTCGACTCGCCCGTGGCGGCGCAAAAGCTCGCCCGTTTTTCAATATTGTCGTCGCTGACAAGCGTTCCCGTCGTGACGGCAACTTCATCGAGCGCATCGGTTTTTATAATCCGATCGCCACGGCCAATGAAGAAAGCATCCGTCTCGCGCAAGACCGTCTGACCTACTGGAAGGGCGTTGGCGCACAAGCTTCGCCTACGGTGGAGCGTCTGATCCAGCAAGCAGCCAAAAAGGCCGCTTGACTCGTTTGAAGGTGGCGTCGCCGGCTTTGCCGGTGCTGCCGCATCAAAGTATTTTTCCCGTGTTGCCCGGTCTTGAAGCCGCCGATTTGCCGGCGGACGCCATCGAGGTCGGGCGCATTGCGGATGCCTGGGGAATCAAAGGCTGGTTCAAGGTCTTCCCCTACAGCGCCGATCCTGAAGCGCTGTTTTCTTCCAAACGCTGGTATCTGCTGCCGGCCGAAAAAGGTGCCAAAACCTTTTCCGGGTCGCAGATGCTGCACGTGCGCGAAGCCAAGGAACACTCCGGCACGGTCGTGGCCAGCGCGCAGGACGTCGACGATCGCAACGCCGCCGAGGAGCTGCGCGGTGCCCGCATCTTCGTCGCCAGGGCGAGCTTCCCTACGGCCGCCAAGGACGAGTACTACTGGATCGATCTGATCGGGCTCGACGTCGTGAATCGCGAAGGCGTGGCGCTGGGCCGGGTCACCGAATTGCTGACCGCCGGACCGCAGACGGTGCTGGTGCTGGCCTATGAGCAGCCTGACGCCGCGGGCGTGAGCAAACCTGCCGAGCGGCTGATCCCCTTTGTTTCGGCCTTTGTGGACGACGTGAGCCTGGCCGAGCGCCGTATCACTGTCGACTGGCAAGAGGACTACTGATACTTTGTGGGACAGACCAAGGGCTACGCGGAGAGAGCGTGCTCTGTCCTCAACTGATTGAGAATTGCGGGACAGATCCAAACTTGCATTGTCCTCAACTGAACAAACCATGCGTTTCGACGTTGTCACTCTTTTTCCCGAGATCTTTGCGCCGTTCCTGACGATCGGGGTGACGCGACGCGCTTTCGAATCCAAGGCCGTGGAAGTAAGGCTTTGGAATCTGCGCGACTTCGCACAGGGAAACTATCGGCGCGTCGACGACCGCCCGTTTGGCGGCGGTCCGGGCATGGTGATGATGGTCGAGCCGCTGGTGCAAGCGGTTCAAGCGATCAAGGCGCAACGGCAGGACCGGGCGCCGGTGGTGCTGTTTTCCCCGATTGGCCAAACCCTGAATCACGCAGCGGTGGAGCGCTGGTCGGGCAGCCAGGGCGCTGTGCTGATCTGCGGGCGCTATGAAGGCGTGGACCAGCGCTTCATCGACACTTATGTGGACCAGCAGATCAGCCTGGGTGATTTTGTTCTTTCGGGTGGCGAGGTCGCCGCCATGGCGCTGCTGGACGCCGTGGCGAGGTTGCAGCCGGGCGTACTCAATGACGAGGGCAGTCACCAGTTGGACAGTTTCAACCCGGCGCTGGACGGTTTGCTGGATTGCCCGCATTACACCCGCCCCGAAAACTGGGAAGGGGCTACCGTGCCGCCGGTGCTGCTGTCAGGGCACCACCAGCAGATCGAACGCTGGCGCCGGGATCGCCGGCTGCAGCTCACTGCCAGGCACCGTCCGGATCTGGTCGAGCGGGCGCGCTCCGCGGGCCAACTCAGCCCGCAGGATGAGGCGGTGCTGAGCGCATTTCGAAGCACGCTATAATCCGAGGCTCTCGATCCTCTGGTCGGCCGCTTCCTCAAACTGCAAGCAGTGCGAGGCAAGCCCTTTGCGTCAATCCCGACGCTGGCGCGCCCAAGATCTTCAAAGGAAATCATGAATCTGATTCAAACCCTGGAGCAAGAAGAAATTGCTCGCCTCGGGAAAGTCATTCCCCAATTCGCCCCTGGCGACACCGTCATCGTGAGCGTGAACGTGGTTGAAGGTACGCGCAAGCGACTGCAAGCCTACGAAGGCGTGGTGATTGCCAAGCGCAATCGCGGCCTGAACAGCGGCTTCATCGTGCGCAAGATCTCCAGCGGCGAAGGCGTCGAGCGCACGTTCCAGCTGTACAGCCCGCTGATCGCCAGCATCGAAGTCAAGCGTCGTGGCGATGTGCGCCGCGCCAAGCTGTACTATCTGCGTGACCGCAGCGGCAAGTCGGCGCGTATCAAGGAAAAGCTGCCAAACCGCGCCAAGGTGGTGGCGGCATAAAGCCTTCGCCCTGTCCTAAAAGACCGCCACAGCTTAAGGCCTGGCGGTCTTTTTCATTTGGAAGCCACCGTGTCCCAGTATCCCTCGATTTCACTGTCTTCGATCCCGAATTTCGACCCGCGCAAGATCCCGGTGCTGGCGGTCGACACACATCTGCCTGCCGTACCTCGGGAGTCGCTTCTCACGCCGGCGCTGCGGCAGCGCTTTGCCAATCCGCCGGACTGGACGCCCGAGGTGGTCCTGGAGAAACGCTATTCGAATCGAACCAACGCCACCAACGCATCCGTTCTGATACCGATCGTGCTGCGCGGGCCACGGCAGGATCAGCCCACGGTGCTGCTGACGCACCGCACGGCGCACATGTCCACGCATTCGGGGCAGATCGCCTTTCCCGGAGGCAAGGCCGATCCCACCGACGCTGATGCGGTGGCGACCGCGCTGCGCGAAGCCGAGGAGGAGGTCGGGTTGGCGCCTGAGTTTGTCCAGGTGCTGGGGCAGTTGCCGATCTACGTCACGGGCTCGGCCTTTGTCATCACGCCGGTCGTGGCCTTGGTGCAGCCGGGCTTTACGCTGGCGGCGAATCCGGTCGAGGTGGCGGATGTGTTTGAAGTGCCGCTGGAGTTTCTGATGGATCCGGCCAACCACCGCCGGCACGAGGTGCCCTGGCAGGACACGACGCGCCAGTGGTTTTCCATGCCGTTCCACGACCTCGATACGGGCAAGGAACACTTCATCTGGGGCGCGACGGCAGGCATGCTGCGCAACTTCTACCGGTTCCTCGCGGCTTAGTCGCCGACGGCGAGCCTCGTCACTGACGCTATCATTGCGCCATGAGTTTCTTTGCCATTGTGTTTGCGCTGCTTATTGAGCAGGTGCGCCCGCTGTCGCACCTTAATCCGGTGCACGCCGCCATGCGGGCCTGGACCCGATGGGTGCGCAGCAATTTCGATACGGGGCGCGCGCACCACGGCGGCTTTGCCTGGACCCTGGCGGTGATGGGGCCCTCGCTCATTGCGCTGACGCTGCATTGGATCCTGATCTCGTTCCTGGGTTGGCCGTTTGCCGTGCTTTGGAGCGTGGCGGTGTTGTATTTCACTCTGGGCTTTCGCCAGTTCAGCCATCATTTCACCGAGATCCGGGACGCGCTTGAGTTGGGTGACGAAGAGAGCGCGCGCCAGTTGCTGGCGCAGTGGCAGCAGGTCGACGCCAGCGACTTGCCGAAGCGCGAAATCGTCCGCCACGTGATCGAATACTCGGTGCTCGCGGCGCACCGCCATGTCTTTGGCGTGCTCTGCTGGTTCTCGTTGCTGGCGGCGCTGGGCCTGGGCCCGATGGGCGCCGTCATGTATCGGCTGAGCGAATTTGTGGCGCGCTATTGGAAATACAAGAGCACGATGCAGCAGCAGCCCGTGAGCCAGGCACTGCAGACGGTCGCGACCCGTGCCTGGTGGCTGATCGACTGGCTGCCGGCGCGCATCACCGCCCTGGGATTCGCAGTCGTCGGAAGTTTCGAGGATGCAATCGATGCCTGGCGTTCGCAGGCGCAGCGCGACGCCGAGGACAACGACGGCATCATCCTCGCCGCCACGGCTGGCGCGATCAATGTGCGGCTCGGCGGTGAGGTCCTGAAGCCGGTTTTTGCGCCGGGCCTGCAGGACACCGGTATGGATCAGGGCACCGAGTCCACACCCGGGCGCGAACCTGAGTTGGCCCATCTGCGCAGCGTCGTCGGGCTGGTCTGGCGCACGGTCGTGATGTGGTTGGTGCTGCTGGCGCTGCTGACGCTGGCAAGGCTGCTGGGTTAAGCGCCCGGCGGTTTCAGTAGCGCGGTTGCTGGGACAGCTCGGCAAACAGGGTGCTATAAATTTTGTAGCGTCTGTCGCTGATGCCGCTGTGCAGCCCATCCGGTTGCACCGCAGCGATCACGCCGCAGCCGGGCTCGTGCAGATGCGTGCAGTTGTAGAACTTGCAGTTTTGCGCGTGCGCTGCGATGTCGGGCATGCACTGGGCCAACTGCATGGCCGCAATGTGTTGCAGGCCGAATTCCTGAAACCCTGGAGAGTCGATCAGTGCCGTGGTGTGCGCCGCGTCCACCCAATACCAGGTGGTGCTCGTGGTCGTGTGCTTGCCGGAATTGAGCGCCTGCGAAATCTCGCCGGTGAGCACGGCGGCCTGTGGCAACAGGAGGTTGATGAGCGTGCTTTTGCCCGAGCCTGACGGGCCGAGCACCAGCGTGGTCTTGCCGCTCAGATGCTGCAGCAGCAAGCTGCTCGAGTTGTCGGCGATCGCGCCCGCTTCTTCGCTGCCTTGCGACCGCGGCTTGAGCGCCAGCGGCAGCATTTCGTAACCCATGCGGCGGTAGGGCGCCAGCCGCTGCCAGGCCTGCTCGAAGGGCCCGCGCAGATCGCTTTTGTTGAGCGCGATCAGGGGCGTGATGCCCTGCGCTTCGGCGGCAATCAGCGCGCGCGACAACTGGCTCTCCGAATACTCCGGCTGCGCAGCGATCAGGATCAGGACCTGATCCAGGTTGGATGCAAAAGATTTGGTTCGGACCTCGTCCTGACGATAGAAGAGGTTGCGCCGCTCCTCGATCTTTTCGATCGTTCCTTCGTCCTCGGAGGCCAGCCAAAGCACGCGGTCGCCCACGACGCACTGGCTTTTCTTGCCGCGTGGATGGCAGATCAGGCGCTGGCCTTCAGGCGTCTCCACCAGCACGTGGCGCCCGTAACTGGCGACGACCAGTCCTGGGTCGAGAAGCTTTTTCTCAACCAAGTGCAGCACCCATTCGGGCCAGACGCTCCGAGGCGGCCGGATGCGAGTAATAGACCCGCACGTACAGCGGGTCAGGCGTCAGCGTGGAGGCGTTGTCCTCGTACAGTTTGAGCAAGGCGCTGGCCAGGTCGGCGCTGCTGGTATGGGTGACGGCATAGGCGTCGGCCTGGAACTCGTGCGTGCGCGAGAAGTGCGCCATCAACGGCGCAACGAAGAAGCTCAACAGCGGCAGGGTCAGCGCAAACAGCAGCAGGGCCAGAGCGTCCGTCGGGGCGGAAGCCACGGCCTTGGGCACTCCCATCAGATTCGGCTGCACGCCCAGTCCGGTGAAGAACCAGGTCTGCGTGCTGATCCAGCCCAGCAGCGCAAACGCCAGCAGGCTCATGGCGAACAGCGACAGCATGCGCTTGAGGACATGTTTGTGTTTGAAATGCCCCAGTTCATGCGCCAGCACGGCGTCGACTTCTGCGGGTGCGAGCTTGGCCAGCAGGGTATCGAAAAACACCACCCGCTTGGAGGCACCAAAACCCGTGAAATAGGCGTTGGCGTGCGCGCTGCGTTTGCTGCCGTCCATCACGAACAGCCCCTTGGCGGCAAAGCCGCAACGCTGCATTAGCGCCGTCACCCGCGCCTGGATCGCGACATCCTCCAAAGGTTTGAATTTGTTGAACAGTGGCGCGATGAAGGTCGGATAAATCAGCAGCAGCAACAGGTTGAAGCCGGTCCAGACACACCAGGCCCACAGCCACCAGAGCTGCCCGGCTGCGCCCATGAGCCAAAGGATCAATGCGGCCAGCGGCAAGCCGATCACCAGGCCCAGCACCGATGACTTGGCCAGGTCGATCAACCAGAGCTTGAGAGTCATCTTGTTGAAGCCGAAGCGCTCCTCGATCACGAATGTCTGGTACAGCGTCAAAGGAAGGTCCAGTACGCCGCTGATCAGCACGAAGGCCAGCAGCAGCGTGACCTGCTGCACCATGCCGCCGCCCATCCAGGACAGCAGAATCTGGTTCAGCAAGTCCAGCCCCCCGAGCAGCGTCCAGCCTAGCAGCGCCGCGCTTCCCCAGGTCAGCTCCAGCAGGCCAAACTGGGTCTTGGTGAGCGTGTAGTCGGCCGCTTTCTGATGGGCTTGCAGGCTGATGTTTTGCGCGAAGGCCGCCGGCACTTGCTCCCGGTGCTGTGCGACGTGCCGGATCTGGCGCGTGGCCAGCCAGAATCGGGCCAGCAAGCCCAGGGCCAACAGGAAGGTGAACACCATTGTGAACAGCAGGGAAGCAGAAAGCGGGGTCGACATGGGCGCAGAGTGTAGGTCATCGGCGACAATCGCGGCCATGACTGAAAACCTCACACTCCTTGGAAAATCCGACCAAAACCTCGTCTGGCTCGATTGCGAGATGACGGGACTGGAACCCGACGTTGATCGCCTGATTGAAATCGCCGTGATCGTGACCGGTCCGAACCTGGAGCCGCGCATCGAAGGCCCGGTGTTCGTGATCCATCAGAGCGACGAACAACTGGACAAGATGGACGCCTGGAACAAGGGTACGCACGGCAAAAGCGGTTTGATCGACAAGGTGAAGGCCTCCACCGTCACCGAGGCGCAAGCGGAGGCACAGACGATTGCCTTTCTCAGCCACTACGTGCCGAAAAACGGCTCACCCATGTGCGGCAACAGCATCAGCCAGGACCGACGTTTTCTGGTGAAGTACATGCCCAAGCTGGAAGCCTTTTTTCACTACCGCAATGTTGACGTCAGCACCTTCAAGGAGCTGGCCAAGCGCTGGAGGCCCGACGTCTACAGCAGCTTCAAGAAGCAGCAGCGCCACACGGCACTGGCCGACGTGCACGAGTCCATCGACGAACTGGTGCACTACCGCGCCAATTTCATACGGATGACTGCGGATTAGGTGTAAACCCGGATCTGTGCCATAATCGCAGGCTGCGCTTGAAATTCAAGCCTGATTGCGCATCTCCCTTCACACCTTGGACTCCAACAATGGAGTCAACCGCGCCGGACCACCGGCGCTGAGCTTCGGTTGATGGTTGATGTTTTTTAACCATTGACGGAGCACCCGCACAACAGTTGCGGGGCTCGCGTGTGAGTATGAATACATGAACGACTCTTTTGACGTTGCTGGCGAAATTGCGCCCGCACAATCCCTCTCCATCGATTCCTTTGCTGCAGAAACGCATGCCCAGGTGACGCCGGAATTTTCCGAACCCACCGAAGTGGCGACCGAGGTCGTGCCCGCCGTTGTGGATACGACACCCAACGGCTTCGCTCTGATGGGCCTGGCGCCCGAACTGCTGCAAGCCGTGGCGGACCTGGGTTTCACCCAGCCCACCACCGTGCAGATCAAGACCATTCCACTGGCGATGCAGGCCGAAGGTCAGGAAAAGGCCGGCGCGCGCTTTACCGACCTGATGGTTTCCAGCCAGACGGGTAGCGGAAAAACCGCCGCCTTCCTGCTGCCCGTGCTGCACACCTTGCTGCAACAGGAAGCCGCGGCACAGGCCGAGGAGCGAGCCCAGTTCGAGCGCGCCGTGGCCGAGGCGGCCGCCAAGGGCGAGGCGCCTCCCAAGCGCGACAAGCGCAAGGACCCCACCAATCCGCGCAACTTCAAGCCGGCTGCACCGGGCGCGCTGATTCTGTGTCCCACGCGCGAGTTGGCGCAGCAGGTGGCGCATGACGCGATCGACCTGGTGAAGCATTGCCGCGGCTTGCGCATCGCCAACGTCGTCGGCGGCATGCCTTATCAATTGCAAATTGCCAAGCTGCAAAATGCCAATCTGGTGGTCGCCACTCCTGGCCGCCTGCTGGACCTGCAACGCTCCATGCAGATCAAGCTGGACAAGGTGCAGTTCCTGGTGGTGGACGAAGCCGACCGCATGCTGGACCTGGGTTTCTCCGACGATCTGGCCGAAGTGAATCAGCTCACGATCGAGCGCAAGCAGACCATGATGTTCAGCGCCACTTTCGCGCCGCGCATCCAGCAACTGGCGCAGCGCGTGATGCGCGAACCCCAGCGCGTGCAGATCGACTCGCCGCAGGAAAAGCATCAGAACATCAAGCAGATCCTGTTCTGGGCCGACAACCTGCAGCACAAGCGCAAGCTGCTCGACCACTGGCTGCGCGACACCACGATGGCCCAGGCGATCGTCTTCTCCAGCACGCAAATCGAGTGCGATGGCCTGGCCAACGACTTGCAGCAGGACGGCTTCTCTGCCGTGGCGCTGCACGGCGCGCTGAGCCAGGGCTTGCGCAACCGCAGGCTGATGGCTTTCCGCGACGGCCAGGTGCAGATTCTGGTGGCAACCGACGTGGCCGCCCGCGGCCTGGACGTTCCCAGCGTGAGTCACGTGTTCAACTTCGGCTTGCCGATGAAGGCCGAAGACTATACGCACCGCATCGGCCGCACGGGACGCGCCGGTCGCGATGGCGTGGCTGTGACCATGGCCGAGTTGCGCGACCGTCGCCGCATTTTCGACATCGAAGCCTATACCCGCCAGCCCTTCAAGTCGGAAGTGATCCCGGGCCTGGAACCCAAGGCGCGCATCCCTGATTCACGCCCCAGCGGCAACTTCAGCGACCGCGACAACCGTGGTGGCAACGACCGCTTCTCGCGTGACAGCCGGCCGCCAAGCCGTGGTGGCTTCGCGGGTCGTCCCAGTGGTGGCGGTTTCAACGACCGCAATGCCCGTGGCCCCGCACCAGACGGTCAACGTGGCTTTCCCGACGCACAACGCGGTTTCCCGGGCAACAGCCGGCCCGCGTTCGCCCCCCGTGGCGAGTCAAATTTCGGCGGACGTGATGCCGGTCCGCGTGATGGCCAGGGTTTTGAGCGCAAGGGCGGCTACGGCGGCAACGCCGGTCCGGCCGATGGCTTTGCACCGCGCTCGGAATACGCACCGCGCAAGCCAGCGTTTGGCAAACCCACGCACGGTGGCGGCAAGGTGTTCGTGCCGCGCGACGCGAAGAAGTCGTTCAGGTAACTTACGCCCCCACGCTTGTCACTTCGTGTAATGCGCTGCCCCCCGAGGGGGCCGTGCCTTGCTTGGGGCGGCACGGCGCGGCGGCGTGTCTAGCAGGACGCATACGAAAAAAGCCGGAAGGTCGCAAGACCTCCCGGCTTTTTTCTGTTGTGATTCCTTTGGGGACAGACCGCAGACTGCGACGCAGGCCAGCTCTGTCCTCAACTGATTGTTGGATGTTCGCCTATTTCAGGATGTCGCCGATGCACAGGTACTTGATTTCCACGTAGTCGTCCATGCCGTGGTGCGAGCCTTCACGGCCCAGGCCGGACTGCTTCACGCCGCCGAAGGGCACATGCTCGGTGGCCAGGATGCCCACGTTGATGCCCACCATGCCGTATTCCAGCGCCTCGCTCACGCGGAAGATGCGGCCCACGTCGCGGCTGTAGAAATAGCTGGCCAGGCCGAACTCGGTGTTGTTGGCGGCGTCAATCGCCTCCTGCTCGGTCTTGAAGCGGAACACCGGCGCGAACGGGCCGAAGGTTTCTTCCTTGGCGCACAGCATGTCGGCGCTGGCGCCGGCGATCACCGTCGGCTCAAAGAATTGGCCGGCCAGTTTGTTGCCGCCCACGACCACCGTGCCGCCCTTGGCTACAGCATCGGCCACATGGCGCTGCACCTTTTCAATCGCCGCGTCCTCGATCAGCGGGCCCTGCATCACGCCGTCCTCGAAGCCGTTGCCCACCTTGAGTCCCTTGACCTTGGCGGCGAACTTGGCCACGAACTGATCGTATACGCCTTCCTGCACGTAAAAGCGATTGGCGCAGACGCAGGTCTGACCGGCGTTGCGGTATTTGCTGGCCATGGCGCCTTCGACGGCGGAGTCGATGTCGGCGTCGTCGAACACGATGAAGGGCGCATTGCCACCGAGTTCCAGCGACATCTTCTTCACCGTCGGCGCCGACTGCGCCATCAGGATGCGGCCCACTTCGGTGGAGCCGGTGAAGCTGATATGACGCACCACCGGGCTTTCGCACAGCACCTTGCCCACGGCGATGGATTGGCTGGCGTCGGCCGTGATCATGTTGAGCACGCCCGCGGGAATGCCCGCGCGCAGTGCCAACTCGGCCGCTGCCAGTGCCGTCAAGGGCGTGAGTTCTGCGGGCTTGATGATGACGGTGCAGCCTGCGGCCAGCGCCGGCGCCACCTTGCGCGTGATCATCGCCAGAGGGAAATTCCAGGGCGTGATGGCCGCGCATACGCCGATGGGCTGCTTGATCACCATCAGGCGGCGGTTGTTGTCGAACTGCGGCAGGGTTTCGCCGTTCACGCGCTTGGCTTCCTCGGCAAACCACTCGACAAAGCTGGCGCCGTAGGCGACTTCGCCCTTGGCCTCGGCAAAGGGCTTGCCCTGCTCGGCCGTCATGATGCGGCCCAGGTCCTCCTGGTTTGCCATCAGCAGGTCGAACCATTTGCGCAGGATGATGCTGCGCTCCTTGGCCGTCTTGCTGCGCCAGGCGGGCCAGGCGGCGTTGGCCGCGTCGATGGCCGCTTGTGCGTCGGCTACACCGAGGTTGGCGACGTCGGCCAGCTTCAGGCCGGTGGCCGGATCCAGGATGTCAAAGCGGCTGGAGCCGGCGAGCCACTGGCCGTTGATCAACGCATCGGTCTTGAGCAGGCTCGGGTCTTTGAGCAGGGAGAGGGGGGAGGTTTTCATGTCCATGGCGTGCCTGAAGTGGTGACTGTGGAGGGGGTGGGGCGCGTGCAGCGGGGTCCAAGCCCAAGCATAGCCGTTTCAATGGCCACTCGCAGTGCCGCTTGCGCGCACTGCGACAGCGCCACCGTCAGCACCGATTCGCCGCACGCTGCCTTGGTAAAATTGACACAACCCACCAAGCCAAGTCAGTTGCAGTCGCTCACGAGCGCGCCCTAGGAATTATGAATCCCTCCAACACCCCGGTTTCCGTCTCCGACATCCGCCAGATCTTCCTGGACTTCTTTGCCTCCAAGGGCCACACCATCGTGGCCTCGAGCCCGCTGGTTCCCGGCAACGACCCCACGCTGATGTTCACCAACTCCGGCATGGTGCAGTTCAAGGACGTGTTCCTGGGCACGGACAAACGCTCGTATGTGCGCGCCGCGTCGGTACAGGCCTGCCTGCGCGCCGGCGGCAAGCACAACGACCTGGAAAACGTGGGCTATACCGCGCGCCACCACACCTTCTTCGAGATGCTGGGCAACTGGAGCTTTGGCGACTACTTCAAGCGCGAGTCGCTGACCTGGGCCTGGGAGTTGCTGACCCAGGTCTACAAGCTGCCCGCCGACAAGCTCTGGGCCACGGTCTATATCGACGACGACGAAGCCTACGACATCTGGACGAAGGTGATCGGTCTGCCGGCCGATCGCGTGGTGCGCATCGGCGACAACAAGGGCGCCAAGTACGCGTCCGACAACTTCTGGATGATGGCCGACACGGGGCCCTGCGGCCCTTGCAGCGAAATCTTCTACGACCACGGCCCCCACATTCCCGGCGGCCCTCCCGGCAGCCCCGAGCAGGATGGCGACCGCTACATCGAGATCTGGAACAACGTGTTCATGCAGTTCGACATGCAGCCGGACGGCTCGATCAAGCCGCTGCCTGCGCCCTGCGTCGACACCGGCATGGGGCTGGAGCGGCTCGCCGCCATCCTGCAGCATGTGCACAGCAACTACGAGATCGACCTGTTCGACGCGCTCATCCGCGCGGCGGCGCGCGAGACCGGTTGCAGCGATCTGCACAACAGCAGTCTGCGCGTCATCGCCGATCACATTCGCGCCACCGCCTTCCTGGTGAGCGACGGCGTGAATCCGAGCAACGAAGGGCGCGGCTATGTGCAGCGCCGCATCGTGCGGCGTGCCATCCGCCACGGCTACAAGCTGGGCTGCAAGAAGCCTTTCTTCCACAAACTGGTGCCCGATCTGGTGGCGCTGATGGGCGAGGCCTATCCCAAGCTCAAGAGCGACGCCAAACGCATCACCGAGGTGCTCAAGGTGGAAGAAGAGCGCTTCTTCGAGACCTTGGCCACCGGCATGGAAATCCTGGACACCGCACTCGCGGATGGCGCCAAGGTGCTGCCCGGCGAAGTGGCCTTCAAGCTGCACGACACCTTCGGTTTTCCGCTGGACTTGTCGGCCGATGTGTGCCGCGAACGCGGCGTTGCCGTGGACGAAGCGGGCTTTCACGCGGCCATGGAAAAGCAAAAGGCGCAGGGGCGCGCAGCCGGCAAGTTCAGGATGGAGCGCGCGCTGGAATACACCGGCGCGGGCAACGACTTTGTCGGCTATGAGCAGCTCACACAGGGAGCCAAGGTGCTGGCGCTTTTCCTCGATGGCAAGCCGGTGAACCAGTTGGATGCCGCGCAGGACGGCGTCGTGGTGCTCGACACCACGCCTTTCTATTCCGAGTCGGGTGGCCAGGTGGGCGACGCCGGTGCCATCTTCAACGACGCTGCGCTGTTTGAAGTGGCCGATACGCAGAAGATCAAGGCCGATGTGTTCGGCCACCACGGCACGCTGCAAAAGGGCATGCTCAAAGTGGGCGACGCGGTCACGGCGCATGTGGACGCCGTGGCTCGTGCAGCCACGCAGCGCAACCACAGCGTCACGCACCTGATGCACAAGGCACTGCGCGAAGTGCTGGGCGAGCATGTGCAGCAAAAGGGCTCGCTGGTGAATGCACAGCGCACGCGCTTCGACTTTGCGCAC
>CAILZB010000125.1 GCA_903838565.1 uncultured beta proteobacterium | reverse complement strand
GAGATCGAGCTGCGCGTGAACGCCGAAATCCTGACCAATGCCGCGACCCAGGCGCGGGTCATGGACATCGAATCCGCGCAGAAGACCGGCGCCATGATGCTGTTTGGCGAGAAGTATGGCGAGAATGTTCGCGTCGTCGATATTGGCGAGAGCCGTGAGCTGTGCGGTGGTACCCACGTGCAGCGCAGCGGTGACATCGGATTGTTCAAGGTCGTGGCCGAGTCCGGCGTGGCCGCGGGCGTGCGCCGCATCGAGGCCGTGACGGGCGCGAATGCGCTGGCGTATCTGCAGCAGCTGGAGAGCACCGTGGAGCAGGCGGCGCAGACCCTCAAGTCACCGACGGCCGAGCTGCAATCGCGCATCCAGCAGGTGCTGGACCACGTCAAGTCGCTGGAGAAGGAAGTGAGCGCGCTC
Organism: uncultured beta proteobacterium; assembly: GCA_903838565.1. Lineage (GTDB taxonomy): Bacteria > Pseudomonadota > Gammaproteobacteria > Burkholderiales > Burkholderiaceae_C > CAIKVZ01. The sequence goes on along the minus strand of CAILZB010000125.1, from coordinate 36,098 downwards.
AAGGGCAAGTTGGCGTCCAGCCAGGGGGACGAATTGCTGGCGCAAGCCGTTGACATCAAGGGCGTGAAGCTGTTGGTCGCAATGCTGGAAGGGGCGGACAGTAAGACCTTGCGCGAGACCATGGACAAGCTCAAGGACAAGCTCAAGACCGCAGTGGTCGTGCTGGCCGCGGTCGATGGTGCGAAGGTGCAATTGGCGGTTGGCGTGACGCCTGACAGCACAGGCAAGGTGAAGGCGGGCGAGCTGGTGAACTTCGTGGCGAGCCAGGTCGGCGGCAAGGGCGGCGGCAAGCCCGACATGGCCATGGCCGGCGGCACGGACGCAAGCCAACTGCCTGCGGCGCTGGCGAGCGTGCAGGCCTGGGTGAGCGAGCGGCTCTAAGGGGCAAGCCGGTGCGCCTTTTCAACCTCAGCGCGCTCAAGGCGCCGGCGCCCATTGACGATCTGGGCGCGTGGTTCGCGGCCCTGGTACAGCCCAGCACGCTGATTGAGTTGGCGGTACTGGCCGCTTGCGTGGCGCTGGCCTGGGGTGCAGTCCGGTTGGTGCGCAGCCGTTTGGCGCCGGACGCGGCGTACCCGGTCTGGCTCGGTCGCCACAGTGTTGACGGCGTGATGTTCCCTCTGAGCCTGCTGTGCCTGGCATTTGTCGCCAGCGCCTTGCTGGCGGGTCATTTGCCCAACGTGGTGTTCTCCATCGCGGTGCCCGCGTTGCTGGCGCTGGTGGTGATACGCGTGGGCGTCAAGGTGTTGCAGGCGGCGTTTCAAGACGCACCACTAGTGCGCTTGATGGAGCGCTCCATTTCCTGGGTGGCTTGGGGTGCGATGGTGCTTTGGGTCAGCGGCCTGCTGCCTCTGGTGTTGGAGGAGCTCGATCAGATTCACTGGAAGGTGGGTGGCAGCACGATGTCGGTGCGTACCGTGATTGAAGGCACTTTGACGGCCGGCGCGGTGCTGATCTTCACGCTGTGGATTTCATCGGGCATCGAGGCGCGGCTGCTCAGGACGGCCACGGGTGGCGAGCTGTCTCTGCGCAAAGTCCTGAGCAACGCCACGCGTGCGCTGCTGATGTTCGTGGGCTTGTTGGTCGCTTTGTCTGCGGTGGGCATTGACCTGACCGCGCTCTCGGTGCTGGGCGGCGCCGTGGGCGTGGGCATAGGCTTTGGTCTGCAAAAGCTCGCTGCCAACTACGTCAGCGGTTTTGTCATCCTGGCCGAACGCAGCATGCGCATCGGCGACAACGTGCGCGTCGACGGTTTTGAAGGACGCATCACCGACATCAACGCGCGCTACACCGTGATCCGTTCGCTCGTCGGACGCGAGTCCATCGTGCCCAACGAGATGCTGATCACGAGCAGGGTCGAGAACCTGTCGCTGGCCGACGCCCGCGTCTGGCAGTCCACGGTCGTTTCGGTGGGCTACGACTCCGACGTGGAGCTGGTGATGCGCCTGCTGTTGCAGGCCGCCTCAGCGCAGCCGCGTGTCCTGGCCGACCCAGAGCCCTCGGTGGCGCTTTCGGCTTTTGGCGCTGACGGTCTGGAGTTCACGGTGGGCTACTGGATGGCCGACCCCGAGAACGGACAACTCAATCTGCGCTCGCTCGTGAATCTGGCGATCCTGCAGTCGCTGCGCGCCAATCAGATCGAGATTCCGTTCCCGCAGCGGGTCGTGCATTTGCATTCCCGTGAATAAAAAAGCACGGTCGTTCTTTTTTATCTTGTAGAATTCGCACCATACAATAGCAAGTTGACGTTTACGTAAACGTCAACTTAACAGCGCAGGTCTCAAAAACTCTGGAGTGGCAGCAATGAAAGTACTGGTCGCGGTCAAACGTGTGGTGGACTACAACGTGAAAGTTCGGGTCAAGTCCGACAACACCGGCGTGGACATCGCCAACGTCAAGATGAGCATGAACCCGTTTGACGAAATCGCCGTGGAAGAGGCGGTACGCCTGCGGGAAAAGGGCTTTGCGACCGAAGTCATCGTCGTGTCCTGCGGCGTGACCCAGTGCCAGGAAACGCTGCGCACGGCCATGGCCATTGGCGCGGATCGCGCGATCCTGGTCGAGACCAGTGAAGAACTGCAACCCCTGGCCGTGGCCAAGCTGCTCAAGGCGCTGGTGGACAAGGAGCAACCCGGACTGGTGATCGTGGGCAAGCAGGCGATCGACGATGACTGCAACCAGACCGGCCAGATGCTGGCCGCGCTGGGCGACATGCCACAGGCCACGTTTGCCAGCAAGATAGAAATCGCGGATGGCAAGGCATCGGTCACACGCGAAGTTGACGGTGGCTCGGAGACGCTGTCCATCAGCCTGCCTGCGGTGATCACCGCCGACCTGCGCCTGAACGAGCCGCGCTACGTGACGCTGCCCAACATCATGAAGGCCAAGAAAAAGCAGATGGATGTGTTCAAGCCCGAGGACCTGGGTGTGGACGTGACGCCGCACATCAAGACCCTGCGCGTGGCCGAGCCACCCAAGCGCAGCGCCGGCATCAAGGTGCCTGACGTCGCAACGCTGGTAGCCAAGCTGAAGAATGAAGCCAAAGTTATCTAAGGAAACAACATGACCTCTCTCGTCATCGCTGAACACGACAACGCGACCCTCAAGGGCGCGACCCTCAACACCGTCACCGCTGCGCTCCAGTGCGGTGGCGACGTGCACGTGCTGGTGGCTGGCGCCAACGCCGGCGCTGCGGCTGCGGCTGCGGCCCAGGTCGCGGGTGTGGCCAAAGTGCTGCACGCTGACAGCGCCGCCTTGAACCACGGTCTGGCCGAAAACATGACGGCCCAGGTGCTGGCCATCGCCAGCAACTACAGCCACATCCTGTTCGCTGCGACCGCTTCGGGCAAGAACATCGCGCCGCGCGTCGCTGCCAAGCTCGACGTGGCACAGGTGTCCGACGTCACCAAGGTGCTGGCAGCGGACACGTTCGAGCGCCCGATCTACGCCGGCAATGCCATCGCCACGGTGCAAAGCCTGGACGCAGTCAAGGTCGTGACGGTGCGCACCACCGGTTTCGATCCGGCGTCTGCCAGCGGCGGCAGCGCTGCCGTGGAAATTCTGACTGCGGTCACCGCAAGCGAGAAGACGGCCTTCATGGGCAGCGAAATCGCCAAGAACGACCGTCCCGAACTCACGGCGGCCAAGATCATCGTCGCGGGCGGTCGCGCCCTGGGTTCAGCGGAAAGATTCAACGAGGTCCTGACACCGCTGGCGGACAAGCTCGGCGCCGCACTGGGCGCTTCGCGCGCAGCCGTGGACGCAGGCTACGCGCCCAACGACTGGCAAGTGGGCCAGACCGGCAAGATCGTCGCGCCCCAGCTGTACATCGCCGCCGGCATCAGCGGCGCGATCCAGCATCTGGCCGGCATGAAGGACTCCAAGGTGATCGTGGCCATCAACAAGGACGCCGAAGCGCCGATCTTCAGCGTGGCCGATTACGGCCTGGAAGCCGATTTGTTTGTCGCGGTGCCCGAGCTCGTCGCCGCGCTGTAGAGCCCGCGCTCGCGCCCCGCAGCCGCTGCATTTTTCACGAAATGACCAGCGGCTTTTCTTTGTGCTCTGTGCCCAACCGTTTAGGACCTAGGAATAAATAATGAGCTATACCGCCCCGCTGAAAGACATGCTGTTCGACCTCCAGCACCTGGCGAACATCGACGCGATCGCGCTGATCCCCGGTTTCGAGGACGCCGGTTTTGACACGGCGCAGGCCGTACTCGAAGAGTGCGCGAAGTTCAACGAGGGTGTGCTCGCGCCGCTGAACTGGGAGGGGGACAAGAACCCGACTTCCTGGAAAGACGGCGTGGTCACGGCGACACCCGGGTTCAAGGATGCCTATCAGCAGTTCACGCAGGGCGGCTGGCAGGGACTGCAGCACCCGGTGGACTTTGGTGGACAGGGCTTGCCCAAGACCATAGGCGCTTTCTGCGGCGAGATGCAGCAGTCGGCCAACATGAGCTTTGCCCTGTGTCCGCTGCTCAGCGACGGCGCGATCGAGGCGCTACTGACGGCGGGATCGGACGAGCTCAAGTCGGTGTATCTGGAGAAGCTGGTCAGCGGCGCATGGACCGGCACCATGAACCTGACCGAGCCCCAGGCCGGCTCCGACCTGGCTGCGGTGCGCACACGCGCCGAGCCGCAGGGGGACGGCAGCTACAAGGTGTTTGGCACCAAGATCTTCATCACCTGGGGTGAGCACGACATGGCCGAAAACATCGTCCATCTGGTGCTGGCGCGCGTGCAGGGCGCGCCCGAGGGCGTCAAGGGCATCAGCCTGTTCGTGGTGCCGAAATTCCTCGTCAACGCCAATGGAACACTGGGTGCGCGCAACGACGTGCAGTGCGTCAGCATCGAGCACAAGATGGGCATCAAGGCCAGCCCGACGGCGGTGCTGCAGTTCGGCGACCATGGGGGTGCCGTGGGCTACCTCGTGGGCGAGGAGAACCGCGGCCTGGAGTACATGTTCATCATGATGAACGCAGCGCGCTACGGCGTGGGCGTGCAGGGCATCGCCATCTCGGAGCGCTCTTATCAGCAGGCCGTGCAGTTCGCCAGGGAGCGCGTGCAAAGCCGCCCTGTCGACGCCTCGGCACCCACGGGCGCCGCGATCATCCACCACCCGGACGTGCGTCGCATGCTCATGACCATGCGCGCCGTCACGGAAGGCTGCCGTGCCCTGGCCAGTGTGTCGGCTGCGGCCTACGACGCGGCGCACTGCCACCCCGACGCCGAGGTGCGCAAGCAGAATCAGGCCTTCTACGAATTCATGGTGCCGCTGATCAAGGGTTTTTCCACCGAGATGAGCCTGGAGGTGACCTCGCTGGGCGTGCAGGTGCACGGCGGCATGGGCTTCATCGAGGAAACCGGCGCGGCGCAGTACTACCGCGACGCCAAGATCCTGACGATCTACGAGGGCACGACCGCGATCCAGGCCAACGACCTGGTGGGGCGCAAGACCGCGCGCGACGGCGGCCAGACGGCCAAGGGCCTGGCCGCACAGATCGCTGTCACGGAAGGCGAACTGGCCGTGAGCGCAACGCCTGCGGCGTTGTCCGTGGCCAAGCGCCTGGCTGCAGCGCGCGAAGCCTTTGTCGAAGTGGTGGAATTCATGGCGGCCAATGCGAAGGCTCGTCCCGTTGCGGTCTACGCGGGCAGCGTTCCCTACCTCATGCTGGCCGGAAACCTGATGGCGGGCTGGCAGATGGCGCGCTCGCTGCTGGTGGCACAACAGCAGTTGGCCGCAGGCGTGGATGCCGGCTTCATGCAGGCCAAGATCGTCACCGCGCAGTTCTATGCGGAGCACATCATGAGCCGGGTTTCCTGCCTGCGCGACAGCATCGTGCAGGGCGCGGACAGCGCCACCGCCCTTTCCATCGACGCATTCTGACATCAAGGTGAAATCCATGTCCCGACTACCTCCGCCGCTGAATGCCCTGCCTTTTCCGGTGATCGGCTCGCCGCTGTTCATCATCAGCAACCCCCAACTCGTGATCGCCCAGTGCATCGCCGGCGTCGTGGGCTCCATGCCCTCGCTGAATGCGCGTCCGGCGGCGATGCTGGAGGACTGGCTGGCGGAAATCACCGAGACGCTGGCCGCGCACAACCGCGCGCATCCTGAGGCACCCGCTGCGCCCTTTGCCATCAACCAGATCGTGCATAAGTCCAACGACCGGCTGGAGCACGACATGCAGATGTGCGTGAAGTTCAAGGTGCCCATCATCATCACCTCGCTCGGTGCGCGCGAAGACATCAACGCCGCCGCCCACAGCTATGGTGGCGTGGTGCTGCACGACATCATCAACAACAAGTTCGCGCACAAGGCGATAGAGAAGGGCGCGGACGGCCTGGTTGCCGTGGCCACGGGTGCGGGCGGACACGCGGGCGTGAAAAGCCCGTTCGCGCTGGTGCAGGAGATCCGCCAGTGGTTCGACGGTCCGCTGGCGCTGAGCGGCTCCATCGCCACCGGCGGCGGCGTGCTGGCGGCGCAGGCCATGGGAGCGGACTTTGCCTACATCGGCTCGGCTTTTATTGCCACGACCGAGGCCCGGGCATCGGACGCCTACAAGCAGGCGATTGTGGAGTGCAACTCAGACGACATCGTCTACAGCAACCTGTTCACCGGCGTGCATGGCAACTATCTGGCGCCCAGCATTCGCGCGGCCGGCCTGGACCCCGAACACCTGCCCGAGAGCGACCCGAGCAAGATGAATTTCGGCGGTGCTTCAGCCAAGGCGTGGAAGGATATCTGGGGCTGCGGTCAGGGCATCGGCGCCATCACGAAGCTGCAGAGCACGGCCGACTTCGTGGCGCAGCTCAAGCGCGAGTACCAGGCGGCGCGCGAGCGCCTGCTGTGACCTCATCGAAGAAGATTGAAGACGGATCGCCGTGAGTGAACTCCACAAATTCCTGTTTGACGGTCTGCCGGTGCGCGGCATGGTCGTGCGCCTGACCGACGCCTGGACGCAGATCCTGCAACGTCGCGCCGCCAACAGCGACACCGGTGCCTATCCCGAACCGGTGCGAAATTTGCTGGGCGAGATGACGGCTGCAGCGGTGCTGATGCAATCCAACATCAAGTTCAACGGTGCGCTGGTGCTGCAGATCTTCGGAGACGGTCCGGTCAAGCTGGCGGTGGTGGAGGTGCAGCCCGACCTGAGCGTGCGCGCCACGGCCACGGTGGCGGGCGAGCTCGCGTCCGATGCGTCCTTGAGCGCGATGGTGAACCTGTCGAACCAGGGGCGCTGCGCCATCACGCTCGATCCGCAGGACCGGTTCGAGGGGCAGCAGCCCTACCAGGGCGTGGTGCCGTTGCATGGCGATAGACGCGAGAAACTGGAGAAATTGAGCGAGGTGCTGGAGCACTACATGCTGCAGTCCGAGCAGCTGGACACGACCCTGGTGCTGGCTGCCAACGGCGAAGTCGCGGCGGGACTCTTGATTCAGCGCTTGCCCAGCGGCGGCATCAACAATCTGAGCGCTGGGCGGTCGGCGAATGAAGACGAGATCGGGCGCAACGAAGACTACAAGCGCATTGCACTTTTGGCTTCGACACTCAAGAAAGAAGAACTGCTCACGTTGGACGTCGACACCATCCTGCACCGCCTGTTCTGGGAGGAAAAGCTGCTGCGCTTCGAACCACTGATGGGTGCGGCGGGTCCGCGTTTCGCCTGCCGCTGCAGCCGCGAGCGCGTGAGCCACATGATTCGCAGTCTGGGTGTGAAGGAGGTCGAGAGCATCCTGTGCGAGCGCGAGGACGTGGAAGTGGGCTGCGACTTTTGCGGCCAGCAATACCGGTTCGACGCCGTGGACGCGGCGCAGATTTTCAAATCCGGTGTGGGTCCGGTGCCCGATAGTTCAGCGCTTCACTGATGACCCGAAGCGCCGCTGCCATTCGCTCGTCGCCGCTGCCACGGATGACCCGGTAGCTATTTTCCCCTTGTTCCAGCGCGGCACGCAGCAGCCGGTCCACGGGTTCGCGCACATGCGGTCCGTCGCGCTGCAGGCCATCGGCCACCCAGGGCAAGTCCAGCGACATCACCAGGGTGATGTCGTAGTGGCGCTGATGCTCCAGCGCAAAGTCGTAGAGGGTTCGGTCGGCAAACAGCAGCTCGCTGTAAATCGCCGTCATCAGCGGTGTGGTGTCGGCGATCAGCCAGTCAACTGCCGGGGCTTGCAGCACCCGTGTGGCTTGCTCTTGGACAATATCCCACTGCTCATGCTGATGCGGCGTGCGGCTTTCGCGGTCGCACCACTCGCGCAGCACCTCCGGCACCCAGAGCGCGCTTTGGCCCAGCGCATTCCAGTGGGCGCTGAGGGCTTGCGCGAGTTGCGTTTTACCGGTGCTTTCCGCACCCAGGATGGCGATCTTCATCTTCGGCTAAATGAAGTCTGATCGCAACGGAATGAGACGTCGTTGCCAGGCGCGCCAGCCGGCCACGCTCAGCGCGATGAACAGGGTGTAGAGGATGACGGTGAGCCACAGGCCCTTGTAGGCGAAGAGGGCCACGCTGGCGACGTTGACGACGATCCACATCAGCCAGTTCTCGATGTATTTGCGTCCAAGCAGGTATTGACCGACAACGCTCAAGGCCGTGGGGAAGGCGTCCCACCAGGGCACGTCGGTGTCGGTATAGGTCTTGAGGAAGTAGCCGCTGACAGGCCAGAGCAGGGCGCTGAGCGCGATCGTCCAAATAACGCCCTTGCGTGACAGCCGCACCACAGGCAAACCGGCACTGGCGTCGCCGGCGCCCCGCAGCCACTGCCACCAACCCCAGAACGCGATCAGCGCAAAGAAGATTTGCAGCGATGCGTCCCCATAGAGCTTGCTCTGCCAGAACAGCGCAAAGTACATCAGCGAGCTGATGACGGCCAGCGGCCAGCCCCAATGCAGTTCGCGGATATTGAAGCCCACCATGGCCAGGGCCAGGATGAAGGCGACGATTTCCAGCCAGGTTGTGGACGAGCCCCACAGCGTGAAGGCGGTGGCAAAAAAATCCATGAAGAGCAAATTATTTGTGCGGTGTGATCTGCACGAACATCTCGTTGGGCTTGACCATGCCGAGTTCGCTGCGCGCCTTTTCTTCCACCATCTCCAGGCCCTCCTTCAGGTCGCGCACTTCGGAGGCGAGGCGTTCGTTGGCGAGCTGGGCTGCGGCATTCTTTTCGGTCAATGCCTGCAACTTGTTCTGCAGTTTCGCCACATTGGGCACGCTGCCACGGCCCAGCCAGAGTTGGGCGTGCAGGATCGCCAGCAGTGCAAGCAGGATGGCCGGAACCACACGCCGACTCATGGTCGCGTCAGGTTGAGGTTGCAGCCGGTCCTGCCCATGCTGCAGTTAGCGCAGGTTGTAGAACGCAGCGCGGCCCGGGTAGCTGGCCACATCGCCCAGGTCTTCCTCGATGCGCAGCAGCTGGTTGTACTTGGCCATGCGATCCGAGCGGCTCAAGGATCCGGTCTTGATTTGACCGGCGTTCATACCGACGGCGATGTCGGCGATGGTCGAGTCTTCGGTCTCGCCCGAGCGGTGGCTGATGATGGCCGTGTAGCCCGCGCGTTTCGCCATCTCGATGGCGGCGAAGGTTTCGGTCAGCGTGCCGATCTGGTTGATCTTGATCAGGATCGAATTGGCAATGCCCTTGTCGATGCCTTCCTTCAGGATCTTGGTGTTGGTGACGAACAGGTCGTCGCCCACGATCTGCACGTTCTTGCCCAGACGGTCGGTGAGGATCTTCCAGCCGTCCCAGTCGCCTTCGGCCATGCCGTCTTCGATGCTGATGATGGGGTACTTGTCGACCCAGGTCGCGAGGATGTTGGTCCATTCCTGCGAGCTCAGCGCCAGGCCTTCAGAGGCCAGGTGGTATTTGCCGTCCTTGAAGAACTCGCTGGCGGCGCAGTCCAGGCCCAGGGCGATCTGCTCGCCGGCCGTGTAGCCGGCTGCGGCGATGGCTTCCAGAATCATCTGGATTGCAGCTTCGTGGTTCGCCACGTTGGGCGCAAAGCCGCCTTCGTCGCCCACGGCCACGCTCATGCCCTTGTCGTGCAGGATTTTCTTGAGCGCATGGAACACTTCGGCGCCGTAGCGCAGGGCTTCGCGAAAGCTCGGTGCGCCCACCGGGATGATCATGAATTCCTGGATGTCCAGGTTGTTGTTGGCGTGCGCGCCGCCGTTGACCACGTTCATCATGGGAACGGGCATCTGCATCGCGCCACTGCCGCCGAAGTAGCGGTACAAAGGCAGACCCGACTCTTCAGCCGCGGCGCGCGCTACGGCCATGGACACCGCCAGCGTGGCGTTGGCGCCCAGGCGCGACTTGTTGTCCGTGCCGTCCAGGTCGATCAGCGTGCGGTCCAAGAAGGCCTGCTCGGAGGCGTCCAGACCGAGCACCGCCTCGGAGATCTCGGTGTTGATGTGTTCCACGGCCTTGAGCACGCCCTTGCCCAGATAGCGGTTCTTGTCGCCGTCACGCAGCTCGATGGCTTCGCGCGAACCGGTGGATGCGCCCGACGGAACCGCAGCGCGGCCCATGGTGCCGGACTCCAGCAGCACGTCGCATTCAACGGTGGGATTGCCGCGGGAATCGAGAATTTCGCGGGCGACGATGTCAACAATTGCACTCATTTTTTCTCTTTCAAATCAAAACAACGACCAACAAAAAAAGACCACCCGACCCGAAGGTCGATTCTTCAAATTCTCTCAGGCTTCAAACCTGTCTTCCAGAAAACCATTCTTCTTCGTCACCCGGTCCAGCTCCAGCAGCGTTTCCAGCAGTGCCCGCATGTGTTTGAGCGGCACGGCATTTGGACCGTCGCTCATGGCCTGAGCCGGGTTCGGGTGCGTCTCCATGAACAGACCGGCCACGCCCACCGCCACGGCGGCACGCGCCAGCACCGGCACCATTTCGCGCTGGCCGCCGCTGCTGGTGCCCTGACCGCCGGGCAACTGCACCGAGTGCGTGGCGTCGAACACCACGGGGGCGCCGGTCTCGCGCATGATGGCCAGCGAGCGCATGTCTGACACCAGGTTGTTGTAGCCAAAGCTGGCACCGCGTTCGCATGCCATGAAGTTGTCCTCAACCAGACCGACTTCGCGCGCTGCGGCGCGCGCCTTGGCGATCACGTTCTTCATGTCGTGAGGTGCCAGGAACTGGCCTTTCTTGATGTTCACCGGCTTGCCCGACTGCGCGACGGCGCGAATGAAGTCGGTCTGGCGGCACAGGAAGGCCGGGGTCTGCAGCACATCCACGACGCTGGCGACCTGGGCGATTTGTTCTTCGGAATGGATGTCGGTGAGCACCGGCAGGCCCAACTCACGCCTCACCTTTGCCAGAATCTCCAAACCTTTGTCAATGCCGGGTCCGCGAAAGGTGTCCCCGCTGGAGCGATTCGCCTTGTCAAAGCTACTCTTGAAGATGAAGGGGATACCCAGCGCCGTCGTGATCTCTTTCAGCGTTCCGGCCGTGTCCATCTGCAACTGCTCGGACTCGATCACGCAGGGGCCGGCGATCAGAAAGAAGGGCTGATCCAGGCCGATGTCGAAACCACAGAGCTTCATGTCAGCACCTCGCACGATTGACCGGCGCACCGCGTGCGACGACTCGGTGCCCAGGCGGCATTCGCCTTGGCGTCGATCCCCAGCAGGCTGGGGCCCCTCGCCGCGTAGCTCATGCCACCGCCTTCAGTGCCTTGCCTGCAGTCTGGTGATCCAGCGCGGCCTTGATGAAGGCGTTGAACAGCGGATGCCCGTCCCAGGGCGTGGACTTGAATTCGGGGTGGAACTGCACGCCGATGAACCAGGGGTGAACGGCCTTGGGCAACTCGACGATTTCGGTCAGGTGTTCGCGCTGCGTCAGCGCCGAAATCACCAGGCCCGCCTGGCGCAAGGCGTCCAGATAATTGACGTTGGCCTCGTAGCGATGGCGGTGCCGTTCGGTCACCACGTCACCGTAGATCTGCTGCGCCAGCGTGTTGGGCGCCACGTCCGAGCTTTGCGAGCCCAGGCGCATGGTGCCTCCCAGGTCGGAATTGGCGTCGCGCGTCTTGATGCTGCCGTCCGCGTCCTTCCATTCGGTGATCAGCGCGATCACCGGGTTCGGGGTTTGTGGGTCAAACTCGGTGCTGTTGGCGTCTTTCAAGCCGGCCACGTGGCGCGCGAATTCGATCGTCGCCACCTGCATGCCCAGGCAGATGCCCAGGTACGGCACCTTGTTCTCGCGCGCAAAGCGCGCCGCGCAGATCTTGCCTTCGATGCCGCGCTTGCCAAAACCACCCGGCACCAGCACGGCGTCGAATTTGGCGAGCTGCGACACGTTGTCCGGCGTGATGGTTTCGGAGTCGATGTAGCCGATCTTCACGCGCGCATGGTTCTTCATGCCGCCGTGGCGCAGCGCCTCGTTCAGCGACTTGTAGGAGTCGCTCAGGTCCACATATTTGCCCACCATGGCGATGTTGACTTCGGCCTGCGGGTGCTCGGTCTCATATACCAGGTCGTCCCAGCGCTTGAGGTTGGCCGGTGGCGTGTTCAGGCGCAGTTTGTCGCAGATCAGTCCGTCCAGGCCCTGCTCGTGCAACATGCGCGGCACCTTGTAGATCGTGTCCACGTCCCACATCGAGATCACGCCCCATTCGGGTACATTGGAAAACAGCGAAATCTTCGAACGCTCTTCCTGCGGAATCGGGCGATCGGCGCGGCACACCAGGGCGTCGGCCTGGATACCGATTTCGCGCAACTGCTTGGCCGTGTGCTGCGTGGGCTTGGTCTTGAGCTCACCCGCGGCCGCGATCCACGGCACATAGCTCAGGTGCACGAAGGCGGTGTTGTTCGGGCCGAGCTTGAGGCTCATCTGGCGCACAGCTTCGAGGAAAGGCAGGGACTCGATGTCGCCCACGGTGCCGCCGATTTCCACGATGGCCACGTCCACGGCCTCGGGCGTGTCAAAGCCGGCGCCGCGCTTGACGAAATCCTGGATCTCGTTGGTGACGTGCGGAATCACCTGCACCGTCTTGCCCAGGTAGTCGCCGCGGCGTTCCTTCTCCAGCACGCTCTTGTAAATCTGGCCTGTGGTGAAGTTGTTGGTCTTCTTCATCCGCGTGGTGATAAAGCGTTCGTAGTGGCCCAGATCCAGGTCGGTCTCGGCGCCGTCGTCGGTGACAAACACCTCACCGTGCTGAAACGGCGACATCGTCCCCGGATCGACATTGAGGTAAGGATCGAGCTTGATCAAAGTGACTTTAAGGCCGCGCGATTCCAGGATCGCAGCGAGGGAGGCTGAGGCGATTCCCTTACCCAGGGAAGACACCACACCGCCGGTGACGAAGACAAATTTTGTCATGTCTTGATCGGGACTGAGGCCCCGAGAGGTTGGAAACGAGGATTATATGTGGCCCCCACGGTCGCCCACTTCATGTAGCTTCCTGCCCCCCAAGGGGGCCGTGCCTTGCTTGGGGCGGCCCGGCACGGCGGCCTGGTTGCTATTGCAGGTATATTTCCGGGCATGAATGAACTCAGCGCAAAACACATCGTCCTGGGCCTCACCGGCGGCGTCGCCTGCTTCAAGGCGGCCGAACTCTGTCGCGCGCTGGTGAAGGAAGGTGCAACGGTGCAGGTGGTGATGACCGCGGCGTCCCAGCAGTTCATCACGCCGGTGACGATGCAGGCGCTCTCGGGCCGCGCCGTGTATGACTCGCAGTGGGACGCGCGCGAGTCGAACAACATGGCGCATATCAACCTCAGCCGCGAGGCCGACGCGATCCTGATTGCACCCTGCAGCGCCGACTTCATAGCCAAGCTGCTGCACGGTCGCGCCGACGACCTGCTCAGCCTCATGTGCCTGGCCCGGCCGCTGGACAAAGTGCCGCTGCTGCTGGCTCCGGCGATGAACCGAGAGATGTGGGCGCATCCGGCCACGCAGCGCAACGTGGCGCAACTGCGCGCCGACGGCGCCACGGTGCTTGACGTGGCAAGCGGCGAACAGGCCTGCGGAGAGACCGGCGACGGTCGCATGCTGGAAGCGGATGAATTGCTGCAGGAGCTGATTGCCTTCTTCAGCCCCAAGAGCCTGGCGGGTCAGCATGTGCTGGTCACTGCCGGCCCCACCTATGAGGCCATCGACCCGGTGCGCGGCGTCACCAACCTGAGCAGCGGCAAGATGGGTTTCGCGATTGCGCGCGCGGCCTGCGAGGCCGGTGCGACGGTGGACCTGGTGGCCGGCCCGGTCGCCCTGGCAACGCCGCGCGGCGTGACGCGCCACGATGTGCGTTCGGCCTGTGACATGCTGGATGCGACCCTGGCGCTGGCTCCGAGCGCGACCCTGTTCATCGCCACGGCAGCGGTGGCCGACTGGCGTCCTGCGGCGTCGGCTGAGCACAAGATCAAGAAGGACGGCTCCGGCCAGCCGCCAGAGCTGCGCTTTGTCGAGAACCCCGACATCCTGGCCACGGTGGCTGCGCTGCCCCGCGCGCAGAGCGGCGAGCTGTTCTGCGTGGGCTTTGCCGCGGAGAGCCAGGATTTACTGGCCAACGCCCAGGCCAAGCGCGAGCGCAAGAAGGTGCCGCTGCTGGTGGGCAATATCGGACCGGCCACCTTCGGGCAGGATGACAACGCGCTGCTGCTCGTGGATGCGCAGGGCGCCAAGGAATTGGCGCGCGCATCCAAGAGGGCGCTGGCGCGCCAGTTGATCGCGGACATCGCGCGTCGCTTGGGCAACTGAACCGACTTTCATTCAAGAATAAGGCACTCATTCATTCATGAAAATCGACGTCAAGATCATCGACCCGCGCATGCGCGATCAGCTCCCCGCCTACGCCACGCCGGGCAGCGCGGGCCTGGATTTGCGCGCCTGCATGGATGCGCCACTGACCCTGGGCGCCAACGCCTGGCAGTTGCTGCCCACGGGGATTGCCATCTTTCTGAACGATGCGAACTTTGCCGCGTTGATCCTGCCGCGCTCGGGTCTGGGCCACAAGCACGGCATCGTGCTGGGCAATCTGGTGGGTCTGATCGACAGCGATTACCAGGGGCAGCTGATGGTGAGTGCCTGGAACCGCAGCGACGTACCGTTCACCATTGCGCCGATGGAGCGCATCGCGCAGCTCGTGATCGTGCCGGTGGTGCAGGCGCAGTTCAATGTGGTGGAGGATTTTCCCGCGAGCCACCGCGGCGAAGGCGGCTACGGCTCCACCGGAAAATCCTGAGAACTTGCGGGACAGGGGTTTTTGGGGTCAGAGCCCAAATTTGCCGAGCCTTTGGCTCTCCCTGGCGTGCGGCGCAACGCGCCGCAGCAAAATTGGTGTCTGACCCCAATAACCCCGTGCTCTGTCCTCAACTGATCTTTGGCTCAGTGCAGCAGCGGGTCGCCCGGCGCGCGCGGTTGCACCCTGAAAAACCCGGTGCCAGCCGAGCCGCGACCGATTTCCTCTTCGGTCGCTTCGCGCACCGATGCCACTTCCAGGCTGATGCGCAGCGCGATGCCCGCGAGCGGGTGGTTGCCATCCAGCACCACATGCTCGGGATAGATGTCGGTGACCGTATAAAACAACTCCTTCGGCGCCTCCGGGCAGGCGCCTGCGGGCAGCGCCGTGCCCTCGAACGTCATGCCTTCTTCCAGTTCCTTGGGGAAGGCCTCGCGCGGCCCCAGGAATATCAGCTGGTCGTTGAAGTCGCCGAAGGCTTCTTCGGGTTCCAGGTGCAAGTCCAACTGGGCGCCCGCTTCCAGGCCTTGCAGCGCAGATTCGATCTTTTCCAGCAAATCGTCACCGCGCACAAGGAATTCCACCGGTTCATCGAGCACGTCGAGTTCCTCGCCCAGGGTGTCCTTGAGCGACCATGTGAGTGCGACCACGCATTGTTCAGTGATTTTCATACGACAATTGTCGCACTATGAATATCACCCAACCCATTGCTTTGCTCGGCGGCCTCAGTCCGCAGCAGTTCATGAAACGCCACTGGGAGAAGAAGCCCTTGCTGGTGCGTCAGGCGATTCCGGGATTCTCGCCGCTGCTGGAGCGCGCCGAGTTGTTTGATCTGGCGCAGGGCGATGCGGTCGAGTCACGGCTGATCTCGCAGGCCGATCGTCGCGGCAAACCGGGCTGGCAGTTCAAGTCCGGCCCGTTTGCGCGCCGCTCCCTGCCGCCGCTGAAACAGCCCAACTGGACGCTGCTGCTGCAGGGCATGGACTTGCACCACGCCGGCGTGCACCAGTTGATGCAGCAGTTCCGCTTCGTGCCCGACGCGCGGCTGGACGACGTGATGATCAGCTACGCCACGGACGGCGGCGGCGTGGGTCCGCACTTTGACAGCTACGACGTGTTCCTGCTGCAAGCCCATGGACAGAGGCGCTGGCGCTACGGGAGGCAAAAGGACATGAGCCTGGTCCCCGGCATGCCCTTGAAGATCCTGTCGAATTTCGTTCCGGAGTTTGACGAGGTGCTCAATCCCGGTGACATGCTCTACCTGCCGCCGCGCTACGCGCACGACGGCGTGGCCGTGGGCGAGTGCATGACCTATTCCATCGGCTTTCGCTCGCCCAACCGGGGCGAGCTGGCGCGCGAAATCCTGCAGCGCCTGGCCGAGGATGCCAGCGACCTCGCGGGCGAGGCGATCTACCGCGATCCGCAGCAGACCGCCGTGTCCAGCCCCGGAGCCATCCCCGCGGCGCTGCACGATTTCGCCCACGACGCCATGTCGGCGGTGTTGCGGGAGCCCGACGCGTTCGCATGCGTGCTGGGTGAATATTTGACCGAACCCAAGGCCAACGTGTGGTTTGACGCCGGCGCAGCGCAAGCCGACTTCGGCGCGGTGGTACTGGACCAGCGCACACGCATGATGTACGACGCTCGCCACATCTTCATCAACGGCGAGGGCTTCCGGGCTTCCGGGCGCGATGCCGCATTGATGCGCAGATTGGCAGACGAGCGTCGTCTTGAGGCCTCGGCATTGCGCGGCGCGAGCAGCGATGCAAGGACCCTGTTGCTGAGCTGGCTTGAGGCCGGGTGGCTGCATGAGCCTGACTGACGCCGCCGCCAGCGAGCCGCAGCGGAACTCGCTGCGCTTTTCCGGGCGCAGCGAATTTCAGCAATGCGTCAGGGATGCGCTGGAGCGCGCGGCGCGCGAAGGCTGGCCGCAGATCATCTTCAGTGATGCCAATTTTGAGGACTGGCCGCTGGGCGAGCGGGCTGTGGCGCAGGCCCTGCAGGACTGGTCGAGGTCCGGGCGACGCTTCACCATGCTCGCGAAGAACTACGCCGAGGTGTCGCTTCGGCATGCGCGCTTTGTCGCCTGGCGGCGTACCTGGGCGCACATCATCGAATGCTGGGCCTGCCCGGATGCGGTGCTGGCAGACTTTCCCAGCGCTATTCTGGCGCCGTCCTGGGCGCTGGTTCGGCTCGACGCTGAACGCAGTACCGGTTGGACCACGGACGACCCGGCGCGGCGCGTGCAGTTGCGCGAGACGCTGCGCGAATGGCAGCGCAAGAGCACGCCGGGGTTTCCTTCCTCTACGCTGGGTTTATGACGTGAAACCGACAGATGCGGGTCAAAATGGGCGCCTTCTCAGGGTTTATGCCAAGCCACTGTGAGTCTGACATATAATCCAAGGCTGAGTTGAGGAGTTCGAATCGCTTCACTCAGTCAGGACTCGCTTTTGGGCGGTCGTGACAATTTCCGGAAATTGTTTTTCGCTCTATCAATCCCTTTCAAGGACTTTCAAATGAATAAGACTCTCGTTTTGGCAACTTTGATGGCTGCTGTTGCTCTGGCTGCTTGCGGCAAGAAGGAAGAAGCTGCTCCTGCACCCGCTCCCGTGGTTGCTCCCGCACCTGCAGCTGCACCTGCCGAAGCTGCTGCTTCTGCTGCTGCCGGCGCCGCTTCTGCTGCCACCGGTGCTGCTGACGCTGCCAAGGGTGCTGCTGATGCTGCCAAGGGCGCTGTTGACGCTGCCAAGGGTGCTACCGACGCTGCCGCTGCTACCAAGAAGTAATCGGTCTTCGCCGAACTGAAAAAGACTCCTTCGGGAGTCTTTTTTTTGGCCTTTCGGGTTTCAGACTTCCAGCCAGGCCGTTCCGTGCACCGCATGTGCAACGCCGATGTCGTCGACCGCCCGCCCCAGCGCCATTGCCAAAGCGGCGCTGGCCAGCGCAGGCAGATTATTCTGTTCGCTCAGATGCGCCGCGACCACGTGCCTGAGTCCCGTGTGATTCAGTGCGCCGGCCAAGGCCGCTGCCGCCGCGTTCGACAAATGGCCCAGCTGGCCCCCCACGCGCTTCTTCAGGAACGCCGGATAACGTGACGCTGCCAGCAGGTCCGGATCGTGGTTGCATTCCAGCAGCAGCGCGTGGCAACCGCTGAGGTGCTGGGCAATGTGGCTGGTCGCATGCCCCAGATCGGTCGCGATGCCCAGATGCGCCGCGCCGTCGCTGCATCTGAGTTGCAGCGGTTCGCGGGCGTCGTGGGGCACGGTGAAAGGGGATACCTGCAGGTCCTGGAGTTCGATCGGATCGCCATCCTGGGCCAGCCGCAGCAGGCCTTGCAGATCGGGCGCTCCCATCGCGGTGTGGGTTCCATGGCTCATCCAGACCGGGATGCAGTCGCGCCGCACCAGTTGGCGGACACAGCCCACATGATCGCCGTGCTCGTGCGTGATGAAGATGGCGTCGAGCTGCTGAGCGCGCAAACCGGCTTGAGCCAGGCGCGCATCCAGATGCCGAAGTCCCAGGCCGCAATCGACCAGCAAACGGGTCACGCGGGGGCCGCAGTGAGACTCGACCACCGTGGCATTTCCGGCGCTGCCGCTGCCCAGGTTCTTGAATCTGAGCACGGTTTTGAGGGGTCCCTACTTCAAATCGTCGGCGATGAGTTGCGCGATGCGCTTGGCATTCGCTGCGGCATCGGCGGTCGTGGCAGCACTGATCACGGTCAGCGTGGTCTTGTCGCCGGCGCTCTTCAGAACCACCCGGAATTTCTGCAAGGCCTCGGCGTCTGCGCCGCCGCCGAACAGGTTGCTGAAGAAATTGCTGGACTTCTTGGCACTGCCCGATTCGACGTAGCGCACAAAGTAGGTTCCCTGCGTACGGTCGCGATCTTCCACGGTGAAGCCGGTGCGGTCCAGTGCGAGGCCGACCCGGCGCCAGGCACGGTCGAATCCGTCGGCAATCTCCAGGCCGGGAAGGCCGTTGACGGTAGTGACAGTGGCAACGGGTTTGGCCGGCGTTGCGGCGTTCACGGCGACTTGAGCCACTTCTTGGGATGCTCCCAATTTGACCATCAGGCGACGCACAAACTCGGCTTCAAGCTCCGGGTCAACCGGGCGCGGCTGCCAAACCGTGTTGTCCTTCGTCATGTTGTTGGAGTAGACCTCCTCGACGCCACGGTGGCTGATGTAGATTTCGGTTCCGCCCGTGGCCGTGCGTTCCAGTCGGGTGCGGAACTTGTCGCGCTCGCCGGTGGAGTACATGCCGTCGAGCACACCGCCCAGCAGCTTGCGCACGCCGTCCTGCGGCAGCTTGGCGCGGTTTTCGTTCCATTCCGTTTCCATGATGCCCAGTTCGGCCTGATCCAGCGCCAGGGTAAAGCCGCGTTCCAGCCAAAAGTCATGCAAGAGCGGCCACAGCTTGTCAGCGCTCCGCTCCGCCACCAGCCAGCGCTGCGTCCCGGCGCGCTCGACGTGCATGTCACCCAGGCTGTTGGGGGCAATGGAAGGAGCGGCCACCGGTGACCCGGCCAGGTAACCCGATGCCGTGACAACGCCGCCGGGCATGGCGTAGCGGTTTTCCTTGGAAAGCTGCGTGAGGTCGGGGGGCACGTCGAGCGTCGGTCCCTTGACGTTGCTCCGGTAGTCGACGGTGTTGCTGCTGTCAAATGTCGTGGTGCACGCCGTCAGCACCGTTGCCAGGCACAGAAGTCCGAATTTTGCAGATGGGTTCACGTGGGATGTCCTTTGGGATCTCTATGGGGGCAGGGGAAGTTACAGCAGGCCGCCGGCGCGCAAAGCCGCTTCCAGACCAGCCTCATTGGCGCGGGTCAGCGGCGTCATGGGCAGACGCAGGGTGGGGCCGATCAGGCCCATGCGCTGCATCGCCCACTTCACGGGAATCGGGTTGGCTTCGACGAACAACTGCTTGTGCACCGGCATCAGGCTGAACTGGATCTCCATCGCGCGTTTGATGTCGCCCGCGATCGCGGCCATGCACAGTTCGTGCATCAGGCGTGGCGCCACATTCGCCGTCACGCTCACATTGCCCTGGCCACCGCACAGCATCAGCGCCACCGCGGTGGGGTCGTCGCCCGAATAAACGGCAAAGCCCTTGGGCACCTCGCGTATCAGCCACTGCGCGCGCTCGATGTTTCCGGTCGCCTCCTTGATGCCGACGATGCCCTTGACCTGGGCCAGACGCAGCACGGTGTCGTGCGCCAGATCGGCGACGGAGCGTCCCGGCACGTTGTACAGCACCAGCGGCAAGTCGACCGCTTCTGCGATGCTCTTGAAGTGCAGAAACAGGCCTTCCTGGGTGGGCTTGTTGTAGTAGGGAACGACCTGCAGCTGGCAGTCCGCGCCCACCGATTTGGCAAAACGCGCGAGTTCGATCGCCTCGGCGGTGGAGTTGGCGCCACAGCCGGCCATGATGGGCACGCGTCCCTTGGCCTGTTCGACCGAAACACGGATGATTTCGCAATGCTCGGGCACGGTCACCGTGGGCGATTCGCCCGTGGTTCCAACCACGCAAATGCAGTCCGTTCCTTGATCGATATGCCAGTCGATCAGTTTGCGCAGGCAGGGATAGTCCACGCTGCCGTTTTCAAGCATCGGCGTGACCAGGGCCACGATGCTGCCAGTAATAGATTTCATGTCCGCACTCTGAAAGGGGAAACGGGCATTTTACCTAGGGAATGCATGGCAGCCGGCTGGCAGCGCGTGGCGCCCGGGAAGTCCCGTTTGCGCAGGCTCGCGCACGGCCGCAATGCGCTGCACAAACCGGTCCGGTGACGCCAGAAAACCTTCCTCGAAGGCCACCACGCGAAGGCTCTGGCACAGATGCAGCAGCTCTCCTGGTTGCAGCAGAAAGTCCGCTCGAGACGGTTTGCCCACGGTCTCGTTGCCCGCGGCAAAGGTTTCGTAAAGCAGCACGCCGCCCGCAGCCAGGCTTTGAAGCAGGACCGGGAACAGCGGTCGCCACAGGTAGTTCGTCACCACCACGGCATCGAAGCGCCGGGGTTGGCCTTCAGTCATGAAAGGCCAGGGTCCGTTCTCGATATCCGCCAGCACGGCCTCACCCAGCTGCGCTGCGGCGGCAACCGCCTCGGGTGAGCGGTCCACGCCTGTGACGGCGTGCTGACGCCCGGAAAACCAGCGCAGATGTCGACCCTGGCCGCAAGCCACATCCAGCACCGAGCCAAGCGGCGCCACCAGATGTGACCAGCGCTGCACCCACTCCGAGGGCGCGGGTGCGCTGCGGGTTTCGGACGGGCTGGTCGCGCTCATGCGGAGTGGTCGGGGCTCAGAAGCAGGACCAGATCTGATTGGCCAGGGTCAGCATGAAGTCGGGCCGGGTGTAAGCGGCAAACACCGCAGCCAATACCAGCAGCACGGCCGTCCAGACCGCCGCCCGCATCAGCCGAGGGTGCTTCATGCCGACGCCCGCGCCCGCACGATGCCGGCTTCGCGCACCGGCAGATTGATCAATGCAGCGAAGACCCCGAGCGCGATGGCGATGTACCAGACGATGTCATAGCTGCCGGTGCGGTCGTACAGGTAGCCGCCCAGCCAGACGCCCAGGAAGGAGCCGATCTGGTGGCTGAAGAACACGAAACCGCTGAGCATGGACAGGTGCGCCACGCCAAAGATCTGCGCCACGGCCGCGTTCGTCGGCGGCACCGTGGACAGCCACAGCAGCCCCATGACGCTGGCAAAAACGTACACACTGAAGGGAGTCAAGGGCGCCAGTAGAAACAGGCTGATGGCCACGGCGCGAGCCAGATAGATGAAGGCCAGGATGTTCTTCTTCTGCAGCCGCTGCCCCAAAACGCCAGAGGCGTAGGTGCCAAAAACGTTGAACAGGCCGATCAGCGCCAGCGCATAGCTCGCCACCTGGGGCGAGAGTCCCTTGTCACGCAGATAGCTGGGCAGGTGCACGCCAATGAACACGACCTGAAAGCCGCAGACAAAATAGCCTGCCATGAGCAGCTGAAAGCTCGGGTACCTGAACGCCTCCGTCAGCGCCTGGGCAATCGACTGTTCGCGCTTGGGACTGCCGATTCCTCCCAGGCCCGGTTCCCTCAGACCCCAGGCCAGCGGTGCCATCAGCAGCGCGGCCATGGCCAAGGCCATCAGGGCCTGCTGCCAGCCGAGTTGGGAAATAAGAAAGCCTTCGGTCGGGACCATCAGAAACTGGCCAAAGGAGCCGGCCGCTGCGGCAACACCCATGGCCCAGGAACGACGTTGCGGATCGACGTTGCGTCCGATCACGCCGTAAACCACGGCATAGGTTGTTCCTGCCTGGGCCATGCCGATCAGGACCCCGGTCGTGGCGGCAAATGTCAAAGGCGAGTCGGCAAAGGCCATCCCCAGCAGGCCCAGCGCGTACAGCACGGCGCCGCCCACGATGACTCGGAATGCGCCCAGCCGGTCGGCCAGCATCCCGGCAAAGATGCCGGTGACACCCCAGGAAAGGTTCTGAATCGCCAGGGCAAAGGAGAAGGTCTCGCGCGTCCAGCCGCGGGCCTGAGTCACGGGAGCCAGCCACAGACCGAAGCCGTGACGCACGCCCATGGACAGTGTGACGATGGCGGCGCCGCAGATCAGCACCTGGGTGAGGGAGAGAGGAGTAGGGCGGGACGACATGCTCCAAATGTAGCGAATCTCGAATGCACCTGCCGTCGCGGTCGGGGCCAAGATTAATCACTGTCTGTACATCCAGTCATTTTGCCGAACCGCCTTACAATCCCTCCCCATGGCGACCAAACCCCCTCAATCCCTTCCCCCCGAATATTCCGAAAGCTCCATCCGCGTGCTCAAGGGCCTGGAGCCCGTCAAGCAGCGTCCGGGCATGTACACCCGCACCGACAACACCTTGCACGTGATCCAGGAGGTGCTGGACAACGCCGCCGACGAAGCCCTGGGTGGCTACGGCAAGAAGATCCGCGTGACGATCCATGTGGATGGATCCGTCAGCGTCGAGGACGACGGGCGCGGCATTCCCTTCGGCCTGCACCCCGAAGAAAACGCGCCCGTGATTGAACTGGTGTTCACGCGGCTGCACGCCGGCGGCAAGTTCGACAAGGGCAAGGGCGGCGCCTACAGCTTCTCGGGTGGCCTGCACGGCGTGGGCGTGAGCGTGACGAACGCGCTGGCCCAGCGGCTGGAGGCCACGAGCTACCGCGAAGCTCAGGTGGCGCGCCTGGCGTTCTCGGGGGGCGACGTGATCGAAGCCTTGCAAGTGCGTCCTGCGGCCGAGGGCGACAGAAAGTCCGGCACCACGGTGCGCGTCTGGCCCGATCCCAAATACTTCGAAAGTGCAGCGCTGCCCATGGCCGAGCTCACGCACTTGCTGCGCAGCAAGGCGGTGCTGATGCCGGGGGTCTCGGTCACGTTGACCATCGAGAAAACGCGCGAAACCCAGACCTGGGTGTTCAAGGGTGGACTGCGCGACTACCTGAGTCAGACGCTGACCGGTGAACCGGTGATTCCGCTGTTCGAGGCCGAAGGCTTTGCCGACGCTCAGAACGACTCTTACGCCGAAGGCGAGGGCGCGCAGTGGTGCGTGGCCTTCACCGAGGATGGACAGCCGGTGCGCGAGAGCTACGTGAACCTGATTCCCACCAGCGCGGGCGGCACGCACGAAAGCGGTCTGCGCGACGGCCTGTTCACGGCCGTGAAGAGTTTCATCGAACTGCACAGCCTGCTGCCCAAGGGCGTCAAGCTCATGCCCGAAGACGTGTTCGCCCGCGCCAGCTACGTGCTTTCGGCCAAGGTCCTTGATCCCCAGTTCCAGGGGCAGATCAAGGAGCGCCTCAATTCGCGCGACGCCGTACGTCTGGTGTCGAGCTTCGTGCGGCCGGCGGTGGAGCTGTGGCTGAACCAGCACGTGGAATACGGGAAAAAGCTCGCCGAGCTTGCCATCAAGGCGGCGCAGACGCGCCAGAAGGCCGGGCAGAAAGTGGAAAAGCGCAAGGGCTCGGGCGTGGCCGTGCTGCCGGGCAAGCTCACCGACTGCGAGAGCCGCGACTTGGCCTACAACGAGGTCTTTCTGGTCGAAGGCGACTCCGCCGGGGGCAGTGCCAAGATGGGGCGCGACAAGGAAAACCAGGCCGTGTTGCCGCTGCGCGGCAAGGTGCTCAACACCTGGGAGGTGGAGCGCGACCGGCTCTTCGCCAACAACGAAATTCACGACATCTCGGTGGCCATCGGCGTCGATCCGCATGGACCGAACGACAGCCCCGACATGAGCGGTCTGCGCTATGGCAAGGTCTGCATCCTGTCGGACGCGGATGTGGACGGCTCGCACATCCAAGTGCTGCTGTTGACGCTGTTCTTCCGGCACTTCCCCAAGCTCATCGAGACCGGCCACGTCTACGTGGCGCGGCCACCGCTGTTTCGGGTGGATGCACCGGCGCGCGGCAAGAAGCCTGCGTCCAAGGCCTACGCGCTGGACGATGGCGAACTGAACGCGATTCTGGACAAGTGCGTGAAGGAGGGCGTGGCGCGCGAGAAGTGCGTCATCAGCCGCTTCAAGGGCCTGGGCGAGATGAACGCGCTGCAACTGTGGGACACCACGCTCAACCCCGACACGCGTCGTCTGATGCCGGTGCAACTGGGCGACATGGATTTCCTGCAGACGGAAAGCCTCATCACCAAGCTCATGGGCAAGGGCGAAGCCGCGTCCCGGCGCGAGCTGATGGAGCTGCATGGCGACGCCGTCGACGTGGACGTGTGAACCTCGCCGGCCGTGCTCCCGATTCAATGTTTTGACGACCTCTCTCCATGACTGACCAAACCACTTTAGACCTCGTTACCACCGACAGCGACGAGACCCCCAGCCTGGCGAGCTACGCGCAGCGCGCCTACCTTGAATACGCGTTGAGCGTGGTCAAGGGCCGCGCCCTGCCCGATGTGTGCGACGGACAGAAGCCGGTACAGCGGCGCATCCTGTATGCGATGTCGCGCATGGGCCTGGGCTTTGGCGGCGCCAACGGCAATGCCGGCGCCAAGCCGGTGAAGTGCGCGCGCGTCGTGGGCGACGTGCTGGGCCGCTTTCACCCGCACGGCGACCAGGCCGCCTACGAGGCGCTGGTGCGAATGGCGCAAGACTTCTCCCAGCGCTATCCGCTGATCGACGGCCAGGGCAACTTCGGCAGCCGTGACGGCGATGGCGCCGCTGCCATGCGCTACACCGAGGCGCGCCTGTCGCGCATCACCAGCCTGCTGCTGGACGAGATCGACGAAGGCACGGTGGAGTTCATCCCCAACTACGACGGCAGCACGCAGGAGCCGCGGCAACTGCCGGCACGCCTGCCGTTTAATCTGCTCAATGGCGCCAGCGGCATTGCTGTGGGCCTGGCCACGGAAATCCCGCCGCACAACCTGCGCGAAGTGGCCGACGCCTGCGTGGCGCTGATCAGGAACCCGCAGCTGGCCGACGACGAGCTGTTCACGCTCATTCCGGGACCGGACTATCCCGGCGCCGGGCAGATCATCAGCAGTGGGGCCGATATCGCCGATGCCTACCGCACCGGTCGGGGTTCGCTCAAGGTGCGCGCGCGCTGGAAGATCGAAGAACTGGCGCGCGGCCAGTGGCAGCTGGTGGTGCAGGAACTGCCCCCGGGCGTGAGCACGCAGCGCGTGCTGGAAGAGATCGAGGAGATCACCAACCCCAAGGTCAAGGCTGGCAAGAAGGCGCTGAGCCTGGAGCAGACGCAGCTCAAGGCAAGCCTGCTGGCGGTGCTGGACGTGGTGCGCGACGAGTCCAACAAGGATGCACCGGTGCGCCTGGTGTTCGAGCCCAAGACCAGCCGCATCGAACAGGGCGAACTCATCAACAGCCTGCTGGCGCACACCAGCCTGGAGAGCTCGTCCCCCATCAACATGACGGCCATCGGCCTGGACGGACGACCGGTGCAGAAGTCGCTGCGCAAGATGCTGCTGGAGTGGATCGAGTTTCGCCAGAACATGGTGCAGCGCAGAAGCCAGCACCGTTTGAACAAGGTGCTGGACCGCGTCCACATCCTTGAGGGCCGGCAGATCGTGCTGCTCAATATCGACGAGGTGATCGCCATCATCCGCCGCTCGGACGAGCCCAAGACGGCGCTGATGGACCGCTTCAAATTGAGCGACCGTCAGGCCGAAGACATCCTGGAAATCCGCCTGCGCCAACTGGCCCGTCTTGAAGCCATCAAGATCGAGCAGGAGCTCAAAAGCCTGCGTGAAGAGCAGGGCCGGCTGGAAGAGATTCTGGGCAGCCCCGCAGCGCTGCGTCGCCTCATGATCAGGGAGATAGAAGCCGACGCGAAGCAGTTTGCCGATCCGCGGCGCACGCTGATCCAGGCCGAAAAGAAGGCCGTGGTCGAAGTCAAGGTGGTGGACGAGCCGGTGACGGTGGTGGTGAGCCAGAAGGGCTGGGTGCGCGCACGCAGCGGCCACGGCCACGAAGCATCGAGCTTCGCCTTCAAGGCCGGTGACAGCCTGTATGGCAGTTTCGAGTGCCGCACGGTTGACACCCTCTTGGTGTTCGGCAACCAGGGCCGGGTCTATTCCGTTGCCGTGTCGCTGTTGCCCGGCGCGCGCGGCGACGGTCAGCCCATCACCACGCTCATCGATCTGGAGCCGGGAACGCAGGTCGCGTACTACTTCGCCGGTCCGCCGCACGCCACGCTGCTGCTGAGCAGCTCCGCCGGCTATGGTTTCCTGGCGAGCGTGGACGACATGACCTCGCGCCATAAGGCCGGCAAAGCCTTCGTCACCTGCAACGCAGGCGAAAGCCTGTGCTGCCCCTCGCATGTGAGCGGCAGTTCGGCCGCCACGCCGCTGCCGGCGGCCACGCATGTGGCCTGCGCTTCCACCGGCGGGCGCATCCTGACCTTCGAGATCGGCGAGCTCAAGAGCATGAGCAAGGGCGGTCGAGGCCTGATGCTGATCGACCTGGAGGACAAGGACAGCCTGGCCGGAGCGGCGGCTTACACCCGCAGCGTGCGCATCGAAGGCATCGGTCGCGGCGCCAAGGAGCGCGAGGAGACGCTGGAAATCCGCAGCCTGAACAACGCCAGGGCGGCCAGGGCGCGCAAGGGCAAGGCGGCGGACCTGGGCTTCAAGCCGACGCGTATTTCCAGGGTGGATTAACGTGAAAGAACGAACTTTCATGGTGCTGGGGCGCCTTGCGCACCGGGCATGAAAGTTAGCACCATGGCCGGATGGGGATTCCCGTGATTGCGATTGACTTTGGCACCTCCAATTCCACCGTCGGCCTAGCCTCGCCCCAAGGGCCCAGGCTCATCCCGCTGGAGCAGGGGCAGCTGACCATTCCCAGCGCCATCTTCTTCAATCTGGAGGACGACAAGGTTCAGTTCGGCCGAGAGGCGATTGCGGCGTATACCAACCACTACGACGGGCGGTTGCTGCGCTCGCTCAAGAGCGTATTGGGCAGCAGCTTGATCGATGAGTCGACGGAGATCGGCCATGAGCGCGTCAGCCTGAAGGACATCATCGGAAAGTTCTTGGCGCACCTGAAAGCGCTGGCGCAAAAAGATGCCGGCAGGGAACTGGACGAAGTGGTGTTCGGCCGACCGGTGTGGTTTGTCGACGGTGATGCCCAACTCGACCGGCTGGCGCAGCAGCAGCTTGAATCGATTGCCAAAGCCTGCGGCTTCAAGCGCGTCCATTTTCAATTCGAACCGATCGCC
Source organism: uncultured beta proteobacterium (assembly GCA_903838565.1). Lineage (GTDB taxonomy): Bacteria > Pseudomonadota > Gammaproteobacteria > Burkholderiales > Burkholderiaceae_C > CAIKVZ01. The sequence goes on along the minus strand of CAILZB010000125.1, from coordinate 8,718 downwards.
GCCGCGCTCGACTATGAATCCAGAGTGGGCCAGGAGGAACTGGCGCTGATCGCCGACATCGGTGGCGGCACCTCGGATTTTTCCGTGGTCCGGGTCTCACCGCAGTCGCACAGAAAGACCGATCGTCGCAGCGATATCCTGGCCAATGCCGGGGTGCACATCGGGGGCACGGATTTCGACAAGTGGCTCAGTCTGGGCCAGGTGATGCCGCATCTGGGTTACGGTACGCACTACCGCGACCGCTCGAACCTGGAGCTGCCGTCCTCTCCCTACTTTGATCTGGCCACCTGGCACCGCATCACCTTGCTGTACGGAAGAAAGAGCGCCAGCGAGTTGAAGGAAATGCATCTGCTGGCGGGACAGCCCGACCTCGTGCACCGACTGCTGCGTGTCGTGCGCGAGCGCACCGGGCACCAACTGGCCAGCGACGTCGAAGGCGCAAAAATCGCTCTCTCCAGCGCAGACGAGGTGAGCATCAGCCTGCCCTACGTGGACGAGCATCTGGTCGTCGCCGTCAACAGCCGCGACTTTGAGCAACGGGTCGCGGCGCTCACCGACAAGATCGGCCAGTGCATACGGGACTGCGTGCACCGTGCCGGCGTGTCGGCCGAGCAGATCGACACGCTGTTCCTGACCGGCGGCACCTCGTCGCTGAACTTTGTGCGCGACGCCTGCGCCAGCGCCGTGCCCAAGGCCAGGGTGGTCGAAGGCGACAAGTTCGCCAGCGTGGGTCTGGGCCTGGCGATCCAGGCGGGCGTGATCAGCGCGCAGTCGTGAAACCGGGGTCGATGACCCGGCGGATTCAGTCCACTTCGGCGATCAGCTCGATTTCCACGCAGGCACCCAGCGGAATCTGCGCCACGCCAAAGGCGCTGCGCGCGTGCGCGCCGACCGCGGGGCCGAAGACCTCGCCCAGCAGTTCCGAGCAGCCGTTGGTCACCAGATGCTGCTCGGTGAAGTCGCCAGTGGAGTTCACCAGCGACATCAGCTTGACGATGCGCTTGACGCGGTTCAAGTCGCCCACGGCGGCATGCAGCGTTCCCATCAGGTCGATGGCCACGGCGCGCGCTGCGGCCTTGCCCTCTTCGGTCGTGATGTTCTTTCCGAGTTGACCGGCCCAAACCTTGCCATCTTTCTTGGCAATGTGGCCGCTCAAAAATATCAGCTTGCCGGTCTGTACAAAAGGCACGTAGGCTGCCGCCGGAGCCGCCACCGGGGGCAGGGAGATGTTCAGGGACTGGAGTTTGTCGTAGATGGTCATGATTTCTGAGGGCCAAAAATGAACGCATTTTCTCATTCTTCAGGTCGCCGCAGGGCAAACGACCGTAAGCTTTTCACGCTAAGCTGGTGCCGCTTCCAATCATCGCCATGAACGACACCCTACCCACACTTTTTGTTTCCCACGGTTCGCCGATGTTTGCGCTTGAGCCCGGCAGCACCGGTCCGGCGCTGGCGCTTTGGTCGAAGGACTTGGTGCACGCCTACGGCGCGCTGCGCGGCGTGGTCGTGATGTCGCCGCACTGGATGGCGCGCGGAGCGGCCGTGATGATCAACCCCAGACCGAAAACCTGGCACGACTTCGGTGGTTTTGCGCCCGAGTTGTACCAGTTGCAGTACCCTGCTCCCGGCAGCACGCCGCTGGGGCTGGAAGTGTTGGGACTGCTGCAGCAGGCAGGCATTGCAGCGCAGGCCGATCCCGAGCGAGCACTGGATCACGGCGCCTGGGTGCCGCTGATGCACCTGTTTCCCGGTGCCGATGTGCCTGTGGTGCAGGTGGCACTGCCGGTGGACGCCGGTCCAAAAGAGGTGCTCGCGCTGGGTCGGGCATTGAGAGGGCTGCGTGACAGCGGTGTGCTGCTCGTCGGCTCGGGCAGCATGACGCACAACCTGAACGAATTTTTCGGCGGCGAGCGTGTGCCGCTGCCGTATGTGCTGGAGTTCAGCCGCTGGGTCGAAGCCGCGCTGCAACGCGGCGATGTGGCCGCGCTGCTGGATTACCGCGCTCAGGCTCCGCACGCCGTGCGCGCCCACCCGAGTGAAGACCACTTTCTGCCACTGTTCTTTGCGTTGGGCGCCGCGGGCGATGCTGCCGCACCGGAGTACCTGAGCCGCGAGGTGATGCACGGCATTCTGGCGATGGACGCTTTCGCCCTGCAGGCCGTCGGAGCGCCGACATGAGTTACACCCTCAAGCTCTACGATTTCGAGGAGGCGAGCGAGCAGGACCGCCGCGCCGCGGAACAACGCTTTCGTGCGGCTTTGGAGGCGACTCTGGGCGACGCGGCCATGGTCGCGCCGGTCTACACCATGTACCTGAAGCTGCTGTCGATCTACGGCGAGGAGCCGCCTGAGGATGCGCTCACCGAAGCGCAGCGTGAACTCTTCACGCAGTGGCAAGCCGCAGAGTCGGCGGCGGTGACCGCGGCCTTCGGCCCGCACCGTTACATGGGCGACGCGCAGTTCGAAATTGGAGTCTGAATCAAGCGGCGCAGTGGTCCCTGCGCGCCATTCGCGACGCGGACTCGACCTGCGGCTGGAGGCGCATGGCCAATCAAGGCGCTCACCGCGGCTGCCGGCGCCTTCTCCGTCAAGCCCGCCTGAAACCACTCGTACATGGCCGGATCGTTGCGCAGAAGGTCGGTCTCGAATTGCGCGACTGGCAGGATGTAGGGCGTGACGGGTCCGTAGTAGTCCTGCTCCTCCCCGACGGCTTCAAAAAGGAAATTCAATTTCCGCAGCAGGCGTGCCAGCGCCGGCTCAACCGCGATGTACCAATAGCCGACCCTGGACAATTTGGTGTGTCGGTACATTGCCCGAAACATGCCCAGCGTCACGGACAATGGGGTGCCGCCAAGCGCTGGTGATGTGGGTTGGAGCAAGGTCGACCAAGGCGGGCGTTGGCGCCGATTCGGGTGCAGCGCTCCAGGCCCGGCGTCGCGACGCCTTGCTGACAATCACGCGGGATATCTCGGCGCACTCATGCATCGGAGGCAAGGACTTGTCGGGGAAAAACCGCGTGCAATGCTGCTGGAACGGCAGCAGCATTCCCTCTGAAACCCGGACCATGCGCATGGATCCCAACATCAACTCGTCGTCATCGGTGGCCGAAACGTAGGTGGAATAAGGGTCGTACTCATCCCGTTCCAGGCGATTCGGGTAGTCGCTGGCCGGCAAAAATTCCCTCTCGATGCAATAGACTTGATAGCGCAGGCCGAACATGAGGTCTTCCTTGAGCGCATCAGTGCCGTTGCCAAAGATCTCAAAGTTGATGTTGGCCTCATCAACATATTTCCCCAACGGGTCCTGAACGCTGCGCATGATGGATTGATCTCTGGCGGATTGAAGTCGGTTGAGCAAAATGATGTCGGTCTTGACAGATCGAGTCCTGGGGAGCGGATCACGGTCTGGCGAAACCTGGGCCGCCGGGCTTCGCGTTGCTCCCATTGCGCCAGTGTCGAGCCGCTTTGACCGCGCGGGTGCAAGCTGATGTAACCGTTCGCTACGAAACTTCGCGCCGGCGCCGGATCAAGCGTCATCGACCCACGCGAGTGCTGCCGGGAGACTCCGCTTGAGCGGCCGGCGCGCCGAGCGTTCACGCTCGTTGAAGAGGGATTCTTTTTGTTACCAAAAAGACATTCATTGACAGGCTCGCCGGGTCCTGCGAGCCGCAGGGATGCACCGTCGTAGTCGCAAGTAGGGGTTCGATGTCAAAGCGTCGCGGACAGCGCTTTGCCTGCGGCGATATCGTACCGGTGTTGCTTGCCCTGCCAGTGCACGACCAGGCTCAAGGGGCTGTCGCTCTGGACCTTGAGCTTGCGCTTGCCCGTGCCGTCCGCCGCCTCACAGACGAGGTCGACGGTCTTGCCGCCAAAGCGGAACCGCTCCAGGCCCACGCGAGTGGGGCTGCTGATGTTCCAGTCAATATGGTCTTCCAGGGCGTCGGCCTTGATGCCGATGGCAAACTCGATGAAATAGGCAATCGGGCCAATGCCCGACCAACCGACAAAGTCGGCCTTGGCCGGATCACCCTGCCTGGGCGTGTCGGGCGCGTAGTTTTCCCAGAGGGTGTGCGTCTTCCCATAAACCTCCGAGATGACGCGCAGGTGTTCATCGGCAATGGCGTGCGCCAGCTCGTCATTGCGATACCTTTGCAGCCCTCGGATCACCATGGTGGTGGTGGGCGCCCAGACCGAACCGCGCCAGTACCCGCCGTTGGGATTGAAGCCGGGTTCGTCGGCTGAAAGAGTGGGTACGCGGTGCTTGCGACCAAAGGTCTTCGGGTTCTGCAGTTCGGCCGCAAGCGCGTGCGCCTGCTCCGGCGTGGCCACGCCAGCGAGCAAGGTCCAGAACGCCGCCACGGTTTTGACGCGCGAGCGCTGGCCATCGACGCGCAGGTCGAAGTAGAACCTTCGTTGCGGGTCCCACATTTTCTGGTTGATGGTTTGCGCCAACGACCGGGCTTCGCTGCGATAACCGGCGGCTTCGTCCTTCTTACCCAGCAGGTCGGCGATCTGCGCGAGTTGATCGGCAAACATCACCATCTCCGCTGACGTGTCGACGGCCGTTCCGCCGCCCACAAGGTCATCGTTTCGCGGCGAGTTGTCCATGCTCGACCAGTCCGACAGGTACAAGCCATTGCCTTGCAGCAAATATTTCTTCAGCGCGCGGTGGTATTTCACCAGCGGTCCATAGACCCGCTTGAGGCGCTCCATGTCGCCGGTCAGATGCAGACTCTCCAGTTCCGCCCAGGCGGCAATGGGATGGCTCAGTGCGTCCAGCGTCAGGATCGGCGCCGGTTTTGGAACCTCGCGACCGATATAGGAAACGGCAAAGCCCTTGGCGCCCCAGTCAGTGCCGTGGCGACTGAACAAGTCCTTGCCGGATTCATTCACCCAGGCCGACAGATCGCGCCCGGTGCTGCGATCGATCTCACGGCAGATCTCCCCGTCCTCATGCTGTTTTGCGTAGAAATTGTCCAACGAGCCAATCCCGGGCACCAGGGGATGGGCGTAGTTGGTGAACATCGTCATGAAGCAGGTGTCCCAGAGAAAGATGTTCTGGTTGAACGACGCGTCGATGAACTGGGACACAAAACCGCTTCCCGGTGCGGGCTCGTGAAAGTTCCTGAACGCCAGCTCCCAGGCCTTCCAGTACATCTCGACGTACACCGGGGCCTGGTCGTAGATGGGTGACGGAAGTTTGCCCCTGGTGATTTCAAACGTGGGAAGCGGCGCAGGGCGGTAGGTCAGGCTCCAGAAGGAATTGTCTTGCGCCCGGAGGAATGGACTGCAAGCGGCTCCCAGGAGCAGTCCGAGCGCCCGTCGGGTGATTTGCATGGATAGGCTGCCTAAGGGAGTGTCGGGAAATCAGTGGCCGTTATCTCGCCTCAATCTTCGCCCAGGGGGATGCAACTGCAAAACAGATTCCGGTCGCCCCAGACGTTGTCAACCCGGCCCACGGGTGGCCAGTACTTGACGTTCTTCAGCGTCTCCAGCGGGAAGGCGCCGAGCTCGCGCGGGTAGGGTCTATCCCAGTCGGCCACCAGCAGTCTGGCAGCCGTGTGCGGCGCGTGCGTGAGCGGGTTGTTGTCTCTGGGCCAGACGCCTGCCTGCACCTGATCGATCTCCTGGCGGATCGCGATCATGGCGTGGATGAAGCGGTCGAGTTCGCTCAGGGTTTCGCTCTCGGTGGGCTCGACCATCAGCGTCCCCGGCACCGGAAAGCTCAGCGTCGGCGCATGGAAGCCGTAGTCCATCAGCCGCTTGGCCACGTCCTCGGCGCCGATGCCGCTGGCGTCCTTCAGTGGGCGCAGATCCAGAATGCATTCGTGCGCCACATGCCCATTGCTGCTCGCGTAGAGCGTGGGGTAATGGTCGCGCAAGCGCGCGCTGATGTAGTTGGCCGCGAGGATGGCGGCCTCGGTGGCATGGCGCAAGCCTTCTGCGCCCATCATGCGGCAATACATCCACGATATCGGCAGCACCGCCGCGTTGCCCAACGGCGCGGCGCTGATCGCGCCGGTACCACCCGGCAATCCGGCGGTGGCGTGACCTGGCAAATAGGGCACCAGATCCGCCACCACGCACACGGGACCGACGCCCGGGCCGCCGCCGCCGTGCGGAATGCAGAAGGTCTTGTGCAGGTTCAGGTGGCTCACGTCGCCACCGAACTCGCCCGGTGCTGCCGTGCCCACAAGCGCGTTCATGTTCGCGCCGTCCACGTAGACGCGGCCGCCGTGGCTGTGCACCAGCGCGCACAGTTCCTTCACCTGGGTTTCGAACACGCCATGTGTGCTGGGGTAGGTGATCATCACCGCGGCCAGCTTGTCGCTGTGCTGTTCGCACTTGGCTTGGAGGTCGGCCATGTCCACGTTGCCGTGTGCGTCGCAGGCGGTGACGACGACCGTGAGGCCCGCCATCTGCGCACTGGCCGGATTGGTGCCGTGCGCGCTGCTGGGGATCAAACAGATATTGCGCTGGCCCTGGCCGTGGGCCTGGTGGTAGGCGCGGATCACCAGCAGGCCTGCGTATTCGCCTTGAGAGCCGGCATTGGGTTGGAGGCTGATGCCGGCATAGCCCGTCGCCTGACACAGCCAGGCGCGCAGCTGCGTATCCAGCTCTGCATAGCCCTGCAATTGATCGGCCGGGGCGAAGGGGTGCGGGAGAGCAAACTCGGGCCAGGTGATGGGAATCATCTCGCTCGTGGCGTTGAGCTTCATGGTGCAACTGCCCAGCGGGATCATGCTTCGGTCCAGCGCCAGGTCCTTGTCGCTCAAGGCCCGGATGTAGCGCAGCATGCCGGTCTCGGAGTGGTAGCTGTTGAACACCGGATGCGTGAGGAAGGCGCTCGCGCGGCGCAACGTGGCCGGGATCAGGGAGTCGATGCCTTGCTCGAACGCGCTGACCTGCGGCAAGGTCTGACCGGCCTGGGCAAAGAAGGACCAGAGCTGCGCGATTTCGTCCCGTGTCGTGGTCTCATCCAGCGCCACACCGAGCTGGGTCTTGGAGACGATGCGCAGGTTCACACCGGCTTGTCGCGCTTTGGCTGCTATTGTTTCGGTAGCGTCGCCGGTTTGCACCGTCAGTGTGTCGAAGGCGCTGGGGTTGGTGAGCTTGTGCCCCAAACTCTGCAGGCCGCGCGCCAGGATGGCGGTGTAGCTGGCGACACGCTGTGCGATGCGTTGGAGTCCGTCAGGGCCGTGGTACACGGCGTACATGCTGGCCACAACGGCAGGCAGCACCTGCGCGGTGCAGATGTTGGAGGTGGCTTTTTCGCGGCGGATGTGCTGCTCGCGCGTTTGCAGCGCCAGGCGATAGGCCGGATTGCCGTGCGCGTCGACGCTGACGCCGATGAGACGCCCGGGCATGGAGCGTTTGAACTCGTCGCGGCACGCCATGAAGGCCGCGTGCGGGCCGCCGTTGCCCATGGGCATGCCGAAGCGCTGCGTGCTGCCCACCGCGATGTCGGCGCCCCATTCGCCGGGCGGCGTGAGCAGGGTCAGGGCCAGCAGGTCCGCGGCCACGATGAACACCGCCTGCTTGGCGTGTGCCTGTTGCACCACGGCGCACAGGTCGTGCACCATGCCGGTGGTCGATGGGTACTGCGCCAGCACGCCGAAAAATTCACCTTCATTCATCAGGCCCGGCGCGAAACCGACCTTGACCTCGATGCCCAGGGGCGCCGCCCGCGTGCGCACCACTTCGATCGTCTGCGGGTGGCAGTCGCCCGCCACGATGAATACATTGCTTTTGCTCTTGCTGCTGCGCCGGGCCAGCGTCATGGCTTCGGCCGCGGCCGTGGCCTCGTCCAGCATGGATGCGTTGGCCATGGGCATGGCGGTGAGGTCGCAGATCATGGTCTGGAAGTTCACTAACGCTTCCATGCGGCCCTGGCTGATCTCGGCTTGATAGGGCGTGTAGGCCGTGTACCAGGCAGGGTTTTCCAGGATGTTGCGCAGGATCACGCCGGGCGTGTGCGTGCCGTGATAGCCCTGACCGATGAAGCTCTTGAACAGCTTGTTCTTGCCCGCCATGGCCTTGAGTTCGGCCAGCGCAGCGGCTTCGGTCACGGGCGTCGGCAGATCCATCGGCCTGGAGCGCGCGATGGAGCGCGGTACGATGCCCTCGATCAGCGCGGTGCGCGACGCCGCACCCACCACGCCCAGCATCAGCGCTTCATCAGCGGGGCTGATGCCGATGTGGCGCGCAATGAATTCCGAAGAGTTTTCGAGTTCGCTCAGAGGCGTGGCGGTGCTCATGATGTCAGTGGTCGGCGGAAAATTGGCTGTAGCTGGTTTCGTCCATGAGCGCGTCCACCTGCGACGCGTCCGAGAGCTTGACCTTGAAGAACCAGCCGGCACCCAGCGGGTCGGTGTTGGCCAGAGCCGGGTCGGCGCGCAGGGCCTCGTTCACCTCGGTGACTTCCCCGCTCACCGGCATGTAGACGTCGGCCGCAGCCTTGACCGATTCAACGACGCCGGCGGCGTCCTTTTGCGCGTAGCTCTTGCCCACTTCGGGCAGGTCGACAAACACCACATCGCCCAGTGCGTCCTGAGCGTGGTGCGTGATACCGACGGTCGCGATGCCGCCGTCGAGCTGGATCCATTCGTGGTCGGGGGTGTATTTGATGGTCATGTTGTTTCCAGTGAAAAAATGAAGAATTAGCCGCGGAAATAGTTTGTAGGAACGAAGGGCATGGTCACCACTTCCATAGTCACGGG
>CAILZB010000124.1 GCA_903838565.1 uncultured beta proteobacterium | reverse complement strand
AGTGCAAACGGGTTCAGCAGTTGCCAGAAGCTGCCGCTGTAAGTGGAAACCATGTAGGGGTCAAACTGGAACGGCACGCCCTGCAGCAGGTTGCCAAAGGCCACGCCAAAGATCAGTGGCGGCACGGCCCCGCCGACAAACAGACCCCAGTCCCATGCGCTGCGCCAGCGCTCGTTGTGAATCTTGCTGCGGTAGTCAAAACCCACCGGGCGCAGGAACAGCGCGCCGAGAACCACCAGCATGGCCCAGTAAAAGCCGCTGAACGCCGCAGCGTAGACCAGTGGCCAGGCCGCGAACAGGGCGCCACCACCGGTGATGAACCAGACCTGGTTGCCCTCCCAGTGCGCACCGACCGTGTTGAGCACCACGCGGCGTTCCAGGTCGCCGCGACCCACAAAGGGCAGCAGCGTGCCCACGCCCATATCGTGGCCGTCCATGATGGCAAATCCCACCAGCAGCACACCGATGAGCAACCACCAGATGATCTTCAGTGTTGCGTAATCAAGCATCGTGTCTTCCTCAGCTCAGCGTTGCGTGCTGGGCCGCTTCGTTCTGGTACCGGCCGGTTCCCAGACTGCCCGGACCGAGGCGCGCAAACCTGATCATCAGGAACATCTCCAGTACCAGCAGCACGGTGTAGAAACCGATAAAGCCGGCCAGCGAACCATACAGACTGTTGACACTCTGCGTGGACACGCTCAGGTGCGTCGGCAGCACGCCGTAGATGGTCCAGGGTTGGCGGCCGTACTCGGCAATGAACCAGCCGAGCTCGCAGGCGAGCCAGGGTGCGGGCAGCATCCACAGTGACCAGCGCAGCAGCCAGGGCTTTTGCATGTTGGCGGTCTTGATCGTGTTCCAGAACGCCAAGGCGAACAGTGCCAGCATCGCGAAGCCCAAGCCCACCATGATGCGAAAACTCCAGAACATGGGTGTCACCCGCGGCACGGTGTCGTTCACCGCGCGCTCGATCATCTCGGGTGTCGCCTGATTCACGTCACTGACGTATTTCCTGAGGAGCAGGCCAAAGCCCAGGTCGGCCTGGTAGCGTTCGAAAACCTGCAGGGCGACCGCGTCATCGCGCCGCGCGCGCAGGGCTTCGAGCGCGCCCACCGCGAGCATGCCGTGGCGGATGCGTTCGCGGTTCTTTGCCTTGATCTCGTGGATGCCGGGGATCTGTTTGCTGACCGAGCGCGTGCCGATCAGGCCCAGCACCCAGGGAATCTCGAACTCCCAGTCATTTTTTTGCGCGGCCTCATCGATGCCGGCCAGCAGCGTCAACCCGGCTGGCGCGGGCTTGGTCTCCCACATGGCCTCCATGGCGGCCAGCTTGGTCTGCTGCGATTCACCCACGGTGTAGCCGGATTCGTCACCCAGCACGATCACGCTCATCGCAGACGCCAGACCAAACGCAGCGGCGACGCGAAAACTGCGCAGGGCAAATTCGACATCCTGTTTCTTGAGCAGGTACCAGCTCGATATCGACAAGACGAACATGGCCCCCGTCAGGTAACCGGCCGATACCGTGTGTGTTACGTCCGTCGAAGTCCAAGGCACGTCAGCCCCCTGACATCCCGGTTTTCTTGAGGTCGTTTCCTGGAACGCCACCGGTTCCATCGCGGGACGGTGCACCAACAAGATAGGCCGGTACTCCTTTGTTATCGTTTGTGGTTATCGAAGCCCAAACAAAACCAAATGAGACCAGCCTATGCACAGGATTCTATCGATCGTCACCACCCTTGAACAACATTTGATCGCCGTGACGTGCGCGGACAGCGACATCTACCGGCCGTTGGCCTGTCCGTACTGCGGGATGGGCGGCCTGTGGCGCCATGGCTGCTACTACCGCAAGGCTGATCGT
>CAILZB010000123.1 GCA_903838565.1 uncultured beta proteobacterium | reverse complement strand
GCGCCAACCGTCTTGCCGCCTTCGCGGATGGCGAAGCGCAGGCCTTCTTCCATGGCGATGGGGTTGATCAGCTTGACGGTGATCGACACGTTGTCGCCTGGCATGACCATTTCCTTGCCTTCTGGCAACTCGATCGCACCGGTCACGTCCGTCGTGCGGAAGTAGAACTGGGGGCGGTAGTTGTTGAAGAACGGCGTGTGACGGCCACCTTCGTCCTTGGACAGCACGTAGATCTCGCCCGTGAAGTGGGTGTGCGGCTTGATCGAACCGGGCTTGCACAGCACTTGGCCGCGCTCCACGTCTTCGCGCTTGGTGCCGCGCAGCAGGATGCCGACGTTGTCGCCAGCCTGGCCTTGATCGAGCAACTTGCGGAACATTTCCACGCCGGTGCAGATGGTCTTTTGCGTGTCCTTGATGCCGACGATTTCGATTTCTTCGCCGACCTTGACCACGCCGCGCTCAACCCGACCCGTCACCACGGTGCCGCGGCCGGAGATGGAGAACACGTCTTCCACGGGCATCAGGAACGCGCCGTCCACTGCGCGCTGGGGCAGGGGAATGTAGGTGTCCAGTGCTTCGGCCAGCTTGATGATCGAGCCTTCGCCCAGTTCACCCTTGTCGCCTTCCAGGGCGAGCTTGGCGGAACCGTGGATGATGGGGGTCTTGTCGCCGGGGAAATCGTATTTGTCCAGCAGCTCGCGCACTTCCATCTCGACCAGTTCGAGCAGTTCGGCGTCATCCACCATGTCGCACTTGTTCAGGTACACGATGATGTAAGGCACGCCCACCTGGCGCGCCAGCAGGATGTGCTCGCGGGTCTGGGGCATGGGGCCGTCAGCAGCGGAACACACCAGAATGGCGCCGTCCATCTGAGCCGCGCCGGTGATCATGTTCTTGATGTAGTCGGCGTGTCCGGGGCAGTCCACGTGCGCATAGTGGCGGTTCGCGGTCTCGTACTCGACGTGCGCCGTGTTGATCGTGATGCCACGTGCCTTTTCTTCGGGCGCTGCGTCGATCTGGTCATAGGCCTTGGCCTGACCGCCGAACTTGGCCGCCAGCACCGTGGTGATGGCCGCCGTCAGCGTGGTCTTGCCATGGTCGACGTGGCCAATCGTGCCAACGTTGACGTGGGGCTTGGTGCGCGAAAACTTTTCTTTTCCCATTTTCAATTCTCCAAAGAGCAATACCCGTGGATTGGTTTAATGTTTGCATTTCGTCACTGGATCCCTCGCCACGGGCAGCAAGGGGTGCGAAATCGCAGACAGATCTTCTGAATTACCTGGCGTGGCGCTCAAGGCGCCACCCCGTCGTGCTTACTTGGCGCGTGCCGCCATGATGGCTTCAGACACATTGCGCGGAGCTTCCGAGTAATGCTTGAATTCCATCGTGTAGGTGGCGCGTCCCTGCGACATGGAGCGCAGCGTGGTCGAGTAGCCGAACATTTCCGACAACGGAACTTCCGCCTTGATCGCCTTGCCGCCGCCGACCATGTCTTCCATGCCCTGCACCATGCCGCGACGTGAGGACAAGTCGCCCATCACGTTACCGGCGTAGTCTTCGGGGGTTTCGACTTCCACCGCCATCATCGGCTCCAGAATCACCGGACTGGCCTTGCGGCAGCCTTCCTTGAAACCAAAGATCGCAGCCATCTTGAAAGCCAACTCGTTGGAGTCGACGTCGTGGTAGGAACCGAAGTGCAGCGTGACCTTCACGTCCACCACCGGGTAGCCAGCCAGCACGCCTTGCGTGACGGCCTCATGAATGCCCTTTTCCACCGCGGGGATGTACTCGCGCGGCACCACGCCACCCTTGATGGCATCGACAAACTCGATACCCTTGCCAGGTTCGTTGGGTTCGATCTTGAGCACCACGTGGCCGTACTGGCCCTTGCCGCCGGACTGGCGCACAAACTTGCCTTCGGCGTCCTCGATCGTCTTGCGAATGGTTTCGCGGTAGGCCACCTGGGGCTTGCCGACGTTGGCTTCCACGCCGAATTCACGCTTCATGCGGTCCACGATGATTTCGAGGTGCAACTCGCCCATGCCGGCGATCAGGGTCTGACCAGACTCTTCGTCGGTCTTGACGCGGAAAGAGGGATCTTCCTGCGCCAGACGCTGCAGCGCGATGCCCATTTTTTCCTGGTCGACCTTGGTCTTGGGCTCCACCGCCTGCGTGATCACGGGCTCGGGGAAGATCATGCGCTCGAGCATGATGATCGCGCTCGGATCGCACAGGGTTTCACCCGTGGTGACGTCTTTCAAGCCAATGCAGGCAGCGATGTCGCCGGCGACAATTTCGCTCACTTCTTCGCGCTTGTTGGCGTGCATCTGCACGATACGACCGATGCGCTCCTTCTTGCCGCGGATCGGGTTGTACACCGTGTCGCCCTTGGTCAGCACGCCTGAGTAGACGCGAACGAAGGTCAACTGACCGACGAACGGGTCGGTCATCAGCTTGAACGCCAGCGCCGAGAACTTTTCGCCGTCATCCGCCTTGCGGGTGATGGGAGCCTCGTCTTCATCCATGCCCTTGACCGGGGGAATGTCAATCGGCGACGGCATGAATTCGATCACGGCGTCCAGCATGCGCTGCACGCCCTTGTTCTTGAACGCGGTGCCGCACAGCATCGGCTGGATTTCGCTGGCGATGGTCCGCGTGCGAATGCCCAGCTTGATTTCATCTTCCGTCAAGTCGCCTTCTTCGAGGTACTTGTTCATGAACTCTTCGGACGCCTCGGCCGCGGCCTCGACCATCTTTTCACGCCATTCCTTGGCCAATTCCAGCAACTCAGCGGGAATTTCCTTGTATTCAAACTTCATGCCCTGGGACGCTTCGTCCCAGATGATGGCCTTCATCTTGATCAGGTCCACCACGCCGACGAAGTTTTCTTCGGCGCCGATGGGGATCACGATCGGCACCGGGTTGGCCTTGAGGCGCAACTTCATCTGGCTCACGACCTTGAAGAAGTCGGCGCCGGTACGGTCCATCTTGTTGACGAAGGCCAGACGCGGCACCTTGTATTTGTTGGCCTGGCGCCAGACCGTTTCCGACTGCGGCTGCACGCCGCCCACGGCGCAGTACACCATGCAGGCGCCGTCGAGCACGCGCATCGAGCGCTCGACTTCAATCGTGAAGTCCACGTGGCCGGGGGTGTCGATGATGTTGATGCGGTGTTCTTCGAAATTCTTCTCCATGCCCTTCCAGAAGCAGGTCGTGGCAGCGGACGTGATCGTGATGCCGCGCTCCTGCTCCTGCTCCATCCAGTCCATGGTGGCCGCACCGTCGTGCACTTCACCAATCTTGTGGTTCACGCCGGTGTAAAAAAGAATGCGCTCGGTCGCGGTGGTCTTGCCGGCGTCGATGTGAGCCGAAATGCCAATGTTGCGATAGCGCTCAATGGGGGTATGGCGAGCCATGATAAATCCTAGGTTGCTCAAACGAAAACTGCCGCGCACAACGCGGCGTAGCGAGCGGCCTTCAGACTAGGCGCAGCCCCGCAGACAGTGCTGAAAGCACGGCCAGGGGTGGCAACGACGTATGAAAGCCGCGCAGTAGCCGCTTTTTAGAAGCGGAAGTGGGAGAAGGCCTTGTTGGCCTCCGCCATGCGGTGAACTTCGTCACGCTTCTTCATGGCGCCGCCACGGCCTTCGGTGGCTTCCATCAACTCATTTGCCAGGCGCAGGGCCATGGACTTCTCGCCACGCTTGCGCGCGGCTTCCTTGATCCAGCGCATGGACAATGCCAAGCGACGAACCGGGCGCACTTCGACCGGCACCTGGTAATTGGCGCCGCCGACGCGGCGGGATTTCACCTCGACCATGGGCTTGACGTTGTTGATCGCCATGGTGAAGGCTTCCACCGGGTCTTTGCCGGGGTTCTTCTTCTCGATCTGCTCGAGCGCGCCATAAATGATGCGCTCGGCGACGGCCTTCTTGCCGCCTTCCATGATCACGTTCATGAACTTGGACAACTCGACATTGCCGAACTTGGGATCCGGCAGGATTTCACGTTTAGGGACTTCGCGACGACGTGGCATTTTTTCACCTCTTGATTGCTTCAGTTGGCATCTTGCGACACCGCAAAAACCATTTGGTTTTTACTTACTCGACCCACAGCGGGTCACTACGCTGCCTCACCGCGCCACGCGGGAAACAACACCTTTTTTTCCGACAGAGTCGGGAATGATCTGACCTCGGCTTATTTGGCCTTGGGCTTCTTCGCACCGTACTTGGAGCGCGACTGCTTGCGGTCTTTCACGCCTTGCAAGTCGAGCGAACCACGCACGATGTGGTAACGCACACCAGGCAAGTCCTTGACGCGACCACCGCGCACCAGCACCACGGAGTGCTCCTGCAGGTTGTGGCCTTCGCCGCCGATGTAGGAAATGACCTCAAAGCCGTTGGTCAGGCGCACTTTGGCGACTTTACGCAGAGCGGAATTCGGCTTTTTGGGCGTGGTGGTGTACACACGGGTGCAGACACCGCGACGCTGCGGAGAATTTTGCATCGCAGGGCTTTTGGACTTGGTCGTTTCGACCTCGCGCCCCTGACGCACTAGCTGATTAATGGTTGGCATGAATAAAACGTCCCTCAACGTTTGAAAACTAAACGAAAACGTGAAATCCTCTCGGAAATTCCGAAAAGCCTTCAAGTATAGCGGCTTTTCATTTGATCCACAAACGAATTGCGTCCCAGGCGCGTCCGAAGATGCCGGCCTGCTCCACTGCCTCCAGCGCCACCAGCGGCACATCGACCAACGCCTGCCCGTTCAGGCTGACCTTCAAAGTGGCCACCGCCTGGCCTTTGGCGAACGGCGCCACCAGCGGATCGGCGCGGGCGATCTGGGTTTTGATCTTGTCGGCGCTGCCCCTTGGAACCGCCACGACGATGGCTTCGGCCCGACCCAGCTTGACCGTGGCGGCCTTGCCTTTCCACACGTTGGGCGTGGCGACCGGCTGATTGGCGTCGAACAACTTGATCGCGTCAAAGGCAGTGAAGCCCCAATTCAGCAGCTTTTGCGACTCGTTGGCGCGCGCGTTTTCGCTGACCGTGCCCAGGACGATGGACAACAATCGGCGCTGACCCGTGGGGGCAGCCGCGCCCACGCCCGCTGCGGCGGCGCCCAGGTTGGAGAAATCACGCTTGGCCGTAGCGATCAGGCAAAAGCCCGCGGCATCGGTGTGGCCCGTCTTCAGGCCGTCCACCGTAGGGTCGCGAAACAGCAGCAGATTGCGGTTGCTGTCGTTCGCTGCGGGCGTGCCGGGATAGCGGTATTTCTTGATGCTGTAATAGGCAAACTCCTCCGGAAAGTCACGGATCAGGCGCGTGGCCAGCACGCTCAGGTCACGCGCGGTGGTGGTGTGGCCGGTTTCGGTCAGTCCTTCGGGGTTCTTGTAGCTGGTGGATTTCATGCCCAGCGCCTTTGCCTGCTCGTTCATGAGCTGCACGAAATGCTCGACCGTACCGCCGACGGCTTCGGCCAACGCGACCGTGGCGTCATTGCCAGACTGCACGATCATGCCCTTGATCAGGTCTTCCACAGGGACCTGCATCTTGGGGTCGATGAACATTCGCGAGCCCGGCATCTTCCAGGCGCGCTCACTCACGCCGAAGGTCTGTTTCAGGTCGATCTTCTTCGCCCTGAGCGCGTCAAAAACCACGTAGGCCGTCATCAACTTGGTCAGGGACGCCGGCTCCACTTGCGAGTCGATGTCCTTCTCGACCAGGAACTGATTCGCCGTGATGTCCAGCAGCAGGTAAGAGCGTGCGGCGATCTCCGGCGCCTGAGGCACCTGGGCGTTGGAAGTGGAACATGCGGCAAACAGCAGCGCCGCACACAGCGGCAAAAAGAAACGATTCATGAATGGATGTGGGTTTGAATGGAGAGTGGCAGCTCGCGTGCGGGCGGCGCACGCAAACGGGACGGGTCAGTAGTTCAGGTGGCGCACCACCAGATTCTTCAGCAGCGGCAATTGTCCGTGAAAGAAGTGCTCCACGCCGGGCGCCACCAGCACCGGCAACGCCTGCGGCCGCGCCCAGTCCAGCACGTCAGCCAGCGGCACCGTGTCGTCCTTTTCGCCGTGCAGCACCAATGTCTGAAGGTGCATCGCGGGAGGAATCGCCGCCACCTCGAAGCGCGAAGCGGCCACGCCCACGAGCACCAGTTTCTCGATCGCGCGCGACTCCCAGAGTCGCTGTACGGCGTGACTCACGACGAAGGAGCCGAAGGAAAAACCGGCCAGGGCCAGCGCCGGGGTGCAGGCCTGCGGTGCGACCTGATCGATTACCGCCAACAGATCGTCCAGTTCGCCGCGGCCTTCGTCGTGGCTGCCCTGGCTGGCACCGACACCGCGAAAGTTGAAGCGCACCGCGGTCCAGCCGCATTGCACCAAGGCGCGCGCCAGGGTCTGGACCACCTTGTTCGTCATGCTCCCGCCAAACAGCGGGTGCGGGTGCGCGATCACCGCCACGCCCCGCGACGGCAGGTCCGCGGGAATGTCGCGCAGCGCTTCGATCTCTCCGGCAGGGCCGGACAGCGTGATGCGTTGGGTATGAAGGTTCATGGGACCAGCAAACGCTGCACCACCTGGCCGTTCTTCAGATGCGATTCGACGATTTCGTCGATGTCATGCGCGTCCACATAGCTGTACCAGACGCCTTCCGGATAGACCACCGCCACCGGTCCGTTGGCGCATCGATCCAGGCAACCCGCCTTGTTCACTCGCACCTTGCCAGGACCGCTCAAACCGGCAGCCTTGACCTGGCTCTTACAACGCTCAAAACCGGCCTGGGCCCCGTGCTGAGCGCAGCAATCGTCGCCGTTGGTGCGCTCGTTCAGGCAGAAAAAGATGTGGCGTTCGAAATAGGGTTGCGTTCCCGATGCCGCTGGAGACGCGAGTGAATGGACTGACATGCGTCGATTCTAGTTTCTCGCGGCGGGCAGGGAGACGCGGCGCAGCACAAACAGCAGGGTCGCGTAGGGCCACAGCCAACCCAGCCACTGGGTGATGCCGTGGAAGCGGATGAAACGGCCCTGCTCCCAGGTCTGCAACGTCTGCGAAAAATAGGACCCGACGGGAGCCTGATTGAGCAGGCTCAAGTGCAGCACCAGCGTCAGCAGCAGCCACGCCGCACAGCTGCGAGCGGTCAGGGGAAGCAGCAGCAATGCCAGCATCAGCGCCAGCGCCCAGCCCATTTGCACCGGCAAACTGACCCAGGACCAGGCGTGCCCGGGACCGAAACTCAGGGCTGCAGACAGCGCGGTCATCGCCACGCCGACGCCCAGCGCAACGGCCAGCAGCAGCAGGCGCCGACGCAACGAGCCGATCACGCAATACCCGAGGAGACAGGGAATCAAGGCCCCCAGCGCAACGCAAAGCACCGTGGTGAGCGCCTGCATCGGCTGCAACTCGGCGTGCGGCACGGCCAGTCCTGTGAGCCCGGGCACGCCAGCGAGCACCGCCACCAAGGCACGTTCTGCACGCTCCAGCACCTGCCCCAAGCCCAGAGGCACAGAAGCGGGAAACAGCAAAGCCAACGGCCACAACGCCAGCAACACCAGCGCCCAGCGCGCGTCGGCGCTGAACCAGCGCCGACGAAAATGACCCCAGCGATCGATGGCACCGAGTTTTTCCAGCGCGCCGGCACTGACCGCGCCCAGCGCGCCGCCCGCAAAATTCATCGCCAGATCCATGGTATCGGCCACGCGCGTCGGAAGGTAACTCTGCAGCGACTCCATGCACAGCGACAGCAGACCGCAGGCAAGCGAGGCCAGCCAGACGGCACCCCGCGCGCGGCCTGAGCGCAACGCGCCCAGAGCCAGCAAGAAACCCATGGGAGCGTAGCCCAGAACGTTCGATACGACGTCAAACCAGGTCCAGTAACGCGACCAGGGCGCAGCGAGGAAGGCCCAGGGAACGATGCCCTGGTCACGCCAATCGGAAAAGGGGTAAAGGCTGGCGTAAACGATGAGCGCAGCGTAGACCAGCGCCAGTGGCCAGGCCGAAGTCTTGTGCACCGGCCGACCCCTCGAATCAGAAAGGCTTGACCACCACCAGCATGACCGCCGCCAGCAGCAACAGCACCGGGGCCTCGTTGTACCAGCGGTACCACACATGACTGTGGGTATTGCGATGGGCCTCGAACTTGCGCAGCAAAGCGCCACAGCTGTGGTGATAGCCGATCACGACGACGACGATGCCCAGCTTGGCATGCATCCATCCGTTCCCAGCCCCCCAGCCAATGCCATAGCCGACCCAGAGCCAGGCGCCCAGCGCCAGGGCCGGGACCGCGATCACGGTGGTGAAGCGGAACAGCTTGCGCGCCATGAGCAGCAGGCGAGCGCGCTCAGCCACCGATTCGGCGGGCACCATGGCCAGATTCACCAGAATGCGCGGCAGGTAAAACAAGCCGGCAAACCAGCTGGCGACGAAAACGATGTGAAGGGCTTTGATCCAGAGCATGGCGCCGAGTGTAGCCCCGTGCCGGTCCCTGCAGGAGCTCAGCTTGGCCTAAAAAAACCCCGATCACGCGGTCGGGGCGGGAAGCCCGTCTGCTGTCACACATCAAGGCGCCCGCTCAGGGAGGAAAAGCGGGGGGCGGCAAGCCGCCCGGGCGTAATTTAGCAAACTCACGGCCTGGATTCAAGCATTTTTGCAGCGCAGCGGCAGGCTTGCAGGCGCCCCCTTTCAGGAGCATTCCCCGGGGGGCCTACAATTTTGCCCATGACACAACATGCCCCCTACCCCCTTGGTCGGCCACGCCGACTGCGCCGCGACGAGTTCACCCGCAACCTGGTGCGCGAAAACCTCGTCACCTCCCATGACCTGATTTACCCCGTGTTCGTGCTGGACGGCCAGGGTCGGCGCGAGGCGGTCGCTTCCATGCCGGGGGTGGAACGCCTGAGCCTGGACCAGTTGCTGCCGGTGGCCGAGGAGTGCGTGCGACTGGAAATCCCGGTGCTGGCATTGTTCCCGGTGATCGACGCGTCGCTCAAGACGCTCGATGGGCGCGAGGCCATGAATCCGGACGGTCTGGTGCCGCGCGTGGTGCGCGAGCTGAAAAAGCGCTTCCCCGAGCTGGGTGTGATGACCGACGTGGCGCTCGACCCCTTCACCACCCACGGACAGGACGGCCTGCCCGACGAGAGCGGCTACATCATGAATGACGCCACGGTCGAGGTGCTGGTGAAGCAGGCGTTGACGCAAGCGCAGGCCGGCGTGGACATCGTCGCACCCAGCGACATGATGGACGGGCGCATCGGCGCCATTCGCCGCGCACTCGAAGCCGGGCATTTCGTGCACACCCGCATCATGGCCTACAGCGCCAAATACGCCAGCGCCTTCTATGGTCCGTTTCGCGACGCCGTCGGCTCAGCCGGCAATCTGGGCAAGGGCAACAAGAAGGTCTATCAGATGGACCCGGGCAACAGCGACGAGGCCTTGCGCGAGGTGGCGCTGGACATCGCCGAGGGCGCGGACATGGTGATGGTCAAGCCCGGCATGCCCTACCTGGACATCGTGCGCCGCGTCAAGGACGAGTTCAAGGTTCCCACCTTCGCCTATCAGGTCAGCGGCGAATACGCCATGCTCAAGGCCGCGGCGCAGAACGGCTGGCTGGACCATGACGCCGTGATGATGGAAAGCCTGTTGGCCTTCAAGCGCGCCGGAGCCGACGGCGTGCTGACCTACTTCGCGCTGGACGCCGCACGACTGCTGCGCGGCTGATCATGTCGCCCCCACGTTTGCCACTTCCCCGGCTGGCGCTTGAGCGACGGGCGCAAGTGCCTCACTGCACCCCAAGGGGGCCAAGGCCTGCTTGGGGCGGCACTGCGCAGCGTAGTGCGCGCAGCTGTGCAGTGAAGCAGCGTCATTGGCACTCTGCACCTGGTTCGTTGCGCAGACCAACGGCTTCTTGCGCCCCGGCGCTGGCCTGATGCAAATCGTCGAATTCAGCCCAGGAACGCTGCGGTTTGTGGAAGAAATTCCCAAGCAGCTCGCGCCCGACAGCTTCGTCTGGGTTTTCCTGGATCGGGATGCTTTCGAACAGCATCTGCCAGCGCTGCAAAAGGCCGCCCTGTCCATCGGCGGATCCGCCTTGCTCGACTTGCACTGCAGCGACCTGGCGAGCGCGTCGCACCCCTCGCATTACGACTACACCTCGGTCTACGACCTGATCATCTTTCGACGCCTGGCCACAAACCACGAAGCCGCTTCGGAGCCGCACGCCAACGAACTTGAACCCAGGTTGCGCAATCGGGCGCCCGCGGCGTTTCGGCGCATCAGCACCCGGGCTGTGGGCTTTGCGCTGTTCGACCGCGTGCTGATATCGGTTCACCCCGTGGGCTGCTTCACCGCCAAGTCCTTCGTCGATCGCTACCTGGCGGACGCCATGGCCAGCGAAGGCGTGAGCGCTGCGGCCCGTAGCCGGCTGCCCACGGGTCCGGCCGACCTGATGCTGCGCATGGTGAACCTGATGGTGGACAGCTATCTGGATTTGCGCAAGCAACTCACCGCCTCACTCGACCACTGGCAGGCCGAACTGCTCAATCCGCATGCGCGCTTCAGCAACTGGACCGCACTGATGTCGGCGCGCAACGAGCTGCACACGCTGGAAGACCTGTGCGAGGAGCAGCACGACGCGATGCAGGAATGGCTCGACACCTTGCACGAACAGCCGCTGGGGCACAGCGCACAATCTGAGCGCGACGCCCTGATCGCGCGCTCGCGCGACGTGATCGAACACATCGAACGCGTGGTGCACCATGTACGGCGGCTGGAGCAATCCGCCGAGACCGTGGTGCAGATCCATTTCAGCGCCCAGGGAAACCGCACCAACGACATCATGCGAACCCTGACCGCGCTCACGGCCATTTTTCTGCCCTTGAACCTGATTGCGGGAATCTTCGGCATGAATTTCGAGTTCATCCCTTTGGTGCACCATGCGGCCGGGTTCTGGTGGGCCATGGGCAGCATGGGCTTCATTGCGGGGACGCTGGGACTGCTGTTCTGGCGCAAGCGCTATCTGGCGCGCAGCGCGCGCTGAGATGGATAACGTATCCTCCTGCCCCATGATCCCTGCAACACACAATGAAGCGGCGCCGAGCGCCATCAAGTACTACTGGGAAGACATGGTCGTCGGCAGCCGACGCGACTTGGGCAGCGTGCAGACGACAAAGGAGGAGATCCTTTCCTTTGCCAGGCAGTTCGATCCCCAGCCATTTCACCTCGATGAAGACGCCGCGCGCGAGTCGGTCTTTGGCAGCTTGTGCGCCAGCGGGTGGCATACCTGCGCCATGACCATGCGGTTGATGGTGGACAATTTTTTGAACGATTCATCCAGCCTGGGTTCGCCCGGCCTGGAGAGTCTGAAATGGCTCAAACCCGTGTTCCCCGGCGACACGCTGACCCTGCACCTGACCGTTCTGGAAAGTCGACCCATGGGCAAGCGGCCCGACGTGGGCCTGGTGCGCAGCGCTTGGGAACTGGTGAATCAGCACGGCGCCAAGGTTTTGTACATGGACGGCTACGGCATGTTCCGCCGCCGTCATCGCGCATCGGACTGAGTCATGGAATTCAAACCCCTGGTGACGCTGCTGGCCGTGGTCAACCCGCTGGCGATCGTGCCTTTCTTCATCCACTACACCGACGGCTTCAGCTCTGCGCAGCGCCGGCGCACGATCTGGGTGTCCAGCTTCAGCGCCTTTGTCGTGATCGCCGCCAGCGCCCTGCTGGGGCTGCAGATCCTGGAGTTCTTCGGTATTTCACTTGCCAGTTTTCAGGTCGGCGGCGGCCTGCTGCTGATGACTTCGGCGTTGTCGATGCTGAACGCGCAACCGGCCGAGGCGCGCGCCAACGCCGCCGAAGTTCAGGACGCGGCGGAACGATCGGCGGCGCAGGCCAGCATTGCCGTGGTGCCGCTGACCATTCCCTTGCTCACCGGCCCGGCGACGATGTCCACGGTCGTGATCTACGCCGACAAGGCCAAGACGCTGCTGCAGTTGTCCACGCTGGTGGGCTATGGCCTGGTGATCGGCCTGGCCACCGCCCTGTGCTTTGCCCTGGCGCAGCCGATTGCGCGCGTGCTGGGAAAGACCGGCATCAACGTCATGACGCGCCTGATGGGGCTGATCCTGGCGGCGCTGGCCGTCGAAGTGATGGCCGACGGCCTGCACACACTGTTCCCGATTCTGGGACGCAAGATCTGACGCCGCAAGAAACTTGGATGGCGTCTTGCAACGCGGGGATTTTTCCGGACCCACTTTCACATTGAAGGCTCAGGGCGGCAGCGCAGTGAGCCATTGCAGCACCTCTTCGATAGCGACATCGCTGGCCGCTGTCAAGGCGCGCACGCCGCCTGCAGCATCGGCCCCAAGCGCCGGGCGCTGCACTGAAAAATTGCGCTGACCCAGCAGTCGGTCACCTTGGGATGTGGCCTGCGTCACGGTGGCGCGCAGCCGCAGCAAGCCCGCGCTGTCCTGAGGCGAGTTGAACCATTGGCTGAACTCTTCCAGCTCCACCCGCAGCACCCGGGGCGATGACTCTTCATGGCCGCGCAGCATCAGGGCCTGCGCTGGCTTTAGCACCACCCCTTGGGTGCCCAGCCGCTCGCGCAAGCGCTGTTGCAGCAGCAGCGCCGGGACCATGCTCCAGCGCGCGTAGGCGTAGGGGCGCAGTTGCTGCGCGTCGGCGTAGCCCAGGCGGTACAGCACAGCCGTGCTGTCGAGGGCGACGCTCGCTTCCACGTCCGCGAGCGCGACGGTGGCAGTCAACGAGGACGGCACTGGCGCAGTTTGAGCCGCTGGCGCACCGAAGTCGTAGACACTGGGTCGCACCGGCTTGTCGGGCAGCGCGCAAGCGCTCAGACCGACGAGCACGCACAGGCTGGTCACGAGCGCCAGTGAGCGCAGCCAGGAAGGCGGACCGACGGGTTTGCAGCAGAGCATCATTTCGTTCCTTGAGGCGTTGTGAACCCGGGCTCGCCCGGCCCGGGGGGAATCGCGCCGGTGCCGTACAGCAGGTACTGTGGGTTCTCGTTCAGGTTGGCAGCGCTGCGTTCCATGCGGCGTGCCGCGCGCGCCACGTCGTCCGCCGATTTGGAGACGCGGGGCAGGGTCGAGGCGTTCAAGGTCTTAGCGGTCAGCAGCATCGCGTCCGAACCTTGGTCAAGCTTATCCAGCCCGCCGCCGCTTTGCCGCAGCCGTTGTGCGACCAGCGCCAGTTCGCCCGCCGCCTTGCTCCCTTCCTGCGCCGTGCGCGAAGCCTCGGCCGAGGTGGCCTGCAGTGATTTCAGCGTGGCGCTGACCTCCTGCGGCAGGTTGATACCCTGGCCCTGCCCCTGCAGCAGCTGATCCAGATGCAACGTCAGCTGGCTGACGTTGCCGGCGGCCTGTCCCATGTTGTGCACCGCGTCGAGCAAGGCCTTTTGCTGTTCCGGCGCCAGCAGGGCGTTGAGTCTGCGCGTGGTTTCCTCCAGCTGCGTCATGGCGCTGGCACCTTGATCGGTGAGCTTGCTGAACAGTCCGGGGCGCAACGGGATGCGGGGCTCATCGCCCTCGGTTGAGCCCAGTGGTACCGACGACGCCCCCGTGTCGTCGAGCTGCACAAACGACAGGCCGGTCACGCCCTGAAAGCCCAGTGTGGCAAAGGTGGACTCGGTCACCGGCGTGGTGTCGTCCACCGAAATTCGCACCAGCACGTTGCCGGGTATCTTGGGATCGAAGTTGATGGCGAGCACCTTGCCCACCGGAATGCCGCGAAAACGCACCGCCGCCTGCACCTGCAGACCCGTCACCGGTTCGCGCGTCGAGATCGCGTACACGGTACGCAGCGCCACATCGCGCGTGAGCCACACCGCCAGCGCCACCAGCAACGCCGACACCAGCAGCACAAACGCGCCAGCGGCAAGGGCATGAGATTTGTTTTCCATCTGGGTTCCGAATCTACCCGCTTACCGACGTGACCGGCAAGAGCCCCATGGCGCGGGCTCCCCGTTCGCCGAGGAAGAAGTGTTGAATGAAGGGGTGCGGGTGCTGCATCACCTGCTCGGGCGTGCCGTTCGCAACCACGCATTGATCCGCCAGCACGGCGACATGCGAGCACAGTTCGTGCAGCGTATCCAGATCGTGCGTGACCATCACCAGCGTGAGCTCCAGTTCCTGGCACAGGCTGCGCAGCAGTGCACACAGGCCGTCGGCGCCCTCGGGGTCCAGGCCGGCGGTAGGCTCATCCAGCAGCAGCAGCGGCGGATCCATCACCAGCGCGCGCGCCAGCGCCACGCGCTTGATCATGCCGCCCGAGAGGTCGGCGGGCATCTTGTACGCGTCCTTGGCGTCCAGTCCCACCATCTGCAGCTTGACCATCGCGGCGTCGCGGATGAGTTCGTCGGGCAAAGTCTTGAGTTCGCGCAGCGCAAACGCGATGTTCTCCAGCACGTTGAAGGCGGAGAACAGCGCGCCGTGCTGGAACAGCATGCCCACGCGGCCGGTGGCACCCTTGCCGCCGAGCTTGGCCACGGGCTGGCCCGCCACCAGGATCTGGCCGCGCGTAGGTGTCTCCAGGCCCAGTATCTGGCGCAACAAGGTGGTCTTGCCCGAGCCCGACCCGCCCACCAGCGCCAGAATCTGGCCGCGCGCGATCGTCAGATTCAGGTCCTTGTGGATGACGTAGTCGCTGCCGCCGCTGTGGAAGATGGTCCACAGGTTCTGGATTTCCACGATCGGCGGTCCGTCCGGGCGGGAGCTGGGGTTGAAGAAGGGCATGATGCGATCAAGTCAGTTGAGTTAGATGCCAACGTTCTTGAACACCACGGCAAACAAGGCGTCCACCAGGATCACCACCGTGATCGAGGTCACGACCGAGGCGGTGGTTCCCTGCCCCAGGCTTTCGGTATTGGGCTTGACGCGCAAGCCGTAGTGACAGCCGATGAGCGCAATCAAAAAGCCGAACACCACCGATTTGCCCATGGCCAGCGTCAGGTTCGCCACCTGCACCGCGTTGGGCAGGTTGTTCATGAAGAATGTGGGCGTCAGCCCCATCGTCAGGTCGGCCGCCAGCATGCCGCCCACGAGCGCCGACAGCGTCGTCCAGACCGCCACCAGCGGCATCACCAGCGCCAATGCAAAGGCGCGCGGCATCACCAGCCGGTAGCCCAGCGGGATGCCCATGACGCGCATCGCGTCCAGCTCCTCGGTCACGCGCATCACGCCGATCTGCGCCGTGATGGCCGAGCCGGAGCGACCCGCAACCAGGATCGCCGCCAGCATCGGACCCAGTTCGCGGATCAGCGACAGGCCCAGGATGTTGACGATGAAGGCGTCGGCGCCGAACTGCTTGAGTTGCTGCGACGTGAGGTACGCCAGCACCAGGCCGATCAGGAACCCCACCAGCGCCGTGATCGGCAACGCGGTGCTGCCGATGTGATAGATGTGCCCCGTCACGTCGCGCCAGGGACCTTCGCGCGGACGACGCGCCAAGCGCAGGATGTCCAGCAGCAACTGTCCCAGCAAGCGCGTCATGTCCACCAGGTGGTCCACCAGGCGCCACACCAGCGCGCCCAGGGCGGTAAACCTTTGCCACAGCGTGCGCCGTGGCCGCTGCGGCCGCGCGGCAGAATATCGCGCCACCCGCTCCAGCACAGAGCGCTGTGCCGCAACCATCTGCAGTTGCGGCGGCCAGCGCCGCCCCCAATGGTTCCACAGGAGTTGCGCACCAATGTGGTCGAGCCGTTGCAAGCCGCTCAAATCCCAGGAAATTTCGCCCGCCGGGACCAACTCTGAAAGTTGGGCCAGTAGCGGCTCCCAGATTGGCGCCGGCACCAGCCTGGACACGGTCCAGCGCCCCAGGAGGCGCACCACCCGCCCCTGCGGCGTGTCCTCATGCTGCAGCCCGGGTTCGGACCCGTCTGGATCTAAGGCGCTGGTCGTGGGCATGCGCTCCATCCTACCTGCGCCAAGCCCAATTCGTGAACGATTTAAGGCAAACTCTGCTCTTTTCGAGCCCATTGTCATGAGCGATACGACATTCGACTACATCATCATCGGCGCGGGCACCGCAGGCTGCCTACTGGCCAACCGTCTCAGCGCCGATGCGCGCCGGCGCGTGTTGCTGATCGAAGCCGGACGCAAGGACGACTACCACTGGATTCACATCCCGGTGGGCTACCTCAAGTGCATCGGCAATCCGCGCACCGACTGGCTGTACCAGACCGAGCCCGATGCCGGACTCAACGGTCGCGCGCTGCGCTACCCGCGCGGCAAGACGCTGGGCGGCTGCTCCAGCATCAACGGCATGATCTACATGCGCGGCCAGGCACGGGACTATGACCAATGGGCGCAGGTCACTGGCGACGAGACCTGGGGCTGGAACCAGACGCTGCCCTTCTTCAAGCTGCACGAGGACCACTACAAGGGCGCCGACGCCATGCATGGCGCCAAGGGCGTGCCACAGGACTTGCTGCGGCAGGACGACAGTGAATACGGGCGGGTGCTGCGCCACCATCAGGCCGGGGGCGAATGGCGCGTGGAGAAACAGCGCCTGCGCTGGGATGTGCTGGACGCCTTTGCCCAGGCGGCGCAGCAGGCGGGCATCCCCGCGACGAGCGACTTCAACCGTGGCGACAACGAAGGCGTGGGCTACTTCGAGGTGAATCAGCGCTCGGGCTGGCGCTGGAACACCGCCAAGGCGTTCGTGCGACCCACCTGCTACGCGCGACCCAATTTCGAACTCTGGACTTCGGCCCAGGTGAACCGACTGCTGCTGGAGACGCTTGCCGATCAGTCCCGCCGCTGCACTGGCGTGCAGGTCTGGAACGGGCGCGAAATGGTCAAGGCCAGCGCCACGCGCGAGGTCATCCTGTGCGCCGGCAGCATCGGCTCGCCGCAGATACTGCAGCTCTCGGGCATCGGCCCGGCAGCGCTGCTGCAGCAGCACGGCATTGCCGTCGAGCAGGATCTGCCCGGCGTGGGCGCGAATCTGCAGGACCATCTGCAGATCCGCGCCGTGTTCAAGGTGCAGGGCGTGCAGACGCTCAACACCATGGCCAACAGCATTTGGGGCAAGGCCAGGATAGGGCTGGAATACGTGCTCAGGCGCACCGGTCCCATGAGCATGGCGCCTTCGCAGCTCGGCGCCTTCACCCGCAGCGATCCGTCCCAGCCCTATCCCAACATCGAATACCACGTGCAACCCCTGAGCCTGGACGCCTTCGGTGAGCCGCTGCACGATTTCCCGGCGATCACGGCCAGCGTGTGCAACCTGAATCCCACCAGCCGCGGCAGCGTGCAGATCTGCAGCGCGCGTTTTGAAGACGCGCCGGCGATTGCACCCAACTACCTCAGCACCGACAAGGACCGCCTGGTGGCAGCCGACTCGCTGCGCCTGACGCGGCGCATTCTGGCGCAGCCGGCCATGGCGCGCTACCGGCCGCAGGAGTACAAGCCGGGCGTGCAGTTTCAAAGCGACGACGAACTGGCTCGGCTCGCGGGCGACATCGCCACCACCATCTTTCACCCCGTGGGCACCACCCGAATGGGCCGCTCCGACGACACGAACGCGGTCGTGGATTCGCACCTGCGCGTGCGCGGTGTCGCCGGCCTGCGCGTCGTGGACGCCGGCGTCATGCCCCTGATCACCAGTGGCAACACCAATTCACCGGTACTGATGCTGGCGGAGAAAGCGGCGCGCTGGATCGCGCAGGAATCCTGAAAACAGTGCTGGACAGGCCCGCAACCGAGGGATTTCCCGAGAGCGGGAAATCCCCGATGCACCGGTGCGGTGCCAGAAGTACAGTCGCACCCACTCGCTGCACCGCTTCAATGCCGGGCAGACCTGAGGAGCCGAGGAGACATAAATAAACCAACCTGCGTTGGCGCGACCCCAAAAGGCGTGGTTCTTGAAAAATGCACCGGTAACCCCGGTGCATTTTTATTTTCCCCCGACAAT
>CAILZB010000122.1 GCA_903838565.1 uncultured beta proteobacterium | reverse complement strand
GCTTCTTTGTTGCCTCGCTCAACCGCTTTTTTGCCATGCCAATATTCTCCAATATCTCTACTGGATCTATAACGCATGAGACGATTATCGGTTGTCATGTTTTACGGAAATATCAATAAGCTGAGCCCTGAATCTCCCGCCGCAGCGAAGCCTTTTAGCTGCGGCGGGAACTTGTTTGTCGCGCGGCAACGGGTCGAGCCAGACGTTGGTCGTGTGCACACCGGGGTCCTGAGCAAAGCCGCTTTGTTTGCCTTGAAGGGTAGACAATGGGCACGGCAAATGCCGTGACGTGGAACACCACGAGTTGCACGACCGTGGCTGCGCCCGACACGAGAGACCGAGTCTGCGTCAACTTTTTTCACATCGTTTTATGACAGTCCTAAAGCGCCGCCATGGTTTGATTGCACCATTGGCCGCGGCACTCATTGCCAGCTTTGTCGGCGGCTGCGCCAGTTCCTGTTCCGGCTCGGAGGGCAGTGCTTCCGCGCCCATGGGGGCCACGACTGTTGCGGCCCAGTTGCCGCCACCCATGACCGCGCCAGCGCCGGCGCTGCCCGCGCGGTTTGACGCTCTGCAAAAAAACACATTCGACTTCTTCTGGGATACGGCCAACCCGGTCAACGGCCTGGTGCCGGACCGCTGGCCCAACCCGCCCTTTGCCAGCATCGCCTCCGTCGGTTTTGCGCTCACCGCGTATCCCATCGGGGTCGAGCGCGGCTACATCACACGGGCCCAGGCCCGTTCCCGGGCCTTGGCCACGGTGCGCTTTTTCCGCGATGCCGCGCAAGGCCCCGAAGCCACAGGCAAGTCCGGGTACAAGGGTTTTTTCTATCATTTCCTGGACATGAAATCCGGCGCCAGGTTTGGCACGACGGAGCTGTCCACCGTGGACACGTCGCTGCTGTTGGCCGGCCTGATGTTCTCCCAGTCCTACTTTGACGGAACCGATGCGCAGGAGACGGAAATCCGCGCCGGAGTCGATGCCATCGCCGCTCGCGTGGACTGGGCCTGGGCCCAGCAAAATCACCCGCCCAAAGTGACCATGGGATGGGACCCCGAGAGCGGCTTTATTTCCGCCGACTGGTCCGGTTACAACGAAGCCATGCTGGTGGTATTGATGGGATTGGCTTCTCCCACCCAGCCCCTGGCGGCGTCTGCCTGGACCGACCTGACAGCCAGCTACGACGCGAACTGGAGTCGCACCCAGGGCTACGACTACCTGAGTTTTCAGGCGCTTTTTGCGCATCAGTTCACGCATCTCTGGGTTGATTTTCGCGGCATCCAGGACGCTTACATCAAGGGCCGGGGCATCGACTACTTCGAGAACAGCCGCCGTGCCACTTACGCACAACGTGCCTACGCCGTGTCCAATCCCATGCACTGCAAGGGCTACGGCGAGAACATCTGGGGTATCAGCGCCAGCGACGGGCCAGGGGATGTGAAGGTCGCTGACTTTGCGGGGAAGCAGCGCCAATTCAAGGACTATCTTTCGCGTGGAGTGGGTTTACCCGACCCGTTCGATGACTGCACGATCGCGCCCTCCGCTGCCGCCTCGTCGCTGCCTTTTGCGCCCGAACTGGTGATCCCCGCAGTGCAGGAAATGCAGCAGATCTACGGCACTTCGCTGTACGGCAAATATGGATTCCTGGAAGCGTTCAACCCCAGTTTTGTGGACGCCCAATCCAAGCTGAGCAATGGGCGCGTGGTGCCAGGATTCGGCTGGGTCGATACCGATTATCTGGGCATCGACCAGGGCCCCATCGTTGGCATGATCGAGAACTACCGCAGCGATTTCGTCTGGCACACCATGCGCAAGAATGCGAATTTGCGCCGCGCCTTGCTACGCGCGGGCTTCAGCGGCGGCTGGTTGAATTGACGATGCGCTGGCCCTGCCGCTCTGTGACGCGCCTGCTGGGTTCAGCGGGCTTGACGTCCTTGCTTGCATTGACCGCGTGTGCGCCGAAGCAGGAGACCGTGAGCTTCTGGGCCATGGGTCGAGAGGGCGAGGTGGTGACGGAGTTGCTGCCGGAGTTCGAGCGCACGCACCCCGGCATCAAGGTGGTGGTGCAGCAATTGCCCTGGACCGCCGCACACGAAAAATTGCTGACCGCATTTGCCGGCGACGCCACCCCGGACGTGGCGCAGTTGGGCAACACCTGGATTCCGGAGATGGCCGCGCTGGGCGCACTGGAGCCGCTGAGGCCACGCATCGCGGCGTCGAGCGTGATTGCGCAGAACGACTACTTTCCCGGCATCTGGGACACCAATGTGATGGACGGCGAGGTCTTTGGCGTGCCCTGGTATGTGGACACGCGGCTGCTGTTTTATCGCAAGGACCTGCTGGCGCAGGCCGGGTTCCACGCACCGCCCACGACTTGGGACGAATGGCGCAAGATGCTCGCCGCCATCAAGGCCAAAGTGGGCGCGCAGCGCTATGCCGTGTTGCTGCCGGTGAACGAGTTTGAACCGTTGTTGGTGCTGGCCTTGCAACAGGGCGAGCCACTGCTGCGTGAAGACGGACGTTGGGGTAATTTCCGCAGCAATGACTTCAGACAGGCTCTGGGCTTGTACCGGGAGATGTTCGAGCGCGGCTGGGCGCCGGCGATGACGAACAACCAGATTGCGAATCTTTACACCGAGTTCGGCCGTGGCTATTTTTCCTTTTACATCTCGGGTCCCTGGAACATCGGCGAGTTCAAGCGCCGCCTGCCGCCCGAGCAGCAGGACCAGTGGATGACCGCTCCCATGCCGGGGCCGGATGGACCGGGAGCGTCCACCGCGGGCGGCTCCAGCCTGGCGGTGTTCAAGGCATCCAAGCACAAGCCGCAAGCCTGGGCGCTGATGGAATATCTTTCGAGTCCCGATGTGCAGCAACGCTTTCATGCGCTCACGGGCGACCTGCCGCCGCGCCGCTCGGTGTGGGCTACGGCGGCACTGGCCAACGACGTTTATGCCCAGGCATTTCGCGCGCAACTGGAGCGCGCCAAGCCCTCGCCCAAGGTGCCCGAGTGGGAGCGCATTGCCAACGAGATGCAGCTGCTCGCGGCCCAGGTGGTGCACGGCACACTCAGCGTGGATCAGGCGGTGACCGAGCTGGATGCACGGGTGGACGCCTTCCTTGAAAAGCGGCGCTGGATGCTGCGTCAGGAAGGTAACAGGCCATGAAGCGGCATCTGCCCATCCATGTGGCCGCCTGGGGTTTCGTGGGTCCGGCCTTGCTGGCGATCGCCGCGTTCTTTGTGATGCCGGTGCTGGCCGCCTTGGCCCTGAGCCTGACGGACTTCGACCTGTACGCCCTGGCCGACCTGCGCAACCTGCGCTTTGTCGCGCTGGACAACTACATCGCGTTGCTGCACAAGCCCATGTTCTGGCAGGCCTTGGGCAACACCGCGTATTTCGTGGTGGTGGGCGTGCCCTTGTCGATCGTCACTTCAATGGCCTGCGCCTTGTTGCTGCATTCCAAGCTGGCGCGTTTCAAGCCCTTCTTCCGCACGGCGCTGTTTGCGCCGGTGGTCACCACCGTGGTGGCGGTGGCCGTGATCTGGCGCTATCTGTTTCACGTGCGCTACGGTCTGCTGAACTACGGGCTGGGCGGGCTGGGCATGGATCCCATCGACTGGCTGGGCGACCCGCATTGGTCCATGCCCACCATCATCCTGTTCGCGGTGTGGAAGAACTTCGGCTACAACATGATCATCTTTCTGGCCTCGCTGCAGAGCGTGCCGGAAGACCTGTACGAGGCTGCGCGCATCGACGGCGCAAACGTGACGGAACAGTTCTGGCATATCACCCTGCCCATGCTGGGCCCAACCCTGTTGATGGTCAGCATCATGACCATGGCGGGCTATTTCCAGATGTTTGCCGAGCCCTACGTGATGACGCAGGGCGGTCCGCTGCAAAGCACCTACAGCGTGCTCTACCTGATGTACGACGAAGGCTTCAAGTGGTGGAACCTGGGCTTCGCTTCGTCGGTGGCGTTCGTGCTGTTTGCCATGATGCTGGTGCTCACGCACGGACTGCTGTGGTTCGCACGGCGCAAGGGCGCTTTATGAAAGGCGCGCCATGAAGCACCCTGTGGCCAGCGCCGTCGTCAATGGCCTGCTGCTTGGCATTGCCACGGTGAGCTTGGCGCCGCTGTTGTGGATGCTGTCGGTGTCGTTCATGGCAGCCGGAGAGGCCAGCACTTTTCCGCCGCCACTGTTGCCGGCGCACGCCACGCTGGCCAACTACCGCGAGTTGTTCGAGCACGCCGGCATGGGCCGCTACTTCCTGAACAGCACCTTGCTGGCCAGCGCCGTGACCCTGATCTCGCTGTTGTTCAACGTGATGGCCGGCTACGCCTTTGCCAAGCTGCCGTTTGCGGGCAAGGAACCGATCTTCAAGGCGATGCTGGCGGCGCTGGTGATTCCGGGGCAGGTGGCGATGATGCCGCTGTTCCTGATGCTCAAGCACATGGGTCTGGTGAACACCTTCGGCGGCATTTTGATTCCGGGTCTGGCCAGCATCTTCGGCATATTTCTGGTGCGGCAATACGCGCGCACGATCCCCGATGACCTGCTGGAAGCGGCGCGCATCGATGGCGCGAGTGAAGCACGCATCTTCTTCAGCATCGTGCTGCCGCTGCTCAAGCCGGTGCTGGTGACCTTGGCGATCTTTACCTTCCTTGGCAGCTGGAACGATTTCATGTGGCCGCTGATCGTGCTCACCGACAGTGACCTGCACACCTTGCCGGTGGCGCTGTCGGCGCTGTCGCGCGAGCACGTGCAGGACAACGAACTGATGATGGCCGGCTCGGTGGTGACGGTGTTGCCGGTGTTGGCGCTGTTCCTGGTGATGCAGCGCTACTACATCCAGGGGCTGTTGATGGGGAGCGTGAAGTGATGCTGTGGCGGGTTCTGGCCTGTGCTTTGCTGTGCATTGCGGGCGCGACGCCGTCCGCACGATCGCAGCCGCTGGATGTTGGCGCCACCCGGGTGCTGGACAACTTTCAAGACTTCACGCCGTGGAGCGCCAGCGCTTCCGATCAGGTCAAGGCCACGCTGCGCCAGGCGGACGGCGTCAACGGGCGCGCCCTGTGTCTTGACTACGACTTCAATGGCGTCTCCGGCTATGCTTTCGCGCGACGCGCCCTGCCTCTGGATTTCCCCGAGAACTACCGCTTCAACTTGCAGGTTCGCGGGGACGGACCGAGCAACCACCTCGAAGTCAAGTGGGTGGATGCCAGCGGCGACAACGTCTGGTGGGCGACACGACGCGACTACACACCGAGCGCCGCTTGGGAGCCTTGGGTCATCAAGAAGCGGCACATTGACCTGGCCTGGGGGCCGACGACGGACCGGCAGTTGCATCACAGCGAGACGATGGAACTGGTGGTGTCCAGTGGCCAGGGCGGCGGGCGCGGCGCACTCTGTTTTGACGAGCTTCGGCTCACGAGCTTGCCTGTCGCAGTCGGTGCGGTGCCCGACCCGGTGATCAGCGCGGTTGCGGCTGCCGCTCCGGAAGCGGCTCAAGTGCTGGTGGACCTGGGCCTGACGCGCGAGTTCGGTGGCCTGGTGCTGCACTGGGCGGCACAGGCTGACGTCGCGGACTACGAGGTGCAGTTTTCTGACGACAAGCAGCGCTGGAGAACGGTGCCTGCTGTGCAGCACCGCGCCGGCTCGCAGCACTACCTGCTGTTGCCTGAATCCGAGACGCGGTACCTGCGGTTGTTGCTGCACGGAACCGCCACGTTCGCCCCCCAGCTTGAGCGCCTCTCGGTGCGTGAGCTCGCGTTCGGCGCCAGTCCCAATGCCTTCTTCCAGGCCATTGCCAAGGAGTCGGCACTCGGTCTTTATCCGCGCGGCTTTTCCGGTCAGCAACCGTATTGGACGCTGGTGGGTGTGGACGGCGGACGCGACTCGGGCTTGATCGGTGAAGACGGCGCTATCGAGGTCGGCAAAGGCGGGTTTTCCATCGAGCCCTTTCTGATCACCGGTCCGGGTGCGCCCGGGCACGTGACCTGGGCGCAGGTGCGCGCTACGCAAACCTTGCAGGACGGCTATCTGCCCATTCCCACAGTGCACTGGCAATACCAGGACCTTGAGTTGGACGTGACGGCCGTTGCCCGTGGCAACGCGCTCCAGTCGCAACTGCTGGGCCGCTACACGCTCGTCAACCGTGGAAGCAGGACGCGCAGCTTCACGCTGGTGCTCGCGCTGCGGCCATTTCAAGTGAATCCGCCGATGCAGTTTCTCAACACGCCGGGCGGTGTGGCGAGCATTCGCTCCATCGCCTGGGATCGGCAGGCGGTGTCGGTCAACGGCCAAGCTCGCGTCTGGCCTCTGCAGGCACCCGACGCCTTTGTCGCCTCGCGGCTGGCGTCCGGTCACATCCTGGACATGGTGGAGCAGGGCGGCAGCAACGAGGCGCAAAGTCTGGCAGACGACGGTGGTTATGCCAGCGGCGCGCTCGTCTACCAGGTCAGGCTGGCACCGCACGCGCGCAAGACCTTCGATGTGCTGATGCCCTTGGTGGGCGCCGTGCAGCCGCCCCCTGGGGCGCGCAGCCGTGCACGCTGGGCCGCGCAGCAGCAAGCGGCCGCGGCCGCCGACTGGCGTGAAAAACTCAATCGCGTCACATTGCAGGTGCCCGAATCGGGGCAGCCGTTGGTGGACACGCTGCGCTCTTCATTGGCCCACATGCTGATGTCGCGCGACGGTCCCGCGCTGCAGCCGGGCACGCGCTCCTATGCACGATCCTGGATTCGCGACGGCGCCATGATGGTCGAAGGTCTGCTGCGTCTGGGGCAAAACCGGGTCGCCAGCGACTTCGTCGAGTGGTTCGCACCCTATCAGTTCGACAGCGGCAAGGTGCCATGCTGCGTGGACCGGCGCGGCGCCGATCCCGTCCCGGAAAACGACAGCCACGGTCAGCTTATTTTTTCTGTAGCCGAGCTCTATCGCTACACCCACGACCGACCGCAACTGGAACGTCTTTGGCCACACGTGGAGCGCGCCGTGAACTACCTGGAGACGCTGCGCCAGAGTGAACGCAGCGCGCTCAACCGCAGCGCTGCGAGGGCGGCCTTCTGGGGCATGATGCCGGCGTCCATCAGCCACGAGGGTTATTCCGCCAAGCCCATGCATTCCTACTGGGACAACTTCTGGGCGCTGCGCGGCTTCAAGGACGCCGCCTTCATGGCCGCCGTGCTGGAACATGCCGAGACGGCGCAGCGCATGGCGGCGCAGCGCGATGAGTTCCAGCGCGAACTGCATCAGTCGCTGGCGTTGACGGCGCAACAGCACCAGATCGATTACCTCCCCGGCGCGGCCGAACTGGGGGACTTCGATGCGACCTCGAGCACCGTGGCGCTGTCCCCCGGTGGCGAGCAGTCGCGCCTGGGTCCCGTGCTGTTGCGGGGAACGTTCGAGCGCTATTGGAAGAACTTCGTCGCGCGGCGCGACGGTCCGGGCGACTGGGAAGACTACACGCCCTACGAGCTGCGCACGGTGGGTTCGATGCTGCGCCTGGGGCAGATCGAGCGTGCGCACGAAGCGCTGAAATTCTTCTTCGCGGACCAGCGACCACAAGGTTGGAACCAGTGGGCCGAAGTGGTGGGGCGCGACGCACGCAAGCCGCGCTTTGTCGGCGACATGCCGCACACCTGGATTTCCAGCGACTACGTGCGCGCAGCGCTGGACCTGTTTGCCTACGAGCGCGAATCTGATCAGGCAGTGGTGCTGGCCGCCGGCATCCCCGTTGCCTGGATGCACGGTCGTGGTGTATCTGTGTCGGGTCTGCGCACGTCCTATGGCAGCCTGGGCTACCGCCTTCGTCTGTTGCGAGGCAGGCTACATCTGGACCTTCAGCCGGGTTTGACCCCTCCCTCAGGCGGCTTCGTGCTGAAGTGGTCCGGAACCAACCCGCCACCGCCAGCGTTGGTGAATGGTGTAGTCACGAAATGGGACGGGACGACGTTGCGAGTGAATCCCGTGCTTCGGGGTGGATGAGCAGGGAGAATGACCACGCCGCGTATCCGAGGCGCATCAATAAGCCTTCTTGAGGTCCCAATGCGCGCAGCGCCGCATTGAGCTGTCGCCTAACCCAGCACGATCTTCACGTGATGGCTGGCGCCATCCTTGCACAGGGGCACCTTCACGCCATCGGCGGTGCATGGCAAGCTTGCGTCGTCCAGTTTGGCAGACACGACACCGTGCGCTCTGCGCTGCGGATTGTCGACCTCGATCTGGTACTGCGTGCCGTCGTCCAGCCGATAGCTCAGCGTGAAGCCCGGCCAGTCGTCGGGAATACGCGGCTGCAAACGCAGGGTGCTGCCGCCTTCGATGGAGAAGCCCAGTATCGATTCGATGGCCACGCGGTACATCCAGCCGGCCGATCCTGTGTACCAGGTCCAGCCGCCACGGCCCACGTGGGGCGCGACGCCGTAGATGTCGGCGGCGATCACATAGGGCTCGACCTTGTAGCGATCCGCGTCGGCGGGTGTGCTGCTGTGGCTGATGGGGCTTAGCATCTTGAGCAATTGCGCGGCGCGCTCACGCCGGCCGGCCATGGACATGGCCTTGACCACCCACAGTGCGGCGTGCGTATATTGGCCGCCGTTTTCGCGCACACCGGCGACGTAGCCCTTGATGTAGCCAGGGTCGTTGGGCGTGTTTTCAAACGGCGGTGTCAGCAGCCGGATGAGCTGGTCTTCGTCGCTGATGAGGTGTTGTTCCAACGCGTCCAGCGCCTTGCCCGCGCGCTCGGGTGAGGCCACGCCGGAGATGATGGCCCACGCCTGCGCCAAGGCGTCGATCTTGCATTCGTCGCTGGCCTTGGAACCCAGGGGAGCGCCGTTGTCGTACCAGGCGCGTCGGTACCAGTCACCGTCCCAGCCCGCGTCGTTCAGCGCCAGCAACAGTTCGGCGCGAAAACTCCGATACCTTTTGGCACGGGCACCGTCGCCGCGCACATCACACCAGAGCAGAAAATCACCCAGCACGGTGTACAGGAAGAAACCCATCCACACGCTTTCGCCCTTGCCTTCGCGCCCCACGCGGCTCATGCCGTCGTTCCAGTCGCCGCAGCCGAACAGGGGAATGCCGTGTACGCCTTTGGTGAGTGAACGGTCGATGGCGCGGCAGCAATGCTCATAGACGTCTGCACTTTCGCCCGAATCCTGTGGCTGCAGGTAGCGTTCGTCTTCATCCGGATCCAGGAACTCCGCGGTGACAAACCGTGCCTGCTCCTTCATCACGGATTCGTCGCCGGTGGTGTTGATGTAGTAAGCCGTGAGGTAGGGCAGCCACAGCAGGTCGTCGGCGAAGCGCGTGCGCATGCCTTTGCTGTGCGGCGGGTGCCACCAGTGCAGCACGTCGCCTTCGACAAATTGGTGGGCGGCATTCGTCAGGATCTGATGCCGGGTCAGGTCCGGGCGCAGGTAGATGAGCGAGGCGGCGTCCTGCAGCTGGTCCCGAAAACCATAGGCACCTCCGGACTGGTAGAAGGCGGTTCGACCCCACATGCGACAGGCCAGGTTCTGGTACGGCAGCCAGCCATTGACCATGATGTCGATTTCGGGGCAGGGCGTCTCGATCTGCATGCCGCCCACCATGTCGCGCCAGAAATTGCGCACTTGGGTCAATGCGGCGTCCACTGCGCCGGGCGCGCGCCAGCGCGTCAGCAGCGGCTGCAGCATGGCCGCGCTGTCCACTTCTCCCAGGAAGAAGTTCAGCTCTCGGGTCTCGCCTGCGGGAATGTCCAGCATGACGCGCATGGCAGCACAGGGTTGCGACCCGATGGCCTGATTCAGCAGACCGCCGTCCCGCACGGATTGGGGCGCCGACATGCTGCCGGGCAAGCCCAAAAAGGCGGATCGGTCCGCGGTCCAGCTCATGCGCTGGGTTTGATCGACTGCGGAAAAGGCGACCCGTGCAGCGAAAGGACCGGCTTGCGGATTGCGGGCGCACAGTGCGGTGGCGTCACGATCGAATTGCAGTTCGATATCGGCCTGGGTTTCCTCGGGCGCCACGCCCAGCACCCAGCGATTAAAGCCATAGACCGACAGCCGGCGCTGCGTGGCGCCCATGTTCTTCAGGCGCAGTCGCAGCACCCGCAACGGATCGTCCTTGGGAACGAACATGCAGACTTCCTGCTCCAGTCCGTGTGCCACCACGCTCCAGCTGGAGTAGCCAAAACCATGGCGCACTTCATGGTCTGCCGGCGCGGGTGCCGGCCCCGGCAGGGGTGACCAGAAGTCGCCGCTGTCCTCGTCGCGCACATACCAGGCATCGTCGTGGACATCGCTGACGGGATCGTTGCGCCAGGGCGTCAAGCGGTGCTCGCGGCTGTTGCCGGACCACATTGCCCCTGCGCCCTTTTCGCTCACGACGCAGCCGCACTGCGGATTGGCCAGCACGTTGGTCCATGGCATGGGTGGCAGTTTCAATCCCGCGGCGCCTTGATACGGCAAGCGCATCACGTATTCACTTCCATCGGCGCTGAAGCCGCCGTAGCCATTGAAGAACTGCAGCGGCGCCAGCGTTGCCGCGGTGCTGGGATTTGCTTCAAAGCGTTCCAGCGCAGGCAGTGTTCCCAGCTGTTGTGCGGCCGGGGTTTGACCGCGTGTCAGACGCTCCCAAACGCTGCCCGCCGGTGCAAGCGGCGCTGGAGCCAGGTGCGCCCCGGCCGTTTGGGCCTGCGCAAATTGCGCATCCACGTCCAGCGCGGACCAGCCGGCCGCAGCGTGCAGCAAAGCGTCGCGATCAGGCGCGGCACCCATGACAAAGCACAGCGTGCGCGTTTCCCCTGGCGCCAAGGCAATCACGGTGCGCAGCGCCAGCGCGGGGTCGAGCACGTTGCCCGTGCAGCCGCTGAGTTCATCCTTGGCGGTGAGCGCCACGGGCCTGCTGCAGTCGCGCCCACGGCCGATGAAACGCGCGCGCTCGCTTTCCCATGCGCTGACCGGCTGGTTGAGAAGGCTCATGGCCACACAGGGGTGGCTTTCTGCGTTGCCGCGGGCGCGGCGCTTGGCCAGCAGCGTTTGAAACGCCGGATGCCATTCGGTTTGCACAAACAGCTTGGAAAACGCCGGATGCCCGGTGTGATCTTCGGGCTCGTTCAGCACCACTTCCACATAGCTGGTGAGTTCGATGTGACGCGTCTGTTGGCTGTCGTTGCTGACTTGCACGCGGCGCAGTTCCAGCGAACCGTCGTGGCTCAGGCACAGGTCCACGCGCGAAGAGACGCCGTGGTGTGCACGCTGAATGCTCGCCATGGCGCCTGTCAATGTGACCTGTCCCACACTTTGCCCCGGCACAGGCGACGAGGAAGCGGTCCAGAATTGACCATCATCCAGATCGCGCAGGTAAAGGAACCAACCGCCGCCTTCCTCCACCCTGTCCGGGGTCCAGGCGTTGAGCAGATAGTCACCGTAGGCCGAGAAGCCGGCGCCGCGCGCGTTCAAAAATACGCGGTAGTCGGCGCTGCTCAGCCAAAACGGCGCGGCGCGCTGGGGTTGGCTGCAAGCCACTGGAGTCAAACTGGATGGATGGTGCATCGGTAATCGTTTCTGGTGAAACTAGAGGGTGGTTGCTTGCGCGCAAGGGGCCGATTCGCTCTGGTATGACCGTTGGACCGCGGGCGACTTGGCGGCAGTGACCGCGATCGCTGCGGCACCGAGCAGTCCGGGCTGCGAGTGCATGATGGCCAGTACCGGAACCTTGGCCAGGGCGCTGGAAAAGCGCCCCTTGTTTTCAAAGCGTTGGCGGAACGCGTCTTGCCGCAACCAGGGCATGACCACGGGAACGAGGCCGCCGGCCAGATACACGCCGTCCCACGCGCCCAACGCCAGTACCGTGTCTCCTGCCACGCTCGCGAGCACCGAGCAAAAGACCTCCACGCTGCGCAAGCTCAGGGGGTCGGATCCAGCGAGCGCTCGCGCGCTGATCTGTTCGGGCGATGGGGTCGACGCAGGCTGTGCCGCCAAAGCACACACGGCCTGATAGATGTTGACCAGGCCGCTGCCGCAGACCAGGCGCTCGTTGGATACGCGACCGAAGCGCTCGCTCAGGTGTTGCAGGATGCTCACCTCCTGCGCCGTCGTGGGAGCGAAACCCGTATGGCCGCCTTCGGTCTCAATGACCTGTGCCAGGCCACCCCTCAGGAGCAAACCGGCAACGCCCAGCCCGGTGCCGGGGCCCAACACCGCTACGGTTCGGGGCAACGGTGTCAGCAAAGTGGCCGCCTCAGGCAAACCCAAGCGCTGAGCCTGGTGCGGCTCCAGATACGGCAATCCCGCCGCCTGCGCGGAAAAGTCGTTGCGCACAATGAGCTGATGCAGCCCGAGCTGTGTGCGCGTTGCGTCCACAGAAATGTTCCATGGATGATTCGTCATCTGCACAGCGTCGCCCTGCACCAGTCCGGCAACGGCGAAGACCGCATTGCGTGGGCTGACGCCGCCGTCGCCGGCATACTGCTGCGCGGCCTGCACCAGCGACTCGAACCGTTCCACCCGGTAGCTGCGAATGCTGTCCAGCAGCAGCGGATTACGGGCCAAGGGGTTGGCCAGCGCGAATCGGATGTAGGTGCCGCCCAGGTCGGCCAGCAGCCACAGCGCAGAAGTCGGACAAGCCAACGTCATGGGGCAGGCTCGTTCAATTCACGGCCGTTTGACGCAATCACGCGCGCGTAGAAATGCGCGCTTTCCTTGGGCGTGCGTTCCTGCGTTTGCAGGTTCACGTGCACCAGGCCGAAGCGCTTTGAAAATCCATGCGACCACTCGAGGTTGTCCAGCAACGACCAGGCGAAATAGCCGCGCAGATTCACGCCCTGCGCAATCGCGTGATGCATCGCCTTGAGATGCTTTTGCAGATAATTCACACGCAGCGGATCGTCGAGTTTCCCACCTTCTGCCACTGGCGGATCGTAGAACGCGGAGCCGTTTTCTGTCACATACAGCGGCAGATCGCCGTAGCGGCTTTTCAACCAGAGCAGCGTGTCGCTCAGGCCCTGCGGATACACCTCCCAGCCCGTTTCCGTGATGGTCGCATGCGACTGGCGCACGGGCGCGGCCTTGACCGGCCAAGCACTTTCGTCGTGCCGGTTCACGCTGCGGGTGTAGTAGTTCACACCCAGGAAATCGATCGGCTGCTGGATCAGGTCCATGTCGGCCTGCGGCCACTGTGGCCAGGCTTGGCCGAAGATTTCCGGCATTTCCTCGGGATAGCGCCCGAAGAAGGCCGGGTCCAGGTACTGCCGGTTCATGTACGCGTCGGCACGCCGTGTCGCCGCCAGATCTTGCTCGCTGCCGGACGCCGGGTACTTGGGCTCGATGTTCACGACCAGACCCACCTGGTGCTGTCCCAGAGCCCGGTAGGCCTGCACGGCGGCGCCATGAGCGCGCATCAGATGATGCGTGGCGATGGGAGCCTCATACAGGTTGCGGTGCCCCGGTGCGAGCGTGCCGTGCAGGTAGCCGCCGTCGGTGACGACCCAGGGTTCGTTCAGCGTGCACCAGAGCTTGACCCGGTCATCCAGCGTGCGGAACATCAGGCTGGCGTACTCGGCAAACCAATGGGCGATATCGGGATTGAGCCAGCCGCCGCGGTTGTCCAACGCCTCTGGCAGATCCCAGTGGTAGAGCGTTGCCATGGGTTGGATGCCATGCGACAACAGGCAGTCGACGAGGCGCTCGTAAAAATCCAGGCCTTTGGCGTTGACGCGCCCGGTTCCGTCAGGCAGCACGCGCCCCCAGGCGATGCTGAAGCGGTAGGCCTTCATACCCAATTGCTGCATCAGCGCGATGTCAGACTCGAACCGGCGGTAATGGTCGCAGGCGATGTCGCCGGTATCGCCGTGGGTGATCATGCCCGGCGTGTGGGCAAATCTCTGCCAGATGCTGGGCCCGGCGCCATCGGCGGTGGGGGATCCTTCAATCTGGTACGCCGAGGTGGCGCTGCCCCATAGAAAAGAGTCTGGAAACTGAAAATCAGGGGTCATCGGGGTACCACGACAGTTGGTGAAGACGATAATGTAAACGTTATCATTGACGAGGATAGCAGATCAAACCGAGATTGAGGCGGGATTTTTTTCAGTTCGCTGATGTATCAGTGGGGCGAACGGGCGTTCGCGGGGGGCTGGTCGACTCAATGCCTGGACGAAGGAGCTCGGGAGCCGCTTGGCCAAGTGCTCTTCTGGGGAACCTTAAGTGGCAGATCCGAATTCCTGGCGGCGCGAAGTTTTGCGCGGCTATGGGTATCGAGCCCACTCACGCGCGGGTTGAGGCTCTCATTGCGCGGGCCATCACGACCGCGCCGCAGGCCACTCACATCTGCTTGAACAGATGCGAAAACGGCCGGCTCACACTCAAGGTTTCCTTGCGTCCCTTGACGCGCACCGAGGCCTGGCCACGCTCGTCGCGCGTGACGACCTCGATCGCGCTGGCGTTGACGATGGTTGAGCGGTGGATCTGCCAGAACCTGGCCGTGTCCACGCCCTCGAGCAGTTCCTTGATGGGCGTGCGGATCAGCGCATCGAACTCCCGGGTCGCGACCAGCGTGTACTTTTCATCGGACTGGAAGAACAGCACTTCGTCGATCGGTATCAGGCGCAGGTGGTTGCCCACGCTGGCCTTGATCCAGCGCAGCGGTTCGGCCTCGGGTTTGAGCTGCGCGCTGATCTGCGCCACCAGCGCTTGCAGGTCCTGCGCCGGCGCGGGTTGCTGCGCGAGCCGGTCCTTGAGGCGCTGCACCGTGAGCGAGAGCCGCTCATCGCTGTAGGGCTTGAGCAGGTAGTCCGCAGCACCGGTTTGAAACGCCTCCACCGCGTACTGATCGAAGGCCGTGACGAACACCACGTGGCACTTCAGATCGGGGTTGGCGGCGATGCTGCGCGCCACCTCCACGCCCGTCATCTCGGGCATGCGGATGTCCAGGAAGGCCAAGTCGGGCCGGTGTGCGTCGATCGCTTCGAGCGCGGCCTCGCCGTCACCCACGTCGGCCACGATCTGCAGTTCAGGCCAGAGCTTGCCCAGCTTGGACTTGAGCTGCGCACGAAGTATCGGTTCGTCCTCGGCAATGATGGCGTGCAGTGTCATGGTTCAGGGCCTGTGGTTGCTGTTGCGGTGTCCATTCATGGCATTCCTGCGTCTTTTCCAAAGGATCCAGTAGATCACCAAACCGATCAGGATGAACGGCGACAGCACCGGAAACAGCGAGATGAGAATCGCCGCGGGGATGAAGAGCAGCAGTCCCGCAAACAGGAATCCCATGCCGTACATCAGCAGCACCAGCAAGCCCACCACCAGCGCCAGCGCGCCAAAGGCGACCAGCAGGCCCAGTGAACCCACGGCCATGCCCTCGATTCCATCGAGCTGGAACTGATTGATCTGCACCGGCAGCCAGCCGGTGAACAGCCCCACCAGCCCGAGAAAGAATCCCACCACCAGCAGCAGCATCAGGATGATGAAGGTGCGTGACACCACGGTCGCCCACATGCCATGGGTCTTGCGGGTGGCGCTCAAGACACGGCGCCAGCCGCTGGCCGCGGGCTTGACGAAAGGCATCGCGCCGCCTGCGTCTTGTGATGCGTCGGCGCTGCTGGCGCGCAACTGCAGCGGCAGGTCCAGCGTGGCGACAGCGCCGCTGGGTTCGTTGGCTTCGAGGGTGAAGCGGCCGCGCTCGCCGTAGAGCGCGCGCAAGCGCTCGCGCAGGTTGCTCAAGCCCACGCCGCCGCCAGTCTGGACATCCTGTTCGGACAGACCGACCCCGGTGTCGCTGACTTGCAGCAGCAGACGCTCCTGGCCGTCGCGCAGTTCGCGCTTGACCAGCAGGTCGATGCGTCCGCCTTCGCGCCGCGGCTCCAGGCCGTGCTTGATGGCGTTTTCCACCAGCGTGGGCAGCATCATGGGAGGAAAAGGCAGGGTCAGCAGATCCTCCGGAACCCGGATATCAAAGGCCAGCCGCTCGCCCATGCGCATCTTCAGGAT
Source organism: uncultured beta proteobacterium (assembly GCA_903838565.1). Lineage (GTDB taxonomy): Bacteria > Pseudomonadota > Gammaproteobacteria > Burkholderiales > Burkholderiaceae_C > CAIKVZ01. The sequence continues at coordinate 62,876 of CAILZB010000122.1, read as the reverse complement.
ATTCAGGTAGGCGCGCACGCGCTCGACTTCCTGGCCCACGGTGGAACTGCTTTCGCGCATCTTGGGCAGAGCCGCGCGCAGGTATTCGATCAAGTGCCCCACCAGACGATGCGCCGCGGGAGGATCGACCTCCGTCAACGCCTGCACGTTCGCCAGTGTGTTGTACAGGAAGTGCGGCTCCACCTGCGCCTGCAATGCCTGCAAGCGCGCTTCGGTCATCTGGCGGCGCATGTCGCTGAGCTGCGCCTCTTCTTCCTTCTCCTCTGCGAAGGCCAGTGCACGATGCGAGCGGTCGATGAAGAACTTGGCGATCAGCAGCATCACGAACAGCGGAATGAAGACCAGGATCAGCGCCGAGCCCACGCCCACCCGCCACATGCCGCTGGCCACCGTGGCGCGAATGCTGTCGCGCATCTGCGGCGCCAGCGGCGCTCCTGGCGGCTGCGGCAATGCCGGCACGTCGATCTTGATCGCCGTGGTCGCGACCGCGCCCGAGGGGATCGCGATGTTGATGGCTGGCGGTGAGCTCGGCGGCGCCGAGTCGCGCAGGCGCTCGCGCGACTTGGCGATCTCGTCCAGCGCCGCCTGCGCCGCGGCCTCCTTCGCCTTGGCCGCCGCCAGCAAATCGTCGAGCGACTTTTCCGTGGCGCTCACATCCAGACCCTTGGAACGCAAGCGCTGCAGCGCCTCCTGCCTGGACTCTTCAATCGTTTCGCGTGCTTCCTGCGCGACTTCAAGCGCGCTTTGCGCGGCCTCGTGTGCGCTGTCCAGTGCTTCCATGGCGGCCTCGCGCACGGCCTGAGCGGCTTCGTCCCCGGCCTGCCCCACTTCATGGCGGGCGCGTTCAATCTCGGCCAGGGCTCGTTCCAGTTCGCGCTTTCGGTCCGGGTCCGGCGAGCGGTCCTTCATGGCGCTGACGATGCCCTCAGCCACGCTCAGGCCGCCATTCTTGAACGCCTGGTTGATCTCGAACTGGATTGCCTGCTTCTCCTGCGGAGTGCCCGCGCTCTCGGACAGCCGCAGCACCTGGAACGGCAGCGCAAACATCACCAGCGTCAGCAAGATCACCACTCCCCCCAGCAGCATGCCCCACCAGGGGGTCTTGAAGATCAGGAGGCTGAGCGGTTTGAACATGGTGGTGCCCGAGGTTGGAGTTGAAACGCCAGGGCTGTCTACGCCCTGCCACCCCAAGAATACGCAGCCCCCGCGCTGTCGCCAAGTGCCCGGTGACGGAATGCAGAAATCGGGGTGCGAATGGCCTCAATCAATCGGGACAACCCCAAATTCTCACTCGTCGTCCACCTCGACCCCGGGAAAAAGCACGTCGGTGAAACCAAAACGCGTGAGGTCGCGCATGCGCGTGGGGTAGAGCCTGCCGATCAGATGATCGCACTCGTGCTGCACCACTCGGGCATGAAAGCCTTCGGCAATGCGGTCAATCGCATCGCCAAACTGATCCTGACCGGTGTAGCGGATGCGGGCGTGGCGCGGCACCAGTCCGCGCAACCCCGGCACCGACAGGCAGCCCTCCCAGTCGTCTTCCTCGACCAGCGTTGCATCAGCCGCAGATCGCGGCAGCGGCGTGATGTGGGGGTTGATGAGCACGGTCCTGGGCACAGGCGGCGCGTCCGGATAGCGCGCGCTGGGCTCACCCGTGCCGAAGATCACCAGTTGCAGATCGACGCCGATCTGCGGCGCCGCCAGGCCCACACCGCCGGCCGCGACCATGGTGTCGAGCATGTCGCTGAGCAGCAGATGCAGCTCGTCGGTGTCGAACTCGGTCACGATCTTGGCGATGCGCAGCAAACGCGGGTCGCCCATTTTTAGGATGGCGCGGACAGTCATGTGGATTCCTTGCAGTGGCGCCCGATTGTGCCAAAGTGCTGCCAGGCGCTGGCTGCTGGCATAATTTCGGGTTGTCCACGCTCACCGCATTCTGCGGGCGCGTATCCCTCGCTACCCTTTACATCGCAAAGAAATTCACATGATTACCACCCCATCCGGACTGCAATACGAAGACACGATCGTAGGCGTTGGCGCCACCGCGCAAAAGGGTCAGTACGTGAGCGTGCACTACACTGGCTGGCTGTACCAGGACGGCGTGCAGGGCGCCAAGTTCGACTCCAGCAAGGACCGCAATGACGCGTTCGAGTTCTCGCTCGGTGCCGGCATGGTGATCAAGGGCTGGGACGAAGGCGTGGCGGGCATGCAGATCGGTGGTGCGCGCACGCTCATCATTCCGGCCGCGCTGGGCTACGGTGCGCGCGGCGCCGGCGGCGTGATCCCGCCCAACGCCACGCTCAAGTTCGACGTGGAACTGCTGGCCGTCAAGGGATAAGTAGCACCCTTGAAATGCGCGGTCTGGGCCCCAGATGGAGCGCATCCATTTGCTTTACTTTTCACCCACTGTATGTCCGAGAATAAAAACCCCACCGAAAGCGCGCCCCTGGGCGACTATGTCAGCCCTGAAGAACAGGAAGCGGCGATGGCCGCAAATGAGGCCGATGCACTGACACAGGCTTTGGCCGATCTGGCCAGCCTCAAGGCCAAGAGCGCCGATCTGGCTGACCAGTATCTGCGCGCCAAGGCAGACGCAGAAAACGCCCGTCGCCGTGCCGAGGAGGAGGTCTCCAAGGCACGCAAGTTTGGCGTGGAGAATTTCGCCGAGAGCCTGCTGCCGGTGGCCGACAGTCTGGAAGCCGGCTTGGCCATTGCCGACGCCAGTGCCGAGCAGATTCGCGAAGGTGCCCAGGCCACGCTGCGCCAACTCGTCGCCGCTCTGGAGCGCAACAAGGTGATCGCCATCAATCCGCCCTCAGGTACCAAGTTCGACCCGCACCAGCACCAAGCCATCAGCGTCGTCCCGGCCGAGCAGGAAGCCAACACGGTGGTGTCGGTCCTGCAAAAGGGCTACTCCATCGCCGAGCGTGTGTTGCGTCCGGCCCTGGTCACGGTCACTGCGCCCAAATAAGGGCCAGGGTTTGCCCGGCCCTTGAAACGGCCGAGCTGATCCACACGTAGTCAGCATCTCAATTATTTAGTTTGCAGGAGAAAATCATGGGAAGAATCATCGGCATCGATCTGGGCACGACCAACAGCTGCGTGGCCATCATGGAGGGAAACACCGCCCGCGTGATCGAGAACTCTGAGGGCGCGCGCACGACGCCGTCCATCATCGCCTACCAGGAAGACGGTGAAGTGCTGGTGGGCGCGTCGGCCAAGCGCCAGGCAGTGACCAACCCGCGCAACACGCTGTACGCCGTGAAGCGCCTGATCGGGCGCAAGTTCACCGAGAAAGAAGTGCAGAAGGACATCGACCTGATGCCCTACAAGATCGCTGCCGCCGACAACGGCGACGCTTGGGTCGAGGTGCGCGGCACGCGCATGGCGCCGCAGCAGGTCAGCGCCGATGTGCTGCGCAAGATGAAGAAGACCGCCGAAGACTACCTGGGCGAAGCCGTGACCGAGGCCGTGATCACGGTGCCGGCGTACTTTAATGACGCCCAGCGTCAAGCCACCAAGGACGCCGGGCGCATAGCCGGTCTGGACGTGAAGCGCATCATCAACGAGCCCACTGCGGCGGCTCTGGCCTTCGGCCTGGACAAGAACGAAAAGGGCGACCGCAAGATCGCCGTGTATGACCTGGGCGGCGGCACCTTTGACATCTCCATCATCGAGATTGCCGACGTCGATGGCGAAAAGCAGTTTGAAGTGCTCTCCACCAACGGCGACACTTTCCTCGGCGGCGAAGACTTCGACCAGCGCATCATCGACTACATCATTGCCGAGTTCAAGAAGGAACAGGGCGTGGATCTGGGCAAGGACGTGCTGGCATTGCAGCGCCTCAAGGAAGCGGCAGAAAAGGCCAAGATCGAGCTCTCCAACAGCGCGCAGACCGACATCAACCTGCCCTACGTGACGGCTGACGCCTCCGGCCCGAAGCATCTGAACATCAAGCTCACGCGCGCCAAGCTTGAGTCGCTGGTGGACGAACTGATCGAGCGCACGATCGCTCCTTGCCGCACGGCGATCAAGGATGCCGGCGTGAACGTCGCCGACATCAACGACGTGATCCTGGTGGGCGGTATGTCACGCATGCCCAAGGTGCAGGAGAAGGTCAAGGAACTGTTCGGACGTGAACCGCGCAAGGACGTGAACCCGGACGAGGCCGTGGCCGTGGGCGCCGCGATTCAGGGCCAGGTGCTCTCGGGCGACCGCAAGGACGTGCTGCTGCTGGATGTGACGCCGCTGTCGCTGGGCATCGAAACCATGGGCGGGGTCATGACCAAGATGATCAAGAAGAACACCACCATCCCGACCAAGTTCGCGCAGACTTTCTCCACCGCCGAGGACAACCAGCCTGCGGTCACGATCAAGGTGTTCCAGGGCGAGCGTGACATCGCTGCCGGCAACAAGCTGCTGGGCGAGTTCAACCTGGAAGGCATCCCGCCCTCGTCGCGCGGCACGCCGCAGATCGAGGTGTCGTTCGACATCGACGCCAACGGCATCCTGCATGTGGGAGCCAAGGACAAGGGCACGGGCAAGGAAAACAAGATCACCATCAAGGCCAACTCCGGTCTGACGGAAGACGAGATCCAGCAGATGGTGAAGGACGCCGAGCTCAACGCCGCGGACGACAAGAAGAAGCTGGAGCTGGTGCAGGCGCGCAACCAGGGTGAGGCCACGGTGCACAGCGTGAAGAAGAGCATGACCGAGTACGGCGACAAGCTGGACGCGGGCGAGAAGGAAAAGATCGAAGCCGCCATCAAGAGCATGGAAGAAACGCTCAAGGGCGAGGACAAGGCCGACATCGAGGCCAAGACCGCGGTGCTGATGGAAGCCAGCCAGAAACTGGGCGAAAAGATGTACGCCGATCAGCAGGCCAAGCAGGCGGCTGAAGAAGCGGCTCAGGGCGCAACCGCGTCGCAGGGTCCGCAGGGCGGCGCGCAATCGTCATCAGCCAAGCCCGACGACGACAACGTCGTGGACGCCGAAGTGAAGGAAGTCAAGAAGGGTTGAGCGGCGCCTGTACGCGCCTTGATGCGCCGCGTTGGCATGGTCCGCAAGATCAGCCACGCGGCGTTTGTGTTCTAACTTTCATGCTTCGCGCGCTGAGCGCTCCGAGGCATGAAAGTTAGTGCTTTCACGTTAATCGAAGAAGACGATGGCCAAAAAAGACTATTACGAAACTCTGGGCGTGCCGAAAAACGCGTCTGACGAAGAGATCAAGAAAGCCTATCGCAAGCTCGCGATGAAGCACCACCCTGACCGCAATCAGGGCGACACGACCAGCAACGCCGAAGCCAAGTTCAAGGAGGCCAAGGAGGCCTACGAGATGCTTTCGGACGCGCAAAAGCGCGCCGCCTACGACCAGCACGGTTTTGCCGGCGTCGATCCGAACATGCGCGGTGGCCCCGGTGCGGAAGGTTTTGGCGGTTTCGCCGAGGCCTTTGGCGACATCTTCGGCGACATGTTCGGCCAGCAGCGCGGTCGCGCGGGCGGCGCGCGCCAGGTCTATCGCGGCAGCGACCTGAGCTACGCCATGGAAATCACCCTGGAAGAGGCGGCCCGCGGCAAGGATGCGCAGATCCGTATTCCCACTTGGGAATCCTGCGGCACCTGTCACGGCAGCGGCGCCAAGGTCGGGACCCAGGCCAAGACCTGCACCTCGTGTGCAGGTGCGGGCACGGTGCAGATGCGCCAGGGCTTCTTCAGCGTGCAGCAGACCTGTCCGCAGTGTCGCGGCAGCGGAAAGATCATCCCCGAGCCCTGCACGGCCTGCCAGGGTCAGGGCAAGATCAAGAAACAGAAGACGCTGGAAGTCAAGATCCCCGCCGGCATCGACGACGGCATGCGCATTCGCAGCACCGGCAACGGCGAGCCCGGCACCAACGGCGGACCGGCGGGCGACCTGTACATCGAAATCCGCATGCAAAAGCATGACATCTTCGAGCGCGATGGTGACGACATCCATTGCTCGGTGCCGGTCAGTTTTGTGACTGCCGCTCTGGGCGGCGAGATCGACGTGCCCACACTCGCCGGCAAGGTGTCGATCGACATCCCCGAGGGCACGCAAACCGGCAAGCAGTTCCGCCTGCGCGGCAAGGGCATCAAGGGGGTGCGCGCCAGCTACCCTGGCGACCTGTATTGCCACATCAACGTGGAGACGCCGGTCAAGCTCACCGAGCACCAGCGCAAGCTGCTGCGCGAACTCGACGAGTCCTTCAAGAAGGGCGGCGGCAAGCACTCCCCCAGCGGCGACAGCTGGACCGACCGCTTGAAGAAGTTCTTCAGCTGAGCGTCAGCGTCCCCAACAAAGAGCCGCGTTGTCTGCCAGGACTTCGCGGCTTTTTGCTGCGCGTCAATCCAGCGGCAAACAGACAAGCTCCAACCGCTGCCAAAAGGAATACCATGCAAAGCAAGGAGGCATCTCCATGAGCGTCAACATCACTTTCCTCGGTGGCACGGGAACCGTCACTGGTTCCAAATTCCTGGTGCAGCATCAGGGCCAAAGCCTGCTGCTGGATTGCGGCCTGTTCCAGGGCTACAAGCAGCTGCGCCTGCGCAACTGGCAGCCGCTGCCGGTCGCTCTGGACAAGATCGGTGCCGTGGTCCTGACCCATGCCCATCTGGACCACAGCGGCCACCTGCCGCTGCTGGTGCGCGACGGCTATTCAGGCAAGGTCTACGCCTCCAGCGGCACGCGCGATCTGTGCGCGATCCTGCTGCCCGACAGCGGCCACATCCAGGAAGAGGACGCGGCGTTCCTGAATCGCCACAAGCTCTCCAAGCACGAACCTGCCCTGCCCCTTTACACGCGCCAGGACGCGCTGGACTGCCTGCCGCACATCAAGGCGCAGGCCTGGAACAAGGCCTTCGAGCCGCTGCCAGGCTGGCGCGTGACCCTCAGCTCGGCAGGCCACATCCTGGGCGCCAGCAGCGTGTTGCTGGAGCTCGCAGGCAGACGCATCCTGTTCTCGGGTGATGTCGGTCGGCCCGACGACCTGATCATGAAGCCGCCGGAAGCGCCGCCGGCCGCCGACACGGTGCTGATCGAATCGACCTATGGCGACCGCGAACATCCGCGCGAGGATCTGCTGGCCGAACTCGGCCCGGCGCTGCAACGCGCCGCAGCGCGCGGCGGCGTCGCCGTGCTGCCGGTGTTTGCCGTGGGGCGCGCCCAAGCCATTCTGCACGCCATCGGCCTGCTCAAGGCCAGCGGCGTGGTGGCAAAAGGCCTGCCGGTTTTTCTGGACAGCCCAATGGCGATCCACACCACCGAAATGTTCGCGCGCCACATGGGCGAGCATCGTTTGAACGCGCGCGAAGTGCACGCCATGACGCAGCACGCCACCATGCTGCGCACGCCCGACGAGTCGCGTGCGCTGGCCAGCCGCCACGGCCCGATGGTGATTCTGGCGGCCAGCGGCATGGCCACCGGCGGGCGCGTGCTGCACCATCTGAAGCAATACCTTCCGGACCACCGCAACATGGTGGTCCTCACCGGCTACCAGCCCCCCGGCACGCGCGGCGCCACGCTCGCCAGCGGCAACAAGAGCGTGCGCATTCACGGCCAGGACGTGGCCGTCAACGCCGAAGTGGTGCAGCTGGAATCGGCCTCGGCCCACGCCGACGCCAAGCAGCTGGTGCAGTGGCTGCGCTCCATGCCCACGGCGCCGGACCAGGTCTACGTGGTGCACGGCGACCCGGGGCCGTCGGACGAACTGCGCAAGCGCATTCAGCATGAGCTGGGGTGGCGCGCGCTGGTACCCGAGCACGGCTCCACCTGGCCCGCCTGACATGAACATCGGGTAGCATGGCCAACACAGTCGGCACCCCCGCCTGAGCTGCAATTGGCAGCGCCAAATCAAAGGAGAGTCTCATGCCGTCACGCCGTTCTTTCTTCGTCGGTGTCGCCGCCAGCTTGGCCCTGCTGACGGGCTGCGCCACCCAGCCCACGCTGGAGCAGGCGCCACCCATCGTCTTCGTGCATGGCAATGGGGACACCGCAGCCCTTTGGCAGACGACGATCTGGCGCTTTGAATCCAATGGCTGGCCGCGCGAGCGTCTGCACGCGATCGAGCTGCCCTATCCGCTCGCACGCGACGACGACAGCAAGGAGCAAGCCGGGCGCACCTCTACCGCGCAGGCGATGGCGTACCTCAAGGCCCAGGTCGAGAAAGTGCGCAGGGAAACCGGCGCCAGCAAGGTCGTGCTGTATGCCAATTCGCGCGGCGGCTACGCGGTTCGCAACTACATCCAGAATGGCGGCGGCGATGCCACCGTCTCGCACGCGATCCTGGGCGGCGCCCCGAATCACGGCGTATGGGCCATGAAGGGCTTTCGCGAAGCCAATGAATTTTCCGGCACCGGCCCCTTCCTCACGGCGCTGAACGCACCCAAAAACGCGAATGGCGATGAGGTCACGGGCCCGGTGCAGTGGCTGACCATCCGCAGCGAGCGCAACGACAAGTTTGCCCAGCCCGACGGCCTGTGGATCGGCGCCAAGGGAACGGCGACCAACGTCACTTTTGCGGGCCCTGAACTCAGGGGCGCGAGCAATGTCGTGATCCCGGCGATCGACCATCGGGAGACTTCGTTCTCACCCGCCGCGTTCGCCGCTGCCTACGCCTTCATCACGGGCAAGGCCCCGGCCACAGGCGGCATTGCGCCCGAATCGCACATCACCTTGAGCGGCAACATCACCGGCATGGGCGTCGATCCGCTGGACCCCAAAACAGGCAACTTCGTCAACAACCTGGCGCTTGCCGGGGCCCATCTGGCGATTTACGAGACCGATCCTGCCAATGGCTCGCGCATCGGCGCTGCAGCCTACGCGAAGAAGGTCGGAACCGATGGCATCTGGGGACCGTTCGCTGCCAGGGCCGGTGCCGCCTACGAGTTCGAGATCACCGCGCCGGGTTATGCCATCACGCACATCTACCGCAGCCCGTTTGCGCGCTCCAGCGGCGTCGTGAACATGCACCCGGAACGGATGGCCGACGCAGACCGGGAGGTGAAAGCCATCGTGGTCTTCAGCCGTCCCCGCGGCTATTTCGACGCCGAGCGCGACAAGATGAGTTTTGACGGCCAGACGCCGCCGCCGGGCGTGCCGCCAACGGGTGCGGGCGTTGCCAGCTCGACCCTCAAACTGACCCAGGCAGCGGACCGGGCCGTCCAAGCGGAGTTCAACGGCGAGCGCCTGACCGGTCGCACCTGGAACGCTGCAGACAAGCACGTGGTGGTGCTGGAACTGACCTACTGATGGCCGCGCCTGAGTTGTTGAGCGAGCACGCCTGCTTTGGCGGCTTGCAGCGCTTCTACCAGCACGCGTCGAAGGAAATAGGTTTGCCAATGCGGTTTTCGGTGTTTCTTCCGCCGCAGGCGCAGCACGCCAAAGTACCGGCGCTGATCTATCTGGCGGGCCTGACCTGCACCGAAGAAACATTCATGATGAAGGCAGGCGCGCAGCGCCTTGCGGCCGAGCTGGGACTGGCGTTGATTTCACCAGACACGAGTCCGCGCGGCGCCGGCGTGCAAGGCGAGACCGAGAGCTGGGACTTCGGCGTCGGTGCCGGTTTCTATCTGGACGCCACCGTTGCACCCTGGTCGCAGCACTACCGCATGGAGAGTTACCTCACGGCCGAGCTGCTGCCGCTGCTGGCGCTTGCATTGCCCGTGGACATCGAGCGCATGGGCATCTTTGGCCACTCCATGGGCGGGCACGGTGCACTGACGCTGGCACTGCGGCATCCGGGCCTGTTCAGGTCGGTGTCGGCGCTGGCGCCTATCTGCGCACCCACGCAGTGCCTCTGGGGACACAAGGCGTTTGGAGGTTATCTGGGCGCAGATCAAGGCGCCTGGACGGCCCACGATGCCAGCGCGCTCATGAGCCAATGCCGCACCGCGCCTTATCCCGCAGGCATCCTCATCGACCAGGGACTGGCCGACAAATTCCTGCCCGAACAGTTGCATTCGGAACTGTTCGAGGCGGCCTGCGCCAAGGCGGGCCAGCCGCTGACATTGCGCCGCCATGCGGGCTATGACCACGGTTACTACTTCATCTCGACCTTCGTGGCTGACCACCTGGCGCATCACGTGCGAAGCTTGAGCTGAGGCCTCCCGCCCCGCGAAATCACCTGTGGGTGCTCAAGGCATCAGGCTCAGCGCGCGCATGTAGGCGCCCTGCACCATCAGCGCATCCCAGTCCAGCGCCGGCTGGCGCGGCAGCAGCGCCAGGCGGCGCTCCTCGCTTGCCTCCAGCGGCTGCCAATGGCCCTTGACCTGAGCCTCGGCCAGGCCCGCCAGCAGCTCGTCCACCGCATGGCCGCCGTCCAGGCTCTGGTTGCACAGCAACACCATGTCGCAGCCTGCACCCAGGGCTGCGATGGCACCCTCGGCGTAGCTCACCGCCCGACCGCCGAGCACGCGCGCGCCCGCCATGCTCAGGTCGTCGCTGAAGATGGCGCCGCCAAAGCCCAGCTGACTGCGCAGGATGTCGTTCAGCCACTTGCTGGAAAAACCTGCAGGCCGCGCATCGACCTTGGGGTAGATCACGTGCGCGGGCATGACGGCGGCCAAGGCGGTGCTGAGCCATGGGTAGGGGGCAGCGTCGTCGGCCAGAATGACCTTAAGACTGCGTTTGTCCACGGGAATCTCGGTGTGCGAATCGGCCTTGACGAAGCCGTGGCCTGGGAAGTGCTTGCCGCAGTTGGCCATGCCGCTTTGCAGCAATCCGTGCATCAGGCTCCTGGCCAGCACGCTGACCATCCGAGGATCGCGCCCGAAGGAGCGGTCGCCAATGACGCCGGAGGCGCCGTGGTCCAGATCGAGCACCGGGGTGAAGCTCAGGTCCACGCCGCAGGCGCGCAGCTCCGCGCCCAGGATGTAGCCGCAGGCCGTGGCGGCGTTGCTGGCCTGCATCGCACCAGACCCCTGGGCGCCCTTGCCGTCGTTGAACCAGAGCTCGCCCAGCGCCCTCATGGGCGGTAAATGGGTGAAGCCGTCGGTCTTGAAGCGCTGCACCCGACCGCCTTCATGGTCCACGCAGATCAGCAGATCGGCGCGCTGTTTCTTGATGTCACGGCACAGGGCTGTCAGCTGCGCGCGGTCCTGCCAGTTGCGCGCAAACAGGATGATGCCGCCGGTCAGCGGGTGCCGAAGGCGCTGACGATCGACCCTTGTCAACGAGGTGCCGGCGATGTCGATGATGACGGGGGCTTGTACGTTCATGGTTTTCCTTGCTGTTCCACCACCACGAAGCTGGCGGCGTAATCGGTTTCGTCGCTGACTGACACCTGCGCGCTCAATGAGCGTGCTTCAAACCAGTCCTTGAGCGCGCCGTGCAGCACGATCTGGGGTTTGCCGCTGGACAGATTGCTGACCTCGCAGGACTTCCAGGTCATGGGCATGACCATGCCCAGACCGATGGCCTTGCTGAAGGCTTCCTTGGCGCTGAAGCGCGTGGCCAGGTAGCGCACGCCGCGCTCGGGCCAGCGCTGGCTGCGCGACTGCCAGTGCGCGAATTCGGCCGCGCTCAGAATCTTTTGCGCAAAGCGCTCACCGTGGCGCTCCAGTGAAGCGCGAATGCGGCGGATGTCGCAGATGTCGGTGCCGATGCCGTAGATCAAGCCTGAGCCTCGTCGATGCAGCGTCGATAGTCCTGCACGGTGGCGCCATAGCCCAGTTCCAGCGCATCGGCGATCAGGGCGTGGCCGATGGACACTTCGCTCACGCCGGGAACTTCCCGCAGGAAGGTCGTGAGGTTGTCGCGGTTCAGATCGTGGCCCGCGTTCACGCCCAGGCCCACGGCCTGCGCGGCACGAGCAGCGGCGGCGTAGCGGCCCAGCTGGAACGTCTGTTGTTCCGTGCCCCAGGCCTGCGCATAGGGTTCGGTATAGAGTTCGACCCGATCGGCGCCGACGGCGCGCGCTGCGGCCATGGCTTCGGGAATCGGGTCCATGAACAGGCTCACGCGCACGCCCAGCGCCCTCGCCTGCGCGATCAGGGGTCGCAGCACCTCGGCGTCCTGTGGAAAGCGCCAGCCGTGGTCGCTGGTGAACTGGCCCTCGCTGTCGGGCACAAAGGTCGCCTGATCGGGGCGCAACTCGCGCACGAAGTCCATCAGGTTGTGCAGCGGATTGCCTTCGATGTTGAACTCACGTCCGGGCCAGTCCTGCATCAGCACGGAGAGTTCGCGCACGTCGCTGGCGCGGATGTGGCGCTCGTCCGGCCGCGGATGCACCGTGATGCCCTGAGCCCCCGCCTGCAGGCACAGCGTGGCCGCGCGCGTGACGCTGGGAATGCCCAGGTGCCGGGTGTTGCGCACCAGGGCCACCTTGTTCAGGTTGACGGAAAGGGAAGTAGGTGACGCAGTCATGTTTTGCCGCCGGGCCGCCCGGCGCCGTTGGTCTGCGAAGCGAACCAGGCAAAGGGCGGCATTGACGCTGTTTCGCTGTACAGCTTCGCGCACCGCGCTGCGCAGCGTCGCCCCAAGGCAAAATGCGCCCCCCTGGGGCTGAGGCGCGCAGCGCCTTGCCTGCCTGCGCAGGCAAGGACGCGGCGCAGAGCCACTGCCTCTGGCAGTGGTCTGTACAGCGTAATACATAACGTGACAAGCGTGGGGCTCATATTCATAAGTTTTGCAGATCCATCATCATCTGACGCGTGCGCAGGTTGGAGACCCCGCAATGGTAGTGCAGCAGCGTGCGCAACTGGGCTTTCAGTTCGGACATCACCTCGGAGCAGGCGCGCAGCGTCGTGGTGAAGGGGGCCGCGTCGTCCACCGCGCGCTGCAGCAGCATCCACTGCGTGCCGCTCAGGCTGGCGCGGTCGTCGTCGTGCGCCTGGCGCAGGCCGCCCTCGGGCACCAGCGTGTAGCGCTCGCTGGCGTCCAAGCTTGCCAGCGTCATGGTCTGTGCATCGAGCGCGGGCAGCAGGCCGATCTCGCGCAGCAGCAGCAGCTCGAAAGTGCGCAGTGCCGACTGCAGCGCCTCGCCGTGCTCCGAGGCCAGCACCTGCACCACGGCGGCGTAAACGTCGAACAGGCGCGGGTGCGGATCGTCGCGCGCCAGCAGGCGCAGCAGCAGCTCATTCAGGTAGTAGCCCGAGAGCAGCGCGTCACCGGTGGGCATGACGTGTCCGCCCATCCACTCGGCGCCCTTGAGCGTGCGGATTTCGGTGTCACCACCAAAGCTGACCTGCAGCGGCTGCAGCGGCAGCAGGATCGGACGAAAGCTGGAACTGGGGCGTTTCGCGCCCTTGGCCACCAGCGCCACGCGGCCGTGATGGCGCGTGAACACGTCCAGGATCAGGCTGGACTCGCTCCAGTCGTAGCGGTGCAGCACATAGGCCGGCTCATCGCTGATCCGCTTGGTGGCCACGGCCTACTCGTATCCGAACGACCTGACCCTGGCCTCGTCGTCAGCCCAGCCGCCACGCACCTTGACCCACAGTTCGATGAACACCTTGGCGTCCATGAGCTTTTCCAGCTCGACCCGGGCCTCGGTGCCCATGCGTTTGATGCGCTCGCCCTTGTCGCCGATGATCATGGCCTTGTGCCCGTCGCGCTCGACCACGATCGTCGCGGCGATCTTGAGCAGGCGCTTCTGGCCCTTGCGCGCCGGCGGCTCCTCCTCGAACTTGTCGATGATGACGGTCGAGGTGTAGGGCAGCTCGTCGCCGGTGAGGCGGAACAGCTTCTCGCGCACGATCTCGGCCGCGAGGAATCTTTCGCTGCGGTCGGTGAGTTCGTCCTCGGCGTAGATCCAGGGCTGCTGGGGCAGGTAGGGTGCGCAGATGGCGAAGAGGCGCTCCACGTCCTTGGCGTTCGTCGCCGACATGGGAACGAACTCGGCGAACTTGTGGCGCTCCTGCATGGTCTGCAGCCAGGGTGCGATGTCGCCGCGGCGATGGATGTTGTCCAGCTTGTTCGCCACCAGCAGCGTGGGCGTGCCCTTCTGGATCAGCGACAACACCCGTGCATCGGCGGGCGTGAAGCTGCCGGCCTCCACCACAAACAGCACCAGATCGACGTCGCCGACAGCGCCCTGCACGGTCTTGTTCAGCGCCCGGTTCAGCGCATTGTTGTGGATCGTCTGAAAGCCCGGCGTATCCACGAACACGAACTGCGTCGGCCCGATCGTGCGCATGCCGGTGATGCGGTGGCGCGTGGTCTGCGCCTTGCGCGAGGTGATGCTGATCTTCTGGCCCACCAGCGCGTTGAGCAGCGTGGACTTGCCCACATTGGGCTTGCCCACGATGGCGATCGTGCCGCAGCGCTGCTCCCCTTCGGGAACAGATTGGGCGGTCTCCCCAGGTTGGGTCGCATCAGCGCCAGGCGCGTCGTTGTTCATAGAGTTCATCAGGTTGCTTTCACAGGAAGTCTGAGCAGCATCGCGGCCGCGGCGGCCTGCTCACCGGAACGACGCGAGCCTCCGATGCCGCGCTCGATCAGACTGAGTTCTTCAATTTCACATTCCACGTCAAAGCTCTGCTTGTGCGCAGCGCCCAGCGTTCCGACGACGCGGTACTGGGGCAGTTTCATCTTGCGCCCCTGCAGCCACTCCTGCAGTTCGGTCTTGGGGTCTTTGCCGATGGCCTGCATCTGGGGATTGATTTCCACGGATTCAAACAAACGGTGCACCAAGGCTTGCGCCGCCTCGTAGCCGGCGTCCAGATAGACCGCTCCGATGACGGCTTCCAGCGCATCCGCCAGAATGGAGGGGCGCTTTTGTCCGCCGGAGCGGGACTCGCCCTCGCCCAGGCGCAGCACGTCGGGCAGACCAAGGGAGACGGAAAGGGTGTGCAGCGTGTCCTGCTTGACCAGATTGGCGCGAACGCGCGACAGGTCACCTTCAGGCGCTTCGCGCAATCGCTCGTACAGAAGCGCGGCCACGGCCAAGTTCAATACCGAGTCGCCCAGAAACTCCAGCCGTTCGTTGTGGTCTGCCGAGAAACTGCGGTGCGTGACCGAGCGCACCAGTAGCTGCGGATCCGTGAAACGGTGCTGCAAGCGGCGTTGCAGTGCGAGCAGCCCCTCGTCCACGCTATTTCGATCGCCCGGCGTACTTGAGCACCAGCCAGGCCGGTCCCGTCAGATGAATTTCCCGCTGGTACGAGAAGGCGACGACGACCTGATCGGCTTCCTTGGAGATCTCCAGGTCCTTGCCGGAGATGGACGTGATCGCGTCAATGGAAGCGGCCTTGTCAAAGATGCTGCGGACTTCGGCCACTGTTGAGCCTTCCTTGGCCTTGTTCACGGCCTTGCCGACGGCGGCGTACTCCAGCACCGTCGGAAAGATCTGCGCCCCCACGACGCCAGCTCCAGCCAGAACGATGCCCACGACCAGCATGCTGACAAGCGACAGGCCGCGCTGCCTTGCCTGGAATTGAAGCTTCATTGTCGTTCCCCTGTTTTCAAGAATTTCACCATCTGTCTATCGAAATGAGCCGAAGCGCTTGATGTCCCCAAAATTCATCCAGATGAAAAACGCGCGACCGACAATGTTCTCATCCGGCACAAAGCCCCAATAGCGCGAATCCAGAGAATTGTCGCGATTGTCGCCCATCATGAAGTAGTGCCCGGCTGGCACCTTGCAGACCACGCCCTCGATGCTGTAGCGGCAGTTGTCGCTTCCCGGGAAGGCCCCTGTCTGGATGTAGGCTGGACGTTCCTCGTAGTTCAGCAGTGCGTGCTTCTTGCCACCCAACTCTTCTTCAAACTGGGTGCGGTACTGCATGCTGTCCTCTTCCAGGAAGCTGGGCATCGCGCTCTTGCTCACCGGCTGGCCGTTGATGGTCAGTTTCTTGTTCAGGTAGGCCACTTCGTCGCCCGGCAATCCGACCACGCGCTTGATGTAATCCTGGCTCGGATTGGGCGGGTAGCGAAACACCATCACGTCGCCACGCTGCGGCGCATGGCCCTGGGTGATCTTGGTGTGCAGGACCGGCAGACGCAGCCCGTACTCGAATTTGTTCACCAGGATCAGGTCACCCACCAGCAGTGTCGGGATCATCGAGCCCGAGGGAATCTTGAAGGGTTCGAACAGGAAGGAGCGCAGCACAAACACCGCCACGATCACCGGGAACATGCCCGCAGTCCAGTCCAGCCACCACGGTTGCATGATGAGGCGTTCGCGCGCCTGTGCCAGGTCGACGTTGTCCGACTGCAAACCCTTGCGCTCGTGTTCGGCGCGCTGCGCTGCGGCCGATTCCTCCAACCGTGCTGCGGCAGCCAGCCGTTGCGGCAGGAAGTGATAGCGCTCGGCCAGCCAATAGATGCCGGTGATGACCGTGGCCATGAACAGCAGCAGCGCGAAGTTGCCGTCGATCACGCCAAAGTACCAGCTCGCGGCGTAGCCAACGAAAGCGGCCAAAATGAAGGCGGTGAGAACCTGCATCAATCTTCCACCTGCAAAATGGCCAGAAAAGCCTCTTGGGGAACTTCCACCGAGCCGATTTGCTTCATGCGTTTTTTGCCTGCTTTTTGCTTTTCAAGGAGTTTCTTCTTGCGCGAGATATCGCCGCCGTAGCACTTGGCGAGCACATTCTTGCGCAGCGCCTTGATTGTCTCACGCGCGATGATGTTGGCGCCGATCGCCGCCTGGATCGCCACGTCGTACATCTGGCGCGAAATGATCTCGCGCATCTTCCCCACCACGGCGCGCCCCCTGTACACCGACTGGCTGCGGTGCACGATGATGGACAGGGCGTCGACCTTCTCGCCGTTGAGCAGAATGTCGACCTTGACCACGTCGGCCGTTCGGTACTCCTTGAACTCGTAGTCCATGGAGGCGTAGCCGCGGCTCACGGACTTGAGCTTGTCGAAGAAGTCGAGCACGATCTCGCCCAGCGGCATCTCGTAGGTGAGCATCACCTGGCGCCCGTGGTAGGCCATGTTCATCTGCACGCCGCGCTTCTGATTCGCCAGCGTCATGACCGCGCCCACGTATTCCTGCGGCATATACAGGTGCACCGTGACGATGGGCTCGCGCACCTCTTCGGTCCGGCCCTGGTCCGGCATCTTGGACGGGTTCTCCACCATCACGACATCGCCATCGGCCTTGACCACCTGGTAGACCACGCTGGGCGCGGTGGTGATGAGATCCTGGTCAAACTCGCGCTCCAGGCGCTCCTGCACGATCTCCATGTGCAGCAGTCCCAGGAAGCCGCAGCGAAAGCCGAAGCCCAGCGCTTGCGACACCTCGGGCTCGTAGTGCAGCGACGAGTCGTTGAGCTTGAGCTTTTCCAGGCTGTCGCGCAGCCCCTCGTACTGGTTCGCCTCGGTCGGATACAGACCGGCAAACACCTGCGGCTGGATTTCCTTGAAACCCGGCAACGCCTCGGTGGCCGTGAAGGCTGCGCCGCCGGTGCCGGGCTTGATGAGCGTGATGGTGTCGCCCACCTTGGCCGCCTGCAGCTCGCGGATGCCGGCGATGATGTAGCCCACCTCGCCCGCCTCGAGCGATTGGCGCGGCTCGTTCGCTGGCGTGAACACGCCCAGGCTGTCGGCGTTATAGGTCGCCCCCGACGCCATCATCTTGATGCGTTCACCCTTGGCCACGCGCCCGTCGACCACGCGCACCAGCATCACCACGCCCACATAGTTGTCAAACCAGCTGTCCACGATCATGGCGCGCAGCGCGCCATCGGGGTTGCCCTTTGGCGCCGGAATGCGTGCGACCACCGCTTCCAGAATTTCGTCGATGCCCATGCCGGTCTTGGCCGAGCAGGGAATCGCATCGGTCGCGTCGATGCCGATCACATCTTCGATTTCCGACTTCGCGTTTTCCGGATCGGCGTTGGGCAAGTCCATCTTGTTGAGCACCGGCACCACCTCCACGCCGAGCTCCAGTGCCGTGTAGCAGTTGGCCACCGTCTGCGCTTCCACGCCCTGGCTCGCGTCGACCACGAGCAAGGCGCCTTCGCACGCCGACAGCGAGCGCGAGACTTCGTAGGAGAAGTCAACGTGACCGGGTGTGTCGATCAGATTGAGGTTGTAGATCTGTCCGTCGAGTGCCTTGTAGCGCAGTGCAGCGGTCTGTGCCTTGATGGTTATCCCACGCTCTTTCTCGATGTCCATCGAGTCCAGCACCTGAGCTTCCATCTCGCGTTCAGCGAGGCCACCGCAGCGTTGAATCAGGCGGTCGGCGAGCGTGGACTTGCCGTGGTCGATGTGCGCAATGATCGAAAAATTTCTGATGTGATTCATCAACGAAGAGCTTTAAGTAATTGAATTCAAACGGCGCGAACAAGAAAAAAGGGCGCGTCGAAAACGACGCGCCCAGAACCAACAATCATTGGCAACTGCGATAGTTGGAACTTCATTGTAGGCAAAAATGCATCGGCGTATAGCGGCAAAACCGGCAAAAGCGAGTCGTTGCAATGCAGCAACATGAAATGTATTCACAGTTTATTCACAGTTATTCATTGGTTCTATCTGAACAACTTGTGGGCGATCTGTGGATCAAGGATCCGTTCCTTGTGAACATCCCACATCGTGAATTCATGGCTTCCTATATGTCGAAAATCGGCTGACGCTTGTGCTGATTCTAAACAATTTTGCTGCATGCAAGTAACGATGTTTGCGCTCACTAACATTTTTCAAGATCTGTTCTTGAGAAAAATATTTTTGGATTTATATTTTTTTCGTTGTACTTGCCCCAAAGAAAAGCCCGGCCTGCGGTCGGGCTTTTCAGTCAGTCAGGCCTTTTCAGTGGGCCGGTCGAATCAGCAGGTACTGCGCCATTTCACCCCGGCGCACCAGCACACTGACGGTCTTGCTCTTGTCGACCTTGGCCGCTGCCGCCTCGAACTCCTTCACGCCGGCCACCTCGCTGTTGCCCAATCCCACGATCACATCGCCCTCGCGCAACCCGGCGCGTGCCGCGCCTTCGGTGGCCGCATCCACCCGCACGCCGCCTTCGATCTTTAGCTCCTTCTTTTGCGCCTCGCTGAGCTCGCTCACCGTCAGACCCAGTGCCTGCGCCGCGGACCCGGCCTTGGGCTTGCTCTCCTTGGCGCCGGCCTTCTTGCCCGGTTTGGGCGGATCGAATTCGCCAATGGCGATGCTCAGGTCCTTCATGCTTCCGCGACGAAACACGGTCACAGTGCTGTGCGTTCCCGGCTTGGTGTTGCCAACGGCCAGCGGCAGATCGTTGGCCTTGTCGATCGGCTTGCCGTCAAACTTGACGATGATGTCGCCGGCCTCGACTCCCGCCTTCTCCGCTGGCGCACCCGGCTCCACGCTGGCCACGAGTGCTCCGCGTGCCTTGCCCAAGCCAAGCGATTCGGCCAATTCCTTGCTCACGGGGCCGATCTGGACGCCCAAGCGCCCGCGCGACACGCGGCCTGAGGCGCGCAGCTGATCGCTCACGCGCGCCGCCTCGTCGATCGGTATCGCAAAGGAGATGCCCATGTAGCCGCCGGACCGGGAGTAGATCTGGCTGTTGATGCCCACCACCTCGCCGCGCATGTTGATGAGCGGACCGCCGGAATTGCCGGGGTTGATCGCGACATCGGTCTGGATCAGCGGCAACAGTTCGCCGGTGTCGCGCTGCTTGGCACTGACGATGCCCGCGGTGACGCTGTTTTCCAGTCCGAACGGCGAGCCTATGGCCATGACCCACTCACCCACCTTGAGACGGCTCACGTCGCCCAGCTTCACCGCAGGCAGTCCGGTGGCTTCGATCTTGACCACGGCCACATCGCTGCGCTTGTCTGCGCCGACGATCCTGGCCTTGAATTCGCGCTTGTCGGTCAAGGTCACGATCACTTCGTCCGCGCTGTCCACGACATGCGCGTTGGTCATGATGAAACCGTCGCTGGTCAGTATGAAGCCCGAGCCGACACCGCGCGGCTGATCCTCAGGCTGCGGCTGGGGCCGCTGGCCATGCGGGCGTGCTCCGTCCGGCATGGGAATGCCGAAGCGGCGAAAGAATTCCTGCATCTGCTCGTCCATGCCGTTATCGCCAGCGCCGCGGCTCGACACCTTCTCGGAGGTGCGGATATTCACCACTGACGGGCCCACCTGTTCCACCAGCTCGGTGAAATCCGGCAAGCCGCGAACCTGCGCCAGCGCCGGCGTCAATGGGCTCAGGGCCAAGCTGGATGCAGCCCCCATGGCGGCGACCAGCATCAGGGAACACACTTTCTTCCAATGGAGTTGCAACATCATCGACCTTTCATCAAAAAAATGATTTTCACGCTGGGCCGCCGTTCGCTGACAACCAGGCATTCCAGCCCGAAGGCTCTAGATCCGTTCCCGGACAAAAAATTCAATACTGAACGCGCACACCAGCACATCGCCACCTGTGGACACCTGTTTCAGCGCGCACGCTCCAGGCTCAGCGACAGCGCCTGCAGGGTCTGCTGGGGCACCTCCCCCAACACCGTGAGCCAGGCATCCTGAACTCTCCGCGACAGCAGGTGCGTGGCGCCCATCACCATCGAGACCTCCCTGGCAGGGCTTTGGCGATCCAGCGGTTCCACGAACAGCGACACGGACGCCAATCCATCCGACAGAATCCATTGCACGGCGCGCAGTGCGCCTTCACCCTGTGCGTCAGGGCTGGAAAAGGAGCGGCGCAAACAACTCATCAGCTTGAATCCAGGCACCGTCGGCTTGAGCACCCAGCCTTCGGCAATCGCCGTGGTCGGCACCGGCTCCAGCCTTTCAACGCGGTAACCCTGGGTTTTCCCCATGGCCTCGATCAACTGGTCCCGATTGACACGTGCGTTCAGTTGCAGATCGGAAAAAGCCGCTTGCTCCAGGGCCCGGCCGTCCGGGTCCAAGGTCTGCAGTTTCACCACCAGGCCGCTTGTCTTTTCACTCCAGACGCGGTATCCAAAACGCATCCGGTCGTGCGGCTCCAGCACCAGGACTTCCGCGTTCACGCCCGCGACCCGTTCAGTGCCGACGAGGCGCGCCGCGTAGAACTCTGAAATCGCGGCATCCTGATTCTTCAGCAGATCGGAAAACAGGCGCAGCGAGTCGCGCCGCTCCTGCAACACCAGCCCGCTCTGCGGCAGAAAGGTCACGACCCTGTCGTTGTGCCGATAGGTCGAACGCGGTGCGCCCGTGAGCGCATCGACCCGCTCCACCTGCTGCGCGCCATCGCACACATGCCAGATGCGCGAACTCGACATGCCGCCGGTGGCAGAAGAGACGACAAAGGTTCCCACGTAAGAGCCGTGGCGCGATGCCTCGTGCATGCGCGTGAGCCACTGGTCAATGCTGCGCCCGCCACTCTGCGTCATCTCGGGAGCCATGGCGCCCGCAGGGACGTTCTGGGCAGCGGCGATCGACGCCAGCGCCGCGGCACACAACCACGCCGCAAGGCGCGCCAGTTTCAGGATCATGGCGTCAATTCCCGGCAGGGTGGCTGGAGACTTCAAAAGTGGCATTGCGCAAGAATCCCGATGAAACCTGAAGTGCCGATTGACCAGCGGATTGCCGGTGCGCCATGAGCAGGCGATCGAGTCGCGGATCGCGAATCATCACCGGTCCCTCGGTCAAACTTTCAACCACGACCGCGCTGGTTGCGGACGGATCGGCCTTGGCCAGCTGCGGCGCTGAACTCGCCCCGTGGTTATCGCCCGCCATGTTCCAACCCGCTGCGGCGACGATCACCATCGCGCCCAATCCGGCGACCCATTTCCATGAAGTGTGCGCATCGTTGGCGGCCCTGCGGGCCTCGGTCTGCGGTGCAAGGACCGCAGCGGACAACAGGATCGAGGAATCGGGAACAGGATGCAGCGCCACCTCGTCGTTCAGGCGCTGCTGGAAGCGGCTCAGAAAACCCGCATCATCGGCGCGTGGCGCCAGATCAGCCGAGCGCAGCACGTCGCCCACCACGTGGTAGCTGCGCCAGAGTTCGCGCGCCTGGGCGTCGGTCGCGACCTTGTGCGCAGCCTCGGAAAACGCGCTCCCGCTCAAGCGGCCGTCCATCAGATCGGACACCACTTCGCCCGTGCGCCAGGAATCATCCATTTCGTTTCACCTTCTCAAAATCGTTGCCAGATGAACTGCTGCTTCATCGTCACGGCTACCAGCGCTTACCCAGGCTGCGCTCCAGCAGCGGCTTGACCTTGAGCGAAATCGCCTCACGTGCCCGGAAAATTCGGGAGCGCACGGTGCCAATCGGGCAGTTCATCAATTCGGAAATCTCTTCGTAACTCAATCCATCCAGTTCCCGCAGCGTCAGCGCCTGACGCAAATCCTCGGGCAACGCGTCCAGCGCCGTGTTCACCGCATTGGCAACGTCTTTGGCCGCCAACACCGTTTCGGGTGTTTCCGGGCTGATTAGTTCCCATCCTGGCGGGGAAGTTTCATCGTCGTCCTGCGACCCGCGCATCGCCGCTTCGGACACCGTGGGGTCGCGCTTCATTTCCAGCAGTGTCTTCTTGGCGGTGTTCACGGCGATCCGGTAGAGCCAGGTGTAGAACTGGGCGTCGCCACGGAACTGATGCAGCGCGCGATAGGCACGGATAAAGGTTTCCTGGGCGATGTCCTCCACCAGGTCGACATCGCGCACCATGCGTGCGATCAGTCGCTGGATCCTCCTTTGGTACTTGACCACCAGCAACTCGAAGGCGCGCTGGTCGCCGGCCACGGCGCGCTGCACCAGCATCGTGTCGACGTCGGGCAGGGATGGGCTGGTGGGTTCTCTGTCGTTCATGGAGGGGTCAGACTGCCGGCGTGTCCGCTGCGGAGTCGGCGCTGGCGCGCGAATATACCGCACGCCTCAAATCAGCCCAGGCCCAAGGGTCGGCGTCGCGCTCCAGCCAGAGCCAATGGTCCGAAGCAGTTGCGTTGCAGTGCAGCTTCAACCAGAGATGGCGCTGCAGATCCAGATGGACCGTCACACTTCCCTTCATGCTCGATCCTTCAAAGCAGGCCTGCCAGCGCGCGCCATCCCATTCCAGCACGCCCTCGCGTTGCCCTCGCCACCAGCGCAGCGCGACCCAGCCGCCAGCCAGCACGGCGAGCACGCCCAGCGACTGAGGCCAGCGCCAATGCGCTTGCTGAATGGACCACAGCGCAATCACGGCCGCACCGACGCACCAGAGGATCAACAACAGCGCTGCCAGGAAACGAGAACGCCCCAACGGAAAGCTGACCGCTGGGGCGTGATGCATGGAGCAAACTAGCTCAGGCGCTTGAACACCAGGGAGCCGTTGGTGCCACCAAAGCCGAAGTTGTTTTTCAGCGCCACATCCATCCGCATGTCGCGCGCCGTGTTGGCACAGTAATCCAGATCGCAATCCGGATCCTGATTGAAGATGTTGATGGTGGGCGGGCTCACCTGATGGTGCAGGGCCAGCACCGTGAACACCGACTCCAGACCACCGGCGCCACCCAGCAGATGACCCGTCATGGACTTGGTGGAGTTGACCACCACCTTGTGCGCGTGCTCACCGAGCGCTGCCTTGATGGCGTTGGTCTCGTTCTTGTCGCCCAGCGGGGTGGAGGTGCCGTGCGCGTTCAGGTAATTCACCTGATCCGGGTTCACACCCGCATTGCGCATCGCGCTCATCATGGCGCGCCTGGGTCCGTCCATGTTGGGCGCGGTCATGTGGCCCGCATCGGCGCTCATGCCGAAACCGGCCAGCTCGGCGTAAATGCGCGCACCTCGAGCCTTGGCGTGCTCGTATTCCTCCAGCACCATGACGCCGGCGCCTTCGCCCAGAACGAAACCGTCGCGATCTCGGTCCCAGGGACGCGACGCCGTGGCGGGATCGTCATTGCGCGTGGAGAGCGCGCGCATGGCCGCGAAGCCGCCAATGCCCAGAGGTGAGACGCAGGCTTCGGCACCGCCTGCCACCATCACATCGGCGTCGCCGTATTCGATCATGCGACCGGCCTGACCAATGCTGTGCAAACCCGTGGTGCAAGCCGTGACCACGGCGATGTTGGGTCCCTTGAATCCATAGCGAATGGAAACGTGGCCCGATATCATGTTGATGATGGTGGAAGGAACAAAAAAGGGAGAGATGCGGCGCGGCCCCCGGCTGATGAGCTCCGTCATGGACTCTTCGATCATGGGCAAACCACCGATCCCGGATCCGATCACGCAGCCGATGCGGGCCGCCTGTTCGTCGTCCAGTTCGGCCCCCGTGGCCAGCCCCGCGTCCGTCACCGCCTGGACCGCAGCGGCGATGCCATAGTGGATGAACCTGTCCATGGCCCGCGCCTCTTTCGCGGACATGTACGACTCGACCTCAAAGCCCTTGACCTCACCGGCAATTTTGCAGGCGAAGTTGCTGGCATCAAATTTGGTGATCAGCGCGACGCCGGATTGCCCGGCAAGCACGTTGGCCCAAGCCTGCGTCACCGTGTTGCCCACGGGGCTGACGCAACCCAGACCAGTCACAACAACGCGGCGACGGCTCATGCGCTTGTCAGGCCTTCTTGTGGGTGTTGGCGTAGTCGATGGCGTTCTGCACGGAAGTGATTTTTTCCGCGTCTTCGTCCGGAATTTCAATGCCGAACTCGTCTTCCAGCGCCATCACCAGTTCAACCGTGTCCAGAGAGTCGGCGCCGAGGTCGGCGACGAAAAACTTTTCGTTGGTGACTTGTGATTCTTCGACACCGAGTTGCTCGGCAATGATCTTCTTAACGCGTGCTTCAATATCGCTCATAGTTCCCTCAGAGGGTTGTGAATTAAGCCGCAATTCTAGCCGGGCCGCAGAGCCTTCTCCAACGCCGACCACCGGGCGGATAAACCGGTGTGAAATTACATGTACATGCCACCATTGACGTGCAACTCCTGCCCCGTCACATAGTTGGCCAGCGGCGACGCGAGAAAGGCCACGGCGTGGGCGATGTCCGCCGGCTTACCCAGATGGCCCAGGGGAATCTGCCCGAGCAGGGCTTTTTGTTGTTCTTCCGGCAGGCCCGAGGTCATGTCGGTCTCGATGAACCCTGGAGCCACGCAATTCACCGTGATGTTGCGCGAACCCAGCTCGCGCGCCAGCGCCCGCGTCATACCGGCAACGCCGGCCTTGGACGCCGCGTAGTTGGCCTGACCCGGATTGCCCGATGCGCCCACCACCGAAGTGATGCTGATGATGCGCCCGTAACGCTGTTTCATCATGGTGCGCATGACGGCGCGGCTCATGCGAAACACGGCCTTGAGATTCGTGTCGAGAACAGCATCCCAGTCGTCGTCCTTCATGCGCATGGCGAGGGTATCGCGCGTGATGCCGGCGTTGTTCACCAGCACTTGCAGGCCTCCATGCTCCTTCACCACCGCGTCGATCAGGCTTTCGGCTGCTGCCGCATCGGTGACGTTCAGGACGCGGCCGCCGCAACCCGCAAACGCGGACAGCGCCTGTTCGATCCTGGCTGCGCCTTCCTGCGAGGTGGCCGTGCCGATGACCTTGAGCCCGCGTTGCGCCAGCTCCAGCGCAATCGCCGCGCCGATGCCGCGTGTGGCACCGGTCACCAGGGCGACCTGGCCTTCAAATTTGATTTCGCTCATGCCAGTTGCTCCTTCACTTGAGTCAGACTCGCCGGGTCGAACAGCGGCCAGCCGTTCAGACCGGAGTCAATGCGTTTGGTCAGGCCGGCCAGCACCTTGCCCGGGCCGCACTCGATCACATCCACCAGTCCGACAGCCTGCATGGCGCGCACGCACTCCACCCAGCGTACCGGGCCGAAGGCCTGACGCACGAGCGCATCGCGGATTCTTTTCACGTCCGATTCGATCGCGACATCGACATTGTTCAGCACGGGGATTTGCGGCGCGGAAAATTCCACGGATTCGAGGCGCGCCTTGAGTTGCTCGGCCGCCGGCTTCATCAGGCTGGAGTGAAACGGTGCAGAAACCGGCAGCGGCAGGGTCCTTTTCGCGCCCATGGCCTTGAGCAGTTCGCAGGCTTTTTCCACCGCGGCCTTGCTGCCGGAAATCACGGTCTGCGCCGGGTCGTTGAAATTTGCCGCTTCCACCACTTCGGCGCTGCCCGCGCCAAAACTGGACTGAGCCTGGACACAGGCCTCGACGACTTTGGCCGAGTCCATGCCCAGGATCGCCGCCATGGCGCCGACGCCCACCGGCACGGCCTGCTGCATCGCCTGGGCGCGAAAGCGCACCAGCGGCGCAGCCTGCGCCAGCGTCAGTACGCCGGCGGCCACCAGAGCCGAGTATTCACCCAGCGAATGCCCTGCCACCAGCGCGGGCGCCACGCCCACCTCGGCCATCCAGACCCGGTACGCCGCCACCCCCGCCACCAGCATCACGGGCTGGGTATTGGTGGTCAGCGCCAGGTCTTCTTTGGGACCCTGTGCAATGAGCTTCGCCAGGTCTTCGCCCAGCGCTTCGGAGGCTTCCTGCAGGGTCTGCGCCACCACCGGGTGCCCGCCCCAGGCATCGAGCATGCCCACCGACTGGGATCCCTGGCCGGGAAAGACAAAGGCAAAATTTTTCATATTCTTTTCCAATCCATCCGCATCCATCGCTCGCCCGCCGAGCCTTGCATTTTTCTCTACATCTTGAGCAGCACCGAACCCCAGGTAAACCCTCCACCCACGCCTTCGAGCATGATCGTGTCGCCGCTCTTGACCTTGCCCGCGCGCACCGCGGTGTCGAGCGCCAGCGGGATCGATGCCGCCGAGGTGTTGCCATGCTGATCCACAGTCACGATCAATTTTGCCAAGGGAATTTTGAGCTTGCGCACCGTTCCATGCATGATGCGCAGATTCGCCTGATGCGGTATCAGCCAGTCGATGTCGGCCGCCGTCATCCCGGCCTTTGCCAGGACCGCATTTGCCGTGTGCTCGAGCACGCCCACGGCCAGCTTGAACACCGCCTGTCCGTCCATCCTGAGCAGCGGGTTACCCAACACCTGACCTCCCCTCACGTGCCCGGGCACACAGAGAATATCCACGTGCTTGCCGTCGGCGTGAAGGTCCGTGGCCAATATGCCCGGCTGCTTCGACGCCTGCAGCACCACCGCACCCGCGCCATCGCCAAACAGCACGCAGGTCGTGCGGTCCTTGAAATCCAGTATGCGCGAAAAGACCTCGGCGCCCACCACCAGCGCCTTGCTTGCGGCACCGGTCTTGATCATGGCGTCAGCCACGGTCAGGGCGTAAATGAATCCGGCACAGACTGCCTGCACGTCAAATGCAGGACAACCGTTGGCGCCGAGCTTGTTCTGCAGGATGCACGCGGTCGATGGAAAAACCATGTCGGGCGTGGACGTGGCCACGATGATCAGGTCGATGTCGCTGGCCTGTAAGCCTGCCGCCTGCAGCGCCTGCTGTGCCGCCTTGAGTCCCAGGTCGCTGCTGCAGACATCGGGTGCCGCAAAATGGCGGGCCTGAATTCCGGTGCGAGCAACGATCCACTCGTCGGAGCTTTCGACGCCCTGCTGCGCCAACTCGGCCACGAGATCGGCATTGCTGAGCCGATTCGGAGGCAGGTAGCTGCCGGTGCCAGTGATTTTTGAATATCGTGTCATGCTCGCGATCGTAGCGGTAACTTCAGGAACAGGAGCGCAAGCTCGCCGCAATCCTCATGCGTCGGCAGGAGCACCCAACAGCGGGGCGGCGTGAGCGATGCGTGCCACGACGCGTTCCAGCAGGTGGTTACGGGCGGAATCGTAGGCGCGGGTCAACGCGGTTTCGAACGCCATGGCGTCCGCTGAGCCATGGCTTTTGAACACCAGGCCGCGCAAACCCAGCAGCACGGCGCCGTTGTAGCGACGGTGGTCGACCCGGTTCTTCAGTGCCATCAGCACCGGATAGGCCATCAACGCGGCCATCTTGGTGAAGAGATTGCGCGAGAACTCGGCCTTGAGGAACCCCAGGATCATGCTGGCCAGGCCTTCGCTGCTTTTGAGCATCACGTTGCCGACAAACCCGTCGCACACCACCAGGTCCACGGTGCCCTTGAAGATGTCATTGCCCTCGACATTGCCGAAGAAGTTCAGATCCCCTGCGGCGCCCGCAGCGCGCAGCAGTTCGCCCGCCTTCTTGATGGTTTCGCTGCCCTTGATGGCCTCTTCACCGATGTTCAGCAGGCCCACCGTGGGGTTGTCGTTCTGCGTCAACACCGACACGAACGCCGACCCCATCACGGCAAATTTCAGCAGATGCTCGGCGCTGCAGTCGACGTTGGCGCCCAGATCCAGCATGGTGGTTCCCGCGCCTTTGGCGTTGGGCACCTGCGCGGCGATGGCAGGGCGATCGATGCCGTCCAGCGTCTTGAGCACGTATCGCGCGATCGCCATCAGCGCCGCGGTGTTGCCCGCGGATACAGCGACCTGCGCCGTACCGTCCTTGACCTGCTCAATCGCCACGCGCATGGACGAATCCTTCTTGCGCCGCAGTGCCACTTCCAGAGGGTCGTCCATGGCCACGACTTCGCTGGCCTTCACCAATTTGACGCGCGCATGCGAGAAGCCGGCCAAGGCCTGCGGCAGGCCGACCAGCAACAGTGAAACGTCGGGGTGTTTGTCGAGAAAGTGGCGGCACGCAGGCAGCGTGACGCTGGGGCCGTGATCCCCGCCCATGCAATCGACAGCGATCGTGATCATGCGAACTCAGTGCAGACGCACGGTAGGGAAGGGGCAATGACTGCGAACATAAAAACAAAGGCCCGGCTACGACTTCGTAGCGAGGGCCTTGG
The DNA here is from genome assembly GCA_903838565.1 of uncultured beta proteobacterium. Classification (GTDB taxonomy): domain Bacteria; phylum Pseudomonadota; class Gammaproteobacteria; order Burkholderiales; family Burkholderiaceae_C; genus CAIKVZ01. The sequence continues at coordinate 34,242 of CAILZB010000122.1, read as the reverse complement.
ACTATGAAACCGAATCAGGGTTCAGTCTTGTTCTTCAGAACCTGGCGGCCACGGTAAAAGCCGGTGGGGCTGATGTGGTGACGCAGGTGGGTTTCGCCCGTGGTGGGTTCCACCGCAATGCCGGGAACAACCAGCGCATTGTGCGAGCGGTGCATGCCGCGCTTGGAGGGGGACTTTTTGTTTTGTTGAACTGCCATGATCTCATCCTGCTTGAATAGGGTTAACGGGTGGGCGTGGCTTGAGGCATGAAGGACCGCCCACGCGAAGCCCTGGATTATATGACATCGCTGGCTTTCCCGGAAGCCGGCTATATTTTCCCGGTCTTCAGGCCGGCCAGCAGGCCGAACGGATTCGGCTTGACCTCGGGTTCATCGCGGAAATCGGCGTCCGCCACCTGCATCCTGGGTTGCTGCGGGCAGACCTCGTGCAGCGGCACCAGCGGCATCGCCAGCAGCAGTTCGTCCTCCACCAGATCATGCAGGTTGAAGTCGCGCTCGTAGACCAACACGTCCTCCTCGCTTTCCTCGTCCAGCGCCGCAGCCTGCTCCTCGTCTGCGGCAAACCTGAACGAGCGGTTCGCGCTGACGTTGATCCTGGCCAATTCCAGGCAGCGCTGACAATTCATGGGCAAGGTCGTGTGCGCCTGCAAGTGCAGCCATACCTGCGGCATCACCCCGAGTTCGGCCTTCAACTCGCCCCGCGCTTCCCAGACGACGCGAAGGTCGTCGCCCAGTCCCTGCGCGTCGACAGCCAGTCGCTTGAAGTCAGCGAGCAAGTCATCGCCGCGCAACACGCCGCCATCGCGGGCGAAGGCATTCACATCCAGTCTTTTCGGGTCGTATTGTTGGCTCATGCCCGCAGTGTAAGAGAATCGCTGCATGAGCTCCTTTGATTCTGGCCGCCCCATCATTTTGGGATCCACCTCCCGCTACCGCAGCGAGTTGCTGCAACGACTGGGATTTCGCTTCGACATCATCGCGCCCGAGGTGGAGGAAACCGCGCTGCCCGATGAAGCAACTGACGCCATGGCCAAGCGGCTGGCTCTGGCCAAGGCAAAGGCCGTGGCGCGGCTTCATCCGCGTGCGCTCGTCATCGGCTCGGACCAGGTTGCCGACCTGCATGGACAGGCGCTTGGCAAGCCGGGCAACCACGCCCGTGCCACCGAACAGCTGCAGCGCATGCGCGGCCAGACCGTGATCTTTCAGACGGCCGTGGCCGTGGTGTGCAGGGAATTGAACTTTGAACAGGTGGAACTGGCGCCGGTGGTGGTGAAGTTTCGCGATCTCTCTGATGCGGAGATCGAAAGCTACCTGCTGCGTGAAACGCCCTACGACTGCGCCGGCAGCGCCAAGAGCGAAGGCCTCGGAATCGCATTGCTGGACTCGATTCAGAGCGACGATCCGACGGCCCTGGTCGGACTGCCACTGATCCGCACCTGTGCGATGCTGCGCGCCGCCGGAGCGCGCCTGCTGTGATGATGGAAGCTCCAACACCGATCGCTCGCGGCACGCTCTACCTCGTCCCCGCGACGCTGGATTTTGGGGTTGCCAACCCTACGCCGTTGCAGGACGTCCTGCCAGCCCACACCTTGCAGATCGCGGCCGGATTGAGTCATTGGGTTTGTGAAAACGCCAAGTCCACGCGCGCCTTCCTGAAGCGCGTGCACGAGTTCTACCCGCTGGCGGTGGCGCTGCAGGAACAGCAGATGGCGGAACTGCCGCACAAGGTGCACAAGAAGGGCGACCACACGGGCGACTTCGACGCCAGCGGCTTGTTGAGCGCCGCGCTGCATGGCCACGACATCGGCCTCATCAGCGAAGCCGGCATGCCCGCCGTGGCCGATCCGGGCTCGTCCGTGGTGCGTGCCGCGCACGCGCTGGGACTGAAGGTCGTGCCGCTGGTGGGGCCGGTGTCGCTGCTGCTGGCGCTGGCCGCGAGCGGCCTGAACGGGCAGAACTTTGCCTTTGTCGGCTACCTGCCGCAGGACGCGGCGCAGCGCAGCCAGCGCATCCGCGAACTCGAAAGCCTGGCGTTGAAAACGGGGCAGACACAACTCTTCATTGAAACGCCCTACCGCAACGCCGCCATGCTCGAGGCGCTGCTGCAGGCACTCAAACCCTCGACTCGGCTGTCCATCAGCAGCGGCCTGACGCTATCCAATGCACAGGTCAGAAGCGATCCGGCGAGCGCCTGGAAACAGCGCGCCAAGCCGCTGGATAAGCACACGCCCGCGGTGTTTGCCATCGGCGCCTGAGCGCCTGTCGCGTGCTAGCCGCGTGTCGGACTTTGGGCGTGGGCGCGAACAAAGTCCGACAGGCGGCTAGCGCAGCGCCGGCACGGTCTGCAGCGCGTGCACTGCCGCCTCACCCATGGCCGCGCCAAAGCGCTTGGCCAGACGTTCGGCGACGTTGTCGCGAACCGTGTAATCCACCAGATCCTCGGCCTTGACGACTTCGCGCGCCACAAAATCGAGGCTGCCGAACTCGTCGGCCAGACCGAGCGTGACCGCCTGCTCTCCGCTCCAGAACAGACCGCTGAAGGTCTCCGGCGTCTGCTTCAGGCGCGCGCCGCGACCCGCCTTGACGACGTCGATGAACTGCTTGTGGATCTGGTCCAGCATCACCTGGGCATAGGCGCGCTGGGTTTCGGTCTGCGGGCTGTAGGGGTCGAGAAATCCCTTGTTCACGCCCGCGGTCATGAGGCGGCGCTCGATGCCAAGCTTGTCCATGAGACCGGTGAAGCCGAATCCGTCCATGAGCACGCCGATGCTGCCGACGATGCTGGCCTTGTCCACGTAGATTTTGTCGGCCGCCACGGCAATGTAGTAGGCGGCCGAGGCGCAGGATTCCTCCACCACCGCGTACACCGGCTTCTTGTGCTTGGCCTTGAGGCGCAGGATTTCGTCGTTGACGATGCCGGCCTGGACCGGGCTGCCACCGGGCGAGTTGATCAGCAGCACCACCGCCTGCGCGCCCTCGTCCTCAAAGGCGCTGCGCAGCGCGGTCACGATCAGGTCGGCACTCGCATCGCCCCCCGAGGCGATCTCGCCCTTGATTTCCACCACCGCCGTGTGCGGCGTGCTCTTGTCGGCGCCGGTCGTTGCGCGGTGCAATAAGGTCCAGGCGGCGACCACAAACAGCAGCAACCACGCCATGCGAAAGAACAGGGTCCAGCGCCGCGCGGCTTTTTGTTCATTCAGCGCGGCAAAGGCCAGGCGCTCCAGCGTGGCGCGTTCCCAACCCGGCGTGTCGGCGTCCTTCAGCGGCGGCGGCAGGCTTGCAGGCGGATCGGATTCATGGCTGGCTGGCACGGGATCATTCATGGGGATGTTCGGGAGGTTGAAGTTTGGAAGAAGTATGCCAGTGCACCACGCCAGCACGCTCGGACAACTCGATCTTGACCAGGCCACCGCGGCAGGGTCCGCCCATGCAGTCGCCCGTTCTGGGCGCATAGGTGGCGCCGTGCGTGGAGCACATCAGCCACTGGCCGCTGTGGTCAAAGACGCGTCCCGGCTGGTAATCCAGTTCGATCGGTACGTGCGTGCACCGATTCAGATAGGCGTAGACCTGCCCCTGGTAGCGGATCGCAAAACCCCTGCCATCCTGCCCGTGGTACTTCACCTCAAAGGGGAAGGCCTGCCCCGACTCCAGCAGCTCACAGGACGCGCAAAGACGGATGGCGGAATTCGACATCGTTGAAGCTAGGCGTGGCGCAACAGCCAGTCGTGTAACTGCGCCACGCTGGGTGCGACGAAGCGCGGCGCCAGCGGGTGCAGCGCCTGCTGCTCATGGGCGCCGTAGCTGACGCCGACGCTGGCGCAGCCGGCGTTCAGCGCCATCTGCAGGTCGTGCGTGGTGTCGCCAATCATCAGCAGCCGCTCAGGTCGAACATCGAACTCCGCCATCAGTTCCTGCAACATGCGGGGGTCCGGCTTGCCTGCGGTTTCGTCAGCCGTGCGCGAGCCGTCAAACACGCCCTTGAGCTCTGCCGCCTGCAAGGCGTCATTCAGGCCGCGACGCGACTTGCCGGTGGCCACGGCGAGTTGATGGCCCCGCGTTTTCAGTTCCGACAGCAACGGAAGCACCCCTTCAAACAGGCTGATGTCGTGCTGGTGCGCCTGGTAGTGATGGCGGTAGCGCGCACCCAGCTGCGGATACTTTTCGACCGGCACATCGGGGGCCGCATGCGCCAGTGCCTGCATCAGCCCCAGGCCGATCACATACGACGCCGCAGTGTCGCTGGGCCTGGCGCCCCCCACGTCGAGTACCGCCGCCTGGATGCAGCGCACGATGATGGCGGTCGAATCGGACAGCGTGCCGTCCCAGTCAAAGACCACCAGGTCGAATTGGCGCGCGCGGTCGGCAGAGTCAGTCATGGAGTGATTCAGTGGGTGAGTGAGGGATGGCTGGCGCAACCGGCTGCGATTTGAGCCAGGGCATGAGTTCCGGCGGGAGCACGGCAGTGAATACCAGTTCCTGCTTCGTCCGGGGGTGCACAAGGCACAGGCGCCAGGCATGCAGGAACATGCGTTTGAAGCCGCTCTTGTGCAGCGCCTTGTTCAATTCAAAGTCGCCATATTTGTCGTCGCCCACGATCGGGAAACCTTCGCTCGCCAGATGCACGCGGATCTGGTGCGTGCGTCCGGTCTTGATCGTCACTTCCAGCAGGCTGAATGGGGGCGCGGACGCGGGGGCGCCCGGCGGACCGATGACAGACTGACTCACCTTGACCAGCGTGACCGACTTCATGCCGTCGGGGTCGTCGCGCGACACCACCTTCACGCGCCGTTCGCCGGCGGCGTCGAGATACTTGTGCAGTGGCTTGTCCAGCACCTTCTTGTTGGCGGGCCAGGTTCCTGCCACCAGTGCCAGATAGGTCTTGCCGGTTTCGCGCCCGCGAAACTGGTCCTGCAGGGCCTTGAGCGCGCTGCGCTTCTTGGCCACCAGCAGCACGCCGCTGGTGTCGCGGTCCAGCCGGTGCACCAGTTCCAGGAAAGGCGCGCCGGGTCGGGCCATGCGCAACTGCTCGATCACGCCAAAGCTCACGCCAGAGCCGCCGTGCACCGCAACACCGGCGGGCTTGTCGATGGCAATCAGCTCGTCGTCTTCAAACAGGATCGGAAACTGCCGCGCCGGCGCGGCGCTGGCCACCCGCTCGGCCATGGCTTGCTCTTTCTCCACCATGCTCTGCGACACCCGAACCGGCGGAAGGCGCACGATGTCGCCCGTCTGCACCCTGGTGTCGGCCGAGACCCGGCCCTTGTTCACCCGCACCTCGGCGCTGCGGATGATGCGGTAGACATGGGTCTTGGGCACGCCCTTGAGGTGGCGCATCAGGAAATTGTCCAGGCGCTGGCCCGAAGATTCTTCGTCCACGGTGATCTGCGTGACCTGCGGCAAGGCGCCGGAAGCGACGGGCTGAACCCGGGTTTCCCTGTCGACCGAACCTGCCTCTATAATGTGTTTCACTAGCGTTGCGCTGTAAGTGGTTGATTAGTCTGGAGTTTAGTCCACACCTCACCACCTTTTACGAAGATGCGCGCGCCAGTAGGTCGATGCCACCGGATGTTCTGACACGCAAACCGCAAGCCAAATGCTTGCGCTGGCGTGGAGTTCATACGGAACACCGACGCGTTGAAACACCGATACGGAATACCCAAAGCAACAGAGATCCCATCTCTGATGCGGAACAACGGCGAGAAAGAGAAGAAATGTTTGTGTTGATGTGCCTGATCCAACTGTGCCCGCGCAGCGTATTCGCTGCGCGATTGGGCGCGGATCGGCCTGCAGATTCCACAGAATCTGAACATGAAACGATTCATTTGCTGGCGCATCACGCGCTACCAGTTCTCGCCCCACTCCACGCGCCTGCGCCACGACTCATCATTTGAGTCGCGGCCCACCGGCAATTCCCTTCGTTTCAAAGCGTCAGTTCTGGCGTCGTTTGCCCGCATTGGGCAGGTGATGATTTGAATTGAAAAGGTAATGCACCATGAAACGGATGCTGATTAACGCAACCCAGGCTGAAGAACGCCGCCTGGCGATTGTGGATGGACAAAAGCTGCTCGACTACGAGATCGAGATCGAAGGCCGCGAGCAGCGCAAGGGCAATATCTACATGGCCGTGGTGACACGCGTCGAGCCCTCGCTGGAGGCCTGCTTCGTCGACTACGGCGAAGACCGCCACGGCTTCCTGCCGTTCAAGGAAATTTCGCGCCAGTTCTTCGCTCCCGGTGTGGCACCGAGCCAGGCGCGCATCCAGGACGCGATCCGCGAAGGCCAGTCGCTGCTGGTGCAGGTGGAAAAAGAAGAGCGCGGCAACAAGGGTGCGGCGCTCACCACCTTCGTTTCGCTGGCCGGTCGCTATGTCGTGCTGATGCCGAACAACCCGCGCGGCGGTGGCGTGAGTCGCCGCATCGAAGGCGACGACCGTGCGGATCTGAAGGAAGCCATGGACCAGTTGGAATACCCCAACGGCATGAGCATCATTGCGCGCACCGCCGGCATCGGCCGCAGCGCGCCCGAACTGCAGTGGGACCTGAACTATCTGCTCAAGCTGTGGAACGCCATCGACGGCGCGGCCAAGGCGGGCAAGGGCGCGTTCCTGATCTATCAGGAATCGAGCCTGGTGATCCGCGCCATCCGCGACTACTTCAACCACGACATCGGCGACATCCTGATCGACACCGACGACGTGTACGAGCAGGCGCAGCAGTTCATGGCGCACGTCATGCCCGAACACGCAGCGCGCGTGAAGCGCTACCGCGATGACGCGCCGCTGTTCAGCCGCTTCCAGATCGAACACCAGATCGAATCCGCCTATGCCCGCACGGTGCAATTGCCCAGCGGCGGCGCGATCGTGATCGACCACACCGAAGCCCTGGTGTCGGTGGACGTGAACTCGGCGCGCGCCATTCGTGGCGGCGACATCGAGGAAACCGCCACGCGCACCAACCTGGAAGCCGCCGAAGAAGTGGCGCGCCAGATGCGCTTGCGCGACCTGGGTGGCCTGATCGTGATCGACTTTATCGACATGGAAGAAAGCCGCAACCGCCGCGACGTGGAAAACTGCCTGCGCGACTCGCTGCGCCAGGACCGCGCCCGCGTGCAGTTCGGCACCATCAGCAAGTTCGGCCTGATGGAAATGAGCCGCCAGCGTCTGCGCCCGGCGCTGAGCGAAGGCGCTTCCATTCCCTGCCCACGCTGCGGTGGTTCCGGCCATATCCGCGATACCGAGAGCTCGGCGCTGCAGATCCTGCGCGTGATCCAGGAAGAGTCGCTCAAGGACAGCACAGCCTCCGTGCTGTGCCAGGTGCCGGTCGAGGTCGCCTCCTTCCTGCTGAACGAGAAGCGCGCCGAGATCTCCAAGATTGAGATGAAGCAGCGCATCAACGTGCTGATGGTTCCGAACAAGTCGCTGGAAACGCCCAACTACAAGCTCGAGCGCCTCAAGCACGACGACCCGCGCCTGGACAACATCGAGGCCAGCTACAAGCTCGCCGAGGTGATGGAGGACCCCACCACGGTGACGCGCCGCTCGCAGGAACGCGCCAACAAGCAGGAGCCCATCATCAAGGGCGTGCTGCCGGACGAGCCGGCACCGCAAGCACCGCCGCCTGTGGTCAAGCCTGTGGCACCAGCCCCGGTCGCGGTCAAGCCTGCAGCACCGGCGCCAGTGGCGCAGACCGGCTTTTTCGGCTGGATCAAGAGCCTGTTTGCCGCAAGCCCGCAAGCGGCTCCTGTCGCACCCAAGGTGAGTGAGGGCACGCCCAAGGACGCGCAGCGCGAGCAGCGTCCACCCCGCAGCGGTCGCGGCGAAGGCCGTGGTGACGGACGCGGCGAAGGTCGCGGCGAAGGTCGTGGTGGTCGTGGTGGACGCGATGAAGCCCCCCGGGGCGAAGGACAGGGCCCAGCCCGCGGCGGCCGCGGTGGCCGCGGCCCACGTGGCGGTCAGGGTCCGCGCAATGAGCGCGACGGCGAAGTCCGGCCGCTGAATGCCCAGCCCGCGTCCGGCAGCGACGCCCAGGCGGCGGTTGCCGTGACCGAGGACGAAGGACGCGGTGCAGCACAGCGTCAGGATCGCCCGGCACGTGGCGCCGAGCGTGGTGAACGTGGTGAGCGCGGCGGACGTGGTCGTGGCCGTGGCGAGCGCGGACCGCGCAGCGATATGGCTGAGGGCAGCGCTCCCGCAGGCACCGAGGCCGTGCGCGAACAACGGCTGCCGATGGGCGAAGCCGCCACCGCGGACGCAGCGCAGGATCTGTCGGAAACGCCGCAGTCAGCGGCAGCGTCTGGCAACATCGACGAAGCCGGAGCACAGAACGACATGCCGCGCGAAGGTGGTCGCCGTGAGCGCCGCCCCCGCAATCGCGGCGGCCGCGATCGCGCTGATCGCCCCAGCGAGGAAGGCGCATCGCGCGAGCTGTTTGCCCCGCAGGAAGCTGCAGCCGAGCTGCCCCGTGCGGAAGTGACCGAAGCCGCCGTGATGGCTGCGGACACACGCCAGGAACCCGAACCCGAACCCGAAGCCGTGGCTGAGGCGCCTGCCGTGTTTGTTCCCGCGCCGCAGCCCACGCGACAACCCGCGCCAGCGCCGGTCGTGGAAGCGCCCGTAGCCCAGATCCTGCCGCCCGCTGAAAGCTTTGTGCTGCCCCTGGACACGCTGGCCGATGTGGCGCAGCAAGCCGGTCTGGTGTGGGTCAATTCCGACGCTGAAAAGATTGCAGCCGTGCAGGCTGCGATCGCGGCGACGCCGGCACCCGCACATGTTCCGCGTGAACGGCCAGCGGTTGTGGCCGTGGATGCCGGACCGCTGGTTCTGGTGGAGACCAGACGCCATCTGGGGCAGGATGCCTGAGCGCTGAAATAGGACTGGCCGTCGCCGGCCAGTTCTTCGAGACCGACTGTGCGCCACTTGTGGCGCACAGTCGTTTTGGGGCTTTGAAAAGAACGGGGTCCCGAATCCGGCCAGGGCGGCGGGCGGGCTCCAGTGACTTCAGTGCAGCGGATCCTTCAGCAGATTCGGCAGGGGCAGGACCACAATGCCTTCGTCCAGCAGTTCGCGCGTCTGTAAGGCGCTCGCCTGGCCGCGGATGCTGCGCTCCTTGGCCTCGCCGTAGTGCATTCTTCGCGCCTCTTCGGGAAATTTCTCGCCCACGTCTTCGGTGTTGGCCACCAGCTGACGCAGGGCCGTGAGCCACTGGGCTTGCGCCGCCGGTTCGCCAGAGGCCGCCACGACCGATTCATCCGGCTGGATTGACGTAGTAGTTCGCACCGAGGAGAGGTTCAGGTGCGGGGCGCTCAGACGCTTGCGCACCGAGGTCGTGCCACACAGGGGGCACGCCAGCAATTCACTTTGCAGTTGCCGCTGAAACTCGTCTTCGCTGGCGAACCAGCCTTCGAACCGGTGCTGATGCGAGCACTCAAGATCCAGGACTTTCACGGGAAGACCCCGTTCAGCAGGGGCTTCAGGTCGTCAGCATCTTGACGATGGCGTTGGCGCACAGGGCCATCAGGCCGCCGGGAAGCAGCCCCAGGAGCAGCACCAGCGCGCCGTTGATCGACAGCACGGCGCGCACATCCATGGCGGCGGTGATCGGCGCGGTGGATGTGCCCTTGTCGAAGTACATCACCTTGACCACGCGCAGGTAGTAGAAGGCGCCAATCAGCGACATCATCACGGCAAACAGCGCGAGCACGATGTAGGCAGTCTGGCCTGAGGAGATCAACGCTTGCAGCACCGACAGCTTGGCGTAGAACCCGACCAGCGGAGGAACGCCGGCCAGCGAGAACATGCAGATCGCCATCACGCCGGCGTACAGCGGGCTGCGTTCGTTGAGGCCGGCGAAATCGGTTATCTCTTCGCTCTCGAAGCCTTCACGCGCCAGCAGCATGATGACGCCGAAGCTGGCAAGCGTGGTGAGCACGTAAGTCAGCACATAGAACATGGACGAGCTGTAGGCGTTCGCCACCGACAGCGTGTTGCCGTTGACCACGCCGGCCAGCAGGCCGAGCAGCACGAAACCCATTTGCGAAATGGTGGAGAAGGCCAGCATGCGCTTCATGTTGGTCTGCGCGATGGCCGCCAGATTACCCACCAGCAACGAGCCCACGGCCAATACCACCAGCATCTGCTGCCAGTCGATCGCCAGCGGCAACAGACCCTCCACCAGCAGGCGCATCGCCATGGCGAATGCCGCCAGCTTGGGTGCGCCGCCGATGAGCAGCGTGACCGAGGTCGGAGCACCCTGGTAGACGTCGGGGATCCACATGTGAAACGGCACCACGCCCAGCTTGAAACCCAGTCCCGCAACGATGAACACCAGACCGAACACCAGCACCTGGTGCTTCACCTGCCCCGAGTTGACCGCCTGGAACACCGCGCCAATGTCCAGCGAACCGGTGGCGCCGTACAGCATGGAAATCCCGTACAGCAGGAAGCCGCTGGCCATGGCGCCGAGCACGAAATACTTCATCGACGCCTCGGTGGCGGTCGCGTCGTCGCGGCGCAGCGCCACCAGCGCGTAGCTTGACAGCGTGAGCAGCTCCAGACCGAGGTAGATCACCAGGAAGTTGTTGCCGGAAATCATGACGAACATGCCCAGCAGCGAGAACAGGCTGAGCGTGAACATCTCACCGCCGCGCAGCATGCCGCGCGCGGCCGCATAGGGTCGCCCATAGACCAGCGTGACCATCATCGCGATCGCTGCAAAGAACTTGAGCCAGTTGCCCATGGGGTCGCTCACCACCATGTTGCCGAAGCCGTAGATCGTGTTGTCGCCGACCGCGTAAAAATACTGCATGACCGCCACGCCGCCCAGCGTCAGCAGCGTCATCACGTAGGTTGCTGTTCGCAGTGTGCCCTTGACGCCAAGGTCAAGAAGGGCGATGGCACAGGCCATCACCGCCAAAATGACTTCCGGGTAAACCGAGATCCAGCTGAGTTTGTCAATCATGGGAATACTCTTAAATCAGTTTGGATATCGCGACGTGCTTGAGCAGATCCACGACCGAGGTGTTCATCACGTCCGTCAGCGGCTTGGGGTACAGGCCCATGAAGAGCACGGTGACCGCCAGCAGGCTCATCACGAGGAACTCACGCGCATTGATGTCGGCCAGCGCCTTGACCTTGGCATTGCCCACCGGTCCCAAGTAGACCCGCTTGAACATCCACAGCGTATACGCGGCGCCAAAGATCAACGCCGAGGCTGCGGCGAAGCCGAGCCAGAAATTCGCGCGGATCGCACCCAGAATCACCATCCACTCGCCCACAAAGCCGGCTGTTCCCGGCAGGCCGCAATTGGCCATGGCGAACAGCAGCGCAAAGGCCGTGAACTTGGGCATGGTGTTGACCACGCCGCCGTAGCTGGCGATTTCACGCGAGTGCATGCGGTCGTACAGGACGCCGATGGAGAGGAACATCGCCGCCGAAACGAAGCCGTGGGCGATCATCTGAATGACGCCGCCTGACATGCCCAGATCGTTGAAGATGAAGAAGCCCAGCGTCACGAAGCCCATGTGCGCCACCGACGAGTAGGCCACCAGCTTTTTCATGTCCTGCTGCACCATCGCCACCAGTCCCACGTAGACCACGGCGATCAGCGACAGCGCAATCATGAAGCCGGACCACTCGTGCGCCGCATCCGGCGCGATCGGCAGCGAGAAGCGCAGGAAGCCGTAGGCGCCCAGCTTGAGCATGATGGCGGCCAGCACCGCGGAGCCGCCGGTGGGCGCCTCCACGTGCACGTCGGGCAGCCAGGTATGCACCGGCCACATCGGGACCTTGACCGCAAAGGCGGCGAAGAAGGCGAAGAACAGCAGGGTCTGCGCGGTCGCGCCCAGCGGCATCTTCTGCCACACGGCCAGATCAAAACTGCCACCGGACTTGGTGTACAGATAGATCAGCGCAATCAGCATCAGCAGTGAGCCGAGCAGCGTGTAGAGGAAGAACTTGAAGGCGGCGTAAATCTTGTTCGGGCCGCCCCAGATGCCGATGATCAGGTACATCGGGATCAGCGTCGCTTCGAAGAAGACGTAGAACAGCATGCCGTCGATGGCGCAGAAGACACCGATCATCAGGCCGCTGAGGATCAGGAAAGCGCCCATGTACTGATTCACCCGCTGCGTGATCGATTCCCACGAGGCGATCACGACCACCAGGTTGATGAACGCCGTGAGCAGCACGAACCACAGGGAAATGCCATCCACGCCCAGGTGGTAGTTGACGTTGAAGCGCTCGATCCAGGCGCCGTTTTCGACGAACTGCATCGCCGATGTACCCAGCTTGAAGCCGCCGTACAGCGGCAGGGTCACCGCCAGGCTGATGACGGATCCGATCAGCGCAATCCAGCGCACCGCACGAGGCTGGTCATCCCGACCCAGGGCCAGCAGCACGACGCCAAAGAAAATTGGCGTCCAGATGGCAAGGCTCAACAATCCCATATTCTTTTTCTCCTTATTTGCTGAGCAATTCGCGCACGGTCGGCCAGGTGACGAAGTACGTCATCAGCAACAGCACACCCGCCGCCATGGCCAGGGCATAGTGGTAGAGATAGCCCGTTTGCACCCGGCGCACCGCTCCCGCCACCCGAGCCACAAGCTTCCATGATCCATTGACCAGAACACCGTCGATCACGGCCTGGTCGCCACCCTTCCACAGGCCCGTTCCGAGCGCCCGTGCGCCGCGCGCAAGAACGTTTTCGTTGAACCAGTCAAGGTAATATTTGTTTTCCAGCAGCGTGTAGATCGGCATGAAGGTCCGCTTGATGGCCGCGGGCAGCGCCGGGTTCACCATGTACATGTAATAGGACGTGGCCACGCCGGCCAATGCCAGCCAGAACGGCAGGGTGGTGAAGGCGTGCACCGCCATCTGCACCGGCCCATGGAAAGTCTCTTCCAGCTCCTTCATGCCGGCGTGACGTGCCAGGTCGATGAAGATCGAGTCTTTGAAGAACTCGCCGAACAGCATCGGACCGATCGTCATGTAGCCGATCAACACCGATGGGATCGCCAGCAACACCAGCGGCACCGTCACCACCCAGGGCGATTCATGCGGATGCTCGTCATGCGCGGCGTGGTGGTCGCCGTGCTTGGCGTCATGGTGCGCGTCCGGGTTCTGGTCGTAGCGCTCCTTGCCATGGAACACCAGGAAGTACAGGCGGAAGGAATAGAACGCCGTCACGAAGACACCGGCGAGCACGGCAAAGCTGGCGAAGCCCGCTGCCGGCAATTGGCTGGCGTGGACGGCCTCGATGATGCTGTCCTTGGAATAGAAGCCGGCAAAGAAAGGTGTGCCGATCAATGCCAGCGAGCCCAGCAGCGAGGTGATCCAGGTGATGGGCATGTACTTGCGCACGCCACCCATCCAGCGGATGTCCTGGTTGTGGTGCAGGCCCATGATGACCGAGCCCGCAGCGAGGAATAACAGCGCCTTGAAGAAGGCGTGCGTCATCAGGTGGAACACGGCCACGGAATAGGCCGATGCGCCCAGAGCCACCGTCATGTAGCCGAGTTGCGAGAGTGTGGAGTAGGCGACGATGCGCTTGATGTCGTTCTGGATGATGCCCAGGAAACCCATGAACAGGGCCGTGATGGCGCCGATCACCATGACGAAGTTCAGCGCCGTCTCGCTCAGCTCAAACAGCGGCGACATGCGCGCCACCATGAAGATGCCGGCGGTGACCATGGTCGCAGCGTGGATCAGTGCGGAGATAGGTGTCGGGCCTTCCATCGAATCCGGCAACCAGACGTGCAGCGGGAACTGCGCGCTCTTGCCCATGGCGCCGATGAACAGGCAGATGCAGATGACGGTGATCAGCATCCAGTCGGTGCCAGGGAAGGTGATTTTGGCCAGATCTGCCGAATGCGCGAACACCTGGGTGTAGTTCAGGCTGCCGCTGTAGGCCGCGAGCAGGCCGATGCCCAGGATGAAGCCGAAGTCGCCGACGCGGTTCACCAGGAAGGCCTTCATGTTGGCGAAGATCGCGCTGGGCTTGTTGAACCAGAATCCGATCAGCAGGTACGACACCAGGCCCACGGCCTCCCAGCCAAAGAACAGCTGCAGCATGTTGTTGCTCATCACCAGCATCAGCATCGAGAACGTGAACAGCGAGATGTAGGAGAAGAAGCGGTTGTAGCCCTCGTCCTCTTCCATGTAGCCCACGGTGTAGATATGCACCATGAGCGAGACGAAAGTCACGACGCACATCATCATCGCCGTGAGGCCATCGATCAGGAAGCCGACCTCCATGCGAAGGTTGCCCACGACCATCCAGGTGTACAGGGTCTCGTTGAAGCGGGCTCCTGCCAGCACGCTGTTGAGCGTCATGGCGGAAAGAACGAAGGCCAGCAGCACGCCCGAGATCGCCAGCGTGTGCGTCAGGCGCCGGCCGATCACGTTGCCACCGAATTTGGTACCGAACACACCCGCCAGGACAGCGCCCGCCAGTGGGGCCAATGCGACCGTCAACAGGCTTGCGGCGGAAAGGGTTTGACTCATTTTTATTAACCCTTCAACGAATTCAACTCGTCCACATTGATGCTGGACTTGTTACGGAACAGCAGCACCAGAATGGCCAGACCAATGGCTGACTCGGCCGCAGCCACGGTCAGAATGAAAAACACAAAAACCTGTCCGTTCAGATCGCCCAGGTAGTGGGAAAACGCGACGAAATTCATGTTGACCGCGAGCAGCATGAGCTCGATCGCCATCAGCAGCACGATCAGGTTCTTGCGGTTCAGGAAGATCCCGATGATGGACAGTGCAAACAGCATTGCACCAAGGGAAAGAAAGTGTCCCAGCGTGATGTTCATGCCTGTTTCTCCGAAGCTGCTGCGGCTGCAGCGGCCTGCGCCGTTTCGTGCGCGGCAAATGATTGAGTAGCTTCCATCTTCACGACTTCCAACCGGTCCTTGGATCGGGCTCGCACCTGATCCGCCGGATTCACATACTTGACGTCCTTGCGCTGGCGCAGCGTCAAGGCGATGGCGGCGATGATGGCCACCAGCAGAATCATGGCCGCGATTTCAAGCGGGTACTGATACTGCGTATAGAGCAGCTTGCCCAGTTCACGGGTGTTCGAATATTGGTGCGCCGCCTGTCCCAGGGCTGCCACCGCCTTGGGCTCTTCGGAGATGCGAAAGCCTCCCATCAGGACCGCGGCCATCTCCAGCGCGATCAGCACGCCGACCGCGGCGGCCAGAGGAAAGTGCTTCCAGAATCCCTCTCTCAGGCTGTCCACATTGATGTCCAGCATCATCACCACGAACAGGAACAGCACCATCACAGCCCCCACGTAGACCAGCACCAGGGCGATCGCCAGGAATTCCGCCTGCAGCAGGATCCACAGCGCCGAGGCCTGGAAGAAAGCCAGCACCAGATAGAGCACGGCGTAGACCGGGTTGCGCGCCGTGATCACCCGGAATGCGGCGAACAACAGCACGATCGAAAAGAAATAGAAGAGACCTGATTTGACGTCCATGTGTCGTTTCTTTTTCGGTGTTCTGGGTTAATCGGTCAGGAGACGGTCAGCGGTACTTGGCGTCGGCCGCCCTGGCCGCTGCAATCTGGGGTTCATAGCGATCCCCCACCGCGAGCAACATCTCTTTGGTGAAATACAGATCTCCGCGGGATTCGCCGTGGTACTCCAGGATGTGGGTTTCCACGATCGAATCCACCGGGCAGCTTTCCTCGCAGAATCCGCAAAAAATGCATTTGTTCAGGTCGATGTCGTAGCGCGTGGTGCGGCGCGAGCCGTCGGCGCGCTCTTCGGACTCGATCGTGATCGCCATAGCGGGACAGACCGCTTCGCACAGCTTGCAGGCGATGCAGCGCTCCTCGCCGTTCTCGTAGCGGCGCAGCGCGTGCAGGCCGCGAAACCGGGGCGACAGAGGCGTTTTCTCTTCCGGGTACTCGAGCGTGATCTTGCTGCGGAAGGCATATTTTCCGGTGAGCAACATCCCCTTGAAGAACTCGGCCAGCAGAAAGCTGGACAGAAAGTCCTTGAGCGAGAAATCGGGCTCGACGCGAGTGGCCATGGCGCTGGTGGTTGGGGTAGACATAGACGGCTCGAATTATTTCCAAATATTCCAGGGGGTCTGCATCCAGACCGCCACCAGGACCAGCCACACCAGGGTCACGGGTATGAAGATCTTCCAGCCCAGGCGCATGATCTGGTCATAGCGAAACCGTGGAAACGTCACGCGCACCCAGATAAAGAGCGTCATCACGAAGGAGGCTTTCAGGCCCAGCCAGATCCATCCCGGAATCCAGTCGAGGAAGCCGACGGGCGACAGCCATCCGCCCAGGAACATGATGGTGGACAGAATCGAGATCATCCAGATGTTGGCGTATTCCGCCAACTGGAACATGGCCCAGGACATGCCCGAGTACTCCACCATGTGGCCGGCCACGATCTCCGATTCACCTTCGATCACGTCAAACGGCAGGCGGTTCGTTTCCGCCAAACCCGAGATGAAGTAGATAAAGAAGATCGGCAGCAGCGGCAGCCAGTTCCAGGACAGAAAGCCCAGTCCGCGGTCTACAAACATGCCCTTGGCCTGCCCCATAACGATGTCGGTCAGGTTCAGACTGGCTGAGACCATCAGCACGATCACCAGGCAAAAGCCCATGGCCAGCTCATAGCTCACCATTTGCGCAGAGGCACGCAGGGCACCGAGAAACGCATATTTGGAATTGGACGCCCAACCCGAAATGATCACGCCGTAGACCTCAAGCGAGGCAATCGCCATGACAAACAGCAGGCCGGCGTTGATGTTGGACAGCGCCAGATCCGGGCCGAAAGGAACGACCGCCCAGGCCGCCAGTGCCGGCATGATGGTCATGACCGGCCCCATCAGGAACAGCACCTTGTTCGACTTGGCGGGGACCAGAATTTCCTTGGTCATCAGCTTCATGGCGTCCGCCATGGGCTGCAGCAGGCCCCAGGGTCCCACGCGATTCGGCCCGAGGCGGATCTGCACCCAGCCCAGCAGCTTGCGTTCCCACAGCGTGGTGTAGGCAACGATGCCCATCAGAGGCATCAGCACCACGACGATCTTGATCAGCGCCCAGGCCGCGGGCCAGGCCAGGCCGGTCCACCATGATGCGGCCAGCAGTCCCTGCCCGTAATTGAAAATCGCGTCAATCATGCAACCACCTCTTGCGCTGTGAGTTTGGCGTCCGCCGTCATTTGCAGCGAACTGGAACGCCGCACCAGCCCATCGAGCTGATAGATCGCCGCCGTCACCGGCTTCGTCTGCGCCGCCGCCAGGTCAATGCCAGCGCGCGTGGCATTGCTCAAGCGCCCGGCCTCTACCATCGGCCCCTGCGGCGAGGCTTGAACACCCGGCACCGCCAGCAATACCTGCTGCGAGGACTCGAACTCGAAGCCTTCGACGTCCAGCAGGTTGGCCAGCACGCGCAACACCTTCCAGGCCGGTCGGGTTTCAGCCAGCGGTTTGACCACGGCGTGGAAGCTTTGCAAGCGCCCTTCGGCGTTGACGAAGCTGCCCGAGGTTTCGGTGAAGGGCGCGATCGGCAGCAGCACGTCGGCCACATCCATGTTTGCCTTGAACGGGCTCAGGCTCACCACCATGTCCGCTGTTGACAGTCCGGCGCGGGCCTTGGCACCGGCGGCGGAATCGAACTCGGGTTCGTTGTTCAGCAGGAGCACGGCCTTCAAGCCGCCGCCCAGCATCTGCGCGGCATTCAGGCCCGCTGCGCCAGGCAGCGCGCCCGCAAGCTGCGCGCCCACGGTGTTCGCGGCCTCGGTCAGATAGCCCACGCTGGCGCCGGTCTGTGCGCCAATCCAGTTCGCCAGAGCCAGCAGGCTCGACGCCTTGGCGTGGTGCGCGGCGGCGTTACCCAGCAGCACCGCCTTGCGCTCACCTGAGAGCAGCGACTGCGCAATGGCCTTGGCCACAGCGCTTGCCGTGCCGGCAGCGGGCGCTGCCACATTCTTTTCTGCGGCCACGGCGGCAGCCACGTCGGCCAGCGCCTGCACCCAGACGGTGGCGTCGGCCAGCAGCCGGTTCGTCACCGGCATGGCCCAATCCTGGGCCTGCTCTTGCAGCGAACTCACGACGCAGCCCTTGCGCGCCGCTTGCCGAATTCTTTGCGCAAACAAGGGATGGTCCTTGCGCAGGCTCGATCCCACGACCAGCACACTTTGCAGTTCCGACAGCGAAGCGATCGAGGTGCCAAGGTAACGCACACCTTCTGGCGCTGCAAATTCGGCATGGCGCAGGCGCGAATCGATGTTGCTCGAGCCCAGGCCCTTCATCAATGCAGCGGCCAGATGCAATTCTTCCAGCGTGCTGTGCGGGCTGGCCAGCAGGCCGATGCTGGCAGCACCGTGCTCGACCTGCACCTGTGTCAGGCCGTTGGCCACGTATTCCAGCGCGGTCTGCCAATCCACCGTCTTCCACTCCCCGCCCTGCTTGAGCATGGGCGCCGTCAGACGCTCAGCCGAATTCAGCGCCTCATAGGAAAAGCGGTCGCGGTCGGCGATCCAGCATTCATTCACGGCTTCGTTTTCGAGTGGCACGACGCGCAACACCTGGGCGTTCTTGACCTGGACAATCAGATTGGCGCCGGTCGAATCATGCGGGCTGACCGACTTGCGGCGCGACAGTTCCCAGGTGCGGGCGCTGTAGCGAAACGGCTTGCTGGTGAGAGCGCCCACCGGACACAGGTCGATCATGTTGCCCGACAGTTCGGAGTCGATCGTCTGACCCACCATGGTTTCAATTTCCGCATGCTCGCCGCGATGGGACATGCCCAGCTCCATCACGCCGGCCACTTCCTGGCCAAAGCGCACGCAGCGTGTGCAGTGGATGCAGCGGCTCATTTCCTGCATCGAAATCAGCGGCCCCACGTCCTTTGGGGCAACCACGCGTTTTTCTTCTTCGTAGCGCGACTTCGTGCCGCCATAGCCGACAGCCAGATCCTGCAACTGGCACTCGCCACCCTGGTCGCAAATCGGGCAATCCAGCGGATGGTTGATGAGCAGGAACTCCATCACCGACTGTTGCGCCTTGACCGCCTTGTCGCTCTTGGTGCGAACGATCATCCCCTGGGCCACGGGCGTGGCGCAGGCCGGCATCGGCTTGGGGGCCTTTTCGATGTCCACCAGGCACATGCGGCAACTGGCCGCGATGCTCAGCTTCTTGTGGTAGCAGAAGTGCGGAATGTAGGTGCCCACCTTCTCGGCGGCGTGCATCACCGTGCTGCCTTCAGCCACTTCCACCTTTTTGCCGTCGAGTTCTATTTCAATCATGGTGCAGGGCTCACTCAGATGCAGGCCGGACCGGGCAGGTCTTGTGCGCTACGTGATATTCAAATTCAGGTCGGAAGTGCTTGATCATGGCGCGCACCGGCATGGCAGCCGCATCGCCCAGCGCGCAGATCGTGCGTCCCATGATGTCTTCGGCCACGCTGTCCAGCAGGTCCATGTCGTCGGGGCGGCCCTGGCCGGTCTCGATCCGGTCCACGATGCGCGACAGCCAGCCCGTGCCTTCGCGGCAGGGCGTGCACTGGCCGCAGGATTCGTGCATGTAGAAGTAGCTCAGGCGCTTCAGACTGCTGACCATGCAACGGCTGTCATCGAGCACGATCACCGCGCCCGAACCCAGCATCGAGCCCGCCTTGGCGATGGAGTCGTAGTCCATGGTGCAGTCCATGATGAGGGCCGCAGGCAGGATGGGAGAGGAAGACCCGCCGGGAATCACTGCCTTGAGCTTGCGCCCGGCCGTCACTCCCCCCGCCAGTTCCAGCAGCTTGGCAAAAGGCGTTCCCATGGGAACTTCGTAGTTTCCGGGGCGCTGCACGTCACCGCTGACGGAGAAGATCTTGGTGCCGCCGTTGTTCGGCTTGCCGCACTCCAGATACGCCTGTGCGCCGTTGCGGATGATCCAGGGAACGGCCGCAAAGGTTTCGGTGTTGTTGATGGTCGTGGGTTTGCCGTACATGCCAAAGCTGGCCGGGAACGGCGGCTTGTAGCGCGGCTGCCCTTTCTTGCCTTCGAGCGACTCGAGCAAGGCGGTCTCTTCGCCGCAGATATATGCGCCAAAACCATGGGCCGCGTGCAGCTGGAAATTGAATCCGCTGCCCAGGATGTTGTCACCCAGCAGGCCGGCGGAGCGCGCCTCGCGCAGCGCCTCTTCAAAGCGCTCGTAGGTCTGGAAGATTTCGCCGTGGATGTAGTTGTATCCCACCGCCGTGCCCATGGCATAGGCGGCGATGATCATGCCTTCGATCACGATGTGCGGATTGAACTGCAGAATGTCGCGGTCCTTGCAGGTTCCAGGCTCGCCCTCGTCCGAGTTGCAGACCAGATACTTGTCACCCGCATATTTTCGGGGCATGAAGCTCCATTTGAGCCCGGTGGGAAAACCCGCGCCGCCACGACCGCGCAGCGCCGAAGCCTTGACCGTGGCGATCACGTCGTCCTGGGTCATGGCGGTAGCGCCGTCCTGCCCCAACATCTTGCGCAAGGCCTGGTAGCCACCGCGCGCCTGGTAGTCCGACAGGTGCCAGTTGGCGCCGTCGAGTCCGGCCATGATCTGCGGCTCGATATGCCGACCATGAAACGAAGTTTCCTTGCCTGTGGCCTGGAATTGCGCCAGCACTTGTTGCGCATTCATGCCTTGCCCTCCGCGGCGCGCAGGCCGTCCACCAACTGATCGAGCTTGTCGTCGCTCATGAAGCTGCACATGTTGCGGTCATTCACCAGCAGCACTGGTGCATCGGCACAGGCGCCCAGGCACTCGCACTGCTGTAGGGTGAACATGCCGTCGGCCGTGGTCTCACCCATGCTGACACCGAGCTTCTTCTCGAGGTGCGCCAGCGCGTGATCGCCGCCCCGCACCTGACACGACAGGTTGGTGCAGACGTTGAGCTTGAACTTGCCCACCGGCTGCTGGTTGTACATGTTGTAGAAGCTTGTGACTTCGTGCACCGCCATCGGCGCCATGCCCAGGTACGCAGCAATCTCACGCTCGGTTTCGGCGCTGACGTGGCCCAGTTGCTGTTGCGCAATGGCCAGGCAGGCCATGACGGCTGACTGCTTCTGATCTGCGGGGTATTTGGCGACTTCCTGAGCGAAGCGCGCTTTGGATTCTTCGGAAATCATCGGTCCACTTCTCCAAACACAATATCCATCGTGCCGATGATGGCGACAGCGTCGGCGATCATGTGGCCCTTGCCCATTTCGTCCAGCGCCGCCAAGTGCACGAAGGCGGGCGGGCGAATCTTCATGCGATAAGGCTTGTTCGCGCCGTCGCTCACCATGTAGATGCCAAACTCTCCCTTGGGGTGTTCGATCGCGGCGTAGGCTTCGCCCTCGGGCACGGCAAACCCCTCGGAAAAGAGCTTGAAGTGGTGGATCAGGTCTTCCATGTTGGACTTCATGGATTCACGGTCCGGTGGCGCGATCTTGTGGTTGTCGGTGATGACCGGGCCCGGATTCACGCGCAACCAGTCCACGCATTGCTTGATGATGCGGTTGGACTGCTTCATCTCTTCCATGCGCACCAGATAGCGGTCGTAGCTGTCGCCGGTCTTTCCCACCGGGACGTCGAAGTCCATGTGTGCGTAGGCATCGTAAGGCTGGGTCTTGCGCAGATCCCAGGCGATGCCGGAGCCACGCAGCATCGGGCCGGTGAAGCCCAGATTGAGCGCGCGCTCGGGCGTGACGACGCCAATGCCCACAGTGCGCTGCTTCCAGATGCGGTTGTCGGTCAGCAGCGTGTGGTACTCGGCCAGATAGGTCGGGAAACGCTGTGTGAAGTCGTCGATGAAATCGAGCAGGCTTCCGTCGCGATTGCGATTCAGGTTGGCCGTGGACTTGGCGCTGCGAATCTTGTTGGGCTCATGCCGCGCCATGGTTTCGGGCAGATCGCGGTACACGCCGCCCGGACGGAAATAGGCCGCGTGCATGCGCGCGCCGCTGACGGCCTCGTACATATCGAGCAGGTCTTCGCGCTCTCGAAACGCGTACAGCATGACCGTCATGGCGCCGCAGTCGATGCCGTGCGCACCCACCCACAGCAGGTGATTCAGCATGCGCGTGATTTCGGAGAACATGACGCGGATGTACTGGGCGCGAATCGGCACTTCCAGTCCCAGCATCTTTTCCAGCGCAAGACAGTAGGCGTTCTCGTTGCACATCATCGACATGTAGTCGAGACGGTCCATATACGGCAATGCCTGGATATAGGTCTTGCTCTCGGCCAGCTTTTCGGTCGCGCGATGCAACAGTCCGATATGCGGGTCCGCGCGCTGAATCACTTCGCCGTCAAGTTCCAGCACCAGGCGAAGGACCCCGTGCGCCGCCGGATGCTGTGGCCCGAAGTTCAGGGTGTAATTCTTGATGTCTGCCATGTCAGTGCGACCCGCCGTAGTTTGGTTCACGGATGATGCGCGGCGTGATTTCACGCGGCTCAATCGTGATGGGCTGATAGACGACGCGCTTTTGCTCCGCGTCGTAGCGCATTTCCACGTGACCCGACGTGGGGAAGTCCTTGCGGAACGGGTGGCCGATGAAGCCGTAATCGGTCAGGATGCGGCGCAGGTCCGAATGCCCTTCGAACACGATGCCGAACAGGTCGAAGGCTTCGCGCTCAAACCAGTTGGTGGAACTCCAGATGTCGCCCAGCGAGGGCAGCACCGGAAAGGCGTCGTCAGCCGCATACACCTTGAGGCGAACGCGCTGATTCAAACTCACCGACAGCAGGTGCGACACCACGCAATAGCGCAGGCCGACTTGGGGTTGATCCTTGTAGGCTGAGTAATCGACGCCGCACAGGTCCATCAATTGCTCGAAGCGGCAGCGGGGATCGTCACGCAAAACCCTGGCCGCCTGCAGGTAATTCTTGGCGTCGACCACGATCGTGAGTTCGTCCAGACGAACCACGCTGCTGACAAGCATGTCACCCAGGGCAGCATCGACCTGAGCTTTGAGGGTCTGGGGATTTACAGCATAAGAAGTCATTGCTTTTCCTCAGGCGCGCGCAATGGTTTGGGTGCGGCGGATCTTGTGCTGCAGTTGAATGATGCCGTACAGCAAGGCCTCCGCCGTGGGCGGGCAACCCGGCACGTAGATGTCCACCGGGACGATGCGATCGCAGCCCCGCACCACCGAGTAGCTGTAGTGGTAATAGCCGCCACCATTGGCGCAGGAGCCCATGGAAATCACCCAGCGCGGCTCGCTCATCTGGTCATAGACCTTGCGGAACGCGGGCGCCATCTTGTTGCACAGCGTGCCGGCCACGATGATCAGATCGGACTGCCGCGGGCTGGCGCGAAACACCTCTGCGCCAAAGCGACTGATGTCGTAGCGGGCGTTGGCCGCGTGCATCATCTCCACGGCACAACAGGCCAGACCAAACGACATCGGCCACAGAGAGCCGGTCTTGGCCCAATTCATCACCGTGTCGTAATTGGTGGTGATGAAACCTTCTTTGAGTACGCCTTCGATCATTGTGTTACTCCCAGTCCAGGGCGCCTTTTTTCCACATATAAACAAATCCCAGGACGAGAATTGCGAGGAACACCATCACCTCCCAGAAGCCGACGATGCCCAGATCCTTGAGCGCTGCGGCCCACGGAACGAGAAACGCGATTTCCAGGTCGAAAAGGATGAACAGGATGGCGACGAGGTAGTAGCGCACATCAAACTTCATGCGCGCATCTTCGAACGCTTCGAAGCCGCACTCGTAGGGTGAATTCTTGGCGGCGTCAGGGCGGTTGGGGCCGAGGAACCAACCCAACGCCTGAGGCGCGACGCCCACGCCCAAGCCCACAAAAATAAATAGCAGGACCGGGAGATACTGGTCGATATTCATCAAAAGGATCTCTTCACCAGTTGAACTTGCAACACCACTGTCACCGCAAGCTGAATTGATTGGTGCCGTCGGCGAGACTCGAACTCGCACAGCTTTCGCCACTACCCCCTCAAGATAGCGTGTCTACCAATTTCACCACGACGGCGGTTTTTTTGTCCAGATGGCGTGAGGAACCTTTGCAGGCGTTGCTCTCCAGACAAGCGTTGAGTTTACCCTTGAATCACCCTGAACTTGGCCTGAAGCCAAGGTGAAAGTTGACACATATCAACGAGTCGGGATTTGCGCCGCACCCGATGCGGGCGCTGCGGGTGCGGCCGCAGCAGGCGTCGATCCCGATGCCGCTGCCGCTGGCGCAGAAACCGCAGCCGACTCCAGCACACTGCCGGTGCTGCTGGGACGCAGGTTGCCAAAATAGGCCAGCGCCAAGGTGCAGACAAAGAACACGGCGGCGAGCAAAGCCGTGGTGCGCGACAGGAAGTTCGCGCTGCCGCTGGCGCCAAACAGGCTGCCGGAGCCGCCGCTGCCGAAGGCCGCGCCCATGTCAGCACCCTTGCCGTGCTGCACCAGAATCAGACCGATCATCCCCAGGGCAGCAAGCATTTGCAGGGCCAACACGACGGTGAGAAAAACATTCATTCAAAAACTCCTGAAAGGATAGCGGGAAACACTGGCTTTACTTGGCCGCAGCGATGATGGTCAAGAAGTCGGCAGACTTGAGGGCGGCGCCGCCGATCAAGCCGCCGTCGATGTCAGCCTGCGCGAGCAGCTGGTGGGCGTTGGCCGCATTCATGCTGCCGCCGTACAAGATCTGGATGCGATCGGCGTGCGCGCTGGCGGCCTGCAATTGCGCGCGCAGCACGGCGTGCACCTGCTGCGCCTGCTCGGGCGATGCGGTCTTGCCGGTGCCGATGGCCCAGACCGGCTCGTAGGCCACGACGATTTCGCTCACGCAGTGGCCGTTGGCAGCAATCACCGCGGCGAGCTGGCGCTTCACCACTTCTTCGGTCCTGCCGGCTTCGCGCTCGGCCAGGGTCTCACCGATGCACACGATGGGCGTGATGCCCGCGGCCAATGCGCGCTGGGCTTTGGTCGCGACCAGCGCGTCGGTTTCACCGTGGTACAGCCTGCGCTCGGAGTGACCGACCAGGCAGTAGCGCGCGCCGAATTCCTTCAGCATGGAGGCCGACACTTCGCCGGTATAGGCGCCAGCCTCGAAGGCCGAAACATCCTGAGCGCCCAGCGCGATGGCGCCGGCTGCAAGCAGGCCTTGCACCTGCGCCAGATACGGAGCCGGAACGCACACCGCCACCTCACAGCTCGGCGCATTCGCAGCCAGGCCGGCCTGCAGCGCGCGCACCAGGGCTTCGTTGGCAGCCAGGCTGCCATTCATCTTCCAGTTGCCGGCAATCAGTTTCTTCTTCATGGTGCACCCCAGGTCAAAACGATTTTTCCCACATGTTCATTCGATTCCATCAGGCGATGCGCCTGGGCGGCAGCACTGTTTGCATTCGCGTCCGTCTGCGCCACCGCAAACGTGCTGTGGATCACCGGCCTGATATTGCCGCTCTCGATCAAGGGCCAAACGTGCTGTTTGAGCGCGCGCGCAATCTGCTCCTTGAAGGCGACGGGCCGCGGCCTCAGGGTCGAGCCCGTCACTGTCAGGCGCCGGCGCAGCACCAGGCCGGCGTTGATCTGGCTCTTGACGCCGCCCTGCACTGCGATGATGACCAGACGCCCGTCTTCGGCCAGACATTCCAGCTCGCGCGCCACGTAGTCGCCGGCCACCATGTCAAGAATCACGTCCCCGCCCTTGCCGGCCGTGAGGGTCTTGACTTCCTGCACGAAGTCCTGCGAGCGGTAATTGATGGCGTGATCCGCGCCCAGCGCCAGACACGCGGCGCACTTGTCGTCGCTGCCCGCGGTCACGATCACTTTCGCGCCCAGCGCCTTGGCCATCTGAATCGCCGTGACGCCAATGCCGCTGGAGCCGCCCTGCACCAGCAGGGTCTCCCCGGGCAGCAGATGACCGCGATCGAACACATTGCTCCAGACCGTGAAGAAGGTCTCGGGCAAAGCGGCCGCCTGCGTCAGGCTCAAGCCCTTGGGCACGGGCAGACATTGCCCCACCGGCGCCACGCAGAGTTCGGCGTAGCCACCTCCGGCAACGAGGGCGCATACGGTGTCGCCGAGCTTCAAGCCGGCCGCAGAAATGGCCTGTTCGTCGCCACCCACGATCTCGCCCGCGACTTCAAGCCCCGGGATATCGGAGGCGCCGGGAGGCGCTGGATAGTGGCCCGCGCGCTGCAGCACATCGGGTCGATTCACGCCGCTGGCCGACACCCGGATCAGCAATTCGCCCACGCCTGCCACAGGCGCAGGTCGCTGCCCCAGACGCAAAACGTCAGGTGCTCCAAAGGAGGTGATCTCGAAAGCTTGCATCGCGTTCAATGACCGAATGGAATTGAAGCGGCATAAGCCTGTCGCCAGGCCCATCCCGCCTTCAAACCCATCTCAGCTTCAACCCTGTGCGGGCCGATCCAGCAAGGCCTTCATGGACAACTTGACGCGGCCCTTTTCATCCGTCTCCATGACCTTGACCTTGACGATCTGGCCTTCGCTCAGGTAGTCGGACACTTTTTCCACACGCTCGTGCGCGATCTGGCTGATGTGCAGCAGACCGTCCTTGCCGGGCAGCAGATTGACCAGGGCACCGAAGTCCAGGATCTTGGTGATGGCGCCTTCGTAGACCTTGCCGATCTCGACTTCGGCCGTGATCTGGGCGATGCGGCGTTTGGCTTCTTCGGCCTTGGCGTTGTCGGTGGCAGCGATCGTGATCGTGCCGTCTTCCTCGATGTTGATCTGGCAACCGGTTTCTTCGGTCAGCGCGCGGATCACCGCGCCACCCTTGCCGATCACGTCGCGGATCTTCTCGGGGTTGATCTTCATGGTGTAGAGCTTGGGCGCGAAGCTGGAGACTTCGGCCTTGGCTTCGCCCATGGCTTCGAGCATCTTGCCCAGGATGTGCATGCGCGCTTCCTTGGCCTGGGCCAGAGCGACCTGCATGATCTCCTTGGTGATGCCCTGGATCTTGATGTCCATCTGCAGCGCGGTGATGCCGTTGGTGGTACCGGCGACCTTGAAGTCCATGTCGCCCAGGTGATCTTCGTCGCCCAGGATGTCGGTCAGCACGGCAAAGCGATTCGCTTCCTTGATCAGGCCCATGGCAATACCTGCCACGTGCGCCTTCATCGGAACGCCTGCATCCATCAGCGACAGGCAGCCGCCACAGACCGAAGCCATGGAGGAAGAACCGTTGGACTCGGTGATTTCCGAAACCACGCGCATGGTGTAGGGGAAGTCTTCCTTGCTCGGCAGGCACGCCATCAAAGCGCGCTTGGCCAGACGGCCGTGACCGATTTCGCGGCGCTTGGGCGTGCCCACGCGACCGGTTTCGCCGGTGGCAAAGGGAGGCATGTTGTAGTGCAGCATGAAGCGGTCTTCGTATTCGCCGGCGAGCGCGTCGATGCGCTGTGCGTCGCGCTCGGTGCCGAGCGTGGTCACGACCAGCGCCTGGGTTTCGCCGCGCGTAAACAGTGCCGAACCGTGGGTACGGGGCAGCACGCTGTTGCGGATTTCGATCGGGCGCACGGTGCGCGTGTCGCGGCCGTCGATGCGCGGCTCGCCGGCCAGGATCTGGCTGCGCACGATGCGCGCTTCGATGTCGAACAGCATGCCTTCGACCTTGACGCTGTCAAACGGCGTGCCGTCGAGCTTCAGGTCGGCCATCACCACAGCGTAGGCTTCGCGGCAGGCGCGCGTGCGTGCCTGCTTGTTGCGGATCTGATAGGCCGCGGCCAGCCGGTCGTTCGCCAGTGCGTGCACCTTGGCGATCAGCGGCTCGTCCTTGGCCGGTGCGGTCCAGTCCCAGGCCGGCTTGCCTGCGTCACGCACGAGTTCGTGGATGGCGTTGATTGCGATGTTGCCTTGCTCATGGCCAAACACCACGGCGCCGAGCATGATCTCTTCGCTCAGTTGCTGGGCTTCGGACTCGACCATCAGCACGGCGGCTTCGGTGCCGGCGACGACCAGATCCAGCGTCGAGCTCTTGCGCAGGGTCTGACCCGGATTGAGCACATATTCGCCGTTGACGTAGCCCACACGCGCTGCGCCAATGGGGCCGCTGAACGGGACACCGCTGATGGACAGGGCGGCGCTGACGGCAATCAGGGCCGCGATGTCGGCGTCGACTTCAGGGTTGAGCGACAGCGTGTGCACGACCACGTGCACTTCATTGAAGAAGCCTTCCGGGAACAGCGGGCGGATCGGGCGGTCGATGAGGCGGCTGGTGAGCGTCTCGAATTCGCTGGGGCGGCCTTCGCGCTTGAAGAAACTGCCGGGGATCTTGCCTGCGGCATAGGTCTTTTCCAGATAGTCCACGGTCAGCGGGAAGAAATCCTGCCCGGCCTTGCCTTCGGTCTTGGCGACGACGGTGGCCAGCACCACGGTGCCGTCCATGTCCAGCAGCACGGCGCCGTTGGCCTGACGCGCAATTTCGCCGGTTTCCAGCGTGACGGTGTTGGAACCCCACTGAAAGGTCTTGCTGACTTTATTGAAAATGCTCATGTTGAACTCCTTGTTTGCACAACTGATAAATCCCTATCAGCTCAGGGTCAGAGTGGGGCTCGAACACGATGCCATTCCAGAAAAAATCATGGAAATTTCTTCTGGAATGACACAGCGCGTATTCGTTTTCCCGCCTCCGAAGTAAAAATGCGCCTTGAATCAGTTTCCCGACTCAGGCGCATCCGATTCACTCAAGCTTACTTGCGCAGGCCCAGTTTCGCGATCAGGGCCACGTAGCGGTCGTGGTCCTTGCGATTCAGGTAGGCGAGCAGGCTCTTGCGGGTGTTGACCATGCGCAGCAGGCCGCGGCGACCGTGGTGGTCCTTGGCATGGGTCTTGAAGTGGGGTGTGAGTTCGTTGATGCGAGCCGTCAACAGTGCGACTTGCACTTCGGGGCTGCCGGTGTCACCGACCTTGCGGGCATTGGCTTTAACGACTTCGGCTTTGATGCTGGATGCGATCATGGATCTTCCTAGAAATTGTCGGGCCAAGCAGACGTGTCACACACGCACCGGCACCCGAGGGGGTTACTTGCGTCAGCGGCTGGAACTGCTGCTGACGTGCGCCTTGCACTATGCAAAGCCTTCGGATTATAGCCTGCGCCAGGCGCCGCGCGCTGACCGGCAGGTCAGGCGGCGGGAACCAGGTAGTCGCGGCTGATGCGCAGACCCAGCTCATTCACCCGGTCCAGGAACTGCGTCAGGTAGGCGTGCAGCCCGGTGGCCAGGACTTCGTCGATGCGCCCATATTGCAGTTCGGCGCGCAGTTTTCCGGCGCGGCGCTGGGTTTCACTGTCCCCGTCGACCGACACCAGGGCCAGATTCTTCACGACTTCGTTCAGGCTGGCGTGCAGCGAGCGCGGCATGTCAGGCCGCAGGATCAGCAGTTCGGCCACGCGTTCGGGCTTGATGACGTCGCGATAGACCCTTCGATAGATCTCGAAACCGCTCACGCTGCGCAGGATGGCACTCCAGTGGTAGAAGTCGTATTCCTGGTTTTTGTCACTGCCGTTGCCAAAATAATCGCCCTCGCGCGCGTGGAATTTCACATCCACCAGCCGCGCCGTGTTGTCCGCACGCTCCAGAAAGATGCCCAGGCGCATGAAGTACAGCGCCTCGTCCATCAACATGGTTCCCAGGGTCACCCCGCGCGACAGGTGGGAGCGGAACTTGACCCACTCCAGAAATTGCGACGGGTCGCGCTCGAACTCGCCCGCGCGCAACATCCGATTGATTTCCAGCCAGGTCTGGTTTTGCGTCTCCCAGACCTCGGTCGTGAGCGTGCCGCGCACGGCGCGCGCATTTTCCCGCGCCGCCTTCAGGCAGGAAACGATGGATGAGGGATTGCTTTCGTCCTTCACCATGAATTCCATGACTTGAGCGCCCCGAATCTCCTCGTGCTGGGCCGTGTAATGCGGCAGCAGTTCGCTGATGCCCAGCAACCCGCGCCATCCCGCCTGCGCCATTTCCGCCGACTGCGGCAGCAGCGAGGTCTGGTAGTTCACATCCAGCATGCGAGCGGTGTTCTCGGCCCGCTCCGTGTATCTCGACATCCAGAACAAGTGATCGGCTGTGCGGCTTAACATGACATTTCCTTTGATCGGTTGAGGACAGTGCTGAAGGCCTGTCCCTCAAGATTCTTAGCTTTCCAACACCCAGGTGTCCTTGGTTCCGCCGCCCTGGGACGAATTCACGACCAGCGAGCCTTCCTTGAGCGCCACGCGCGTGAGGCCCCCCGGAACCATCTTGACGGTCTTGCCGCTGAGCACGTAGGGACGCAGGTCGATGTGGCGCGGCGCGATGCCGCTCTCCACGTAGGTGGGGCAGCTCGAAAGGCTCAAGGTGGGCTGCGAGATATAGCCGTTCGGATTCGCGAGCACCGCCTTGCGAAAGTCCTCGATCTCGGCGGCGGTGGCCGCCGGGCCCACCAGCATGCCGTATCCGCCAGCGCCGTGCACCTCCTTCACCACCAGGTCTTTCATGTTGGCCAGCGTGTAGGCCAGGTCATCCTTGTTGCGGCACATATAGGTCGGCACGTTGTTCAGGATCGGCTTCTCGCCCAGGTAAAACTCGACCATCTTGGGCACATAGGGGTAGATCGACTTGTCGTCGGCCACGCCCGTTCCCACGGCGTTGCAGATCGCCACATGGCCGGCGCGATATGCGTCCATCAGACCCGCGCAACCCAGTGTGGACGTGGAACGAAACACCTTGGGATCGAGGAAGTCGTCGTCCACACGGCGGTAGATCACGTCCACGCGCTGGGGGCCGCGCGTGGTGCGCATGTAGACAAAGTTGTCCCGCACCATCAGGTCCTGGCCTTCGACCAGTTCCACGCCCATTTGCTGGGCCAGAAAGGCGTGCTCGAAATAGGCGCTGTTGTGCATGCCCGGCGTCAACACCACCACGGTGGGTTCGGCTGTGGTGGCCGGGCTGCTCGCGCGCAGGGTCTCCAGCAAGAGGTCGGGGTAGTGCGCCACGGGCGCGACGCGGTGCGCGTTGAACAGTTCCGGAAAGAGCCGCATCATCATCTTGCGGTTCTCCAGCATGTAGCTCACGCCGCTGGGTACGCGCAGGTTGTCCTCCAGCACGTAGTACTCTCCCTCGCCCGCAGCATTGGGGGCGCGCACGATGTCGATGCCGCTGATGTGCGAATAGATCGCGTTGGGCACGTCCACGCCCACCATCTCGGGGCGGAACTGGGCGTTGTTTTCGATCTGCTCGCGCGGCACAACGCCGGCTTTGATGATTTCCTGATCGTGATAAACGTCGTGGATGAAACGATTCAAGGCGGTGACGCGCTGCACCAGGCCGCGCTCGAGGAAGGACCACTCGTGCGCAGGGATGATGCGCGGGATCAGGTCAAACGGGATCAGCCGTTCCGTGCCCGCGCCATCCTCGTCCTTCTCGCCATAGACAGCAAAGGTGATGCCCACGCGGCGAAAAATCATCTCGGCTTCCTCGCGCCGGCGCGCCATCATGTCGCCGGGCTGGCGTGCCAACCATTCGTCATAGATCTTGTACTGGTCGCGAATCTGCTTGCCCTGAGTAAAGAACTCGTAGGGCAGCTGGGTATACATCTCGTCGAACTTTTGCATGCGCTCTCTCCTGCCCTCTAGGATAGCAAGTTCCGGACCAAGCAAAAACCGATGCGTCTATTCGCGCTCCACCGGCACCCGATGTTGCCAATAGCGTCGCCCCAGATCGCGCTGGCACAACACCCGCTGCGCCTGCGCCGACTCCCAGGTGATGGCGCCGCAGCGCGGCGAATCCACGACCTGAATCTGTCGCTCACGGTAACGCTCCATCACCGAGCTGGCGGGATGACCGAAGCGGTTGCGGTAGCCCGCCTGCACCAGCGCAAACCGAGGCGCCACGGCGTCCAGGAAAGCCGCGCTGGACGACGTCTTGCTGCCATGATGCGGCACCAGCAGCAGGTCGGCCTTGAGGGCTTCGGGGCGGTTCAGCAGCCGCGCCTCCTGGGCTTGCTCGATGTCTCCCACAAGCAGGGCGGTGTGCACGCCGTTCGTGATGCGCAGCACGCAGCTCATGGCGTTGCTCTTGGGCCGTGCTTCGTAGTCCGGCGCCTGCGGATGCAGCACCTCAAAAACCACGCCGTCCCAGTCCCAGCGCTGCCCCAGTTCACAGCGTTGAGCAGCGCGCAGGGCCTGCAAAGGATGGTCCGATTCAAGCGAGCTGAGCAAGCGCGCCTGCGGCTGCGTTGCCAGCACCGCGGCAGCGCCACCGGTGTGATCGGTGTCCCGATGGCTCAGCACCAGCGTGTCGACACGCTCGCCCAGGGCGCGCAACAGCGGCACCAGCACGCGCTGCCCGGCATCGTTTTCGCTGCTGAAGCGCGGACCGGCGTCGTACACCAGGGCGTGTCCGGCTGTGCGCACCAAAACGGCGTTACCTTGCCCGATATCGGCCGCCAGCAGTTCAAGCTGCCCCAATTCGGGGCGTTCAACCTGCCACAACAGCACCGGCAGCAGCAAGGGCAAGGCCAGCACGCGCACGCTTCTGGGCCACGGCATGGCCAGCAGCGTGCCGCCCGCCACGCCCACTGCGGCCGCCCACAGCGGCACGGCAGCCACAGTCACGCTGGCAAAGGGCAAGGCGGCCAGCGCCTGCAGCAGCGCGCTCATCGCCAACACAGCCCAGGCCGCGGCGTCCCACAACGGTGACCACAGCACGCCCAACATGCACAGCGGCGTCAGCACCAGCGTGACCCAGGGAATGGCCAGCGCATTGGCCAGCAGCCCGATCACCGATACCTGGTTGAAAAGCAGCAGGCTCAGCGGCGTGAGCGCCAGCGTCACGACCCACTGTTCGCGAAAAAATGAACGCGTGCGGGACTGAATCCCCCGCCGTGCGGCGTCGCGCTCGCCGGAGTCCGTCGCAAACAGCACGCCGACCGCAACAAAGCTGAGCCAGAAGCCGGCTTGCAGCAAGGCCCAGGGATCGACGGCAACGATCAGGCCCAGCGCCAGCAGCCACACCTGTGGCCAGGGCCAACTGCGCCCGGAAAGCCTGAGCAGCCCGACGGAGCACAGCATCCAGATGGTGCGTTGCGATGGAACGCCCCAGCCGCTGAACACCGCGTAGGCGCTGGCCAGAACGATGCCACCCACCAGGGCCGCGCCGGGAGCGGGATAGGCTAGGCACACGCGTGAGGAGCGGCGCCAGAGCCAGCCCACCAGCCACGCCGCACCCCAGGCGAACATGGTGATGTGAACCCCGGAAATGCTCATCAGATGCGCTACCCCGGTGGCGCGAAAGACATCCCAGTCGGCGCGATCTGCTGACAGACATTAAAGTTCTGCGGTCAGACAAATGGTTCTGCGCTGACCGTTTTCAGACAAATGGTTCTGCGCTGAGTGGGTAAAAACGGGGTTTGACACAGACAAATGGTTCTGCGCTGGCGCCCCGCTAACCCGCGCCAATGCTGGATTCTTGCTTCAGGCCCTTGCGACTTTTGTATCTGCACAAAAAGTCCCCAAAAAACGGGTTCGTTCGCCGACTTGTTATCGAACTCGGTGCAACATCTCAAAAACATGGCAATTTAGGCCATTTTTGCCTGTTTCAGACAAACGGTTCTGCGCCAGATTTCGCACACAGACAAATGGTTCTGCGCCAGCTTTTTTAGGGGCTCTTCCCTCTCAAAGAGCCCTTTCCTGGCCCTCAGGAACCTGAAACAGGCGAGCAACGGGAACCGTCAGCACATCCGCAAGCCGTTGGATGTTGTCAGCCGTGGTGTTGGACACGCGCCGCTCGACCTGACTGACATATGTGCGGTGAAACCCAGCTAATTCAGCCAGTGTTTCTTGGGATAGACCCATGTGCAACCGAAGTTGCTGGACGTTTGTCGCCAACAGAGCGCGAGCGTCTGGTGCCTTTTCCTTGTTGTTCATGCCTCGAGATTGCCCAAATACCGCCCCAAAATCTACAGCTTGAACGTCTACCGTATTTACGTCCACTGTTTATACATCTACAATAACTCAAGCCATCGCCCATCTCTTTAGTTCCTCCACGCCCTGCTCGGCCTTTAGGCGTGGATACCGGAGACAAGTGAACAGAGCGAAATATTCCAACAAACCCGCCGACGAAAGGTGCAAACGATGTCTCGCGAAATTCGAACCGTTCTAAAAGACGAAAAAACTTTCCCCAGTCCTGAAAGGGAGCGCGGCTCCAGATACTGGATGGCCGCCGAGGTTATGTCATCGCCGTGGTTCTTCCTCGAGACCAGTGTCGAGGTCGATGGCGTAAACGAGATAAGC
>CAILZB010000121.1 GCA_903838565.1 uncultured beta proteobacterium | reverse complement strand
GTTCTGGCTCGCCTACGACCTGATCTGCCGGCGCTTCGGCTTCATGAAGAAGGGGGACGCCATCGTCGGCGCGCTGGTGTTCGGCGTCATTTGCATCGCCGCCTGGACCGCCTGCCACCTTTTCGCGGGGCGCGCAGCGTTCCTGCTGATGGGCGCCATGATCGCCACGGCGATGAGCGCCAACGTGTTCTTCTGGATCATTCCGGGCCAGCGCAAGGTGATGGCGCAAATGGCCGCCGGCGAGCCGGTGGACCCCACGCACGGCAAGCGCGCCAAGCAGCGCAGCGTGCACAACACCTATTTCACGCTGCCGGTGCTGTTCGCGATGCTGAGCAACCACTACAGCTTCACCTACAGCCATCCCCAGAACTGGCTGATCCTGATCCTGATGATGCTGGCGGGCGCCTTGATACGGCAGTTCTTCGTGATGCGCCACGGCTACAAGTTGGGGCGCAACGCGAACCCGCTGCGTTACGCCGTCGCCGGGGTGGTGTTGATCCTGGGGGTGCTGGTCTGGCTGCGGCCCGAATCGGCTCCGAGCAAGCCAGGCGCTATTGCTTCGATAGCAACGACGACAGCCGTTGGTACCGCCGTGGGGTTCAAGACCGTGCAGGCGGTGCTGGAGCAGCGCTGCACGCTGTGCCATGGTGCACTGGTGCAGATGAAGAA
Organism: uncultured beta proteobacterium; assembly: GCA_903838565.1. Classification (GTDB taxonomy): domain Bacteria; phylum Pseudomonadota; class Gammaproteobacteria; order Burkholderiales; family Burkholderiaceae_C; genus CAIKVZ01. Next base: position 18,341 of record CAILZB010000121.1, on the reverse strand, counting down.
CGTGCGCCTGGATTCGCCCGAGCGCATCAAGCAGCACGCGCAGGCGCTGTACCAGCAGGCGGTGGTGAGCAAGATCATGCCCATGAACAACGCCACCGGCATCACCGAGGCCGAGCGCGCGTTGATTGGCCTGTGGTTTCTGGGCGGTGCGAAAACCGAATAGGCCGGCGGCCGCGGCTATCGGGCCTCGTCCACCATCTTGATGGTCTGTGCCTCGACCTCCTGCGCCACCTGTTGCAGCGCTGCATCCTGCGACAGCATACCCAACATGGCTTCGGGCTTGATCAGCCCCAATTTGGTCTTGCCCTGCTCGGTATAGACCGAGATGCGACAGGGCAGCGCCATGTTCAGGCGCATGTCGATCCCCAGCACCTTGGCCGCCTGCGCCGGGTTGCAGACCTCGAACACCTTGCAGTCCTCGGAGAAATCAATGCCCTTGCTGCGCAGCGTCGTTCCCAGGTCGTGCACGTGCAGCACGCCAAAGCCGTTGCGCTTCACCGCAGCGTCAAGGTCCTGCGCGGCCTGGTCGAATGACTTGGATGTTTCAACGATGTAGTACATGGTTATTCCTTTGAAGGGAGTGATTGAATCAGCGGGCGGCGCCCGCCACCAGTTGCAGTGCCAGCGCATTGTGCCGCTCGATCAGCGGCCCCAGGTCCACGGTGGTGAGTCGCCCCTGGCGCACCAGCACGCGGCCGTTGACGACGGTGTAGGCCGCCTGCGGGCTGGCGCACAGCAGCAGGGCGCCTACGGGATCGTGCACGGCGCCGCCGGCAAAGGCCAGGGTATCGAGGTCGAACAGTGCCAGGTCGGCGCACATGCCGATGGCCAGATGCCCGATGTCGCTGCGCCCCAGCACCTGGGCTCCACCGCGCGAGGCCAGTGCCAGCGCGTCGCGCGCAGTCATCTCCGCGGGCCCCAGGTCACAGCCGAAGAAGGTCTTCCCGTTGCGCGTCTGCGCCGGCTGCAGCGCGCGGCCCACGCGCGCCAGCAGCAGCGCCTGGCGCGCCTCGTTCACCATCTGCGCACCGTCGTTGCTGGCGCTGCCGTCCACGCCCAGGCCCACGGGAACGCCAGCGTCCAGCATCTTGCGTATCGGCGCGATGCCCGAGGCCAGGCGCATATTGCTGCACGGGCAATGCGCCACGCCGGTGCGGCTGGCGGCGAACAGGCTGATGCCGGCATCGTCGAGCTTGACGCAGTGCGCGTGCCACACGTCGTCACCCAGCCAGCCCAGGTCCTGCGCGTATTCGGTGGGCGTGCAGTCGAACTTCTCGCGTGTGTACGCGAGGTCGTGGTCGTTCTCCGCCAGATGGGTGTGCAGCCGGACCTTGAAGGCCCGCGCCAGTGCGGCGGACTCGCGCATCAGGTCCTGGCTCACGCTGAACGGCGAGCAGGGCGCGACCGCGATGTTGAGCATGGAGCCGAAGGACGCGTCGTGGTAGCTCTCGATCAGGCGCTGCGTGTCCTTGAGGATGAAGTCCTCGCGCTCCACCACCCGGTCCGGCGGCAGCCCGCCCAGCGACTGGCCCACGCTCATGCTGCCGCGCGTGGCGACAAAGCGCATCCCGGTGGCGCGCGCTGCCGCAATGCTGTCGTCCAGGCGCACGCCATTGGGGTAGATGTAGAGGTGGTCTGAGCTGGTGCTGCAGCCGCTGAGCAGCAGCTCGGCCATCGCGATCTGGTGCGACACGAACACCATCTCGGGCGTGAGTCCGGCCCAGATCGGATACAGGCCGCGCAACCAGCTGAAGAGTTCGGCGTTCTGCACCTGTGGCACGGCGCGCGTGAGGCTTTGCACCATGTGGTGATGGGTGTTGATCAAGCCCGGGATCACCAAATGGTCGCGCGCGTCGATCACCTCGTCCGCGCTTTGCGGCAACTCTGCGGCAGGGCCGATGGCCTCGATCAGGTTGCCGCGAATGAAGACCGAGGCGTCGCGCAGCTCGGTCTGGCGGGCGTCGAAGGTGGCGACGCAGCGTGCGTTGCGGATCAGCAGGGTGCTCATGGCGAAAGCTTACCCGGGTTCGGCCGCCTTGATTGAAACCAGGGAATACGCGGTCTCTGCTGGCTGGCACAGAATCCTGGCTCGCAGGGCGTCAGACGACCGGAGTCAGGTCCAAACAGTCCTGACGCACAGGCCAAAGACACGAGCTCCCGGCAGGCCTGCGCAGGCCGACTGATACCCGCGCAAGTCTTGACTTCGCTCAAACCCGTATGGGGCAAAACACGGCAAAGTCTGGCGCATGCCGCAGATTCCCCTCATCGACCCCAAGGCACAGCCGCTGACGGCCAAAACAGCTGAAGTGCTGTCGCGCCGGAATGCGCCGACGCTCTGGGTGCTGCATCTGGACTCGGGCCGCGTGGCGCTGGGCCTGCTGCAAGGCGAGAAGCTGGAGCACCAACTCGGGGTCGTCCAAGGTCCGTCATGGCTGGACGCCACCGCTGCGGTGCTGCAGTTGCCCAGCGCGGTGGATGCCGTGGCCCAGACCGATGTGAGCTTGCGTCGCGTACCGCTGGCCGAGTTTCGGCGCAGTTTGGCCAGTTTGCCCGCGTCGGCACAAGAGGTGTTGCACGACATGGCGCTGGCGCACCGCCAGCAAACCGAATTGGCGGTGAGCCGACTGTCCAAGGATGCCGAGTCGCGCTGTGCGGAATGGCTGGTACGACACGCCGAGCCTGGACCCCAGGGCGGCCTCATCGTGTCGCTGCAGCAGCGCAAGCGCCTGATCGCGGCACAACTGGGGATTGCGCCCGAAACCTTTTCACGCGTGCTGCACCATCTGCGCGAGCGCGGTCTGGTGGCTGGCGTGGGGCGTATCCTGACGCTGCCCCAGCCTGACAGCCTGCGCGCGCTCGCCGGCGCCTGAAGCCGGTTTCGCAAACCGCATGAAAAAAGCCCGGATCCCGCGTCAACCGCAGGATCCGGGCTTGTCGATCAAGCAGTCAAGTGCTTAGAAGCGCCAGCCGATGCCCACGCCGACGAGCAGCGGGTCGACCTTGAACTGGCCCACCTTGACGCCGCTCAAACTGACGTCCGTTCGAATCTGCACCTTCTTCACGTCCAGATTGAGGTAGACGTTCTTGCTGATTTCATAGTCTGCACCGGCTTGCAGTGCCAGGCCATAGCTGTTGCGGCTCAGGTCAGCACCTGGAATGAGATTCACGTCTGAAATGCGGGTGTAGTTTACGCCGGCTCCGAGGTAGGGTTTGAGAGCACCCAGGGTCGTGAAGTGGTACTGCACGGTCAGCGTCGGTGGCAGGTGCTTGAACGAACCGATGTCGCTGCCGACGACACTGGAATGAACCGTTTGTTTCTGCGGGTAGGTCAGGATCAGTTCGGCGGCGATCTGGGGTGTGAAGAAATACGAAAAGTCGACTTCAGGAATGACCTTGTTGTTGATCGACAGACCCAGGCCGGTCGAGTCGCCATTGGCGCTTTCCAGGTTGACAGCGCGTACGCGCACCAACCACGGTCCGTCAGCGGCTTGCGCGGCGAAAGACATTGCGACACTTCCCGCCACTGCCAGCACCATCGCGGCACGCTTGAAAGCTGTTTTTTTCATGATATTGATTCTTTCTGATGCAGAGGAAAAAACTCCTCAAAGCCATTGCACAGCATTGACAGTCGAGCCATGGTGCGGCGCATCAATGCACGCAAATTTGTTGCGCAATGGCAACATGAAATAGATGCCATTAGCCATGCAACACCGCATCGTGACGCGAGCACCGTGGCGGTTCTGGATATCATCAGCCTTCCATTTTTGTATTTCCTGGATGCACTTCACCATGCCAAACCGTTCCTTAGTGGCTGCCGGCCTCTTTTCGCTGAGCCTGACGCTGCTGGCTCCTGCCCAGGCGCAGGGCGTCATCAAGATCGGTGAGATCAACAGCTACAAGGCCCAGCCTGCGTTCCTGGAACCCTACAAGAAGGGCATGGAGCTGGCGGTCGAGGAAATCAACGCCGCTGGTGGCGTCAATGGCAAGACGCTGCAGTTGCTCACACGCGACGACAACGCCAGTCCGGCCGACGCCGTGCGCGCCGCCGAAGAGCTGCTCGCGCGCGAGCAGGTCGACGTGTTGACCGGTTCCTTCCTCTCCCACATCGGTCTGGCGCTGACCGACTTCGCCAAGCAGCGCAAGGTGTTCTTCCTGGCCGCCGAGCCGCTGACAGACAAGATCGTCTGGCAAAACGGCAACCGTTACACCTTCCGCCTGCGTCCCTCGACCTACATGCAGGTGGCGATGCTGGTGCCTGAGGCGGCCAAGCTCAAGAAGAAGCGCTGGGTCATCGTCTACCCCAACTACGAATATGGCCAGTCGGCTGCCAGTACGTTCAAGCAGCTGCTCAAGGCGGCCCAGCCCGACGTGGAATTCGTCGGCGAGCAGGCCACGCCCTTGGGCAAAGTGGAAGCCGGCAGCGTGGTGCAGGCCCTGGCCGACGCGAAGCCGGACGCGATCTTCAACGTGCTGTTCGGCGCGGATCTGTCCAAGTTCGTGCGCGAGGGCAACACGCGCGGATTGTTCAAGGGGCGCGAGGTCGTGAGCCTGCTCACCGGCGAGCCCGAATACCTGGATCCGCTGAAGGAGGAAACGCCCAACAACTGGATCGTCACCGGCTACCCCTGGTACGGCATCCAGACGCCCGAACACAAGGCGTTCTTCCTCGCCTATCACCGCCGCTTCAACGACTACCCGCGCGCCGGTTCCGTGGTCGGCTACAGCGCGATCCAGTCGCTTGCCGCCGGCATGAAGAAAGCCAAATCCGCCGACACCGAAAAGCTCATCGCCGCCTTCACCGGCCTGAGCGTGCTGACGCCTTTTGGCACGATCACCTACCGCGCAGAAGACCACCAGTCGACCATGGGCGCCTACCTGGGCCGCACGCAAAACGACAAGGGCAAGGGTGTGATGGTGGATTACCGCTACCTGGACGGCGCCAAGTACCAGCCCACGGCGGCTGAAGTGAAGAAGCTGCGACCCGCCGAGTGAGTTTTTCCGGCCTCATCGTCCAGCTGCTCAACGGCCTGGCTGGGGCCTCTTCACTGTTTCTGGTGGCGGCGGGCCTGTCGCTCATTTTTGGCGTCACGCGCATCGTCAATTTTGCCCACGGCTCGTTCTACATGCTGGGCCTGTTCATCGCCTGGTCGCTGGTGCAATGGCTCGGGTCCGGCCTGGGCTTCTGGGTCGCTGTGCCCCTGGCCGCGCTGCTGGCGGGTCTGCTCGGCACCGTCGTCGAAGTGCTGCTGCTGCGCCGCGTCTACCGCGCGCCTGAACTCTTCCAACTGCTCGCCACCTTCGCGCTGGTGCTGGTGATTCAGGACGCCACGCTGTGGTGCTGGGGGCCGGAAGATCTGCTGGGTCCGCGGGCGCCGGGACTGAGCGGCTCAATGGAGATCCTGGGGCGCGAGTTTCCCAGCTACGACCTGTTCCTGATCGGCGTCGCGCCCGCTGTGCTGGCCGCGATGTGGCTGCTGCTCAAGCGCACGCGCTGGGGCATGCTGGTGCGCGCGGCCACGCAGGACCGGGACATGGCAGCCGCGCTGGGCGTGAACCAGGCGCTGTTGTTCACCTCGGTCTTCGCCCTGGGCACGGCGCTTGCCGGTTTGGGCGGCGCACTGCAGCTGCCGCGTGAACCGGCGCACCTGGGGCTGGATCTGCTGACGATCGGCGACGCCTTTGTTGTGGTGGTGATCGGTGGCCTGGGTTCTATCCCCGGCGCCTACGTGGCGGCCTTGCTGCTTGGCCTGATCAAGGCCTTGTGCATCGGCCTGGGAACGGTGGATTTCGGCGGCTGGAGTTTCTCGTTCTCCAAACTCACGCTGGTGGCCGAGTTTCTGGTGATGGCGTTGGTGCTGGTGCTGCGTCCCTGGGGCTTGATGGGCCGCGCCAGCGTGGCCAGTCCCGCTCTGGCGCTGATGGAAAAGCCGCTTCAGGCTGCGGGCCGGGTGCAGCGCTGGCTGACGGCGCTCGGCTTCATCGCCCTGCTGGCACTGCCCTGGTGGGGCCAGGCCTGGCCCTACGCCACGGTGCTGGGCGTCGACCTGCTGATCGCGGCGCTCTTTGCCGCCAGTCTGCACTTCATCATGGGGCCCGGCGGGCTGCACTCGTTTGGCCATGCGGCGTATTTCGGGCTGGGCGCCTACGCTGCGGCCTGGCTGCTGCAAAGCATGGCTTGGCCGATGGCGTGGACGCTGCTGGGCGCGCCGCTGGTCGCGGCGCTGGGTGCCCTGGTGCTGGGCTGGTTCGCCGTGCGTCTGTCGGGGATCTACCTGGCGATGCTGACGCTGGCTTTCGCGCAGATTCTCTGGGCCATCTGCTTCCAGTGGGAGGGCGTCACCGGGGGCAGCAACGGCCTCACCGGCCTGTGGCCGGCGCCCTGGCTGTCCGACAAACGCGCCTATTACTGCCTGACGCTGGCGTTGACCGCGTTGGCGGCCTGGCTGCTGCGCCGAGCGCTGTTCTCGCCTTTCGGTCATGCCTTGCGCGCGGCGCGCGATTCTGCGGTGCGCGCCGAGGCCGTGGGCATCAACGTGAAGCGCGTGCAGTGGCTGGCGCTGGGCATCGCCGGCTTGTTTGCGGGTCTGGCCGGTGCCTTGTTTGCCTTTTCCAAGGGCAGCATCTCTCCCGATGTCCTGGGCGTGGGACATTCGGTGGACGCGCTCGTGATGGTGTTGCTCGGCGGCGTGCAAACACTGTCCGGACCCCTGGTGGGCGCTGCGGTCTTTACCGGCTTGCAGGACAGCATCGCGCGCAGCACCGAGTACTGGCGCGCCCTGCTCGGCGGCGTGATGCTGCTGCTGGTGCTGTTGTTCCCGCAGGGGCTGGTGGGCAGCTTGTCGGCGCTGCGCCAAACTTTCACGTTGATCCTGGCACGCCGCTTGCGTAAGAGTACGGCATGAATTTCCTGGAAGTCAGCGACCTGCACAAATCGTATGGCGGCGTGCGTGCCGTCGACGGTGTGAACTTCTCCATGGCGGCGGGAGAACTGCTGGCACTGATCGGCCCCAACGGCGCGGGCAAGTCCACGCTGTTCAATCTGCTCAACGGGCAACTGCTTCCCGACCAGGGGCAGATCCGGCTCGAAGGCCAATCCCTGAACGGCTTGGCGCCGCGCGAGATCTGGGCGCTGGGTGTGGGCCGCACCTTCCAGATCGCGCAGACCTTTGCCTCGCTCACGGCGCTGGAGAACGTGCAGATGGTGTTGCTGTCGGCTTCGCATCGACTGTTCTCGTTCTGGTCGCGCGCCGCGCAGCATCAGACCGGGCGCGCCATGGAACTGCTGGCGCAGGTTGGCATGCAGGATCAGGCTGCGCGCGCCTGCAGCGAGTTGGCCTATGGCGATGTGAAGCGTGTGGAACTGGCGTTGGCGCTGGCCAGCGACCCCAGGCTGCTGCTGATGGACGAGCCCACGGCGGGGATGGCGGCGCCCGAGCGTCACGCGCTCATGACCCTGGTGCGCAAGGTGGCCGCAGAGCGCCATATGGCCGTGCTCTTCACCGAGCACAGCATGGACGTGGTGTTCGGCTTCGCCCAGCGCGTGCTCGTGCTCTCGGGCGGCAAGATCATCGCCGACGGCGACCCGCAGCAGATCCAGGAACATGAGCAGGTGCGCCAGGTGTACCTCGGAACGGGCCAGATAGCCCCGTCGTTTTTTGGCGAAACGAATGCGCCCCGTTCGCTTGCTAATCGGTAGAAGCCATTCATGCAACCTGTTGTTGTCAATCGTAGCTTCTCGATTTTTATCGATTGTTTCCCCCCCTATCCCCCCCGCCCCTTTCCACCCCCGCCGGGGCGGAAAGGGGAGCCCCATTTGGCCGCGTGTGAAACAGGACAAGTACCCGCGCCACGGCACGCTGCATTGCAGGTCCAACGTAGAACGAGCGTTCGAGCTGCCGACCGCGTTGCACATTGCAACGGTCAAAACATTTCAGCTTGTACCCACTCCCTTTACATACGCGGCCACATGAAGCCCCCCTCTTTCGCCCGGCGGGGCGAGAGAGGGGCTGGGGGGTATGAGTGGGGGAAGACTCCCGCAGGGGATAGGGTGGGGAAGAAGACCTGGTGGGAGTACGAGTGGGAGAAAAGAGCATGAGCACTTTGCTCGAAGTGCGCGGACTCAACGCCTGGTATGGCGCGGCGCACGTGGTGCTGGACGTGGATCTGCAGGTGCAGCGCGGTGAAGTCGTGGGATTGATGGGGCGCAACGGCGCTGGCAAGTCGAGCACGCTCAAGGCCATCATGGGACTGATGCCGCGGCGCACCGGTGAGATCCGCTTTGCCGGCAGCGAGATCTCGCACGCGCCCACGCACGAGGTGGCGCGTCGGGGGCTGGGATTCGTGCCGGAGAACCGGCGCATATTTTCCGAGCTCACGGTGCTGGAAAACCTCGAGGTGGGGCGCCAGGCGCCCAGGCGCTGGCCGGACGGGACCGATGCGCCGCTGTGGACACCGGAGAAACTGTTTCAGGTGTTTCCCAACCTGGCGTCCATGCTTGATCGCCTGGGCTCGCGCATGAGCGGCGGCGAACAGCAGATGCTGGCCGTGGCGCGCACCCTCATGGGCAACCCGCTGCTGGTGTTGCTGGACGAGCCGACCGAGGGCATGGCGCCGCTGATCGTGGAACAGATGGCGCGCATGATCCAGGCGCTCAAAACCCAGGGCGTGAGCGTTTTGCTGTCGGAGCAGAACGAGCACTTTGCGGCCATGGTGTGTGACCGGGTTTACCTTATCGACCAGGGGCAGGTTCGCGCAGCTGCGCATGGCAGAATGAACGCCATGCCCGACCGACTCGACCCGACCTGAAAATCCACCATGCTTTCGACCGAGATGCTGTTGTCCTACTGGACGCCCCAGGAGTTGACCACCAACCTGATGGTCTTTCTGAACATTGTAGGGGCGCTGGCGCTGGGTCTGATGGTGGGATACGAGCGCTCCTACCACGGTCGCGCGGCCGGCATGCGCACGTATGGCCTGGTGTGCATGGCGTCGGCCGCGCTGACGGTGATCTCCGGCCACGCGGAGTTCTGGTATGGCGGTCACGCCTTCAGCGCCACCGGCACGGATCCGACGCGCGTGATCCAGGGCATCGTCACCGGCATCGGTTTCCTGTGCGCCGGGGTGATCATGCGCGAAGGCTTCAACATCAGCGGCCTGACCACGGCCGCGTCGCTCTGGACCTCGTCGGTGATCGGCATTCTGGTGGGCGTTGGTTTCTATGGCGCCGGCATGGCGCTGGCGTTGTTGTCTGCGGTCTGCATGGTCTGGGTGTCGCGCCTGGAGGCCTGGCTGCCTTCGCGCCAGGCGGTGGCGATCACGCTGCAGTTCAAGCCTGGTTTTGTGCCTGTGCAATCGGCCTTGCGTGCGATGGCGCAGGCGCGCGGCTACGACATCGCCGAGGGCAGCATCTCGATTGCCTATGCCAACGGCGCGCCCGAGTGGCGTTTCGTTGCAATAGCGCAGGACCGCAAGAACATGGTCACGATCGCGATGCTGGCGACCGACATGACGCGTTACGACGGCGTGCAGGGATTCCAGTTGAACTATGCCCGCAACTGAGCCCCAGGCCGCGCCGCGGCTGGCCCTGAGCGGCATCACCAAGCGTTACCCGGGCGTGGTCGCCAACGACGGTGTCTCGCTCACCGTGCTGCCGGGCCAGATCCACGCCGTGCTGGGCGAGAACGGCGCCGGCAAATCGACGCTGATGAAGATCATCTACGGCGCGACCCAGCCCGACGCGGGGCACATGCTGTTCAACGGGCAGGCCGTGCACATCCGCAATCCGCAGGAAGCGCGTGCGCTGGGTGTGGCCATGGTGTTCCAGCACTTCAGCCTGTTCGACACGCTGACCGTGGCCGAAAACGTCTGGCTCGGTTTGGACCGGCATCTGACGCTGGCGCAGGTGAGCCAGAGCATCCAGGACAAGGCGCAGCAGTACGGCCTGGACCTCGATCCAGCGCGTCCGGTGCACACGCTGGGCGTGGGCGAGATGCAGCGCGTGGAGATCATCCGCGCGCTGCTGGCGAATCCTCAGTTGCTGATCCTGGACGAGCCGACCTCGGTGCTGACGCCGCAGGCGGTGGAGAAATTGTTCGTGGTGCTGCGCGCCGTCGCGGCCCAGGGTTGCAGCGTGCTCTACATCAGCCACAAGCTGCACGAGATTCGCGCGCTGTGCGACGCCTGCACGGTGATGCGCGCCGGCAAGGTCACGGGCCTGTGCGATCCGCGACGGGAGTCCAACGCCAGCCTCTCTACGCTGATGATCGGCGCGCAGCCGCCGACCCTGACGCACCATGCGCGCGCTGCCGGTGCGCCCGAGCTGCGGGTGCAGGGCTTGAGTCTGGAGCGCGAAGACCAGTTCGGCGTCGATCTGCACGACGTGAATCTGCAAGTGTGCGCGGGCGAGGTGGTGGGTATCGCCGGCGTCTCAGGCAACGGCCAGAAGGAGCTGCTGTACGCGCTCTCGGGCGAGGACACGCGTGCCCGTGCCGGCACCATCCGTCTCGGGCGCGATGGCGTGGATGCGTCGGCGCTGCACCCGGGTGCGCGGCGCAAGCTGGGCCTGCACTTCGTCCCCGAAGAGCGCCTGGGTCGGGGAGCCGTGCCGACCATGGGACTGGCGCACAACCTGCTGCTCACGCGCAACGAGGCGTTGAGCGCGTCGCGCTGGGGTTTTGGCTGGATCAAGGTGCGACGCCTGCAGAGCCAGGCCAACGACATCATTGCCCGTTTCAACGTCAAGGCCGGTGGAGCGCAGTCGCTGGCGCGCTCGCTCTCGGGCGGCAATCTGCAGAAGTTCATCGTGGGTCGGGAAATCGACGCCAGACCCAAACTGCTGATCGTCTCCCAGCCCACCTGGGGCGTGGATGTAGGCGCCGCAGCGCAGATCCGCTCCGAGTTGCTGGAACTGCGCGACGCGGGTTGCGCGGTGCTGGTGGTGAGCGAGGAGCTGGACGAGCTGTTCGAAATCTGCGACCGGCTGCACGTCATCTCCAAGGGCCGGCTTTCGCCCGGCGTGCCCGTGGCGCAGGCGACGGTGGAGCGCATCGGCGAGTGGATGAGCGGCTTGTGGGAAGGCGCTGAGGTGAACCATGTTCCGGCTTGAAGCGCGCGCCGAACCCTCCCGGCTGTGGAGCTATGCCTCGCCGCTGCTGGCGCTGCTGGTCACGGTGCTGCTGGGCGTGGCGATGTTTGCCGCCCTGGGCAAGGACCCGTTGGCCGCGCTGCAGATGTTCTTCTGGGAACCCATCCGCAACGGCTACGCGCTGGGCGAACTCGTGGTCAAGGCCACGCCGCTGCTGCTCATCGCCCTGGGTCTGGCGCTGTGTTTCCGCTCCAACGTGTGGAACATCGGCGCCGAGGGCCAGTACATCCTGGGCGCCATGGCGGCCAGCGGCGTGGCGCTGCTGGCCACACCCGACACCAGCCGCTGGATCGTGCTGCCGATTCTTCTCGCGGGCGTGCTCGGCGGCATGGCCTGGGGAGGGGTCACGGCGCTGCTGCGCGACCGCTTCAACGCCAGCGAAATTCTGGTGAGCCTGATGCTCGTGTATGTGGCCACGCTGCTGCTGGGCTACATGGTGTACGGCCCATGGAAGGACCCGGCGGGCTACAACTTTCCGCAGACGAAGAATTTCGAGCTGGTGACGCGCATCCCGCGCCTGTTCGAAGGCTCGCGCCTGAGCATCGGCGTGCTGCTGGCGCTGGTGGGTGCGGCCGCGCTGTGGGTGTTCCTGTTTCGCACGCGCGCCGGCTTTGCGCAGCAGGTGGGCGGCGTGGCGCCGGCCGCGGCGCGCTACGCCGGCTATTCGTCGCGTCGCGCGCTCTGGCTGGCGCTGCTGGTGTCGGGCGGCGCCGCCGGCCTGGCCGGCGCGCTGGAAGTGGCCGGACCGATCGGCCAGCTCACGCCCTACGTGCCTGCGGGCTACGGCTTTGCCGCCATCATCGTGGCCTTTGTCGGGCGCCTGCATCCGGTGGGCATGGTGTTCTCTTCGGTGCTGATGAGCATGTTCTACATCGGCGGCGAATTGGCGCAGTCGCGCCTGGGTCTGCCCAAGGCGCTCACCGGCGTGTTCCAGGGTCTGCTGCTGTTCAGCCTGCTGGCCTGCGACACCTTGATGCTGTACCGTCTGAGGTGGAAGAAATGATGGAGTCCTACGCGCTGCTGATCGCTGCCACCTTCAACGCCGGTACGGTGCTGGCGCTGGCCTCGCTGGGACTGCTGATCAACGAAAAAGCCGGCATCGTGAACCTGGGTGCCGAAGGCATGATGCTGTGCTCAGCCATCGCCGGCTACGCCGCTGTGGTGCATACCGGCAGCGACTGGATCGGCTTTGCCGCCGGCATGCTGGCGGGCGCGCTGCTGGCAGCGCTGTTCGGCCTGCTGGTGATCTGGCTCAACACCAATCAGTACGCCACCGGTCTGGCGCTGAGCCTGTTTGGCGCGGGTTTTTCGGCCTTTGCCGGCATCGCCTACGTGCAGCAGCGCATCCCCGAACGCCCTCATTTCGCCGTTCCCTGGCTGTCGGATATTCCGTTTGTCGGTACCGCGCTGTTGCGCCAGCATCCGCTGGTGTACGCCACCATGGGCTTCACGCTGGCGCTGATCTGGTTCCTGTACCGCACGCGCGCCGGACTGATCCTGCGCAGCGTGGGCGAAAGCCCCGAGTCCGCGCACGCGCTGGGCTACCCGGTGCGCCGCATACGCCTCGCGGCGGTCGTCATGGGCGGCGCGCTGTGCGGTCTGGCCGGGGCCTACATCTCCATCGTGTACACGCCGCTATGGGTCGAAGGCATGGTTGCCGGCAAGGGCTGGATCGCGCTGGCGCTCACGACTTTTGCCACCTGGCGCCCGGCGCGCGTGCTGCTGGGCGCCTACCTCTTTGGCGGCGTCACGATGCTGCAGTTTCATCTGCAGGGCGCTGGCGTGGAACTGCCCAGCCAGTTCCTGAGCATGCTGCCGTATCTGTCCACGATCGTGGTGCTGGCGCTGATCTCGCGCAACCCGCAGTGGATCCGCGTGAACATGCCGGCGTCGATTGGCAAGCCGTTTCAGCCGGGAGGCTGAGCCCTTCGCTCAGGGGATGGAAACGACGAAGTCCTCGATGCCGCCGGGCAGAACCACCGGGTGCTGGGTGTTCCCGGTCAACTTGGTGACGGTGCGGCTCAGGTAGTACTGCAATCCCGTGTACATCACCTTGCCGTCGTGGTCGAGGTCGCCGCCACCTTGCAGGCCCATCACCAGCGCCTTGGTGAAGGCGCCGTTGTTCCAGGCGGCGTCCTCCTGCGAGGGTTCCTTCTGCGTGCTGCTGGCAAACACCACGACGCTGTTTTCGCGCGCCGTTAGGTCGTTGATCGCGCCCGTGAGGTCGCTCTTGCCCATCACGTTGCCGGCGTGGCAGGTGTCGATGAAGAGCATGGCGCGCCCGGGGATTTCTGCCAGCGTGGAGCGGATCGCGGTGTACGACACGCCGGTGGACGCTATCGCCGCGCTGTCGAGTTTCTTGCGGTCAAAGTCGTAGGGAACGAAGTAGTAGGTGCCATCCTTGGCATTGACCCCATGGCCGGCGATGAAAAGAATGCCGACATCATTGCTCTTGACGCGACTCTTCATGAGCGCGAGGTTGTCCAGCACCGCCTGCCGGGTGGCCTGTGCGTTGGTCAGCGTCACGACCTGCACCTCGCCGTACAGCTTGTCCTTCTGCGCCTTGAGCGCGTTGACAAAATCGGTGGCGTCCTTGGCCGGAAATTCCAGGCTCATCGAGTCGTCGTGGTAGTCCGAAACGCCGATCGCCAGCAGGTGCAGCGTGGGCAATCGGGATTTTTTCGGCGGCGTGCCTTGCCAATAGAACTTGAATATCGCCGGTGTGGAGACGCCGTTGCGGTTCTGTGCAAACAGCTCTACCGTCGAGTCCTGTTCGGGCAGCGCAAGGTTCAGGCTGAGCTCGTCGCCGCTGCCACCGCGCTGCAGCGCCGCGCTCTGCACGTCCATGGCATTGCCGCCATTGACGCGAACCCGCAGCGTCTGCAGTGGCGCATCGCCCACGTTCCTGAGCTTGAAACGCAGCGTCGCAGCGCTTTCGCTGACCCGCGCTTCCGCTGGCGAAACCGGGTCGATCATCGGTGGCAGGGCCTGGGCAATGTCAACGTAGGTCGAGGCGCGCCCTGACTCCTGATTCGCCAGGCGCAGCGCGTCCAGATCGGTCCCGGATTCCAGCACCTTGGCAATCACATCGGGTCGGTAAAAACGCGCACGAAAGCGCGAGGCCGGATAGAAGTCTCCCGCCTGATCCGGCCCGTTGTTGATGTGCCAGCCGACCAACTCCTCGCCGCCCGCCGACGCTGCATAGAAGCCTGAAGGGGTCCAGGCGACCCAGCGCTTTCGGTCACTGTGCGCAAACAGCGCCAGCCGCTCGTGGCCGTTGCCGGCGTTGAACCAGCGCACGGTTCCGTCGGCGAAGGCGGCAATCACATAGCGCCCGTCGCCCGAGTAATTGATGGCCCATGTGGCGCCCGGCGTCAGGGTTCTACCGAGCAACTTGCCACTGGCATCGAACTTGTTCCAGCCCCAGTCGCTGCCCAGCACCAGGTTCGATCCGTCGGGCGCGATCGCCAGGCTACGCGAGTTCTCTCCAGCCCGCAGGCTCAGCGGCAGGGCGTTGAGTTGCGGTGCGGCGGTGTTCTTCCATTGGCTCACGACCATGCCGGAGAACTCGGTCATAGCCGGTGACACCTTGACGTCGGCGCTGGCGCTCTCGGTTGCTGTGACGCCCACGGCGGCGTCGAAATCAGCGGCCAGCGGGCCGTTCCTTTCAAAGGCGAAGCGCACCTTGTGCCCATCCCGGGAGACCTGCAACTGCTGGCCCGCGCCGCGGTAGTCGGCGATCGGGGAGGCGGCCCCCAAGGTCTTGGTTCCCGGTGCGCTGAGCACGCCCCAGGCCGGCTCGGCTGTGCCATAGACCACGCCGCCGCCGGGCAGCGCCTGCAGGTCGAGGATGGAGTTCTCGGCCACCGGCACATCCCTGGGCTGACCGCGCCCCGCATCGCTCCAGGATCGGATCGCCTGTCTCGAGCCCGAGACATAGCGTCCGGCGGCAAACAGCGTGCGGCCATCGGCCGACCAGGCGACGTTGCGCAGATCACCGTTCCTGACCGATTGCGTATCGGCGGCGTAGCTCAGCTCCAGGGTGCCAGAGCTGAGAATGCTCACCTGGGTCGAGTCGGCATAGCCCACGGCAATCAGGCTGCCGTCGGGCGAAAAACGCGCCGTCTGAATCTGTTTTCCGCCGGGTGCTGCGCGCCTGGCCAGGAGTTTCACGCCGTCCTGGCCGATCGCGTAGAGCCGAAGCTGGCCGTCATGGCCGGCGCTCACGAGCCGATTGCGACGATCGAAATCAAGTCCGACAAGGAGGCCGGCACTTGGGCCGGCGTCGCTGGCATCGACCGGCAGCGCGCTCCAGCGGTCCGTGCGGTAGACCTGCACCCCGACCGCAAAAGCCAGCGCCAGGAACTGACCGTCGGGCGACCAGGCCAGCGCCTCGATCTTGCCCGGCAGGCCGCTCAACTGGCGCAGCAGCTTCGCACTGGAGCGGTCGAAGACGTAAGCCGAAGCGGTCTTGCCCCACATGCCGGTCCAGCCCGCCACGGCGACTCGGGCACCGTCGGGCGACATCGCGACCGCGGCGAGTTTGCCCTCGTTGTCATCTCCTACCGGAGGACGCAGCGTGAGCGCCAGGCGACCTGTTTTCAGATCCCAGACTTTCGCCGTCTTGTCCTCCGACGCGGTGACCAGCCAGCGTCCGGCGGCGTCCAGGGCCAACTTTCGGATCGGGGCGTTGTGCATGCCGGCTTCGATGCGCAGCATGGGTTGGGGCGCCGCAGGAACCAGCAGATCGAGCAGGCGTTGATCGTTGCCGCGTCGCACCTGCAGTCGGGTCGCAGCGCCCACGAGGCGATCGCGCATCAGGGCGGCGACCTCGGAGTGGCTCACGACAGGCCGGCCATTCGCCTGAACGATGATGTCGCCGCTCCTGAGGCCCAGCTTCTCTGCCGGGCTGCCAGGTGTCACTTGAGTGATCCTGGCTCCCTTGAGGCTGGCGTCTCCCGCCTGCGAAGCCTGCTTGGGCGACAAGGTCTCCACCACCATCCCCATCTTGCCGGGTTGCAGCACGACCTCGTCGGGCGCGGCTGTATCCGCCGGTTGCGCGCTGACCGTCAGCGCCAGCACGCCGGCTGCCAGCGGCGCGATGAAGCGGCGCCAGTTCATGCAGGGGGCCACGCTAGATCGCACTGTCGGAGGCGAGCTTGGCCTCATCTTCCGACTGATCCGCCTGTGCCATTTGCGCCATCAACAAGCCCCGGGCCTGCTCGTCCACCGGCGCCTGTCCCTCCACCACGGCCCTGGGACTGGCGGCCGGAGCCACCGGAATCCCGTCCGAGCCCGAGCTTGTAGCCAGCTTGCCCAGGCCGGCCGCGATGTTCTCGCGGAACTGGTTGTGCATGTCCTGCAGCGTGGCCAGATCCAGCGCGGTCGCGAAGGCTGCCGTGCAGTTGGCGTTTTTGGCGCTAAGGATCACGATGTCGACCTTGCCGTCGGGGTTCAGCTTGTCGGAACTTCGCTGCACCACGTCGCCGGGTGTCAGGCTGCAGGCCTGAGCGTTTGCGGTGGAGCTCACGTCGATGAAGGAATTCACCACAAAGACGCGGTTTCTCGGCGCCAGTGCGCCCGGAACGGCCTCTTGCCCCGTCATCTGGGACGCTGGCTGTATCGATGCCATCTGGTCTGACTCGATCTGCTGGCGCACCTGCAGCGCCAACTGATCCTTCACTTCACGCGTCATCGGAGCCCCCAAACTGCCGGCATCCTGATAGTTCGCCTGCGACCCCGCCGCAAGGCCGGCTTCATAGGCATGACGCAGATTTTCGGCAATCATGTAATCCGCGAGCCAGGCCGACGCGCTGGGATAGCGCGGCTCGGGCGCGAAAAAGCCGACATAGGCCCCGCTGGAGGGGGTCTGCACCCAGACATAGGTCACGGGCTCGCGCCAGGGCTGGGCGGCCCAGCCGTAAAAGGCGGGGCGATAAACGACTGCCGGGACGTAGCTGTTGATCTGAACGTTTTGATAGACCGTGGTGCGGTACACGCGCACTTCCGAGCGGTTGTTCACGACATAGGTGCGCGCCACGTAGCCCTGGTTGAGTCGGCGTTCGACGAAGCCCCTTTGGCCCTGGGTCACCACGCGCACGCCGCCGGGACGAATCACCTCCACCCGGCGCACGTCGTTGCGACCGCGTTCGACCAGCATCGTGCTTCCGTCGGGGCGGGTTTGTTCGATCCGCGCCGCGCGTCCGTCTGCACGAAACGCCGTGGCCTTGAGACCGGGTCTTTCCAGCATCGTGACGCGACCCGAGATGTCGGTGCTGACGCTGGTGCGGGTTTGCGGGTTGATGTACTTGACCGACCCATTGGCCAGGGTCTGAGGTTTCATCCCCGGTGCCGGTTTGTAGACCGGCGGTAATCTTGGCGCAGGCGCAGGGGTTCGTGCCTGTGCTTCGGCCGTGCGCACGCCTGGCGCCGGGCTTGCCTGTCCGTTGCCGCGGGTCGCCGGGTTGCCTGCCGGGTTGGCAGCCACCGGTATCGCGGCGCCCGGTGCGAGCACCGGTTGTGCGGCAGCCTTGCCGGCGTCGCCACTGGGCGAGATGGGCCGACCCGGTCCGGGCGTGGCTGCCTGCTGTGCAGGGGCTCCCGGGTTGACGGCAAGGTTCGTGCCGCCTGGTGCAGCGGGCGCTGCGCCGAGCGTCTGTGGTCGCATCGCGGCAAGCGCTGCTGCCGCAGCCTGGGCGGCGCCGCCTTGAGCCGGCGTAGTTGCCGGGTTGGCTGCAGCGTTGGCCTGGGGCGAGTTCTGATTCGGCGTGGGCCTGCTCGGCTGCATCGCCTGCGAAGCAGGCGTCTGCGGCGCTGGCGCCTTTTGCTGTTGCGCCAGCTTTTGCAGCTGCAATTGCTGCTGTTGCAGCTGCTGTTGTTGTTGCAGTTGTTGCTGCTGTTGCATAAATTGTTGTTGCTGTAGCACCTTCTGCTGAGCCTGTTGCTGAGCTTGCTGCTGCTGTGCCTGCTGCTGTGCCTGCTGCTGCTTTTGCTCATTTTCAAAGCATTTCGCCTTGTCCTTGTCGTCCTTGATCTTGCTGCAGTCAGTCGCAGCAAACGCCATCAGAGGTAAAAGGAAAAGGGAGCAGGCGACAAATTTCTTGGAACTCGGTTTCACAGGGCAGTCCTTATGGCACGGTTTTGAATGACAGTCACAAACTTCGAGTGGCGCCAGCGACCGAAAAAACTGCAAGCGCTT
>CAILZB010000120.1 GCA_903838565.1 uncultured beta proteobacterium | reverse complement strand
ACTCGGCGCGCACTGTGCCACCTGACCCTTGAGTTTGGGATTCAGTAAATCGTCCCAATCCTTGGGTTCGGGTACGCCCAGGCGTTTGAGCACCGTAGGCTGGTACACGAGGCCATAGGGCTCCAGCACGGTGCCACTCCAAAAGCCTTTCGGGTCCTTGAGGTAGATCGGCTTGGGTTTGCCTATGGTCGCGGGAATGGCGTCCATGACCGAACTCGGAAGACCCAGAGGCGCCAGCAGCTTTTGTTCGGCCAACTTGTCGTACAGCGCGCTTTCACCGCCCCAGAAGATGTCCACTTCGGGCCGACCTTTCCACTCCAGAATGCGCCCATAGGCCACGGGCGTGCCCTCGGCCAACGCACTCGTCTTGACGGTGATGTTCCAGGTTTCCTTGGCATATTTGGCGAAGTCCGCCAACGCCGGATCGGTCAGGGTTTTTGCCACGGGCGTGATCAGGACCAGTTCGTCCTCCACTGCCGGTGCGGCCGGCTGTGCGCACACGACACCCGCAACGAGCGAGGTTGATGCGAATGCGATGGCAAGGGTTTTCAGACTATGCAGCATGGCTTCCTCCAGTATTGAAAATGAGCTACCGGCAACACACCGACTCACTCTAGCCACCGTCCCCTTCGGTCACTTGATTTTTCGCAACCGCTGCTCCGAGCGCAGCGCCAGAGTCGATACGTTGATATCGCAATGAAAAGGTTGTCATGGACAAGTTGATCTGCACCGTGTCGGACCCGCTGGTGCTGGCGATTGACCAGGGGACGCACGCGAGCCGCGCGCTGGTGTTTGATCGACATGGACGAGCTCACTCCAGCGGTGTGGCGCCCGTGACCATCGCTTACCCGCAGACCGATTGGGCGGAGCAGGACGGGAACGAGATTGCGGCTTCGGTGCTCCTTGCCATCGAACAGGCCTTGCAGCCACTGGGAACGCGCCGGCAGGATTTGGTCGCGGCCGGTTTGTCCAGCCAACGCGCCAGTGCCATCTGCTGGAATCGTCTCACGGGAGAGCCTCTGTCGCCCATCTTCAGCTGGCAGGACCGACGCGCCCATGCCTGGATCGACGAGTTGCAGTCGCACGGCGATGCCGTGCATCGCAAGACCGGTCTTTTCCTCTCTCCCCACTACGGCGCCAGCAAACTGCGCTGGGCACTGGACAACCTGCCGGCGGTGCGCGCAGCGCTGCAAACGAACACGCTTTGCTGGGGTCCGATGGCAAGCTTTCTGGTGTTTCGCCTGTGCGCCGAGCGGCCATTCTTGGCGGATCCGCAATGCGCCGCGCGCACCCAGCTGTGGAACCTGCACACGCACGACTGGGACCCCGAACTGCTTGAACTGTTCGGTCTCCCACAAGGCTTTCTTCCTGCCAGCGTGCCCACCTGCCATGCATGGGGAACGTTGGTGGCAGCTGGCAGCAGCATTCCTCTCACGGCCGTCAACGGTGACCAGTCTGCGGCTGTCTTTGCCTTTGGCTGGCCTGAGGGCGATTCGGCCTACATCAACATCGGCACCAGCGCCTTCGTGCAGCGCGCACTTGAGCGCTTCCCGGGCCACGTGCCGCGCCAGCTGACCGGCATCATCCTGGACGATGGTGTCACGCGCGTCTACACGGTGGAGGGCAACGTGAACGGCGCCGGCACCGCGCTGGAATGGGTCAGCAAGGAGCTGGGCATCGCCCAGCTCTCGGACAAGCTGCCGCAGTGGCTGGCTCGGCCCGAGGAACCGCCGCTGTTTCTCAACGGCATCGCCGGCCTGGGTGGGCCGTTCTGGCAGGCTGAATTCGCATCACACTTCGTGGGCGAGGGAGAGCCATGGCAAAAGGCCGTGGCCGTGGTCGAAAGCATGGCGTTCCTGCTTCAGGCCAACATCCATCACATGGATCAATACCTTGCTGCCGCGCAGCGCATCCGCATCAGCGGCGGCGTGTCGCTGCTGGACGGCCTGTGCCAGCGCCTGGCCTGCATCAGCGGTCTGCCGGTGCACCGGCGCGACGACCCGGAGGCAAGCGCACGCGGCATCGCCTATCTGGCGGCGCTGCGCCCGCCGCAATGGAACACCGCCGTGCATGAGGAGGTGTTCCCCGCAGAACCTGATTCGCGTCTACGCCAGCGTTACCTCCGCTGGCGTGAAATGATGGCGCAGGCGACCGGTATCTGATGGAGCATTGATCTTTCTCAACGGGGGCTGACTGTGCCGGACTATGGTCCGCCTGTGGGCAGCGGGGTGCCGTGCGACGATGGAAGTTGGGCATCGTCCCCATTCAAAGATGGATGCTGTCGATGTTCGCCGCTGCACTGGCGTCAACGTGCTGCGGTATCCGAGAACTCCGGTCGATGGTGGAGCTTGCCTGAATTGGCGTGAGTTCCTCGTCCCCCATCGGCGAGGCATGCGAAAGGCGATGGAATTGAATTTCCCATCTGTCATCGAGACCCAGGTCTTGATCATCGGCGCAGGCGTCACCGGCACGGCGCTGGCCCGTGACTTGGCGTTGCGCGGCGTCGACTGCATTTTGGTCGAGAAAGACGACATCAACGCCGGCGCCTCGGGACGCAATCATGGCCTGCTGCACAGCGGCGCGCGCTACGTCGCCGGCGACCCCGGGGCGGCGATGGAGTGCCGCGCCGAGGGCGCCATTCTCAAGCGGGTGGCCGCGCAGACGATTCAGGACACGGGCGGCTATTTCGTCGCCGTGCAGGGCGACGACGAACGCTACATCGCCGACTTCGCATCGCACTGCGCCCGCTCGGGCATCACGGCGCGCGCGATGGATGTCGCCGCAGCACGCGCCCAGGAGCCAGCGCTTTCGGATCGCACGATCGCAGTGTTCGAGGTGCCCGATGCGGCCATCGACCCGTTTCGGCTCTCCCTGGAGAGCATGGCCCAAGCCATCAGCCTGGGTGCGCGGCTGCTGCGGCGCACACGCGTGGTGGGCTTCGAGCGCGAAGGGCGTCGCATCCGCACCGTGCGGGTCCAATCGCTGGACAGCGCTCAGGAACTTCGGATCGAAGCCGCGCAGGTGGTGAATGCAGCAGGAGCCTGGGCACGGGAGGTGGCGCTGCTGGCCGGCGCGTCGATCGCGATGACCTATTCCAAGGGAACGCTGCTGGTCACGCACACACGCCTGGCCAGCCGCGTCATCAATCGCCTGCGACGGCCCGGCAACGGCGACATCCTGATGCCAGGCGGCACGGTTTCCATCGTCGGCACGACCTCGACCCGTGTAGACACTCTGGACGACATTTTCCCGGCAACAGCTGACGCCGATCTGATCATCGGCGAGGCAGCGCCGATGCTGCCGGCGCTGGCGACAATGCGCTTCATTCGCGCTTACGCCGGCGTACGCCCGCTGCTGGGCTGTGCGGACGCGGGGGACAGCCGCGCCGTCTCCCGCGGCTTCGCCTTGTTCAACCACGAGGATCACGGTCTGGACAACCTGGCGACGCTGGCCGGTGGCAAGCTCACCACCTGCCGGCTGATGGCCGAGCGCGCCGCCGATCTGGTCTGCCAGCGCATGGGCGTGACGCGCCCCTGCCTCACCGCCACGACGCCCTTGCCGGAGTCTGCGCAAGCGGCATGGACCGCGCCGGGGCGATCCGCGCGCGAATGGATGCGTTCCCGTGGACCCGGCGACACGCTGCTGTGCGAATGCGAAATGGTGGCGAGCAGTGCGGTCGATGCCATCTGCACTGCATTGCGTTCGGCCGGAGACACGCCAACACTGACCGACATCGGATTGCGCAGCCGCGTCGGCAAGGGTGCCTGCCAGGGGAGCTTCTGCAGCGTGCGCACCGTTGCCCACCTCTGCCAACAAGTCGACTTCCAGGGGCAGCGCGGCCTCGCCGAGATGGTCGATTTCTTGGGCGAACGCTGGCGCGGCCAGCACGCCGTCCTGTGGGGCGAGCAGCTCGCCCAGGCCGAGTTGGCCGAGGCGCTGCACTGCGGCTTGTTCGCAGAAGAATTGCGCCAGGCGATGTCGCTCACCGATGCAGTGCACGAGGTGACGCCGTGATTGACGGATCGGGGGAACGCTACGACGTTGCCGTGATCGGCGCCGGCATGGCTGGCATGGCGGCGGCCCTGTTTGCCGCGCAACGGGGCCTCTCATGCATCCTGATCGGCAGCAGCGGCAGCCTGCTGTTTGCCAGCGGACTGCTGGACCTTTTGGCGGTCCAACCGGTCGCGGAGCGTCGCCTCTGGTCATCGCCCTACGCCGCCCTCGCAGCACTTGCGCAAGCGCAACCCGAGCATCCTCTGGCACGGATCGATCCGTCGGCCATCGGCACCGCGTTCCAGACCTTGGTTTCGGCCTTGGCCAGCGCAGGGCTGGACTATGCGCCACTGGGCGAGCACAACAGCAATGTGCTCACATCAATCGGCACCGTCAAGACCAGTTTCGGCGTGCCGCTGACGATGGTCGCGGGCGTCGCCGCGCTGGGCCAGCGGCCACCCTGCCTGCTGCTGGACTTCCGTGGCTTGCGCGAGTTCAGCGCGCGACAGATCGCCGCCACGCTCGCTGACGGCTGGCCAGCTCTGCGCCACCAGCGCATCGACTTTCCGGGTTTCGAAGCCATGCCCGAGGTGAACGCCGTCCACCTTGCGCGGGCCCTGGAAACCCGGGAGACGCGCGCACGCACGATCGCGCTGATCCAGCCGCTGCTGGGAGATGCGCGCGTGGTCGGACTTCCAGCGATCCTGGGGCTGGGTCGCGCGCGCGAAGTGCACGCCGAGTTTGAGGCCCGGTTGGGCGTGCCCGTGTTCGAAATCCCGACGATGCCCACGTCCGTCCCCGGGCTGCGGCTGCTGCAAGCAATGGAAGCGGTGGCCTCGGTCCACGGCGTGCGGCGCCAGCAGAGCAGCGTGCGTGCGCTGACATTCGACGGCAGCACGGCCCTGCTGGAGCTTGACGTTCAGGCGGGAGCGCGCGTGAGCGCAGGCGCGGTGGTGCTGGCCACCGGGCGCTTCAGTGGCCGCGGACTCACGGCCGATCGGCAAGGTGTGCGCGAGAGCCTCCTGGGATTGCCGGTGCAGCAACCGGCCTCGCGCGAGGCCTGGCACCAGCGCGACTTTCTGGATCCAACAGGCCACGCCATCAACCGCGCCGGATTGAGGACGGACGGCGACTTCAGGCCGCTGGATGCGAGCGGCCAGTCGGCTTGGCCGGGCTTGTTCGCGATCGGCTCCATCCTCGCCGATCAGGACTGGATGCGCGCCAAGTGTGGCTCGGGACTGGCTGTTGCCACGGCCTGGTCGGCGATAGCGCAGATCGCGCATCAACTCCGTGGGACCGAACCTGAGACGAGCACAAGGTAGGACCATGTCGCACGCCCTCTTTCAGACTGCTCTGTACGCCTCGCTGCTGCTGTGTGCCCTGGGTTTGCTCTGGCGCATGTCGGCGTGGTACCGGGTCCGCATCGGGCCCGACGTGCAAGCGGTGAAGCTGACGCAGCGGGTGCGCGCGCTGCTGCAGGGCATGGCTGCGGCACTGTTCAGTCGGCGGTTTATTCACGTCCTTGCTGCCTTCTTCCTTGACGTGCTGCTGCAGCTCCGGCTGTACCGCAGCGACAAGCTTCGCTGGCTGGCACACCTGCTCATCTTTGTCGGATTCATGCTGTTGCTGCTGATGCACGGCCTCGCAGCCGTCGTGACCGCGCGGCTGTTCCCCGGCTACGAGTCCACCCGAATGCCCTATCTCTTCCTGCGCAATCTCTTCGGCGCCATGGTCGTGGTCGGTCTGGCACTCTTCCTCTTCGGCTTGTGGCGTCGGCGCACACGCCTTGCGCCAACGCGCCGCCCCATGGCCTGGGCCTTCATCGCGCTGCTGGGTCTTGTGCTGGCGACGGGCTTCCTGCTGGAAGCCAACAAGATCGCCTCACCGCAGGCGTTCTACCGCATGGCCAGGCAGAACGGCATCACCGATCCGGCGCAACTGGAGCCGCTGCGCGTCTTCTGGGCCCGCGAGTTCGGGGTCGCGTTCGACGATCTGAAGCAGCCGATAGCACCGGATGCGATGCGCAAGGGTCGCGAAATGCATGAGGCGGACTGCGCGGATTGCCACGCCTGGGCGACGTTCGCCTTTGTCTCCTACCCGGTCGCGAGGCTGCTGGCGCCACTGGCCCAGGTGCTGGACGAGGCGCGCACGCACGCCTGGCTGCTCTATCTCCACGTGCTGGCGTGTTTCATGGGACTGGCGACGCTGCCGTTCACCCGCTTCTTCCACGCTGTCGCCGCCCCCATCAGCCTGCTGGTCAATGGCGCGACGCAGCGCGGTGCGTTGTCCAGCGCCGGGCGTGCAACGCGGCGGGCGCTGGCATTGGACGCCTGCGTGCAGTGCGGCATCTGCGATGCCCATTGCTCGGTGGCCCCGCTGGCATGCCATCTGGACAACCCGTATCTCCTGCCATCGCACAAGCTCGTCGCCACGGGTGCGCTGGCCGGTGGTCGCTTGCTGCAGTCCGGCGACAAGCCCGAGGCGGCAAGGCGAGAGGCCTTGCGGGTCGCCGAGGGCGCCTTCCTGTGCACCGACTGCGCACGCTGCACCAGCGAATGCCCGGTGGGGCTGGACCTCGAAGACCTGTGGCAGGCCGGGCGCGGCGACCTCGCCGCCGCCGGTCTGCCGGCGCCTGCACAGTGGGTGCAGGCGCGCCCTGCACTGGCTTGGGCCGAGTCCTTGCAGTCGAATTGGCCGGCACATCCTTCTCTCGACCCGGATCGATTTGACACGCCGCTGTGCGCCGATAGCGGCAGCTTCTCGCGCTGCGTCCAGTGCCAGACCTGCACCAACGTGTGCCCGGTGGTGGCACACAGCAGCAGCACCGAAAACGGCGTCGATCTGACACCACAGAACGTGATGAACCTGCTGCGACTGGGCCTGCGCGACCTCACGCTGGGTTCGCGCATGGTCTGGGATTGCGCCAGCTGCTACCAGTGTCAGGAACACTGCCCGCAAGGCATACGCGTGACCGACATCATGCTCGAGTTGCGCGCACTGTCGGTGCAGCGCCAGCGAACGGTCCGCAACTGGAGTGCCCCACCATGAAATACGCACTGTTCCTGGGCTGCAAGATCCCCTCGCGGCTGCCGGCTTACGCCGCTTCAACCCGCGCCGTGCTGGAGCACCTGGGCGTCACGCTGGTGGATCTGGAGTTCAGCTGCTGTGGCTATCCCGCTCGGGACCTGAGCCGCGACGGCTTCGTGCTGTCGGCCGCCCGCAACCTGGCTCTGGCCGAGCGCGCCGGCCTGGACCTGCTGGCGCCGTGCGCCTGCTGCTTCGGCACCCTGAGGCAGGCAATCCGCTTTCTGCAGGAGGACGCCGCGCTGCGCTCGCGCGTGACTCAGGCGCTGGCCGCCGAGGACCTCGCCTGGTCGGGCAAGGCAGCGGTCGAGCACATCCTGCCCGTGCTGGCCCGGGTGATCGGCGTGGACGCGCTGGCCGCCGCCGTCCGCATCCCGAGCACCGGTCTGCAGGTCGCCGCCCAATATGGCTGCCACACGCTGCGGCCCGGCAACGTGGCACGTTTCGACAACCCGATGGCGCCGACAACTTTCGAGACCCTGATCCGCCTGACCGGCGCGACGCCCGTCGACTGGCCCCTGCGGCTGGACTGCTGCGGGGATCCGCTGCATGGGTCGAACACCCCGCTGTCGGAGCGCATCACGCGCGCCAAGATGGCCGATGCAGCGGCGTCCGGTGCGCAGGTGATGTGCACCGCCTGCCCGCACTGCCACCTGCGCTTCGACGGGGTCCAGGCGGAAATGTCGGATCCATCCATTCGCCCCCTGCTATACACACAGCTTCTCGGAACGGCGATGGGTCTGTCAGAAAGATCCCTCGGGCTTGAGTGATCCATGCGGCACGCCTGCGGTACTTGTGACATCAGACCGGCGCATCGATGGTTCTTGAAAATCGCCGATACCGCAATTTTGATCTTTCTCAACCGTGCTTCGAGGCTCCGGAATATGGTCCGCCTACAGGGTGGCGTTGTGCCTCCCATAAATCGAGGAGAAGAGTCATGCGTATCCGCAAATTGACGGCATTGATGCTCAGCGCAGCACTGGTGTCCCCGGCGATGGTTCATGCGGCAACTGAGATTCAGTGGTGGCATTCGATGACCGGTGCCTTGAGTGATCGGGTCAACGACATCGCCAACAAGTTCAATGCCTCGCAAACAGAATACAAAGTCGTCGCAGTGTTCAAGGGCGGCTACGCCGAGTCCATGGCTGCAGCCATCGCCGCTTACCGCGCCAAGAATCCGCCGCACATCGCGCAGGTTTTTGAGGTCGGTACCGCCACCATGATGGCAGCGAAAGGCGCCATCAAACCGGTGTATCAGGTGATGGCAGAGTCGGGCGAAAAGTTCGACCCCAAGACCTATATGCCAGCCGTCAGCAGCTACTACACCGACACCACGGGGCGCATGCTGTCCATGCCGTTCAACAGTTCCACCACCGTGTTCTATTACAACAAGGACGCGTTCACCAAGGCGGGCCTGGATCCCAACCGTCCGCCCAAGACCTGGGATGAAGTGGGCGCCGCCGCCAAGAAGATCAAGGACACGGGCACGCTGCCCTGCGGCTACACCACCGCCTGGCAATCCTGGGTGCAACTGGAGAGCACCAGTGCCTGGCACAACGTGGCCTTCGCCACCAAGGACAACGGCTTCGGTGGCCTGGACGCGCGCCTCGCCTTCAACAACCCGGTGCTGGTGAAACACATCGCCATGCTGTCTGACTGGGCCAAGGACGGCCGGTTCACTTATGGCGGACGCACGACCGAGCCCCAGGCCAAGTTCCACAGCGGCGAATGCGCCATGATCACCGGCTCGTCGGCCAGTTACGCGGAGTTCAAACGCAATGCCAAATTCGAGTTTGGCATCTCCCCCCTTCCCTACCACGCCGACGTCAAGGGCGCGCCGCAGAACACCATCATTGGCGGCGCCAGCCTGTGGGTGTATGCGGGCAAGAGCAAGCAGGAGTACCGCGGCGTTGCCAAGTTCTTCAGCTTCCTCTCGTCCCCTGAAATCCAGGCCGAATGGCACCAGGCCACGGGCTACGTTCCCATCACCAAAGCCGCGTATGAGTTGAGCAAGAGCCAGGGCTACTACGAGAAGAACCCGGGAACCGACGTCGCCATCGAGCAACTGCTGCTGAAGAACCCGACCAAGATGTCCAAGGGCGTGCGCCTGGGCAACCTGCCGCAGATCCGCAACATCATCGACGAGGAGCTCGAAGCCGTGTGGTCCGGTCAGAAGACCGCCAAGGCCGCGTTGGACGAGGCCGTGAAACGCGGTGATGAGGAGTTGCGAAAGTTCGAACGCGCCAACAAGGGAGCTCAATGAGTTTTGGGGTCCGACCCCAATGACTTGCCCTGTCCTCGACTGAATGGATTCCATTCAGTTCACTCCGGGAGAACTTTTCCATGCCCGCCGAAAAGCGTGCCTACTTTCCCGCCGGGTGGTTGCCCTATGTGCTGGTGGCGCCGCAACTCGCCATCACGCTGGTGTTCTTCATGTGGCCGGCATCCCAGGCCATGTGGCAATCGCTGCTGGTGGAGGACTCGTTTGGCCTGAATGTCCAGTTCGTGGGCTTGCTCAACTTCCGCGAGCTGTTCGCCGACCCGTACTACCTGAATTCGTTCAAGGTGACGGCCGTTTTCAGTGTGCTGATGACCGTGGGCGCCTTGCTGATTTCGCTGCTGCTGGCCGGCGCCTGCGACTATCTGGTTCGAGGCGCACGCGTGTACCAGACGCTGCTGATCTGGCCTTATGCCGTGGCGCCGGTGGTGGCGGCCGTGTTGTGGGCCTTCATCTTCAACCCGACCCTGGGTATCCTGACTTATTTTCTGCGCGGCTGGTTCGGCATCCATTGGAACCATCTGCTCAATGGCAATCAGGCCATGACGCTGATCATCATTGCGTCCGGGTGGAAGCAGATCTCCTACAACTTCCTGTTCTTTCTGGCCGGCATGCAGGCGATCCCGAAGTCGTTGATCGAGGCCGCCGCGATCGACGGCGCGGGACCCGTGAAACGGTTCATGTCGGTGATATTGCCACTGATCTCGCCCACCACCTTCTTCC
Organism: uncultured beta proteobacterium; assembly: GCA_903838565.1. Taxonomy (GTDB): domain Bacteria; phylum Pseudomonadota; class Gammaproteobacteria; order Burkholderiales; family Burkholderiaceae_C; genus CAIKVZ01. The sequence continues at coordinate 38,628 of CAILZB010000120.1, read as the reverse complement.
TGCTGGTGGTGAACATCGTCTACGCCTTCTTCGACACCTTCGGAGTGATCGACGCCATCACCCAGGGCGGCCCGGTGCAGGCCACGGAAGTGCTGGTATTCAAGGTGTACAACGACGGCTTCAAGGGTGGTGATCTGGGTGGCTCGGCCGCGCAATCGGTGGTTCTGATGGTGATCGTGATCGCGCTCACGGTGGTGCAGTTCAAGTACATCGAACGCAAGGTGCAGTACTGATGATAGAGAACCGTCCCGGCCTCAGGCTCTTCTGCCATGCGATGCTGCTGCTCAGCGTGCTGACGCTGACTTTCCCGGTGTGGATCGCGTTCGTGGCCTCGACCCACACGGCCGAGCGCATGGTCACGGTGCCGATCCCGCTGTGGCCGGGAAGCGCCCTTCTGGACAACTACCGCACGGTTCTGATTCATGGCGTTGCCGGCGCCAGCACGGCGCCGGTGAGCCGCATGATGTTCAACAGCCTGGTGATGGCGCTGTCGATCGCGGTGGGCAAGATCATCATCTCGCTGCTGTCGGCCTTCGCCATCGTGTACTTCCGCTTTCCGCTGCGCAATGTGTTCTTCTGGATGATTTTCATCACGCTCATGCTGCCGGTCGAGGTGCGCATCTTCCCGACCTACAAGGTGGTGTCGGACCTGCACATGATCAACACCTATGCCGGGCTCACGCTGCCGTTGATTGCCTCGGCCACCGCGACCTTTTTGTTCCGGCAGTTCTTCATGACCATCCCCGACGAAATGATGGAGGCCGCGCGCATGGACGGCGCCAGCGCGCTGCGCTTTTTCTGGGACGTGGTGCTGCCGCTGTCGCGCACCAATATGGCAGCGCTGTTTGTGATCCTCTTCATCTACGGCTGGAACCAGTACCTGTGGCCGCTGCTCGTCACCACCGACGAGTCCATGTACACGGCGGTGATCGGCATCAAGCGCATGATCCCCGGCGGCGACGCTTCGGTCGACTGGAACCTGGTCATGTCGGCGGCCATGCTGGCGATGTTGCCGCCAGCGCTGGTGGTGATCTTGATGCAGAAATGGTTCGTCAAGGGCCTGGTCGAGCAGGAGAAATAGATGGCCGCCGTATCCATCCGCGATGTTTTCAAATCCTTCGGCCCGGTCAAGGTGATCCAGGGCATTTCCATGGAGGTCGCAGACGGCGAGTTCGTGGTCATGGTGGGGCCTTCGGGCTGTGGCAAGTCCACGCTGCTGCGCATGGTTGCCGGGCTGGAGAGCATCAGCTCGGGCGAGATCGCAATCGGTGGACGGGTCGTGAACAAGGTCGAGCCCAAGGACCGGGACATCGCCATGGTGTTCCAGAACTACGCGCTGTACCCGCACAAGAGCGTGTACGACAACATGGCCTATGGGCTGAAGATTCGCGGCCTGCCCAAGGACGAAATCGAGACACTGGTGCAGCGCGCTGCCGAAACCCTGGAGCTGTCGCAATTGCTGCACCGTTCGCCACGCGAACTCTCGGGAGGACAGCGTCAGCGCGTCGCCATGGGTCGCGCGATCGTGCGCCAGCCCAAGGTGTTTCTGTTCGACGAGCCTCTGTCCAATCTGGACGCCAAGCTGCGCGTACAGATGCGCGCCGAACTCCAGGCCCTGCACCGGCGCCTGGGCACCACTACGCTCTATGTCACGCACGACCAAGTGGAAGCGATGACACTGGCGCAACGCATGCTGGTCATGAACCAGGGTCGCGCCGAGCAGATCGGCGCGCCTTTGGAGGTGTACACGCGCCCCGCCACGACTTTTGTCGCGGGCTTCATCGGTTCGCCGCCGATGAACCTGATCCCCGGGCGCATCGCCCCGGATGGCAAGACCTTGGAAGCTGACGTGGGCGGAAGCGTGCGCCTGCCTCAGGGCGTGCCCGCACTGGCGGGCCGCAGCGTGCTGCTGGGCGTGCGGCCCGAACACCTTGAGGCCTGCGATCCCGATGCCGCGCTGCTCACGCCGCAAATCAATTTCGTGGAACTGCTGGGCTCGGACTCGCTGGTGTACGGCTACCTCGGTGCGGACAAGCGTGGCGTGCGCCTGGCGGCGCGCCTGCATGCCGCTTCGGCCCAAGCCCATGATGGCGCCTTGCCCCTGACGTTCGAGGCGCAGCACATGCACCTGTTTGATCCGGCAAGCACACGGCGCATCGACTTCTGAACGAAGAAGACTGACTTCTAGCGGCGTGGATGCGGACTCGCGGCTACTTGATGCTGCCCAGGAGTGACTTGGTCTTGGCCATGACCGTTCCCGAGAGGAGCTTCTCGCCAATGCCGCAGATCACACCCACGACAAATGCCAGCATCTGTTCGTTCGGATTGGCCACGTCCGAGAGGCTGTGCGAGGCCACCTTGACGTCGGCAATCCCCAGCACCGAGAACATGACCAGCAGCATGGTGAGCGTGCCGGTCAGCGCCACGCGAATGGCGGGCGTCAGGAAGTCACTCTCAGGCGTGACCAGGTCTTCAAGCGTGAACTCGGGCTTGCGCAGCGCGTACGAAAGACTCACCCCCAGACAACACCCCACCCACAGCAGCATGAAGTTGGCCACCGTGGCGCGGCTGGCGCCGAGTTCCTTCAACCATCCGCCCAGATTGCCGGCGTCCGGAACGTGACTCAGCACCATATAGGCCAGGGCCGCCGGAATCGCGATCCAAAGGGCCCAGCGCAACTGTTCTTTGATGTTGGCGTTCTTCACCCGGGGTGCCTCGTCGTCCACGATGTCCTTGTTGACGGCGTCCAGGTTCTTCCTGGCCGTGTCCGCACTGAATCCGCCAACCGCCTCGTCGGCCTCCAGAGACAGCTGCGCCAGCCCGAACACGGTGCGATAGAACAACCTGAACTTGGCCTCGGCAGCGGGGTCCCCGACCGGATAGAGATGGTTCAAGGCATGGATGACGCGCTCGAAGCCGGCATACAACTCCATCTGGTCGCTTGGCGGGGGCTGCTTTCCCAAAGGATTGGGCGTGAAGACGATCTGGCGTGCCTGCGGGTTGGAGGAATCCTGTGTCGGCCGCACCGGCTTGTCGCCGCTGGACATTGGCTGAAGCTTCTTGCCGGTGCTGTCGGCAACCCAGAGGATGAAAGACTTGCCCACTTTCAACTTCTTCCCATTGGCTGAAGCGTCGCTGCCTGGCGCGGGGGTTGAAGTGGCACCGGCGGTGTCATCAGCCGTCTTGGTCTTCTTTTCTGTCATGCTCCTTCTCCTTTTTCATGTGGCGCAAGCCACGTGCTGCGCCACTGCGAATTGAAGACGAAAGTGCCACCCGAAAATTGAGAAAACGCAAGGGCGAGGGGAAGCCTTGCATGGCTCGCCCGAGATGACGCTAGCGAAGCTGCACCCGCTGGCCGTCGGCGAGCGTGGCCCCGGGGTAGAGCACCACTCGTTCACCCTCTGTGATGCCACTCTGCACCCACGCCAGCTCGGCATTGCGTTCCCGGACCTGGACCAAGCGCCGCCGGGCACGCCCGCCGTCCACCACAAACACGCTCCATTGAGCGCCGTCGCGCAGCAGCGCTGCCGCGGGCACGAGCAAGGCAGCGTCCTGTGCCGACACCAGAATCGACGCGTCCACCCGGTAGCCGTCTCCGATCACTGCCTGCTGGGCCACTGAAGGCTGCACCTGCACGATCAGGTTGACGCGCTGCTCCTCGATCCCCAGCGCCGACACCTTGGTGAAGGCCACCGGCTCGATGCGGGCCACATTCCCGAGCAGCGGCGCCACACCGGCGCCCAGGGACAGTCGGACCACGGCGCCGACCTTGACGCGCGTGGCGTCGGTCGAGAGCACGTCAATCACCGCGTCAACCTGACCCGTGTCGGCGATCTCCAGCAGCGGCTGGCCCACGTTGACCGGGCCGCCGCTTTCCAGATGAAGCTTGATGACGCGTCCGCTGACGGGAGACTTCAGATTCCAGCGCCCTGCGACCAGATCGGCCGGATCGCTGCGCCCCTGGCTGGCGGCCAGCGCGGCACGCGCCTCGCTCAGCGCGTGCTCGGCCACATGCGCCTGCGCCTGCGCCGCCTCCAGCGCCTTTTGCTGTTCCTGCAGGTTCAGCGCCGCCTGATCACGGGCCGAAGCGGAGACGAAGTTTTCGCTGGCCAGCTTTTGCGCGCGCTCGAAATCCAGCTGGGCCCGCGCCAGCGCTGCCTGCTGGCGCTGCAGCTGTGCCAGCGCCGACGCGCGCGCGGCCTGCGCACTGCCCACGCGCTCCAGCAGCACGCTGCGCGTGCGCGCGTCCAGCATCTGCGGCGCCACCGGCGTGAGCGTGGCCACCACCTGCGCGGCTGTCACCGGGTCACCCACTTTGAGCACCGGGCGCTCCAGTTCGGCGGCCGTGGGTGCGGTGATGGTGAAACGGTTTTGCACGCGCAAGCGCCCGTCCTGCTCTATCGTCTGCTCGAAGCGGGCGACGCTGACCGTGCCAGCGTCCACGGACAGGGGGCGCGGCCTGAAGGCCCAAACCAGAGCGGCCGCGGCAAGACCGGCCAGCAGGACCCAGCCCGCGTATTTTTGAATGACGTTGATCTGCATACCGCTCCTTTGGGTTATTCGCGCAGCTTGAGCACCGACACCAGATCCAGGCGGTCGATGTGGCGCCGCACCACCAGCGCGCTGGCGACGCCTGCGGCGAGCACGCACAGCGCGGCTGAGCCGTAGGTGCTGGGCGCGATCACGACCGGGAAGTCGATGTTCTCGGAAGCCATCAGTTGCATCAAGCCTGCCGCCAGTCCGTATCCCAGCACGCCGCCCAGCGGCAGCGCCACCAGCAACTCCAGCCCCAGCTCGGACAGCAGCAGCACCGACACTTCGGCGCGCGTCATGCCCAGCACGCGCAGACTGGCCAGTTCCCAGGCGCGCTCGGACAGGGCGATACGCGCCGAGTTGTAGGTGATGCCCACGGCCATGGCCACGGCAAACAGCGTCAGCACGGTGGTGAAGAAGCCCAGGTTGCGCGCCGTGGACTCGTTGAAGCTGCGCATCAGGCTGGCCTTGTCTGCCACCGCGGCGACATAGGGCGCGGACTTGATTGCGGCGTAGAACCCTTGCAGCTGGTCGGGGTCTACGCGCAGCGCGGCATCGGTCGCACCGGCGCCGTCGCCCGCGAGCCGGTTCATCGCATCGAGTTCCATGAACACCTGCTTGCCAAACATCGTGCGTACCACCTCGGTCACGACCAGGCTCGCCTGCCTTCGGTGCCACAGCCTGAATTCGATCTGCACGCGCTCGCCCACCTTGAGCTCCAGCTCGCGCGCCAGCAAGGCGTTGATCATCACGCCATCCTGCGGCATCGGCAATGCTCCGCGGTTCTCGTCGATGACGCGCAACAAGCTCGGCTGCGACACATAGCCGCTCAGAACGGTGTCCACCGTATGGCCGTGGGCGCGCACGCGCACGGGTTCGTTGCGCTGCACCTCGGCCGCCAGCACCCCGGGCAGGCGCTGCAGGTCCTGCGCTGACGTGACCTGAACCGGCCGGTTGAAGTTGAGCAGCACATCGCCTTGCTGCACCAGCCGAAACTGCACGTCCACGATGTGCGCGATCGCATCCAGCCAGAACGCACCCGAAATCTGCAGCGCCACCGCCGACGCGATGCCCAGCACCGTCATGGCGGCGCGCCAGGGCCGCCGCTCGATGTTGCGCACCACCATCAGCGCCGACGCGTCCCAGCGCCGGGCCAGGCCCAGGCGCTCCACCAGCGTGGGCTTAAACAGCGGCGGCGCGCTCGGCTGCATCGCCTGCGCCGGGGACAGGCGCACCACCGAGCGGATGGCGCCGAAGGCACCGAGCGAGGCACCCAGCGTCACCACAAGCACCGACACACCCACAACCCAGGGAACGGTGTGGTAAAGGAGTTGCGTGAAGCGAAACACCTCGGCGTACATCTGCAGCAGCATCTGACCCAGCCACAGGCTGAACAGCAGGCCCGCCAACGTTCCCAGCGTTGACAGCACCACCGCCAGCGCGATGTAGTGCGCGGCAATCTGCAGGTCGGTGTAGCCCAGCGCCTTAAGCGTGGCGATCTGTGAGCGCTGCGTCACCACTTGGCGACTCAGCACCACGTTCAGGATGAACACCGCCACGCACAGGAAGATGCCGGGCAGCACGGTGCCCAGAACGCGCTGCTCGTCCAGCTCGTTCTTCACGATGGCGTTGGACAACTGCTTGTCGCGAGCCACCGCACCGATGCCACCATACGGCTCCAGCAGGCGGTCCAGCGCCGCGATGACGCCGCTCTCATTCGCGCTGGCATCCAGACTCAGCGCCACGCGGTTGAAGGCGCCATCCATGTCGAATGCCGTGGCCAGGCGCTCGGCGTCGACCCACAAAACGCCGAACCACTGGTCGTCGGGTGCGCCACCGCGCGTCGCGTAGACGTACTCGGGCGAAAGCACCGTGCCCACGATGTGCACGCGTTCGCGCCGACCGTTGAGCAGCGCCACCAGCGTGCTACCCGCGTGCAATCCGCGCACCTGTGCAAAGCGCTCGCTCACCACCGCCTCGAGTTGCGCCACCCTTTGCGGCCAGCGGCCGCTGCGCAGCGCCAGCACGTTCAGGCTTTGTCGCGGTTCAGGCGCGGCCGCGCCCTGCACCGACGGCGCTCCGAGCTCCAGCGAGATGAAGCGCGCCGTCACCGATTGCAGCACGTCGGGCAGATCGAGCTGGACATCGAAGGCCGCGCTCAACTGCACCTGCGCCACGCCGTCCAGCGCCGCCACCCGATCCCGCAGCGCCAGCGGGGCCCGGCGCACGCCGGCAAAAACGTCCGCGAAGCGGCTCGCCAGGTAGTAGGCGTCGCGTGAGCCCTTGAGCGACTCGTGCGTGGAGAACTCGCCCACAAACCCGGCCACGCCGCAGGCCACCACCACGCCAATCGTCAGTGCCTGGGCACGCAGGTGCCACAGGTCACGCCAGAGCTTGATGTGCAGCGCCTTGAACATGCTGAGGCACTCACCACGACAAGGTGGCAGCCTCCTGTTTATGGGTGTTGACCGTGGTCTGTGCGATGCGCCCATCCGCCAGGCGCAGCACGCGGTCCGCCATCTGGCCGATGGGAACGTTGTTCGTGATGACCACCGCCGTGGTGCCCAGTTCGCGGTTCACCTTCTCGATCGCCTGCAGCACCAGGATGCCGGTGGCGCAGTCGAGCGCACCGGTGGGCTCGTCGCACAACAGCACGTCGGGACGCTTGGCGATGGCGCGCGCGATGGCCACACGCTGCTGCTCACCGCCGGAGAGCTGCGAGATGAAGTGGTCCAGGCGCTGGCCCAGGCCGACCAGCTCCAGCGCCTGCTGCGGGCTCATGGGGTTGTCTGCCAGATCCGTCACCAGGGCCACGTTTTCGCGCGCGGTCAGGCTGGGAATCAGGTTGTAGAACTGGAACACAAAACCCACATGCTCGCGCCGATAGCGCGTGAGCTCGGCATCTCCGGCGCGCGTGAGCTCGTGCTCGCGCCAGCGCGCCACGCCCGCCGTGGCGCTGTCCAGGCCACCCAGAATATTCAGCAAGGTCGATTTGCCGCTGCCGGACGCGCCCAGCAACACGATGAACTCGCCCGGGTAGATGTCCAGGTCCACGCCGCGCAGCGCGTGCACCGCCGTCGGACCCTGGCCATAATCCTTGGTCAGCCCCCGTGCCACGAATACCGCCGTGCGCTCTGGCTCGCCCATGCTGTCCTCCCACGCCGGCAGCGCTGCGCTCAAGCGCGCTCGCAGACCGGCACAGCCACTTTAGGACGCTGTTCGCCGCCGACGTTTGATCTGCCGCAAGACCCAGGCGCTGGCGGGTCAGGCCAGCGGCTCTCAGGAGCGGACTATTTCGCCAGGCGCGAAAAGGTCTTGCGAAACTTCGCCACCTTGGGTCCGGCCACGGCCATGCAGTAGCCCTGGTGCGGATTCTTCGCGAAGTAGTCCTGGTGGTAATCCTCGGCCGGCCAGTAGTTCGCCAGCGGCAGCAGCTCGGTCACGATGGGGCGGGTGCATGCCGGGTCGCTCTGCAACTCCGCGATCACCTCGCGCGCCACCGCTTCGTGCTCTGGCTGCGAGAAATAAATCCCACTGCGGTACTGCGTGCCGACGTCGTTGCCCTGACGGTTCAGCGTGGTGGGGTCGTGGATGGTGAAGAATATTTCCAGGATCTCGCGCACGCTGATTTGCGCCGGGTCAAACGTGAGTTGGACGACCTCGTTGTGCCCCGTGTGGCCGGTGCAGACCTGCTCGTAGGTCGGCGCTTGGAGCTGGCCATTGCAGTAGCCGCTCTCGATGCGGCTGATGCCTTTGACGCAGACGAAGACGGCGTCCAGGCACCAGAAGCAGCCGCCGCCCAGGGTGATGGTTTGCAAGGATTTGTTCATGATGTCAGTCGTGTGGCAGCGGGAATTTCTCACAGGGGAAATCATCAGCTCGGCAGAAACCCTCAGTCCTTGAAATCGCCGCCAAAGCCGTAGACGAAGCTCTCGGGCTTGAGGTGCTTGCGCAGCGCCGCATTCACCTGCTCCAGCGTCAAGGCTGCGATCTGCTCGTCGACCTTCTGCGAGATCGCGAAGGTGCGGTTCAGGTACAGATTCGTCGCCAGCGCGCCGGCCAGGTTGGCGTCCTGGGCACGCGACAGCCGACGCAAACTGAGCAGGCTTTGTTTGGCTTCGCTCAACTCCTTCGCATCGAAACCGTCCTTCAGGGCGCGCGCCACTTCTTCCTTGAACGCGGTCTCGACCTTGTCGCGATTGAGCGGTGCAAAGATGGCCGTGGCCTTCCAGGCGCTGTTGGCTTCATGGTGGTTCCAGTCGATGCCGCTGCGCACGTCGTAGCTCAGGCCGCCCTTCTCGCGGATGCGCATCCACAGGCGCGAAGTTCCGCCCTGGCCCAGCAGGTAATTGCCCAGCATCAGTGGCACATAGTCGGCGTCGTTGTCGCTCACGGCAAACGCCTGCTCCACCTGCATGAAGGCGTTCTGCTTGTCCGGTGTCTTGAATACCAGGCGCTTCGGTGCCACCGGCACCAGCGGATTCGGCACCCGCGTCACGCTCGCCTGGGACTTCCAGTCGCCCAGCGCTGACGCCAGCGCCTGACTCGCCTTGGCGCCATCGAAGTCCCCCACCAACGCGCCTTGCGCTGATTGCGCGCCATAGAATCTGGCGTGAAACTCGCGCAGCTTCTCCACCGTCAACGCCCGGGTGTTTTCCATCGTCTCGTCAAAGCTGTAGGCGTAGCGCACATCGCCTTTGGGATACGGGTTTCCATAGCGCGCCAGCTCGGTCTGGACCACGGATTCGGGCTCGGTGCGCTGTTCGTCGATCGAGGCCAGCACCTGGCGCTTGTACTCCTCCAACGCGTCCGCCGGGAAGCTCGCCGTTCGCAGCACTTCGCCCACCAGCGCCACCACTTCGGGGAGGTTCTCGCGCGTGGTCTTGATGCTGGCACCGGCGCTGGTGGCGCCGCCAAAGAATTCCACCTGCGCGCTCAAGCGGTCGAACTTGTCCTGGATCTGCTGGCGTGTCATCGTGGCCGTGCCCTTGTTCAGCATCGCAGCGGTGGCGTTAGCCACGTCTTCCAGGCCGAACAGGCTTTTTTCGTCGCCCAGCTGCAGCGTCAGGCGAGCGCTCACGACCTGGCCGCGCGCCCCCTTGGTCAACAGGCTGAGCTTCATGCCGTTGGCCAGCGCCGAGCTTTGGGTGCGCCGCTCGATGTTGTCCGGCGTGGCGTCAAAGACTTCGGCCTGGGTCGCCACCGCCTCGCCCTTGTAACCCTGCACCAGCGGCGCCACGTCGGCGCGCGCGGGCGCCGGCGCGCGCACCGGTTTCTCTGTCGGGATGTAGGTGCCCAACGTGCGGTTGTCGCGCAGCAGATAGCTGGCGGCGACCCGGTTCACCTCCTGCAGCGTGAGCTGGCGCACCTGGTCGCGGTGCAGGAAGAACAGCCGCCAGTCGCCCTGCGCGATCGACTCCGACAGGGCCACACCGACCTGCTCGGGATTGGTGAAATTCAGCTCCCAGCGCTTGAGGTACTTCAGCCGCGCGCGCTCCAGCTCTTCCTGCGTCACCGGCTCGGCCGCCAGCGATTCAATCGTGGCCAGCATGGCCTCGCGCGCCTTGTCCACGTCCTGGCCCGGCGCCAGCTGCAAGCCCATGAGCGCGACGGCAGGGTCCTGCAGTCCCCAGGGAAAGGCAAAGGCCTCGGCCGCCAGATGCTTTTCCACGATGCGAGTGTGCAGGCGACCGGAAGGCGTGTCGCCCAGCACCGTGGCCAGCACGGAAGCGGCGGCATGGTCGGGACTTCCGCCTGCGGGGATGTGGTAGGCCGCGACCAGTATGGCGCTGCCGCCGACGCGGCGCACCGTCACGCTGCGCTCGCCGTCCTGCGCCGGATCCAGCGTGTACTGCGGCGGCAGCGGCTTGGCCGGCTTCTTGATCTTGCCGAAATACGTGGCAATCCATTGCCGCACCTTCACCGGGTCGAACTTGCCCGAGACGATGAGCGTCGCGTTGTCCGGGCGGTAGTAGGTGTGATAGAAATCCTGCAGGTGGCGGATGTCCACGCCCTCCACGTCGGCGCGCGCGCCGATGGTGTTCTTGCCGTAGTTGTGCCACTCGTAGGCCGTGGCCATGACGCGTTCGAGCAGGATGCCCCAGGCGTTGTTCTCGCCCATCTCCATCTCGTTGCGCACCACCGTCATCTCGGTGTCCAGGTCCTTGCGCGCGATGAAGCTGTTGACCATGGCGTCGGCGTGCCAGCTCAGGTACCAGCGCAGGTTCTCCTCGTTGTACGACAGGCTGGCAAAGTAATTGGTGCGGTCCTGCGAGGTCGAGGCGTTGAAGCGCAGGCCGCGCTTGGTGAGTTCGGACCAGACGCCGGGCATGCCCGGTGTGCCCTTGAACAGCAGGTGCTCGAGCAGATGCGCCATGCCAGTTTCGCCGTAGTTCTCGTTCTTGCTGCCCACGCGGTAGGTCAGATTCACGGTCGTGCTGGGCTTGCTGTCGTCCTTGATCAGCAGGATCTGCAGCCCGTTGCTCAGCGCGTACTCCTCCACCCCTTCCACCGAGCTCAGGCGGCTCATGCCGGCGGGCAGCTTCTGTGCGCCGGCCTGGGTCGGCGCGGCGAGCACGAGCAGGACCGCAAGGACAGGCATCAGGGCTTTTCGAATAAACGGCATGGAGTGTCTCCGGGGTGGCGCAGTGAACGAAGTCGGCATGGTACCTTGAGGCGAGTGGCACTGCATGGCGCACTACACTAGCCCAGGACGCTGCAGGGATGCGCCATGCAGCGCCCGCCCAACTCAAGGAACCCCTGAAAAATGAATCGCTGGATCAAATGGATCATCCTGGCCCTGGTGGTGCTCGCCTTTGCCAGCGGCATTCAACGCCTGCTCGGCAACCGCAAGGCACAACAGGAAGCGCTCACGGCCGCAACGGCCCACAACTCCGAGGCCCAGATCGAGCTGGCGCAGACCGATGTGGTGACGGCGCAGGCGCGCGAGCTGACGCAGGGTCTGTCGATTTCGGGGCCGATCAAGGCCGCGAGTTCGGCCGTGGTCAAGGCGCGCGTCGCCGGTGAACTGCAGGCTTTGAGCGTGCGCGAAGGCGACGCCGTCAAGGCCGGCCAGGTCGTGGCCAGGGTGGACCCGACCGAGTACCAGGCGCGCCTGAAGCAGGCGCAGGAACAGGGTGCCGCGGCCAAGGCGCAGATCGACATCGCGCAACGCCAGTTCGACAACAACAAGGCGCTGGTCGCCAAGGGTTTCATCTCCGCCACCGCGCTGGAGAATTCGCAAGCCGCGCTGCAATCGGCCCAGTCCACCTATCTGGCGGCGCGCGCAGCCGTCGACGTGGCGCAAAAGGCCCTGGACGACACCGTGCTGCTGGCGCCGATCTCGGGCTGGGTGTCGCAGCGCATGACGCAGCCGGGTGAGCGCGTCGCCATCGATGGCCGCATCATCGAGATCGTGGACCTGAGCCGCATGGAACTCGAAGCCACGCTCGCCGCCGCCGACGCGGTCTCGGTGCGTATCGGCCAGCAGGCCACGCTGAGCATCGAAGGCACGAGCCAGGCCGTCAGCGCCAGGGTGATTCGCATCAACCCGAGTGCGCAGGCAGGAACGCGCAGCGTGCTGGTTTACCTGGGAATGGATTCGGTGCCCGGGTTGCGCCAGGGCCTGTTCGCCCAAGGCACGCTGGACACCGCACGCGTCTCGGTGCTGAGCGTGCCGCTGAGCGCGGTTCGCAGCGACAAGCCCGAGCCCTACGTGCAACTGGTGGAGAACAACGTCGTCGTGCACCGCCCGGTGCAGACCGGTGTGCGCGGCAAGTCCCAGGACGAGGCGATGGTGGGGGTCACCGGTCTGGCGCCCAACGCCGTCGTCATCCGCGGCGCCGTCGGACCGCTGCGCGCCGGCACCAAGGTGAAGTTCACGGCCGCACCGGCTGCGGCGCCCGCGGCAAGTGCTGCTCAAGCGGCAGGCTGATCCCATGTGGTTCACCCAGGTCAGTCTGAAGAACCCGGTGTTCGCCACCATGGTGATGCTCGCCTTCGTGGTGCTGGGCGTCTTCTCGTACCAGCGCCTGCCGGTGGACCAGTTCCCGAACATCGAGTTTCCGGTGGTCGTGATCACCACCGAATACCCCGGCGCTTCGCCTGAAATCGTGGAAAACGAGGTCTCCAAACCGCTGGAGGAAGGCGTCAACTCCGTCGCCGGCATCAACGCGCTGACCTCGCGCAGCTACGAAGGCCAGTCGGTGGTGGTGATCGAATTCCAGCTGGAGGTCAACGGGCGGCGTGCCGCGGAAGACGTGCGCGAAAAGGTCGCCGCCATCCGCGCCACCTTCCGCCCCGAGGTGAAGGACCCGCGCGTGCTGCGCTTCGACCCCGGAAGCCGCGCGATCTGGTCCTTGGCCGTGATGCCAGACGCTTCGAAGGGGAAAGCGCTCAATGCCGTGGAGTTGACCAACTGGGCCGACCAGGTGCTGAAGAAACGCCTGGAAAACGTACGCGGCGTGGGCACCATCACGCTCGTGGGCGGCACCAAGCGCGAGATCAACATCTACCTGAACCCGCAGGCGCTGGAGAGCTTTGGCGTCAGCGCCGAGCAGGTGGCCAACGCCGTTCGCAACGAAAGCCAGAACCTGCCCGCGGGTTCGATCCGCTCGCTGGCGCAGGAACGCGTGGTGCAGATCGACGCGCGCATGCAGCGCCCCGAAGACTTCGGCCAGATCATCGTCGCCAGCCGGGGCGGCACGCCCGTGCGCGTGAACCAGGTCGCCACGGTGCACGACGGGGCCCAGGAGCTGGACAACTCGGCCCTCTTCAACGGCGAGCGCACGCTGCTGCTGTCGGTGCAGAAGGCGCAGGACGAAAACACCATCGACGTGATCGATGGTCTGATCCGGACCGTGGCCCAGATGCAGCCGGAGCTGCCGCCAGGCGTGCGCCTGCAGGCCATCACCGACGCCTCGCGGCCGATCCGCGTCTCGGTGGACAACGTGCGCGAAACGCTGATCGAAGGCGCCTTGCTGACCGTGCTGATCGTGTTCCTGTTCCTCAATTCCTGGCGCTCCACGGTAATCACCGGCCTCACGCTGCCGATCGCCTTGATCGGCACCTTCTTCTTCATGCAGTGGTTCGGCTTCACCATCAACATGATCACGCTCATGGCACTGAGCCTGTGCGTGGGCCTGCTGATCGACGACGCGATCGTGGTGCGCGAGAACATCGTGCGCCACGTGCAGATGGGCAAGACGCCGTATCAGGCGGCGCTGCAGGGGACGCAGGAGATCGGCCTGGCGGTGTTTGCCACCACACTCTCGATCGTGGCCGTGTTCCTGCCGATCGGCTTCATGGGCGGCATCATCGGCAAGTTCTTCCACGAGTTCGGCCTGACGATCGTGGCCGCGGTGCTGATCTCGATGTTCGTGAGCTTCACGCTGGACCCGATGCTCTCCAGCATCTGGCACGACCCCAGCATCCATGCGCCAGGGCGCCACGATGTGCCGGTCACCATCTACGACAAGACCATCGGGCGCGTCACCGGCTGGTTCGACCACGGCACGGAGCTGTTGTCCGAGGTTTACCAGAGCATCCTGCGCTGGGCGTTGCAGCACAAACTGGCAACGCTGGGTCTGGCATTGGGCGTGTTCGTGGCCAGCATCCTGATGCTGCCGCTGCTGGGGACGGAGTTCGTTCCCAAGGCCGATTTTTCCGAAACCACGCTCAATTTCTACACGCCCGTGGGCTCGTCGCTGGAGGTGACCGAAGCCAAGGCGCGCCAGGCCGAAGCCATCATGCGTGAGTTTCCCGAAGTGAAATACACGCTGGCCACGGTCAACCCCAACAACACCGGCAAGATGTATTGCAGCGTCTACGTGCGCCTGGTGGACCGCAAGCAGCGCGCGCGCAACGTGGACCAGATGTCGGCCATCCTGCGCACGCGATTGAGCCAGGTTCCCGGAATGACCGTGACGCACGTCGGCCTGCTGGACCCGGTGGGCGGCAACAAGCAGATCGAGTTCTCGCTCCAGGGCGCGGACAACCGGGAGCTGGAACGCCTGACGCTGCTGGTGATGGAAAAGCTGCGCGGCATCAACGGCCTGGTCGACCTGGACTCGAGCGCCAAGCCCGACAAGCCCACGCTGGACGTGGGCGTCAGGCGCGACGCCGCCGCCGACCTGGGCTTGAGCGTGGCCCAGATCGGCTCGGCGCTGCGCACGCTGGTGGCAGGACAAACCGTGGGCAACTGGCGCGCGAGCGACGACCAGACCTACGACGTCAACGTTCGGCTCGCACCCGGCGCCCGCACGCAAGCCCAGGACCTGGAGCGCGTGCCCTTCGTCACTGGCGCCAACGCCGACGGCAGCGCGCGCATCGTGCGCCTGAACCAGGTAGCGAGTCTGCGCGACGGAACCGGGCCGAACCAGATCAACCGGCGCGATCTGACGCACGAGGTGGCCATCAGCGCCAACGCCTACGTGCGCTCCGCGGGAGAGATCTCCGCCGACATCCGCGCGGTGCTCGACACCGTCAAGTTCCCTCCCGGCTACCGCTACCAGTTCAGCGGCTCCACCAAGAACATGGAAGAGACCTTTGGCTATGCCGTGTCGGCGCTGGCGCTGGCGATCGTCTTCATCTACATGATCCTGGCGAGCCAGTTCAAGAGCTTTTTCCAGCCGCTGGCGCTGATGACGGCGCTGCCGCTGACGCTCATCGGCGTGGTGCTGGCGCTGCTGTCGTTCGGCTCCACGCTGTCGATCTTTTCCATCATCGGCGTCGTCATGCTGATGGGCCTGGTGACGAAAAACGCGATCCTGCTGGTGGACTTCACCATCCGCAGCCGCGAAGACAGCGTCGATGCCGACGGCCAGGTGATTCCCGGCATGGCGCGCACCGAGGCCCTGCTGCACGCGGCCAAGGTGCGGCTGCGCCCGATCCTGATGACCACGCTGGCCATGATCTTTGGCATGCTGCCGCTGGCACTGGCGCTGACCGAAGGCGCCGAGCAGCGCGCCCCCATGGGACAGGCCGTGATCGGCGGGGTCATCACCTCATCGCTGCTGACGCTGGTGGTCGTGCCCGTGGTTTACTGCTATATGGATGATCTGGGTCAATGGTTGCGCCGCCTCTTCGGCCCGGGAAGCGCCGGGGCCAGCCGTTAAAATCACGAACAAACCCCCATCCCAGCCCAGGAGCCCAGAAATGAACATCGAACAAGCACGCTACAACATGATCGAGCAGCAGATCCGTCCTTGGAACGTGCTCGACCCGCATGTGCTGGAGTTGCTGGGATCGGTCAAGCGCGAAGACTTTGTCCCGCTGGCGCACAAGGCACTGGCTTTCGCCGACATGGAAATCCCGCTGCCGGGCGGGCAAGCGCTTCTGGCGCCCAAGGTCGAGGCGCGCCTGGTGCAGGAAGTCAACGCCCAGCGCCACGAAAAGGTCCTGCAGATCGGCGCCGGTACAGGTTTCGTCACGGCCTTGCTGGCGCACCGCTCGCAGCGCGTGATCGCGCTCGAGAGCTCGGCCGAACTGGTGCAGTTGGCGCGCGCCAACCTGCAGAAAGCCGGAATCTTCAACGCCGAGGTGCGCCAGGGCGAAGGAGCCGCCGGCGCACCCGCCGACCAGCCCTTTGACGCGATCGTGCTGGTCGGATCCGTCGCACAGGTGCCCGATGCGCTGCTGCAGCAACTCAAGGTGGGTGGACGACTGGTGGCGATCGTGGGCGAAGAGCCGATGATGTACGCCACCGTCACCACCCGCACGGGAGCCACGACATTCGACAGTCAACAGCGCTGGGACACCGTGGCAGCACGGCTGCAGGGCTTCGTCGAACCTTCGCGCTTCAAGTTCTGACTAGAATCATCACATGCCTGTCCGGATTCGTTCCAGGGCACGACCTGAATGAATCCACAAGGACGATCATGAGCCTATTTCGATTAATTCCCCTGTCGTTGGCCCTGAGCGCGGCGCTGACCACCGGCGTTCAGGCGCAAAGCCTGAGCGAGCTGTACCAGGCAGCGCGCGGTTACGACGCGACGTATCTCTCGTCGCGCCTTCAGTACGACGCCAATCTGGCCAAGGCCGATCAGGCGCGGGCCCTGTTGTTGCCGCAGGCCGGCCTGTCCGGATCGGTGTCTCGCTCGGAGTTGAACTCCAGCACGCCGCATCTGAGCTATCCCTATGGTTCGCAAGGCCTGGCCTTGAACGCCTCCCAGCCGCTCTATCGCCCGCAGAACATGGCCAGCTACTCGCAGGGCCTCAAGGGCATCGACTTGGCGCAGGCGCAACTGGCCGCAGCCGAACAGGACCTGATCGTGCGCGTCAGCCAGGCTTATTTCGACGCCCTGGCGTCCAAGGACAGCCTGGCCTTCGTGGTCGCGCAAAAGGCCGCCGTCTCCGAGCAACTGGCCGCGGCCAAGCGCAACTTCGAAGTCGGGACCGCCACCATCACCGATCAACGCGAAGCGCAGTCGAGCTACGACCTGGTCGTGGCGCAGGAAATCGCCGCCACCAACGACTTGCGCGTCAAGCTCATTGCGCTGGACCAACTCGTCGGCAAGGACTCGACCAGCCCCAAGGCCTTGCTGCTGCCGGTGGCCCTGCCAGGCCTGCAACCCGACGATGTCAATTTCTGGCTGCAGCAGGCGCAGACCAACCATCCGCTGGTGGCACAGGCGCAGATTGCGCTGGACATCGCCAAGCTGGAAACCGAGAAGGCCCAAGCCGGGCACAAGCCCACGGTCGACATGGTCGCCAGCTACAGCACGTCAAACAATGACGGCGGATCGACGACCGGCCCCTACAGCTCTCGCGGATCCGTCGCCAGTGTGGGCGTGCAGTTGAACCTGCCGCTGTTTGCCGGTTTTTCCACCCAGAACCGCGTGCGCGAAACGCTGGCGCTGGAAGACAAGGCACGCTCGGATCTCGAAGGCGCCAGACGCAATGTGGCTCAGGCCACGCGCACCGCCTATTTCGGCGTGGTCTCGGGTGTGAGCGTGGTCAAGGCCTACGAGGCGGCGGAGGCGTCCAGCCAAAGCGCTCTGGACGCGAACAAGCTCGGTTACCAAGTGGGCGTGCGCATCAACATCGATGTGCTGAACTCGCAGAGCCAGTTGTTCGACACCAAGGCCAAGCTGGCCAAGGCGCGCTACGATGTCCTCACCGGCGGCCTGAAATTGCGTCAGGCCAACGGCACGCTCACGGCCGAGGACCTCACGCCCATCAACGCACTGCTGGCGAAATAACGGCAGGCGGTCGCGCTGTCACCGGGCAACCCGTGGCGTCAAAGGCCCAGCATCAGTTTCACCCCCAGAGCGACAAACACCGCTCCCGCAATGCGGTCCAGCCACGGCGCTGTGTTTTCGCTGCGCTTGAGCCACCGGCCGACCTGACCTGCGAAATAGCCCAGGGCACCGAACAGCAGCGAAGCAGCGAGAAAACCTGACAGCTGTTCTGGCAAGTGGAGCGTCATGGAGAGTCGGTGAATGGGTCGGTGAATGGGGTGCTGAGTGGGTTTGCATGATCGGTCGCAGGGCGTCATTGGCCGGACTGAAGGCCGAAGCAGCGGCAGGCGGCATAGAATCCGCCACACTTCCTGCGCAAGCCTGCCGCGGGTTCCTTTCAGGTAACCATCATGAGCCAACTCAAACTCACCTATTTCGACATGCACGGGGGCCGCGCCGAGCCGGCTCGACTGGCGCTGCACATCGGTGGCATCGCCTTTGACGACCACCGTTTTGTCTTTGCGGACTTTGCCGAGGTGCGCAAGTCCACCCCCTTGGGGCAGGTGCCGGTGCTGCACGTGGATGGGGTACAGGTGACCCAGAGCGACGCGATCACGCGCTATGTGGGCAAACTCGCCGGCCTGTACCCGGCCGATCCCTTTCAGGCCTTGCTGTGCGACGAGGTGATGGACGGCGTGGAGGACGCCAACGTCAAGATGGGCACCACCTTCGGCATGACCGGTGACGCCCTGAAGGAAGCCCGCACCGCCCTGGTCAACGGACCTCTGCCGCTGTACCTGGGCTGGCTGCAAAGCCAGTTGCAGGCGCATGGTGGCGCGTACTTTGCCGACAACCGCCTCACCATTGCCGACCTGAAGGTGTTCGTCTACGTGCGCAGCCTCAACTCCGGCCGCCTGGACCATGTGCCGTCGGATCTGGTGGAGAAGACGGCGCCACAACTCAACGCCCACCTGCAGCGCATCGCGCAGACACCGGCGGTGGCGCAGTACTACGCCAAGTTCGGGCTGTAAGGGCGACGCTCTTCGGCCAGCAGTTCAACGATCGCGCTGGCCGTATTGCGCGCGGCGCCGCGATGCGCTGCGGCGAACGTCGTCGCGGCGCTGCGGGCCGAATCCAGCTTCGCTTCGGACCGAACCAGCGACTGCACCAAGCGCAGTGCCTGCGTCATGTCATCCACGCGAAAACCCGCGCCACAGCCGATGGCCAGATCCGCCGCCTCCGAGAAATTGAAGGTGTGCGGACCCATCACGACAGGGCAGCCGCAGGCCGCGGCCTCGATCAGGTTTTGCCCGCCCAAGGGGGCAAAGCTGCCTCCCAGCAAGGCCACATCGCTCATGCCGTAGTACAGCGCCATTTCACCCAGCGAGTCTCCGAGCCAGATCTGCGCCGGCTCGGGCCCGTCCTTCCACTGGCTGCGCCGCGACACGCTGTAGCCCTGCTGCTGCAGCAGCGCCGACACGGCGTCAAAACGCTGCGGATGGCGCGGCACGACCAGCCACTGCACATCTTCGCTTTGTGACTGCAGCGCCTGCGCCAGCGCCAGTTCCTCGCCTTCGCGCGAGCTGGCAAACATCACCACCGGCCTGGCTTGCGCGCTGTGCCAGACCTGGCCCTGCGCGATCTGTGCCGCGTCGGGCGTGGCGTCAAATTTGAGGTTGCCCAACACCGAGGCGACCGGTGCGCCCAGCGCGCGCAGCCGCTGTGCGTCGGCCTCGGTCTGGGCCCAGACGGCGCTCAGAGCGCGGTACGCGGGCCGCGCCAGCCAGCTCAGGCGCTGGGCGTTGCGGGCCGACGCGGCGCTCAGACGCGCGTTCGCCAGCACCAGCGGCACGCCTGCCGCCTTGCTCGCCGCGACCAGATTCGGCCACACCTCGGTCTCCAGCAGGATCCCCAGGCACGGCCGGAAATGGGTCAGGAAGCGCTGCACGGCCTGAGGTGTATCCCAAGGCTGCCACACCTGCACATCGCCCGGCTGAAGCAGCGCTTTGCCTTCCTCGCGGCCGGTGGCCGTTCCGTGCGTCAGCAGCAGGCGCAGGCCGGGCCACTGCGCGCGCAGCGCCGCCAGCAACACCGCCGCCGCCCGGGTCTCGCCCAGCGACACAGCGTGAATCCACAGATAGCCCGAGCTGGCAGGCACGGTGTAGTGACCAAAGCGCTCCTCCACCGCGTGCAGATAGCCGGGCTCCATTCGTCCGCGGCGCGCCAGCTTGCGCCGCAGCAGCGGTTGCAACAGCTGCATCAGGCACGAGTACAGCCAACGCATCACCGGCTGCCCGGGGACGGGGCTGCCGGGAGCACCCCCGTGGCCGCGAGCCAGGCCTGCCAGACCGCGTCCACCGTGGGGCACGGCTGGCCATAGACGCTGATCTGGTGCCCCGTCTGCGGGGGGCCGGTGCGCCAGGCGGTGTCGAAGTTGTAGATCTGCACGTGCAGCAAGTCCAGCGCGACCGCCAGGTGGCTCAGTCCGCTGTCCACGCCGATCACGCCCACGCAGGTGCCCAGCGCGTCGATCATCGCGTCCAGGTCCAGTCGCGGCCAGACGATGGCGTGCTCGAGCTGCGCGGCCAGCACCTCGGCCTCGCGCTGCTCCTGCTGTGACCCATGCGGCAAGGCCAGCGTGTAGCCCTGGTCGTTCAGCCGCGCGCCCAGCGCCAGCCAATGCGTCAGGGGCCACAACTTGTCCGCGCGCGAACTGCCATGGATCAGCGCCACGCAAGGTCGCCGGGTCGGAGGCACCACCGGCACCACCTCCAGCTCGGCCTGCAAGTCGCCGCCCTGGCCCGCCAATCCGTAGGAAATCGCCTTGGGCAGCGTGTAGCCCAGCGCCTGCGCGCACAGCAGGCGCGAACGCTGCACCGCGTGCAGCTGCCGGGGCAGCGCGATTGCCCTGTGCGCGACCCAGCGTGTCGGCGCCTCGTAGCTGGAACCATCGGTCCGGTTCGCCATCGCGTAGCGCTTGCCGCCAGGCGCGAGCCGCGCCAGCCACGACACCAGCGCCGATTTCGTCAAACCCTGCAGGTCCAGCACGGCGTCGTAACGCTCGCGCTGCAGCTCGGTCTTGAAGGCGCTCCATTCGGCGCGGGTCTGCGGCGACCACGGGGACTTGCGCCAACGCCGCAAGTCGACCTCAATCACCCGATGCACGCCGGCGCAGCGCCGCACCAGCGGCGCAAAACCGCGCTCCACCACCCAGTCGATCTGCGCCTGTGGAAACGCCAGCCGGATGTCCTGCACCGCCGGCATCGCGTGGATCACGTCACCCAGCGACGAGAGCTTGACGATCAGGATCTTCAAAGCGTGGGCACGTCAAGTTGGTGACAGAGCAAGCTCACGATGTGTCGCCTTGGTCAGTCCCACACGTCTTCAGCTCAATGCGCCGCGGCGGCAATCTGGGCGTCGGGCTTGACGCGGCGCAACAGCGCCAGCATCTCGGCCTCGATGCGTTCCAGCGCCTGCGGGGTCTGCCCTTCAAAGCGCAGCACCAGCACCGGCGTTGTGTTGGACGCGCGAATCAGGCCAAAGCCGTCGGGCCAGTCCACGCGCAGGCCGTCGATATCGCAGACCACGGCCGGCGCCGCGAACGCACCCTGCGCCGCCAGCGCCTGCAAGGCCGCCGTCACGCGCGGCGGCTCGCCTTCGACGCACAGCACGTTCAGTTCGGGCGTGGAAAAGCTCGTCGGCAAGGCGTCAAGCACGGCGCTGGCATCGGGTGCGCGGCTGACGATTTCCAGCAGACGCGCGCCGGCATAGGTGCCGTCGTCAAAGCCGTACCAGCGCTCCTTGAAGAAGATGTGGCCGCTCATCTCGCCGCCCAAGGGAGCCTGACCGCCCGCGGCCTCGATCTCCTTCATCTTGGCCTTGATGAGCGAGTGACCGGTCTTGTACATCAGCGCCTTGCCGCCAGCCGCCTCGATCGCCGGCGCCAGGCGCTGCGAACACTTCACGTCGAACAGAATCGTGCCGCCGGGAACGCGGCTCAGCACGTCGCGCGCAAACAGCATCATCTGGCGGTCCGGGAAGATGTTGTTGCCTTCGCGCGTGACGATGCCCAGACGGTCGCCGTCGCCGTCAAACGCCAGCCCGAGTTCGGCGCCGCTGGTCTTGAGCGCCGCCATCAGATCGCGCAGGTTCTCGGGCTTGCTGGGGTCGGGATGATGGTTCGGGAAATTGCCGTCGACTTCGCTGAACAGCTCGATCACCTCGCAGCCGAGCGCGCGGAAGATGCCCGGGGCCGAAGCGCCGGCGACGCCGTTGCCGGAATCGATCACGACCTTCATCGGACGAGCCAGCTTCACGTCGCCCAGGATGCGTTCGCGGTACGCCTTGAGCACGTCCACGTGGCGGACCGAGCCGCCGGCCGTCAAGGACCAGGCGTCGGCCTCCATCAGTGTGCGAATCGCCTGGATCTCGTCGCCGAAGATGGCGCGCCCGCCCAGCACCATCTTGAAGCCGTTGTAGTCCTTGGGGTTGTGGCTGCCCGTGATCTGGATGCCGCTGTTGCACAAGGTGTGGGCCGCAAAGTACAGCATGGGCGTCGTCACGACCCCGACGTCGATCACTTCCAGGCCGGTCGCGACCAGCCCGCGCACCAGGGCCGTCATCAGGGACGGGCCGCTGAGGCGCCCGTCGCGCCCGACGGCCACGGTTTTTTCACCGGCCCGCACGGCCATGGTGCCGAAGGCGCGTCCCAGTCCTTCGGCGATCTCTTCGTTCACCGTGGACGGCACCACGCCGCGAATGTCGTACGCTTTGAAAATGGAAGCAGCAAGTTGCACAGCAGTGGCCCGGTCGAGTTGAATCAGCCTCGGATTGTAGGCGTCGGGGGGCTCAGCCAGATGTCCGGAAACGGCCAGCCAAAGCACGGGCGCCGCGTATCATCAAGACATGAGCAACAACGCCCCGGCACTGGCCATCCCCACCGCCAACGACGCCGCAGACGATGCCTGCTACCTCGCCCTGAAAGCCCAGGACGCCCGTTTCGACGGTTGCTTCTTCACCGGCGTCACCTCCACCGGCATCTACTGCCGCCCGGTCTGTCGCGTGAGGGCGCCCAAGCGCGAAAACTGCCGCTTCTTCGCGCTCGCCGCACAGGCCGAACGGGCCGGCTTTCGGCCCTGCCTGCGCTGCCGTCCGGAACTGGCGCCGCGCGCCGGGGCGTTCCCCGCGACGGCCGTCTGGTCGGTGCAGGACGCCAGCGCCATGCTGGCCCGGCAGGCGGCCCGCTGGCTGGACGAACCCGAGGGCTGGGGCGACGCCGCCCCCACGGTGGCGGCTCTGGCGCAGCGGCTGGGCGTAAGTGACCGCCACGTCCGTCGCATCTTCGAGGCCCAGTTCGGCGTCTCGCCCTTGCAGTATCTGCAGACGCGGCGCCTGCTCACGGCCAAACAGCTGCTCACCGACACCGATCTGCCCATGGCCCACGTTGCCCAATGCGCCGGCTTTGCCAGCGTGCGCCGCTTCAACGCCGCGTTTGTCACGCACTACCGACTCAATCCGACGCAACTGCGCCGCGCCGGCGCCAGCCCGGCCGCTCAGGGCCTGCGTGTACGCCTGGGCTATCGGCCGCCGTACGATGTCAGCGCCCTGCTCGCCTTCTTCGAGAAACGGCAGGTCGCAGAGATTGAAATGCTGCGCAACGAAGCCGGGCACAAGTGCATCACGCGCAGCTTTCGCCTGGAGAGCGCCGGTCGGGCGCACAGCGGCTGGCTGGACTGCCGCTTCGACGAGGCGCAGCACCAGCTCGAACTGCGGGTGAGCGACAGTCTGCGCGAGGTCCTGCCACAGGTGATCGGGCGCGTCCGTGCCGCCTTCGATCTGGACGCGGACCCGCTGGCCATCAACGCCGCGCTCCACGCCAGTTTCCCCGATGGTGACGGCCTGCGGGTGCCGGGCGCGCTCGATGGATTCGAGCTGGCGGTGCGGGCCGTGCTTGGGCAGCAGGTGACGGTGGCCGCTGCACGGACGCTGACGCAGCGCCTGGTGCAGCGCCTGGGCGAACCACTGCAAACGCCCTGGCCCGAACTGAACCGTCTTTTCCCCACGCCCGCCGCATTCGTCGAACTCGGCGACGACGCTGGCGACGTGTTGGGTGGCCTGGGCATCGTGAAGCAGCGCCAGCAGGCGATTCTGGCGCTCGCCCGAGCCGTCGCCAGCGGCGAATTGGTGTTGCAGCCCGGCGCGCCGCTGCAGCAAACGCTGGCCGCGCTGCTGGCCTTGCCGGGCATCGGCGACTGGACGGCGCAGTACATCGCGATGCGCGCACTGCGCTGGCCCGATGCCTTTCCGGCCGGCGACGTGGCACTGCAAAAAGCCCTGGGCGTGCGCACCCACAAGCATCCGGCCCAGGCCGCGTCCGACGCGTCGCAGGCCTGGCGACCCTGGCGCAGTTACGCCGCGGTGCGCGCCTGGAGCGCCGATCCCGGTCCAAACCACCCGCAAAAACTTTCTGGAAATTCCCCATGAAATTCCCTACGACGCTGGTGCAGAAGCACTACCACAGCCCGCTTGGGCCGATCATCCTGGTGGCCAGCGAGCAGGCCCTGGTCGGCGCCTGGTTTGACGACCAGGACCACCTTCCAGCTGAGCTGCAAGGCCAGAGCGCCTGGCTCAACGCGCCGGAGCATCCGGTGCTGCGCCACGCCAGCCGCCAGCTCAAGGAATATTTCGAAGGGCAACGAAAAGCGTTCGAGCTGCCGCTGGACCTGGGCTTTGGCACGGCGTTCCAGCAATCCGTCTGGCAGGCCTTGCTGAAGATCCCCTTCGGTCACACCTGCTGCTACGCCGACGTCGCCTGCGCCATTGCCCGCCCCAAGGCGATGCGAGCCGTCGGCGCCGCCGTGGGGCGCAACCCCTTGAGCCTCATCGTTCCGTGCCACCGCGTCCTCGGCGCCGACGGCTCGCTCACCGGCTACGCCGGAGGCCTGGAGAGGAAAACCTATCTGCTGCAACTCGAAGGCGGGCAGAACCCGCAGGAGGCGCTGTTGTGACGGCGCCGCGCGTGGGCAAACCCTGGTTGCCCGATTTCATTCTTTTAGCCGCCCTTTGGGGCTCGTCGTTCTTGTTCATGCGTCTGGCCGTGGTCGATTTCGGCGCCCTGCCCACAGCTGGCATGCGCGTCGTGGTGGCGACGCTGGTGCTGCTGCCATTGCTGCTGCTCAAAGGCCAGGGCCGGGTGTTGCTGAAAAACTGGAAGGCGCTGTTGCTGGTGGGCCTGATGAACTCGGCCATCCCCTTTGTCTGTTTCAGCTTTGCACTGCAGTCGATCACGACCGGACTGTCGGCAATCCTGAATGCGACCGTGCCGCTGTTCGGCGCACTCGTGGCATGGGCTTGGCTCAAGGACCGCCCCGGCGCTTCGCGGGGTCTGGGCCTGCTCATCGGCTTTATGGGTGTGGCGCTGCTGGCCTGGGACAAGGCCAGCTTCAAGCCCGACGCCACGGGTCTGGCCAGCGGCTGGGCCGTGCTGGCCTGCCTGCTGGCCACGCTGTGCTATGGCATCTCGGCCAGCTACACCAAGCGCTTTCTGTCGGGTCTGCCGTCCATCGTCACGGCCACCGGCAGCCAGCTTGGCGCCACGGTCTTTCTGGCACTGCCCACCATCTGGTTCTGGCCGGAAAAGATGCCGGGCGCCAGCGCCTGGTTCGGCGTGCTCGCGGTGGGCGTGCTGTGCACCGGCGTGGCCTATGTGCTGTATTTCAGGTTGATCACCAATGTGGGGCCGGCGCGCGCGCTGGCCGTGACCTTTGTGCTGCCCGTGTTCGCCGTTCTCTATGGCGTGTTGCTGCTGCACGAGAGCGTCACGCTGTGGATGCTGCTGTGCGGCGCCGTCATCGTCTGCGGCACCGCCCTGTCCACGGGATTGATCAGACTGCGCCGGCGCTAACTTTCATGCCTGGTGGGCAAAGCGCCCCAGCAACATGAAAGTTCGTTCTTTCACATTGCCGTTCGCGCCCGCTCAGGTCGCCGCAGCGCCCGGCTCCGCGGCTGTCCCCCGGCCTGCGGCCTCCTCCTTGATGCCGCTGCGCCAGGCACCACGACGACCTGAGCCAACAAGCGGACGCGGTGATCGAAGTGCGCATACCGGCAAGGCTTTTGGACGATGACACTGGGGTAGGTGGCGCAGCGAAATAAAGGAGGAGCCAAAGGCCGAAGGCCGACGCGGGGGACATTCGCGTAGCCGCCTACCCCAGCGTCATCGTCTGGCACCTACTCCCAAACTGCGAACCGCGCCCAACGTGGCGGGAAAATCGGGCTGAGAGCATCAACAAGGGAAGTCCCTTTCATTTGCTGAGTGCCTGGGCGCAGGCCCAGGCGCTGGCCCAGGCCCACTGGAAGTTGTAGCCACCGAGCCAACCGGTCACATCCACCACCTCGCCGATGAAGTACAGGCCGCTCTGGCGCGACTCCATGGTTTGTGACGACAGTTCCCTCGTGTCCACGCCGCCGCGCGTGACCTCGGCCTTCTTGTAGCCTTCAGTGCCGGTGGGCGTGAGCTCCCAGCGCGACAGCGCCCCTGCCAGCGCGGCCAGTGCCTTGTCCGTGGCCTGATCGACCGGCCGTTGCCAGGCCGCGTCGCGCTGCACCCAGGCGTCGGCCAGGCGCGACGGCAATTGCGTCGCGAGCTCGTTCGCAATCAGTTTCCTGGAGCGGTTCTTGGCCTGGGCCAGAAAGGAGGCCAGGTCGCTCTGCGGCGCCAGGTTCAGCCGTATCGCTTGCAGCTCGCGCCAGTAGCTCGAGATCTGCAGCACGGCCGGACCGCTCAAGCCCCGGTGCGTGAACAGCAGGTCTTCGGCAAACGTGG
Source organism: uncultured beta proteobacterium (assembly GCA_903838565.1). GTDB lineage: Bacteria > Pseudomonadota > Gammaproteobacteria > Burkholderiales > Burkholderiaceae_C > CAIKVZ01. Next base: position 12,096 of record CAILZB010000120.1, on the reverse strand, counting down.
CCTTGGCCTTCTTCGCTCCGGTCTCGATCAGCACCGGCAGCGACAGGCCGGCGAGTTGCGCGTAGGGCTCCCAGGCCGCACCGTCGAAGGTCAAAGGCACGAGCGCGGGCGCTGTCTCGACGAGTCTCAATCCGAACTGCTGCGCCATGCGGTAGCCGAAATCGCTGGCGCCGATTTTCGGAATCGACAAGCCGCCGGTGGCGACCACCACGCTGCGCGTCAGAATTTCCCCTCGGTCGCTGGCAATGGCATAGCCGTCGCGCCCCTGCACCTGAGCTGTACGCAGGCTCTGCACGCGGCACGGCTGCCAGCGCGTGACGCCACCGGCATCGCACTCCTTCAGCAGCATCTGGATGATGTCCTCGGCCGAGCGGTCGCAAAACAATTGGCCCTTGTGCTTCTCGTGGAAAGCAATGCCGTGGCGCTGCAGCAGTTGAAGGAAATCGGTGGGGGTATAGCGCGACAAGGCGCTGCGGCAAAAGTGCGGGTTCTCGCTGATGAAGTTGGCCGGCGTGACCTCGCGGTTGGTGAAGTTGCAGCGCCCGCCGCCCGAGATGCGGATCTTCTCGGCCACGCGTTCACTGTGGTCCAGCACCAATACCTTGAGGCCGCGCTGTCCCGCCACGCCGGCGCAAAACAGGCCGGCCGCACCGGCGCCGATGACGACGACGTCGTAGCTCATCGATGCGTCAGTGGCCATCCGACAAATCTTGCAACGCCTGCAAGATGTGCTGCACCTGGATCGCTATCGGGTTGGGCACCGGCAGCTCACCGGCGAGCACGGCGCGGATATAGGCAGCGGTCTCTGCCGCGTCGACGCCGGGCAGTTCGGGCAGTTGCGCCAGCGCCCCGACCTGCGCCTCCTGCAACACGCGGACCTCGCCCCCTGCCAGCAGTTCCATCCGGGGCGTGCGGCGCGCATCGGCCACGCTCTCGCCCTCGGTGCCGCGCAGCAGCAGGGCGTTGGCGCGCGTCAACGCGAAGGTCTGCGCCATGGACTGCGCGTACTCGGGATGGGTGTAGCTGCTGACGATCAGGGCGCGACCCGCGCAGGGGTTCATCAGCTTGACCAGGCTGTGGGCGGAGTTGCGCAAGCCCACGACGCGGCGCACGTCAAGCAGGCGCTTCAGGCCCGGACACAGCAGCTCGGTCGGGGCGCAGGCGAGCTCACCCGGCGCCAGCGCGCGCACCGCCGGCAGCGCCGCGATGCCGAGCGCAGCAAGCACCTGGGCGGACGTGACGCGGGCGCTTTCGGTGGCCGCGCCGTGGATCAGCACCGGCACACCCGCGCGCGCCAGCAGCAGACCGAGCAGCGGCGTCAGCACCGGCAGCTTGCGCGCGCCGTTGTAGCTCGGCAGCACGACCGTGGGCTGCTGCGTGGCGGGAAGCCGGTTCAGCCGCGCCTCGGTGGCATCGAGAAACCCCGCCATCTCCTGCGCGGTCTCGCCCTTGATGCGCATCGCAAGACAAAACGCGCCCAGCTCCAGATCGGTCACGGCGCCGTCCAGCACCTGTCCAAACAGGTCGGCCGCCTGCTCGCGCGTCAGCGAACGCGCCCCGTCCTTGCCGCGCCCGATTTCCTTGATGTAGTTTCCAATGGCCATGGCGTCGGATTATGCGTGGAGAAGCGTCGCGTCCCGCTCGTTCTTCAGCGCTTGCGGGACGCTGCTGCGCCCTGAACGGGAGTGCGGCTTGGCCCTTCCATTCCCGCAGGGAGCCGAAAGCTGCTAGGGTGGCGACTCTGACTGCCTTGGCCGATTCAAGGTCGTCCACGGCAACGCGCTTCAAACCAAAACCTGGAGTCTCCATGACAGAACGCAAAGTGGCCCTCATCACCGGCTCGGGCACCGGCGTCGGCGCGGCCACCGCCCTGCTGCTGGCGCAACAGGGCTACAACGTGGTGATCAACTACTCGCGCAGCGCAGCCGAGGCCAGGGCATCGCAGGCCGCCTGTGACGCCGCCGGTGCCGACACGCTGCGGGTGCAGGGCGACGTGGCCGACGACGCCGCCTGCAAGGCGCTGGCCCAGGCCGCCATGGAACGCTGGGGCCGCATCGATGCACTGGTGAACAACGCGGGCATCAGCACCTTCACCGGTGCGGCCAATTGGGACGTGCTGGACATGGATACCTTTGCGCGCATCTACGCGGTCAACACCGTCGGAGCGTTCCAGATGGTGCGCGCCTGTGCACCGCATCTGCTGGCCGCCAAGGGCTCGGTGGTGAACGTGTCGTCGATCGCGGGTTCGCTCGGTATCGGGTCCTCGGTGCCGTACATCGCTTCCAAGGGCGCGCTGAATTCGATGACGCTGTACCTGGCGCGGGCGCTGGCGCCGGATATCCGGGTGAATGCGGTCTGCCCGGGTCTGATCACCTCGCGTTGGTTTGTCGACGGGCTGGGACAGGAAGGTTTTGACAAGGTGAAGGCGATGGTGGAATCGAGTTCCCCGCTGGAGCGCGCCAGCACGCCGCAGGACGTGGCCGAGGCCATCGTCTGGCTGATCACCAGCGCGCGCAGCATGACCGGCGAGTTGCTGTTGCTCGACGGCGGCATCCACCTGGGAACGGGCAAAATCCAGGTGCCAGGGCGAGACCGCTGAATTCAACAGCCCGGCCACATCCATCGCCATGGCGTCGGGGCACACCTCCACCAACATCACGTCAACGTCGATTTCAACCACAGGAGACCGCCATCAGTAACTCATCCATCCCCCCAGGCCTGCAGCTGCGCTCTTTGGTCAAAGCCAGTGGCGAACTCGAACTGTCGCTGCTCGAAGTCCCCACTCCTGCGCCGCAAGCCGACGAAGTGGTGGTGCGCATCGAAGCCACGCCCATCAATCCGTCGGACATCGGCCTGCTCTTTGGCGCGGCCGATATCACCACCGCCGCGCTGTCGGGTACGTCAGCCAGGCCGATCGTCACGATGCAGATTCCAGAGCGCCTGATGCAGGGCATGGCGGCGCGAGTGGGCCAGTCCCTGCCCGTGGGCAACGAAGGCGCTGGCGTGGTCGTCGCTGCAGGAACGTCAGTGGCAGCACAGGCACTGCTGGGCAAGACCGTGGCCGTGCTGGGCGGGGCCATGTACGCGCAGTACCGTTGCATCCGGACCGACCAGTGCCTGGTGTTGCTCGAGGGCGCCACGCCGGTGGACGGCGCCTCCTGCTTCGTGAATCCGCTCACGGCGCTGGGCATGGTTGAGACCATGCGGCGCGAGGGCCACACGGCACTGGTGCATACGGCGGCGGCGTCCAACCTGGGGCAAATGCTGAACAAGATCTGCCTCCAGGACCGGATCGGCCTGGTCAACATCGTGCGCAAGCCCGAGCAGGCCGCGCTGCTCAAAGGCATGGGAGCGCGGCATGTGTGCGACGCCTCCTCTCCCTCCTTCATGGCCGACCTGACCCAGGCGCTGATGGATACCGGCGCCACGATCGCGTTCGACGCCACGGGCGGCGGCAAGCTGGCCGGACAGATCCTGACCTGCATGGAGGCCGCACTCAACCGCACCGCCACCGAGTACAGCCGCTACGGCTCCACCACCCACAAACAGGTTTACATCTACGGCGGTCTGGACACCGGGCCCACGGAATTCGTACGCAACTTCGGCTTCGCCTGGAGCATGGGCGGCTGGCTGCTGTTTCCCTTCCTGCAGCGCATCGGCGAGGCGGCAGCGCGCACGCTGCGCGAGCGCGTGGCGGCCGAGCTCAAGACCACCTTCGCCAGCCACTACGCGCAAGAGATTTCCCTGACCCAGGCACTGCAGCCGCAGACGATCGCCGCCTACGGCCAGCGCGCCACCGGCGCCAAGTTCCTGATCAACCCGAGCCTGGTGGCGAGCCCCTGAGCGGCTCGCCGCGAACTTCAACCGACCCGGATGGGCTCGCCGTAACCCGTCAACTCGAGATAACCGCGCCCGATCTCTGCACCGCCTTCCAGCACCCGGACCGCACCCTCCCAATACACGGCGCGGGTGCTGCGGCGGCTGTCCAGTTCCTGATCGTCGAACAGGGCGCTCAAGCGCAGGCGGCGTGGACCGATGCGCAGGGCCCATTCCACCGGATACCTGATCCCGGTGCGCTTCGAGGTCCAGTAGCGCAGGGGCTCGAACGCCACATCGGCATGGACCAGGCTGCGGGCCTGGCCCGTGGCCAGACTGATCGTCGCGGCCGACCAGATCGGCGGCCCCTGCACGCTGCGCATGCGAAAGGCCATCAAGGCACTGCCATCGTCCAGGTTCAGGCCAACCCAGTCCCAACCCTGAGCGCCGGGCGGCATGAGCGAGCTCGACCATTCGTGATCGAGCCAGGCACGTCCCGTGACGCGGCTGTGGCGCCCTGACAGGGTCACCGTGCCGCTGACCGCGAGCTGCGGCCGGCTGTAGTAGTGGCTCGCGTGGCGGGGGTCCGGCCCCTTGGCGCTGAAGCCCGCAATGCCGTTGAGCGTCGGCGGGCCCTTGGGTTGCAATGACAAGGAATAGGCGAAATCGCGGCCGTTGACCGCCGTGCGATACGCATCACCGTCTTGCTCCAGGCGCCAGTCGCCGACCCACACTTGAGTGAATCCTTGCGAGAAACCAGCGCGACCCAAACCGGCTCTGGCGACGCGCTGGTCGTGCCGCAATCGACCCAGCTTGGGGTCGGCAATGGCGGCATGCGCCATGACCAACTGGCGCGGCGCAAAGGCGCTGGGATTGTCTTCACCGATGCCGGTGCGTACGCGAAAGAACGTGCACTGGAAGCCGAGCGCGGCGCCTTCGCTCGTGTCGAGCCAGCCGGTGACGTACCACCATTCGGTGCGAAACAGCGGGTGCGCCCCATGGTCTTCGGGGAACACCAGGCTTTGACCGGGAAGAACCGGGGCAAAATCGGTCGCCCGGGACGACAGGCTGCTCCCGGCGAGCAGACTGGCGAGCGCGAGCTGAAAGTGGCGGCGCTGCATCACCAGTCGTCCCGCACGGCCAGCACCGCGTCCTGCTGCATCGCCTGCCGTCCCGCAACCACGGCGGCCAGCGCCGCCAACGCGATCAGGCCCAGGCCGAACGCCGCCAGTGAAGCCCAGGGAATGTGCAGGTCCATGCTCCAGTGAAAGCTCTGCCGGTTCACCACCTCGATCAGAATCAGCCCGATCGCGCCGCCTGCTGCCATCCCGGCCAGCACGCCAACACCGGCGGCCAGACCGCCCTCCTGCGCCAGCATCCAGCCGATCTGGCGACGCGTCAGGCCCAGATGGCGCAACATCCCGAACTCACGCCGCCGGGTCGCAGCCAGCGCCGCAAAACTGGCCGCCACACCCGCCAATCCGATGACCACCGCCACCGCTTCGAGCAGATAGGTCACGGCAAAGGTTCGATCGAAGATGCGCAGGCTGATGGCCCGGATCTGACCCGGATAGGAAACCTCCAGCGCGCCCGTGGCGGACAGGGCACCCAGCGCCTTCGCCACCGGCGCTGCGCTGGCGCCCGCGGCCAGCGTGATGGCCGCATCGTTGGCCAGCGGGTCGCCGGTGATGCGGCGGTAGTCGTCCAGGTCCAGCAACACCGAGCCGGTCTGGCGCGCGTAGTCGCGCCAGACGCCGGCCACGAAGAAGCGCACGAAACGCCCGGCCAGCGGAATCTCCACCTGCTGGCCGATGCGCCAGCCGTACAGATCCTGCATCGCCTCGGAGATCCAGAGCGCGGGTTCAGCCGTGGGCTGCGCCGTGCCCACCAGCGGCAACTCGTGCCCATCGCGGGAGACGTGGCGGGCAATCAGCGCCACCGGTGCGTGGCCGCCGGGCAGGCGCAGGCTGTCGAAGCGGCTGAAGCTCACCTGTCCGACTCCGGGCACCGCCGCCAGCCTGGCCTGCAGCGCGGCGTCCAGCGTGGCGCCACCGCTGCCGCGGCCCGATCGCAGATAGAGATCGGCAGGAAGCACCTGCCCCAGCCACTGCTCCACCGAGCCGCGAAAGGACGTCACCATGATCGCCATGGCAGCCGCCAAAGCCACGCTGGTCATCACGCCGGCGGCAGCAACCACGGCATGACCGGGTGCTGCACGCAAACGCGCGAGCGCCAGGCGAGCGGAGACCGGTCCGTTGGCCGGAAACAGCCGCGCCACACCGGCGGCAAAGATCGGCAGCAGCAAGACGCCGCCCGCCAACAACATGGCCACGGCCAGATAACCGCCCACGGGCAGATCGGCGACAGGCGCAATCGCACACGCAGGAACGCTGGCCAGCAGCACCAGCAGGCCCGCCAGCGGGCGGCCATGGCCTTTGAGCAGCACCGGCTCATCACCGGCCTTCAAGGCCTGTGCCGGCGCCACGGTGGCCGCCTCACGTGCCGGCAGATAGGCGCCGGCCAGGCCTGCGATCACGCCGAGCGCCAGGTAGGCAGCGCTCATCCACGGTTGAAACTGCAACTGAGGCCTGCTCCCGGAGAAGAACCCGGCGCCCAGGTCGCCGCCCAGCAGCGCCAGCGCACCCCAGGCCAAGGCGTGCCCCAGCAGCACGCCCAGCACGCCGCCCACCAGTCCGACCACGGCGCCTTCGCCCAGCAGCCACGCCAGCAAGGCGCGCCGCGGCAAACCGATGGCACGCAGGAAAGCGAACTCGGTGCGCCGGCGCACGACGGAAAGTGCCTGGGCGGAGAACACCAGAAATCCGCCCGTGAGCAGCGCCATCGCGGCCAGCAGGGTCAGATTCACACGGTAGGCGCGTGACAGGTTCGCGGTCTGGTCCACGGCTGCCTGCGGCTCCTCGATCTGCACGCCCGCAGGAAGGATGGACCGCAGCGCCTGGCTGGCCGCCTCGGGCGCCAAGCCCTCGCGCAGGCGCAAGTCAATTCGCGTCAACCGGCCCAGCTTGCCAAAATAGGCCTGAACGGCGGCGATATCCATCACCGCCAGCCGGCTGTTGGCCGCGGACCCGGGGATGTCCCCGGCGATGCGCAAATTCAGCAGGCGCTCGCCCGCCGGCAGCTGCAGCACATCTCCCACTTTCAGGCCCAGGGCCGGGAGCGCCGCACGGCTCAGGAAGATGGCCTCGCCCGACAGCGTGGCCAGACGGTCCTCGCCCGCACCGGGGTTCGGCATCAGAGCGGGCGTGACACCCGCCAGCGCGAACACATCGACGCCGAGCAACTGCAGCGCTTCCTGCCGCCCTGCGAGCCGGACATCGACCTCGACCACGGCACTGATGTCCTGCACCTCCGGGCGCAGCGCCAGTTGCGCGTACAGGCTCTCGTCAAACCCGCCTCTTGGTCCGACAACCCACAGATCAGCGTCGCCGGCAAGGGAGCGCAGACCGCGGCCGAACTCGGACAAGGCAGATTCATGCACGGCCTGGACAGCCATGCCCAGCGACACACCGAGCACGATCGCCGTGGTGGAAAACAGCGTGGCCACACGGCGCTTGGCCAGCGACCCCAGGAACACCCGCGCCATGCTCACGTGACCAAGCCCTCGGCCGTGAGGTGAAGGATCCGGTCCGCGGTGGCTGCGGCCTCCAGCGAGTGCGTGACCAGGATGCCGATGGCGCCGGCCTCGCGCACGCGCTCGCCGAGCAGGCGCAGCACCTTGGCGCCATTGGCGGGATCCAGATTGCCGGTGGGCTCGTCGGCGAGCACGAGGGACGGGCGATGCACCAGCGCTCGGGCAATCGCCACGCGCTGCATTTCGCCACCGGAGAGTTCGCGCGGCCAACTCGCGCTGCGCTCGCCCAGGCCCACGGCGTCCAGCAACTGCTGGGCCGGTCCCTCGGCCTCCTGGCTCTTCATGCCCTGCAGCCAAAGGGGCAGCGCCACGTTCTGGCCTACGGTCAGATGCGGCAGCACGTGAAAGGCCTGAAAGACGAAACCCATCTTCTCGCGGCGCACCTGCGTGAGGGCGTCATCATCCAGTGTCGAGTAGTCGACGCCATCGAGGGTCAATCGGCCACCATCCGGCCGCTCCAGACCGGCGATGAGGTTGAGCAGCGTCGACTTGCCCACGCCCGACTCGCCGACGATCGCAATGTATTCGCCGGGCTGCAGGCGCAGCGACAGGTTTCGCAGCACGCAGCGGCTGCCGAAATGGCGGGACAGATTTTCAATTTCGAGCATGGCGCTACTATGGCAGATCAACGACCTGCCAGACGTTTCGGCACCTCAGAAGATAAGACCTACGCTGGCTCTGCGGCCCTTGGCGGGCGCCAAGTCGGGCGTGACGCAGACGCGATCTCAGGCCCGAGACAGCGATGTGCCGCGCTCGGGCTCTGCGCTGAGCTCCATGGGTTCGCTGTCACGGGACACGGCCCGACGTTCGTTGAACTTCATTCCCAGCGTCACGAATTTCAACTCCTCCTTCAGAAGGTGCTCGACGATGACGTCGAACGTCACAAAGCCGAGCAATTCACGTGCCGTCAGATCGTTCTCGTGAAGACGCCGACGCATTTCTTCCGCCTTTTTCAGCAAGGCGCGGTGCTCGCGCCGGATCAACTTGTAATGGGGACTCTTGGCCTGGGCCATGGCGACTTTCTGGTCGTGAAAATAATCCGCCATGTGGTCGATAAATCGATTGAACATCAGCTCCACATCGGCATTTGATTTCTTCAGCAAAACCGCGTTCACGAGTTCGTGTCCCAATCCGAAAAGTCGCCGATGCTTGGCGGCAAGAACCGGGCTCTTTTTATCGAACATGCTGCGCCATGAAATCTGGAAGTGCCCGTCACGCGGCAAATCGCCCTGCGACCAATCAGGCACATTGATATACCCTGAACTGGCATTGAATGGTCGGCGATAAATATAGCGGAAGACGCATACCATGACTCCTGCCAGAATCAACGCCAGACCGCTGAAGAATGTCATCGTGTTGGAGATCGAGACCATCACCAGCAACCCGGCGAATAAATACATCAGTGGCAGTGCGCGATACAACCAGTCCGGATATTGCTGTCGTGGCTTGATCACTTTGCGTGCTCCAAGGTTGATGGTGAGAAGAAGCGGCGTCCAAGGGCGAAACTCGGTGTCTGAACCTGTCCCGTGCAGCTTGATCTTGCGGCTCTCACCCAACTAACCCGGCTGAATGGCGACTTCAACATCGTGACGCTTGAGCACGGCGATGGCTTGGTCAAGGTCGGGGGTCCCGCCGCACTCGCTGTCCACTGCGGTGAACATCGCGGCAGCGCCGTTTCCGGACGTGATTCCCAGCACCCGAGCGGTTGGGCTGGCGTAACGGAAGGTGTGCAGGGTACCCGCCGGAACGTGGACAAAACCACCCTCTTCGACCGTCTTTGCCAAATCACCGCAAACAAAGTCAACCGCGCCACTGACGACATAGAACGCCTCGTCCCACGGATGTTTGTGCAATGGAGGACCGACGCCCTCTGGCGCGTCGTGCACATAGACCTCATAACTTCCGGTTTGACCGTGGTTGGCGAGGATGGTGATTTTTTCACCAAAGACCTCGCGAGGGGTAATTTGCGTGCTGTTCGTGATGATGACATCGCGTTGCATTGGTTTCACCTTTTGTTTTTTTACATCGGATCCTATTTACGGCTGCGCCGGCGCTTTGCTCGAGCAATATCGGCGATCATTCTCGGCGCGAGTTGAACTTTGGCATCATTAATTCAGAAGTGGGCGATGCAGGCAAAGTTGGTTGACACCCGAACAGGGTCAATAGTCCAATCAGTCTGCGGGAATCCCTTCGTCGGGTGGGTCAGGACCAGGACTTCCCGGTGTGGCTCGCGTTGCGCGCCATCAGTTAGACTGAACCAAAGGAGTCAACACCATGGCAGGCGTATTCGGCAAAGATCCCAACATGAAGAAAAGCAACCACGCGGAACTTGAACGGCTGAACCAGGAACGCAAGCGCAAGTTGGCGCAAGGTGCGGCCAAGTTCAATCAAAAGAAACCGCTCGCCCCCCGTGGCGAAGCGCCCGCGAAATAACGACAGCTCAACCCGAAAGAAAGTCCTGAGACCGTGCCGCCCGGCCTGAGGATCCCTGGCCTTGGCGAGACAGCGATGGCATACAGGCGGGAGCCAAGCCAGGCGGGAACACGCCGTCGATGTCCAACGCGTTTCTTGCCCCATGGCAAAAGCCTCAGCGATGAAGTGATGCGTCCGATGGTGCCCGCATCGGGCGCGCGACGGCATCTTCGCGATTTGCATTCACCTGGTTCACCCCGGGAAATTTCGAATTCATCCTGGTCGCCGATTTCCACCCTGGCTCCGGCCTCATGGCATGCGACGGAGCCGGCACGCAAGACCTTGCAAGTCTAGAATGGGCCATGGCTTTCCAAGGCGACACAGAACCATGAACGACATGAACCGGACCGCCGTGGACGCAGCGCTGATCGCCGGAAAAGTGCGGTCGGAGATGGCGCGTGTTTTTGTCGAGCGTCTGGCCGACAGCGCACTGGCGGCACCGCCCGGACTCGCGATCGCCGGATGGCTCATCTACTCTGTCGCAGGATGGCCGCCAGCGCTGGTCTGGTCGTTTGGCATGACGGTGATTGAGCTGATGATTCTGTTCGTGGGTTACCGTTATCAGCGCTGCCTTGTCCAGGGCCTGCGCACCGACCCCTGGCTGCGGGCACAACTGGCCATCTCCGGACTGGTGGGTCTGGGCTGGGGAAGTGCCGTGTGGTTCGTCTGGGCTGAGGGCCAGATGCTTTTTTATGTGGCGATGCTGTGCGTGCTGGTCGGGGTGTCGGGCATCTGCATGGTGACCATGGCGCCACAGCGCACGGCGACCTTGCTGTTCACTCTGGGCATACTGCTCCCCCCGCTGCTGCAACTGATTTGGGTGGATAACCCGATCGCGCTGGAAGTGGGCTTGGGCTGGCTGGCCATGGCTTCGGTGCAGGCATGGACCGCACGTGACCTGCACCGAGAACTGGGCCGGGAACTCGACAGCGCCTTGCGTAACAAGAGTCTGTTGGAACTGCTGTCCAAGGCCAGTGCAGAACTCCAGTTGGCGAGCGCGCAGAAGGAGGAAAAGAATGCCGATCTTGCTGCGGCGCTGGGTCAACTCAAGACGCTGGTGAGCCACGACCAGCTGACCGGCGCATACAGCCGACGCTATATTTTCGAGCAGATCGATCGATTTGCCGCCATGCGACAGCGCAATGGCGCGCCGCTCAGTGCAGTCATGTTTGACCTGGACCATTTCAAGGTGATCAATGACACCCACGGGCATGCCACGGGAGACCGCGCCCTGCAGGAGGTGGTCCGCTCCGTGGGGGGCAGCTTGCGTGAAGGAGACATGCTGGCACGGGTGGGTGGCGAGGAGTTTCTCGTGCTCCTCCCCATGACCGAGCTGAGCGCTGCGATGGTGATGACCGAGAGACTGCGTCAGGTGCTGGCGGACACCTCCATCAACACCGACAGCGGTTGCCCCGTCTTCCTGCCGGCATCGTTCGGTGTGGCCGAATTGCTGCCCAGCGAAGACCAAGCCGAATGGTTGCGGCGAATCGACACGGCGCTTTACCAGGCCAAGTCACAAGGGCGCAACACATTTGTTGCAGCATCCTGAGCCAGCAGCCGAAGCGGGTTCAAGTTGGGGCATGAAGCACGCGCCGGATCCTGCGCTGAGACGCAAGGCCCCAGGGCGCTTTTCCGGGGTGCGTCGCCGCGCTGACAGCAGCCACGCCACCGTCCCCACTCTTTTGCAGCATTCGCCGACCCGCTGCCCGATGGCAGTAGCGGCGACGGCATCGCCTGTGTGCGCCAGCACACGGTGCAGCAACTGAAATGCGCAGAGACTGGCCAGTGCGCGGCGGCGAAGCGCGAAAGCCTTCGTCGCCATTCATCCACTGACTGCAAGCCGGTCGGATACAGACCGCGCTGATGCGCTGTCACACAGGCGTGCCACGCGCCCCACGGTTGTCTTCGCGACCCTGCTTGCGCGGACTCGCTTGATTCCTTTCGATAACCCTGAACACCCATGCACGACTTACCGACACTTCTGGACGCGCTGGACCCCGAGGCGGAGCTGGTGCAACGGCACCTTTGGCTGATCGCCCTCTTTGTCTGGCTGCGCGGTGACTGCACATCCGTGGCGGCGACGATGACGCGCATCGAGCAGTTTCTGGCCACCGTGCAAGCGCGTCCGGATACGGGGTTGCGCCTGCAGGCCTGGT
>CAILZB010000119.1 GCA_903838565.1 uncultured beta proteobacterium | reverse complement strand
CGTGGGCCAAGTGGTGGAAACCATGAAGGGCATCAACGACGCCTCCAGGAAGATCTCCGACATCATCAGCGTGATCGACGGCATTGCCTTCCAGACCAACATCCTGGCGCTCAACGCCGCGGTAGAAGCCGCGCGTGCCGGAGAACAGGGCCGCGGCTTCGCGGTGGTCGCAAGCGAGGTGCGCAGCCTGGCCGGACGCAGCGCCGAAGCGGCGAAGGAAATCAAGTCTCTCATTTCCGCCAGCGTGGAGCGCGTGGAGCAGGGCACGGTGCTGGTGGATCAGGCCGGTTCCACGATGCACGAGGTGGTGAGCAGCATCCGGCGCGTGACCGACATCATGGGCGAGATCAGCGCCGCCAGTCAGGAGCAAAGCCTGGGCGTGGCGCAGGTGGGCCAGGCCGTCACCAGCCTGGACCAGACGACGCAGCAAAACGCCGCGCTGGTGGAGCAGATGGCTGCTGCGGCCAGCAGCCTGAATTCGCAGGCGGGTGAACTGGTGCAGGCGGTGTCGGTGTTCAAGCTCGCGGGCGCTCAGAGCGGCGCTGTTGCCTTGCGCGCCTCCACGCGCTCGGCTTCACCCAAGCCCTACCCCGCGACGGCGGACAGGCGCGGGCCGAACCGCGCCGCGCAAGCCCCGGTCAATGCGGCTTCGCCGGCCCCTGCAGCGGCTCCCAAACTCAGCGCCAAGGCGCCCCCCGCCGTGGACGACTGGGAAGCCTTCTGAGATATTGCGGGACAGACCAGGAACTGCGCGCAGAGAATCATCCCCTGATCAGGCCAGTGCGGCGCGCATCGCGTCCATCACGCCCTTGTAGTCGGGTTTGCCGAAGATCGCGCTGCCCGCGACAAAGGTGTCGGCACCGGCATCGGCCACGCGCCGGATGTTGTCGGTCTTGATGCCGCCATCCACTTCCAGGCGGATGTCGCGTCCGCTGGCGATGATGCGCTTGCGCGCCTGCTCGATCTTGCGCAATGCCGAGTCGATGAAGCTCTGGCCGCCAAAGCCCGGGTTCACGCTCATGATCAGGATCAGATCGATGTCGTCGATGACCCAGTCCAGCACGTCCAGCGGCTGCGCCGGGTTGAAGGCCAGACCGGCCTGACAGCCCTTGGATTTGATGACCTGCACGCTGCGGTGCACATGGCCTGACGCGTCGGGGTGAAAGCTGATGAGGTCGGCACCGGCATCGGCAAAGGCTGCGGCCAGCGCGTCCACCGGTTGCACCATCAGGTGCACGTCAATGGGCACGGCGCTGCCGTCGGCGCGCTTGGCGTGGGGCTTCAATGCGCTGCACACCATGGGGCCGAAGGTGAGGTTGGGGACGTAGTGGTTGTCCATCACGTCGAAGTGAATCCAGTCGGCGCCGGCGGCGATGACGTCGCGCACTTCGTCGCCCAGACGGGCGAAATCGGCAGACAGCAGGGAAGGGGCAATGCGGTAGGTGGTGCTCATGGATCGATTGTCGCAGTTACCATTGCAGCCATGTCCCCATACCTTTTCAGCGTTGAAGTCGAACCCGAACATCTGCCCGAGCAATCCCAGCCCGAGCAATCCCAATACGCCTTCGCCTACACCATCACGATCCGCAATGTCGGCAAGCTCACAGCGCAGTTGATTTCAAGGCACTGGCTGATCTGCGACGCCAGCGGCCACACCGAGGAGGTCAAGGGCCTGGGCGTGGTCGGGCACCAGCCCCTGCTCAAACCGGGCGAGGCCTTTCAGTACACCAGTGGCTGCCGCCTGCGCACGCCCACCGGAACCATGCACGGCAGCTTCTTCTGCGTGGCGGAAGACGGCGAGCGCTTCGACGTGCCGGTGCCGCTGTTCGTGCTCGAGGGCGGAGAACATCAGGCCAGGGTGTTGCACTGATGGGTGAATTCGAGCTGATCGAACGCTATTTCAAGCGCCCGGCGCGCCGTGCGGCCCTGGGTGTGGGCGACGACTGCGCGCTGCTCAACCCGGCGCCCGGGATGCAGCTCGCCGTCTCCAGCGACATGCTGGTGGAGGGGCGTCATTTTCTCTCCACCGTCGATCCCTTTCGGCTCGGGCACAAGGCGCTGGCGGTGAACCTGAGCGACCTGGCAGCCTGCGGTGCCAAGCCCTTGGCTTTCACGCTGGCGCTGGCGCTGCCCCGGGCCGAAGCCCGCTGGCTGGAGCCGTTCGCCCGTGGCCTGCTGGCATTGGCCGACGCGCACGGCTGCGAGCTCATCGGCGGCGACACCACGCAGGGCCCGCTGAACATCTGCATCACGGTGTTTGGCGAGGTTCCCACGGGCCAGGCCCTGCTGCGCAGCGGCGCCAGGGCCGGCGACGACCTGTACGTCAGTGGCCATGTGGGTGACGCGCGGCTGGCGCTGGAGGTTTTTCGCGGCACGGCGTGCGTGCCAGCGTCGGTGTTCGAGTTCGCCCGTGCGCGCATGGAGCAGCCCACGCCGCGCGTCACATTGGGCTTGGCGCTGCGCGGCATCGCGACTGCTGCCATTGACGTGAGCGACGGCCTGTTGGGCGATCTGGGGCACATCCTGAAGCAGTCTGGGGTGGGAGCCACCGTGGACACGGATGTCGCCGCAAGCCTCGTCGCTGCCAGGGCCCAATGCGCGGGTTCAGGCGCAACGGCTGAACGTGAAATAGCCTCAGAGAATTGGCTGGAATGGGCGTTGGCCGGCGGCGACGATTACGAGCTGCTGTTCACCGCGCCGCCGTCGCAACGCGCCGCCGTGGCCGCCGCGTCCGGGGCGAGCCAGACGCCGGTGACGCGCATTGGCAGCGTCGACCAGGAGCGGGGTTTGCGCTTGCGGGATGCTCAGGGAAATGTCGTGCCCAACACCTACACCTCGTTCGACCATTTCGCCTGAGCCGATGCTGGAACGACGGCGCGCAAGAAGTCGGCCAGCGTCTTTCCCGGTTCATCGCGAAACGTGCCGCCCGGACCCTCCAGCAACTCCACCTGCGCCATGCGGTCCAGGCGAAAACTTCTGAAGTCGTGCCGCGTTTCACACCAGCTTGCCAACGTCCATACCTTGCCCCAGTAGAAGCAACCCAATGGCCGCAGAGTACGCTGGGTGGATTGTTCGTTGACGTCGCGGTATTGCACCAGCAATTTGCGGCGCCCTTGCGTTGCCTCCCGCACGATTTGCAATGCGCGTTGCACGTCGGGCTCCAAGCCCGTGGGCGGCGCGTACACGGCCATGCTTTGTGCCGCGACCCGCGCAGCCATGGGTAACACGGACAAAATCTTTCCCAATGCCACCTCGGCCGCTTTTGCCAGCGCCGGGTCTTGCCAAGCTTGCGCCATGCGTACCGATGCCACCAGCGCCTTGGCTTCGTCTTGGCTGAACATCAGAGGTGGCAGCTCGAACCCCGAGCCCAGTCGATAGCCCACGCCCGCTTCGCCTTCGATCGGCACACCCTGATGCTGCAGGTCGGCGATGTCTCGGTACACGGTACGCGGTGAGACCTCCAGGCGCCGAGCCAGATGCGCCGCCGTGCTGAGACGACGTCCGCGGATGAGCTGGACGATCTGGAACAGACGGTCGGCGCGACGCATTTCAGCCTTGCGCGAAATACCGCTTCTTCATTCTCTCAACGTAAGCCACCACGTTGGGGTAGGACTCGGCGCAACTTCGCACGGGAGATTCAAAATGCGGGCACAGCATCCCCTGTACAAACGCCAGGGCAGTGGCATCTGCGCCGCAGGGCTCGTTGCCAAACAGGTAGGGCTTGTCGCCCAGGATCGCCGAGACCGCTTCCATGTCCTTCTTGGCGATGGCAAGCAATTCGCTGGGGCTATAGCGCCCCGTGCCTTGTGCATGCAAATTGGTTCGAACCTTTTTCTGAGCCACCGACCTGATGACGCTGCTTAGCGGCCAGGGCAGGATGTCAAAAAAGTGAGCAGGGCCGTTGGCGAAATTGGCATCATCCAGCCAGCGCGTCCGCACAAGTATCCAGTACAGATGGTCCTCCAGCATCTTTTCAAGTGCCCACGCCGTGGCACGCTCGTAGCTGGATAGATCTTTATCAAAGTCGAAGCCATATTTCCTTTCGAGGTGCCAGCGAATGAAGCTGCTGTCGGCAATGATTTCGCCGTTGTCCTCGATGTAAGGCAGCTTGCCCTTGGGCGTTTTGCCAAGGTCCTTTGGCGAGACGACTTGGGTGGCGAACGGCAACTGCGCAATTTTCAGCAAGGCCATCGCCTTGTGAACGAACGGGCTGGCGTCAGGCAGGCCAAAGTAGGAGCCGAAGGTGTAGAGAATGATCATGGGTCGAGGTCAATTGGAAGGAGAGAGACTTCGATTGTGCGACAAGCCTGCTGCCAACGGGGTGTCAGCAGGGTTCAGCGATGAGCCGAAACCCCGTGGCCTTTGCGCCCGCGCGCACTCGCTGAAGCGCTCCGGGGTCAGGGCGCTTTCAGCCCAGGTCGGGCCGTTCTGCCAGCGTCGTTAGCGGCAACCGGGCCATCTCCTGCAGCAGCAGCGCCAGTTGCTGGCCCGCAGCGTCGATCATGGCGCGGCCTTTTTCCGCTGTGGCTGCGGCCGCATTGCCGGCCGCACCGGCAAGGCTGTAGTCCTGCATCTGCCAGCCCAGCTTCGCGCTGCGGCCGTTGCCCAGAATCGGATAGTGCGCGGCGCGGTCCTGCGAGGTGGAGTGGAAATCGCGCGCCTGTGTCATGTCCACCCATCGTGGGCGCAGCGCCAGCATCATGGAGGTCTCGATCTCGCCGGCGTGCATGCCGAAGCGCTGTTCCTGCGGGCTGAACAGCGCTTCGGCGGTGGCTTCGATCGGCAGGCTGTACCAACTGCTGCTGTAGACGATGAGCTCGTGCCGGCAGCGCAGATCGCGCGCCACGATGTCCATCAGGCTCTGCTGGCCCCCGTGCCCGTTGAACAGCAGCAGTTTCTTCACGCCGGCGCGCGCCACGCTCTCACCCAGCTCCATCCAGACGCGCATCGTGGTCTCGGCGCTCAGGCTCAGCGTGCCGGGAAAGCGCTCATGTTCGGCGCTTCGGCCGATCTGTTGCGTCGGCAAAAACAGCACCGGCAGGTCCTGCGGCAGGTGCGGCATCGCGGCGGCGATCACGCCGTCGACCAGATCCTGGTCCACGCTCAGCGGCAGATGCGGTCCATGCTGCTCCGTGGCCGCCACCGGCAGCACGGCGACCGTTTGCCCGGCCAGGCCCGATTGCAGGGACTGGGTGAAGTCGCGGGTCGACAGGTCGGCCCAGAAGCGGGAAGGGTGTTTCATGCGACCATCTTAGACGGTCCGGACCGCTTCCTTGTGCCGCCGGCCCGGCTGTGTGCTTCAGCGAACCGACGCGTGCGCCCTCGTGGGTCCATGCTCAGGCGTGCGTGGCGGGTCCGTCGCGCTGTTCATGAACCCCATCGATTGCGTCGTGTAGGGCAGGCCCTACACGACGGGTGGAATTGCCCGATGGCGCGAGCCAGTGGCGTGAGGCAAGATGCACGATGTTCTTCTATTCACTTCAAGCTGCCGTCCAGTGTCCGACCTGACTGTGCGCGCGCCAGATTTCGCGCCCAGGCACGCGAGTGAACAGCGCTTTCGCGCCGTCTTTGAAAATTCCCCCGTGGGCATGGCGATGGCCGGTGCCGATGGCTTCCTGCAGGACGCCAACGAGGCGCTGGCCAGCCTGTTGGGCTATGCGCGCAGCGAATTGCAGGGCATGGCCATCGCCCACTTTACCCATAGTGATGATTGGCTGGTGGAAAGCCACTTCTTGCGAGAACTCTTCTGCGGCCGGCGCGACTCCTACCGCATCGACAAACGTTACCGCAGCAAATCCGGCAATCCGCTGTGGGTGCGTCTGCAGGTCATCGCGGTACCCGGCGTGCAGGGCCTGTCGGTTTGCGCGCTGGGCATGGTGGTGGACCTGACGGAGCGGCGGCAGTCCAAAGCCGAACTGCGCATTGTCGCGTCGGCCGTTGAATCGCAGGAGGCGCGTCTTGGCCAGCTGAACCAGGACTTGTCCGAATCTCACCAGCGGCTGCGCGACATGGCGGCACAAAACGAGGCCATGCTGGAGCAGGAGCGCAAGCACATCGCGCTGGAGGTGCACGACGAATTGGGCCAGGTGCTCACGGCCCTGCGCATGAACATGTCGCTGCTGGAGATGCGCCTGGGTGAGAAGCTGCCGGCGTTGATCGACGAAATGCAGGGCATGAAAGAGTTGGTGGACCGTGCCATCCAGGGCGTGCGCAATGTGGCAGGCAGCCTGCGCCCGGCCGCGCTGGACATGGGTCTGGTCAGCGCCATCGAGTGGCAGTGCCATGATTTCTCCCGCCACACGGGTGTGGCCTGCGCCTTTCATGCGCGGCCGGGCAACATCGAACTCGAGGAAAAGCGCGCGGTGGTGGTGTTTCGCATCGTGCAGGAATCGCTCACCAATGTCAGCCGCTACGCCCGGGCCAGCCAGGTCGACGTCAACCTGGGGCGACGTGGCGACGAGTTGTGGGTGCAGGTGCGCGACAACGGCGCCGGCTTCGACCAGGCCGCCGCCGCCAAGAGAAAATCCTTTGGCCTGCTGGGCATGAGGGAGCGCGCGATTGCGCTGGGTGGTCGCGTGGAGATCGCCAGCACGGCGGGAAGCGGCACGGTGATCAGCCTGTTGATTCCCATCGGGCCGGGTGAGATCGGGGTCGGGTCATGATCCGCATCGTCATCGCCGACGACCACGCCATCGTGCGCGGTGGCTTGAAGCAGATCTTTGCGCTGGTGCCCGATTTTTCGGTCGTGGGCGAGGCGGCGAATGCCCGCGAGCTGTTGGCACAGCTGCAAGGCGACACGGTCGATCTGCTGCTGCTGGACCTGAACATGCCGGGCACCACCGGAACCGCGCTTTTGGCGCGGGTCAAGGCACTTTGGCCAGATCTGCCGGTGCTGGTGCTGAGCATGCACAACGAGCCGCAACTGGTGGCGCGCGCGATCAAGGCCGGAGCCAACGGCTACATCACCAAGGATTGCGAACCCTCCATCCTGCTGGCGGCGATACGCAAGGTGGCCGCCCGCGGCAAATACATTTCGTCGGAGCTCGCGGAAAACATGGCTTTTGCCGCCCTGCCGCTGGCGCTGGGGGCACCGCACAGCCTTTTGTCTGATCGAGAGCGGGAGGTTTTCCGCCTGTTGATTGCCGGCAAGGCGGTGCACGAAATCGCCCTTGACCTGGGCATCAGCAACAAGACCGTCAGCACCCACAAGGTGCGGCTGTTGGAGAAGATGAACCTGGGCAGCCTGGTGGACCTGCTGCGCTACGCCATGGAGCACGAACTGCTGGTGTAGGGCGCTCCCTACCTGGGCGGGAAAATTCTGGCCCGCGGCTGAGCAGCGCCCGATGGTGCAAGTGGCAGGCGCCGGTCACGATCAGCCCATGCCCCTGAAATTGCTCATCGTCGACGACTCGGAACTGATCCACACCAGCCTGCGCGGCTTGACTGCGGACATCCCGGGGATCGCGGCCGTGCAGACGGCAGCCAGCCTGACCCAGGCCATCAAAAGCGTACGCAGCGACCCGCCCGACCTGGTGATCCTGGACCTGCACTTGCCCGACGGCATCTCGCTGGACATCATCCCGTCGCTGGAAAAGCTCGCTCCCGGCGTGCGGATCGCCGTGCTGACCAACGACGCCCACGCCTGCAACCGCGTGAAAAGCCTGGCGGCGGGGGCGCGTTGGTTCTTCGACAAATCCACCGAGTTCAGCCAGCTGCTGGACGTGGTGCGGCAACAGGCTGCGCTGCGACTGCCCAACCACCCGAGGACCCCATGAACAAACTGAAAATTTCCACCCGGCTGCTCCTGCTCATCGGGCTGATGTCGGTCCTGCTCATCGCCATTGGCGTCATCGGTCTATTCGGCGTCGCCCGCTCGAACGAGTCACTGCGCTCGGTGTACGAGGATCGCACGGTGTGCATGGGTCAGATTGCCGAGATCAACCGCCTCAATCTGCGCAACCGTCTGGCCATCGCCAACAGCCTGATGGATTCGAATCCCCAGGAAATCGAGCGTGACACGGCCGAGGTCGAGGCCAATATCGCGGCCGCGGACAAGGTCTGGGAAGCCTACATGGCGACCACGCTGACGCCTGCCGAGGCCAAGCTGGCGCAGCAGCTGGCGCTGGACCGCGGCCGCTTGGTGCAGGAGGGATTGCTGCCCGCCGTGGCAGCGCTGCGCGGCAGCGAGCTGGCGCGCGCCCACAGCCTGGTGCTGGAGAAGATCCGCCCGCTGTACCTGCCCGTGGGTGTCGGAATCGACGCGCTCATGAAGCTGCAGCTGGACGTGGCCAAGGCGGAGTACGACGACGCCGTGACGCGTTACAACAGCCTGCGCCTGTGGGCCCTGGGTTCCATCGTCGCCGGCGTGCTCACCGCCGTGCTGTTCGGCCTGGCGCTGATCCGCGGCATCTCGGGCGCGCTGGCCGAGGCGCTGGACGTGGCCCATGCGGTGGCCCAGGGTGACCTGAGTCACAGCATCCATCTGGACGGCCGCGACGAGGTGGGTCTGCTGCTGGTGGCCTTGTCGGAGATGCAGGGAAGCCTGTCCCATGTGGTGAGCAGCGTGCGCCAGGGTTCTGACGGCGTGGCCACGGCCAGCGCGCAGATCGCCTCGGGCAACCACGACCTGAGCGCCCGCACCGAGAGTCAGGCCAGCGCGCTGGAGCAGACCGCGGCGTCGATGGAGCAACTGGGCGCCACCGTCAGGCAAAACGCCGACAGCGCCAGCCAAGCCAACCAGCTGGCCCGAAGCGCCAGCAGCACGGCGGTGCGCGGCGGTGATGTGGTGGCGCAGGTGGTGGCGACCATGAAGGGCATCAACGACAGCTCGAAGAAGATTGCCGACATCATCCAGGTGATCGACAGCATCGCCTTCCAGACCAACATCCTGGCGCTCAATGCAGCCGTGGAGGCGGCGCGTGCCGGCGAGCAAGGGCGCGGCTTTGCCGTCGTCGCCACCGAGGTGCGCAGCCTGGCCGGGCGTTCTGCGCAAGCTGCCAGGGAAATCAAGAGCCTGATCCACGCGAGTGTGGAACAGGTGGAGCGCGGCACGCTGCTGGTCGACGAGGCCGGCGTCACCATGCACGAGATCGTCAGTGGCATCCAGCGTGTGACCGACCTGATGGGCGAGATCAGCGCAGCCAGCCGCGAGCAAAGCGCCGGCGTGTCGCAGGTGGGCGAGGCGGTCACGCAGATGGACCAGGTGACGCAGCAGAACGCCGCGCTGGTGGAGGAGATGGCGGCAGCGGCCAGCAGCCTGGAGACGCAGGCGCAGGAGCTGGTGGCCACAGTGGCGGTGTTCCGGCTGGCCGACGGGCATGCCACGCAGGCTGGCGCAAGCTCGCAAGCCTCCCCCCGGCTTGCATTCGAAGGAATCGAAAGTCTCGGCACGCCGGGTCACAGCGTGACACGCCAGCCGTAGGCCATGGCGATCCTGCGGCGCGCCTTGAATACCCAGCGCCAGCAGCAGGCGCTGCGCGGCAGCGAGGCCCGCTTGCGCGCCTTCCTGGACGCTACGCCCGACGCCCTGCTGATCAGCGACGCCCGAGGCCTGATCACCCTGGCCAATCGGCAGGTCGAACCCTTGCTGGGCTATACCGCGCAGGACTTGCTGGGCCAGTCGATCGAATGCCTGGTGCCGCAGGCGCTGCGCGGCCAGCACCAGGACTTGCGTGCGGCTTTTGCCGCGACCCCTGGCACGCGCCCCATGGGGCAAGGCTTGGCGGTCAGGGCGCAGCGCAAGGACGGCAGCGAGTGCGACGTCGAGATCAACCTGAGCCAGGTTCAAACCGCGGAGGGCGTGTATTTCGCCAGCGCCTTGCGCGACATTTCGGCGCACCTGCAGGCCGAGCAGGCGCTGCGCGAGAGCAACAGTCGGTTTCGCCAGCTGTTCGAGAAAAACACCTCGATCATGTTGCTCATCGAACCGGTCTCGGGTGAAATCCGGGAAGCCAACGAAGCCGCGTCCCGTTTTTACGGCTACCCCGCAAGCACGCTGGTCGGCATGCCCGTGAGCCAGATCAACACCCAGAGCGCCCTGCGCACGGCGCAGGAAATGCAGCGCGCCGTGCGCGAGGAACGCATGCATTTTGTCTTCCAGCATCGACTCGCCAGCGGCGAACTGCGTGACGTCGAGGTGCACGCCACGCCTATCGCAGGCGGCGGCGAGGCGCTGCTTTTTTCCATCGTGCACGACATCACCGAGCGGCGTCAGGCGGAAGCGCAGTTGCGCATCGCCGCCGCCGCTTTCGAGTCTCAGGACAGCATCGTCGTGACCGACGCAGACGGCGTGGTGCTGCGCGTGAACCGCGCCTTCACGGCCTCCACGGGTTACACCGAGGCGGACATCGTGGGACAAACGCCCGACATGCTGCAGTCGGGTCGGCATTCGCCGGCCTTCTACCGCAGCATGTGGCGCAGCATCCAGCGCAGCGGCAGCTGGAATGGCGAGATTTGGGACCGGCGCAAGAACGGCGAGATCTATCCCAAATGGCTCACGATCGCGGCGGTCTGGGGCGAGGACGGGAAGGTGTCGCACTACATCGGAACGCACCAGGACATCAGCGAACGCAAGAAGGCCGAGGAAAAGATCATGGAGCTGGCCTACTTCGACCAGTTGACCGGACTGCCCAACCGGACCCTGCTGCTGGACCGGCTGCAGCAGGCCATGACCGCTGGCGCGCGCAGCGGCAGTCGTGGCGCGTTGCTGTTCATCGACTTGGACAACTTCAAGGCCCTGAACGACAGCCACGGTCACGACGTGGGGGACACGCTGCTCAAGCTGGTTGCGCAGCGCTTGACGGACTGCGTGCGCGAGGGCGATACCGTGGCGCGTCTGGGCGGCGACGAATTTGTCGTGCTGCTGAAGATCCTGGGCGAAGACGAAGTGGAAGCGGCCACGGCCACGGAGGCGGTGGCGGAAAAGATCCACGTCGGCCTGAATCAGCCCTACCTGTTTGACGCCATGGCGCATCACAGCACGGCCAGCATCGGCGCCACGGTGTTTGCCGGCACCCAGGTGTCGATCGACGAACTCATGCGGCAAAGCGACCTGGCCATGTACAAGGCCAAGGATGCGGGGCGCAACACCTTCCGGTTCTTCGATGCGGTGATGGAGCGCACGGTGCGCGAGCGCGCCGAACTTGAGGCCGACTTGCGCCAGGCCTTGGGTGAGAAGCAGTTCGTGCTGCACTACCAGGCGCAGGTGACGCACGAGGGTCGCGTCACCGGAGCCGAGGCCTTGCTGCGCTGGCAGCATCCCGAGCGCGGCCTGGTGGGGCCTGCCGACTTCATTCCCATGGCCGAGGAGACCGGCCTCATCCTGCCACTGGGCAAGTGGGTGCTGGAGACCGCCTGCGCGCAGCTGGCGCAATGGGCAAAAGCGTCCGCGACGGCCCATCTGACGGTGGCCGTGAACGTCAGCGCGCGCCAGTTCCAGCAAAGCGACTTTGTGCAGCAGGTGCTGGCGGTGCTGAATGAAAGCGGCGCCAATGCGCAGCGCCTGAAGCTCGAGCTCACGGAGAGCCTGCTGGTGGAAAACCTGGAGGAGATTGTGCGGAAAATGGGCGCGCTCAAGGCCTGTGGCGTGGGCTTCTCGCTGGACGACTTTGGCACCGGATACTCGTCTCTGTCGTACCTGCGGCGCCTGCCGCTGGACCAGCTGAAGATCGACCAATCCTTTGTGCGCGACGTGCTGCACGACGCCAACGCCGCAGCTATCGCCAGGACCATCGTGGCCCTGGCGCAGAGTCTGGGTTTGAGCGTGATCGCCGAGGGTGTGGAGAACGCCGAGCAACGCGACTTTCTGGCCCAGGCGGGCTGCCATGCCTACCAGGGTTTTCTGTTCAGTCGGCCCTTGGCAGCGGGGGGATTCGAGGCCTTTGCGCAGACCAGCCAATCGGCCTATTGAGGCGCGACGTGCCTGTGCTTCCCTGGCCGCGCGGGCAGGGCCGCGGCGACTCGCCTCGCGCCATTATTCTGGCGCAGTTTCAGGGCTTTCGCAAAACATGCAACAATTGACGTTTACGTAAACGTCAATCACGTCCTGCCCTTCGTGCGCGGAGCCGCTTGACAGCCTGAAAGCACCAAGATGCCTGTTCTGGAGACACAACTTAACGCCCGCTCCGCGGATTTCGGCCACAATGCTTCCGCCATGCGCGCCCTGGTGGCGGATCTGAACGCCAAGCTGGCGCAGGTCGCTCAGGGAGGCGGCGCGGCGGCGCGCGCCAAGCACGAGGGCCGCGGCAAACTGCTGCCGCGCGATCGCGTGCAGATGCTGATTGATCCGGGCACGCCCTTCCTGGAACTGGCGCCGTTGGCGGCGCTGGCCATGTACCCGGACCGCGACGGCAGCGACAGCGCGCCGGGGGCGGGCATCATCGCCGGCATCGGTCGCGTCAGCGGCCTGGACTGCATGATCGTGTGCAACGACGCCACGGTCAAAGGCGGCACCTACTACCCGCTCACCGTGAAGAAGCATCTGCGCGCGCAGGAAGTGGCGCAGCAGAATCATCTGCCCTGCATCTATCTGGTGGATTCCGGCGGCGCCAATCTGCCGAACCAGGACGAGGTGTTTCCAGATCGGGATCACTTTGGCCGCATCTTCTTCAACCAGGCGAACATGAGCGCGCAGGGCATCGCGCAGATCGCCGTCGTCATGGGCAGTTGCACCGCGGGCGGCGCCTACGTGCCGGCCATGAGCGACGAGGCCATCATCGTGAAGAACCAGGGGACGATCTTTCTGGGTGGACCACCGCTGGTCAAGGCTGCCACCGGCGAAGTGGTGTCGGTGGAGGACCTGGGCGGCGGCGACGTGCACACGCGCCTGTCGGGCGTGGCCGATCATCTGGCGCAGAACGACCTGCACGCGCTCAAACTGGCGCGCACCGCGATCAAGAACCTGAACCGCAACAAACCCGTCTTTCCCGGAAATGCCGCACCGCTTGCGCCCAAGTACCCGGCGGAAGAACTCTACGGTGTGATCCCCACCGACACGCGTAAGCCCTTTGACGTGCGCGAGATCATCGCCCGCATCGTCGACGGCTCGGATTTTGACGAGTTCAAGGCGCGCTTTGGCACGACGCTGGTATGCGGCTTTGCGCGCATCGAAGGCATGGCGGTGGGCATCATCGCGAACAACGGCATCCTGTTTTCCGAGTCGGCGCAAAAGGGCGCGCACTTCATCGAGCTGTGCTGCCAGCGCAAGATTCCATTGGTGTTCCTGCAGAACATCACCGGCTTCATGGTCGGGCGCAAGGTCGAGAACGAAGGCATTGCGCGCCACGGCGCGAAGATGGTGACAGCGGTAGCCACGGCCCAGGTGCCCAAGTTCACCGTCATCCTGGGCGGCAGCTTTGGCGCCGGCAACTACGGCATGTGCGGGCGCGCCTTCAGCCCGCGCTTCCTGTGGATGTGGCCGAATGCGCGCATCAGCGTCATGGGCGGCGAGCAGGCCGCAAGTGTGCTGGCCACGGTGCGGCGCGACGGCTTTGAAGCCAAGGGCGCTGCCTGGAGCGTGGAAGAAGAAGAAGCCTTCAAGGCACCGCTGCGGCGCCAATATGAGGAGCAGGGCCATCCCTACTACGCCAGCGCGCGCCTGTGGGACGACGGCATCATCGACCCGGCCGACACGCGCCGCGTGCTGGCCCTGGGATTGAGCGCGAGCCAGAACGCGCCGATTGCCGAGACCCAGTTCGGCCTGTTCAGGATGTGATGCGATGGAATTCTTGACTGTGACGCAGCAGGGAGCGGTGGTAACCGTCACGCTGAACCGCCCCGAAACACGAAACGCCTTCAACGACGAAGTCATCATCGAGCTGACGCAGGCCTTCACCGAACTGGGCGCGCGCAGCGACGTGCGCGCCATCGTGCTGGCCGCCAATGGAACAGCCTTTTGCGCCGGCGCGGACCTGAACTGGATGCGGCGCATGGCGGGCTTCTCGCGCGACGAGAACCTGGCCGACGCAGGCAAGCTGGCCGAGATGCTGCGCGTGATCTACGAGTGCCCCAAGCCGACCATCGCGCGCATCCAGGGCGACGCGATCGCCGGCGGCATGGGCTTGGTCGCGGCCTGCGACATCGCCGTGAGCGTGGACACGGCGAACTTCTGTCTGAGCGAAGTCAAGCTCGGACTGATCCCCGCCACCATCAGCCCCTACGTCATCCGCGCCATGGGCGCCCGAGCCGCACACCGTTACTTTTTTACGGCCGAGCGCTTCTCTGCCGCCGAGGCGCAGCGCATCGGCTTCGTGCACGAAGTGGTCAGCGCGGAAAAACTGGACATCAGGGTGGAGGAACTGTGCAAGGCGCTGTGCTCGGCCAGTCCGGACGCCGTGAGAGCCTGCAAGGCACTGGTGCTGGACGTGGCACAGCGCGAGATCGACGACGCCCTGATCGCGCGCACGGTGGAGCAGATCGCTGACATTCGCAGCAGCGCACAAGGCAAGGAAGGTGTGCAGTCCTTCCTGGAAAAACGCAAACCCAACTGGCTCGGCTAAAGCCGCAGAAAGCATCAGCATGTTCAAGAAAATCCTCATCGCCAACCGCGGCGTTCGCGCGTCAGCGCGGGCTTGCCAAATTGCATGGCACGCGCAGCGTGCGCAGGCGATGAGCCGCGGAGACCAAAATGTTTAAAAAAATCCTCATTGCCAACCGCGGCGTTCG
>CAILZB010000118.1 GCA_903838565.1 uncultured beta proteobacterium | reverse complement strand
TCCTTGAACGGGTTCTTGCCCTTGACGCTGGAAAACTGCAGCTCGTCGCGCTTCTGGTCCATCCCCAGGAAGATGACGCGCAGCTCCGGTCCCTGCAGCAGCTTGAAATTGGGGTTGGCCTTGATGCGCTCCACGTCCTGCACGGGAACGGGCTCCATCAGGTCCACCTCGCCCGACAGCAAAGCCGCCACGCGCGTGCTGTCATTGCTGATGGGCGTGAAGATCACGTCGTCCACATTGCCATCGATCTTGCCCCAGTAGCTGCCGTTGCGCACGAACGAGGTGCGCACGCCGGGCTGGCGCTCGCGCACCCGGAACGGTCCCGTGCCATTGGCATGGAACGAGGCCGCGTTTTCGATGCCCTTGCGCCGGTCCACGGGCTTGACGGCCTGATTCGCTTCGCACCACTTCTTGCTCATGATGAACCAGCCGGTGAGCATTTCCGGCAGGATGGGAAACGGTGCGGTGAGCACGAAGTCGACCGCGTGATCATTGATCTTCTTGATCTCCTTGACCTGTCCCACGTAGCTCTTCATGTCCGAGCCATCACCCTTGGCGCGCTCGTAGCTGAAGATCACGTCGTCGGCGGTGAACGGCGTGCCATCGTGAAACACCACGCCCTTGCGCAGATTGAAGCGCCACACCGTGGGCGAGGTCTGCTTCCAGTCGGTGGCCAGTGCCGGGGCGATTTTGAAGTCGCGCCCGCGCGTCACCAGCGGCTCGTACACATTGCCCACCACGGACAGCTGCAGCGACTCGTTCAGCGAATGCGGGTCCAGCGACAGCGCGTCGCCCTGGTTCGCCACCCTGAGGGTCACGGCGGACGCGCCCAAGCTGGCCGCGCCAAGAGCGCAAGCGGTGAGCGCGAAGCGCATTGGTTTGGATGGGTGCATGGATGTCTCCTTGGAAAATTGAAAAGATGTCACTCGTGAACGGGCAGGGATTGTTCCACCAGACTGGCGTGCATGGCCGAACCCAGCGGCAACACCTCGTCGTTGAAATCGTAGCGGCTATTGTGCAGGCCGCAGCTCGTGGGGCCGACGCCTGCGCTTTGCCCCAGGCGCAGATAGGCACCGGGCTTGGCCTGAAGCATGTAGGAAAAGTCTTCCGCGCCCATGCTCGGTTCCAGATCGCGCACCACCTTGTCGGCACCCACCAGCGACTGCGCCACGTCGGCGGCAAACTGCGCCTCGGGCACGCTGTTGATGGTGGCGGGGTAACTGCGCTCGTAGCACACCGTGGCGGTGGCACCAAAGCCCTGAGCGATGGCCATGCACATTTCGCTCAGCCGCTGCTCCACCAGGTCCTGCACCGTGGGGTTGAAGCTGCGCACCGTGCCCACCAGCGTGGCGCTGCCGGGGATCACGCTCATGGCCGAGGCGTCGCCGGCCTGCACCGCGCAGATGCTGATCACGGCGCTGTCCACGGCCTTGACGTTGCGCGACACGATGCTTTGCACCGCGGTGATGATGTGCGCTGCCACCAGCACCGAATCGATGGTCTGGTAGGCGTGCGCACCGTGGCCGCCGCGCCCGGTAATCTCGATCGTGATGCGGTCCGCCGCCGCCATCATGGGCCCAGGTCGCAGGCCGATCATTCCCGCGGGCAACTGCGGCCAGTTGTGCATGGCGTACACGGACTGCACCGGGAAGCGCTCGAAGAGACCGTCTTCGATCATCGCGCGGGCGCCAGCGTAGCCCTCCTCGCCGGGTTGGAAGATCAGCACCGCGGTGCCGGCAAAACGCCGGGTTTCGGCCAGATAGCGCGCGGCACCGACCAGCATGGTGGTGTGGCCGTCGTGGCCGCAGGCGTGCATCAGGCCGCCCTGCTGCGACCTCCAGGCGAAGTCGTTGTGCTCGGCCATGGGCAGCGCGTCCATGTCGGCGCGCAGGCCCACCATCGCGGGCCTGGACGGGTCGGCGACCACGCCGGTGCCGCGGATGATGCCCACCACGCCGGTCTTGCCGATGCCGGTATGCACCTCGTCCACGCCGCACACCTGCAGCGCCTGCGCCACGCGCTGGGCGGTGTAGCGCTCTTCGAATCCCAGCTCCGGATGCGCATGCAGGTCGCGCCGCAGCGCGGTCAGTTCCGGATGAAAGGCGGCGATGTGGGCGAAAGCCCGGCCCTGCGCGCGATAGCTGATTGCGGTCATGTTTGTCCCTCGGTCAATGCCCGGCACTGGCCACAAGGCGCAGGCGCGGGTCCACCACGAAATAGAGCATATCAACCACCAGATTGATCACCACGAAAATCAACGCGATCAGGCACAGGTAGGCAGCCATCACCGGAATGTCGGCGAAGCTCACCGACTGAATGAAGAGCAGGCCCATGCCGGGCCACTGAAAAACGGTTTCGGTGATGATGGCAAAGGCGATCAGCGATCCCAGTTGCAAGCCGGTGATGGTGATGACGGGCACCAGCGTGTTCTTCAGCGCGTGGCCGAAGTGGATCACCCGGTCGGACAGACCCCGGGCGCGGGCGAAGCGGATGTAGTCGGTGCGCAGCACCTCCAGCATTTCGGCCCGCACCAACCGCATGATCAGCGCCAGCTGGAACACCGCCAGCGTCACCGCCGGTAGCACGATGTGGTGCCAGCCGTCCAGCGTGAGCAATCCCGTGCTCCACCCGCCCAGCTGCACCGTGTCGCCACGGCCAAAGCTGGGGAACCAGCCCAGGCCCACGGTGAACACCAGGATCAGCAGGATGCCGATCAGGAACGTCGGCAGCGACACACCCAGCAGCGACAGCGTCATCAGCATCTGACTCGTGAAGCTGCCACGGCGCAGCGCCGCGTACACACCCATCGGCACGCCCAGCAGCAGCGCCAGCAGCGCGGCCGTCAGCGCCAGTTCCATCGTCGCCGGAAAGCGCTCGCCCAGCAGCCGCGACACCTTGGCGCCCTGGCGCAGGCTCAGGCCGAATTCGCCCTGCAGCGCGTTCACCAGGAAGTGCCAGAACTGGATGAAAAAAGGCTGGTCCAGCCCCAGATCGGAGCGCAACTGGCGGATCTGGTCCGGCCGCGCGTCCTGCCCCAGCAGGAACACCACCGGGTCGCCGACGTACTGAAACAGCAGGAAAGCGATGAAGGCCACGCTGACCATGACCACCGAGGCCTGGAGCAGACGGCGAAGAATGAAAACGAACATGCAAACCTGAAAGGGAGGATGACGGATGCTATCAGAGCAAGCATCGTGCCGACACGGGGTTAACTTGGATGCCGTCAGATGATGTCGGGGGCCTGCATCCACACAGGGATGTTCCGGCTTGCGTGCAGCACGCGCCACACATCGATGTACTCTGGACGCTCGAGATAGAAAACGAGGTAAGGAAATCTTGTCAGCGGCCAAGAACGCAGGCCGGGCAGATTGAGATCGTGGGCGTATCTCGGCGAACCCGTCGCTGGAGAGCGGCCTATGTGGGTGTAGGCCTGTTCCAACGCGTCGAGAAATCCCAGTGCAGCCCGCTCAGCGCCTTCGTTCAAGTAGTGCTCAATGGCGTCTTCGACGTCCCCATTGGCCAGAGACCTCGGAACGACGGGTTTGATTTTCACCTCAACGCGCCACCCTTGGCCACCTCGCGTACACGCGCACGCAAACCACCAAAGTACGCGTCATCGGCCGTCGCCGCTGACGCAGACGATGCGCCGGCCAACAACATCCCGCGCAATTGCAGCCGCTCCTGATCCTTGCGAATGAGTTCGCGCACGTATTCGCTGCTGGTGCCGTAGCCGCCCTGATTGACATGCTCGTCCACGAAGGACTTGAGTGCGTCGGGAAGTGAGATGTTCATGGTACTCATGACCCAAGCATAAAACGTTTGGCAAAATTTGGCAATAAAAAACCCCGCTGCGTTTCCGCAGCGGGGTTTTGATTCTTATACCGTCAGCTGACTTGCGTCAGCGTCAGATCAGAACGAGCAGGCCAGTGGTGCGCTGCGTGCTGGCTTTGCCAAGAAGAAAAAGTGAGGTGACGACATGAACACATATAAGGCAAGTGTTCGTGTCGCTCAATCCGGCGGCATCGGCAAGATGGTCGTGTGGGTGCACGTGAATGCACAGAACACGATTGCTGCCAAGTCGCTGCTGGAAGCGCAGTATGGTCGCGGCAATGTGGTGTATGGACCGACGCTGGCGCGATGAATTTGTACTTGGCAAACATTCGAGTGTTGCTGCCGGGCGGCACGACCAGAGTTGTCCAAACGCTCGTTTACGCCCGCAACCCAAACGACGCCAATTTGCTGCTTGATGTCATGTATGGTCACGGCAACGTGCTTAGCAAGCCAGTCAAAATGCCTGCCAGCACTTGAAGCCCCCGAGCCCCCGATAAATACAGTATGTAATTACTGGGGCTTATATGACGCTGGAAGAGATCAAACAGAGTGGCGCTGCTGAACAGCGCGTGAAACGAATGAAGGACCAAGCCAAGGTCGCGAAGGCCAGGGCGAAGCAGTTGAAGGTGAATGCCGACACGAACGCGGAGCAGTTGAAGATGCGGCAGTCGCGTGAAAAGCTGGCGCAGTTGCACCGTGCAAATGTCGGGACAACGATCAAGCCGTACAGTGAGTGACCGGCATGGTGGCGAGAGAGGACGACGCGAACAGCACGCAGTTGATTCCGCCGCCCTAAATGTTCAATATCGAGGACGGCCATCACGAACAAGTGTCACTGCACTTTGCACGTGCAACAGACGTAAAAAAGCCCCGCTGCGTTGCCGCAGTGGGGCTTTGATTTTCTGGTCTTCAACTGACTTGCGTCAGCGTCAGATTAGAACGAGTGGTACACGCCCACTGCCACGTTGCCAGAGTTGCTGTTAGAAGCTACAGACACGTTACCCGTCACGTACTTGCCATTGCCAGAGTTCTTGACTTCAGCCACGGTGGTGTACAGCTTGGTGCGCTTGGACAAAGCGTAGTCCACGCCCAGGCCGTATTGGTTGCCCGTGCCAGTGTTGGCAGCAGTCACACCAGCCATGCTAGCGTGAATGTAGGAAGCCTTCCAGGTCGTTGCACCGACCTTGTAGGTACCAGCAATCATGTTTTCGGTGTTGCTACCGTAAGCAGATTGTTGTTCCTTGGCGTACGTGTACATCAGCGAAGCAGCGGAAGTCAGGTCATACTGAGCCGACAGAGCCGTCACCTTGTAATCACCAGCAACTTGGTAGTCAGTCTTGGAAATCGCGCCAGTGATCAGCAATGGGCCTTGCTGGTACTTCAAGAAAGCAGAATAACCTGTGCCGTCAGAGTGGCCAACAGCAGGGGTGCTAGCTGCATTGTTTTGACCGAAGAAGTACTGCACGCCACCTTGCACAGGTGCATCAGGCGACAGGTAGGAAATCATGTTCGAAGCATTGGTGGCCGTATAGCCAGCAAACTTGTAGAACATGTTGGTGGCTTGTGCTGGGCCGTTGGTGCTGAACGGATCAACCGTGCCTTCACCGTACCAGAACGAGTAGATGTATTCGCGGCCGAGGTGCAACGAACCGAAGTTGCCGTCGATACCAACGTAGGAATAACGTTGGAAATCCAGACCCTGAGCACCAGCCAACGAAGCGGGGGCGCCGTTGGATTGGTTGTTGCTGTTGGATGCCTTGCCGTTACCCGTGTTGTTAGCCAAGCCACCTTCCAACTTGAACACAGCCTTCAAACCGCCGCCGAGGTCTTCCGTACCCTTGAAGCCCAGCTTGCTGGAACCGAGGTCGGAATTGTCCATGCGGTTCACGGTCTGGCCGTTGCCAGCGCCGTGGTCGAAGGAAGCGTCAACAGCGCCGTACAGCGTAACGGAAGATTGTGCGAATGCGCCAGTGGCAGCCAGGGCAGCCAGGGCGATGAGGGTTTTTTTCATTTCAAAATTCTCCAAGGTTAAACATAGGGCTCCGGTACAAGGGGGGTTCGGTAGCCCGGGCCAACCTCCGTTGCGGGAAGTTGCACGTATTGCACCAGAGACAGCGTTGATTCGCAAAGGAATTCACACAAAACGGCGGGGCGCGTTGTGTTGATGCAACACATTTGAAACCTTCCTTCGCACGTCGTCCCGCCTTCCGACTCAGGCCTCAAGCACCTCAAAGCTGGTGCTGATCTCGGCCGTCTTGCCCAGCATGATGCTGGCGGAGCAGTATTTTTCATGGCTCAGCGCAATCGCGCGCTCGACCGCCAGCGCCGCCAG
The DNA here is from genome assembly GCA_903838565.1 of uncultured beta proteobacterium. Lineage (GTDB taxonomy): Bacteria > Pseudomonadota > Gammaproteobacteria > Burkholderiales > Burkholderiaceae_C > CAIKVZ01. The sequence goes on along the minus strand of CAILZB010000118.1, from coordinate 449 downwards.
GCCGCGGCCCGACACGGTGAAGTGCAGGTTGATGCGGGTGAAGACCTTGGGGTCGGTCTCGGCCCGCTCGGCACTGAGCTTGACCGAACAGGCGCGCACGTCGTGCCGGCCGCGCTTGAGGATCAGCACCACGTCGTAGGCGGTGCAGCCTCCAGCACCCGCGAGCAGCAGTTCCATGGGGCGCGCCGCCAGGTTCTGGCCGCCGTTCTCAGACTTGACGCTGTCGGGCGCGCCGTCCATGGCAATGACATGGCCGCTGCCGGTTTCGGCGACATAACCCATCGCTGAGCGCGCACCGGTCGCGCCGGTCCACCTGACTGTGCATTCCATTGCTATCGTTTCCTTGTAAAAGTTGAGTGAAAAACCGCAAAAAGGCCGCCTTTATGGCTTCATGGCGCTCGCGCGGCTTGGCCGTGGCCGGAATTATGACTACACTCGAGCCATGGTTG
>CAILZB010000117.1 GCA_903838565.1 uncultured beta proteobacterium | reverse complement strand
GCTGCTGGCGATCCGCAGCCACGTGGATGTGTGCGACCCGCGCTTGCTGGCGGTGGAGGCTCTGCTCGAGGTGAAGCGCCGCGTCGCGCCGTATCTGGATTTGCAGTTGGTGGCGTTTCCGCAGGACGGCGTGCTGCGCTCTGCCGGAGCCCTGGACAATTTGAAACGCGCGCTCGATCTGGGCGTGGACGTGGTCGGCGGCATCCCGCACTTCGAGCGCACCATGGCGGACGGCGCGGCCAGCGTCAAGCTGCTGTGCGAGCTGGCAGCGCAGCGCGGCTTGCGCGTGGACATGCACTGCGACGAGTCCGACGACCCGCTGTCGCGCCACGTCGAGGCGCTGGCCTTCGAGACCCAGCGCCTGGGGCTGCAGGGGCGCGTGACGGGCTCGCATCTCACCTCGATGCACAGCATGGACAACTACTACGTGAGCAAGCTGCTGCCCTTGATCGCCGAAGCACGGCTGCACGTGGTGGCCAATCCGCTCATCAACATCACGCTGCAGGGGCGCCACGACAGCTACCCCAAACGCCGCGGCATGACGCGCGTGCCCGAGCTGCTGGCCGCGGGCGTGAACGTGGCCTTCGGTCACGACTGCGTGATGGACCCCTGGTATTCGCTGGGCAGCGCCGACATGCTCGAGGTGGCGCACATGGGTCTGCACGTGGCGCAGATGACGAGCCAGGCCGCCATGCGCCCGTGCTTCAACGCCGTCACCGTGAACGCGGCTCGCGTGATGGGTCTCTCGGGCTACGGGCTGGACGTGGGCTGCAACGCCGACTTCGTGCTGCTGCAGGCGCGCGACCCGGTGGAGGCGCTGCGGCTGCGCGCTACGCGGCTCAAGGTTTTCCGGCGCGGAAAGTTGTTGTCTGAGGCCCCCGCTGCGACCAGCCAGCTGCATCTGCCGGGGCGGCCCGAACAGACCTCGCTGATGCCGTGAGCCAGCGGCTCACGCTTCGTCCACAGCCTTCGATGCACCCGCCGACGTGGCGGCAGGCAGTTGGCCGAGCCGGCGCAACAGCGGCGTCATCGTCAGCCCCTGGACGATGACGGAGAAGGCCACCACGGCGAAGGCGACCGAGACAATTTGCTCGCGAAACGGCAGCGACGGCGGCAGCCCCAGCGCCAGTGCCAGCGCCAGCGCGCCCCGAAGTCCGCCCCAGAACATGATGTGCTGGTAGGCGCCGGAAATGCGCAGATCGCCCCGCGAGAACAGCGCGGAAAAGGGGTAGACCACGACCGCGCGACCCAGCGTCACCAGCGCGATGGCGACCAGCGAGAAGCCCCAGATGGCGGAGAAATCCTGTTGCGCTTCGTGCACGCCGATCAGCAGGAAGATCAGCGAGTTGGCGACGAAAGCCACAAACTCCCAGAAGGCTTCGGCGGCCTCTCGGCCCTTGGACGTGATGGCCCCCAGCGGCCCGCGGTTGCCGACCACCAGGCCGGCCGTGAGCGTGGCCAGCACGCCGGAACAGTCGAAGTGTTCCGCCAGCAAGAAAGACCCCCAGGCGGCCACGGTCGTGAGCGTGATCTCCACCAGATGGTCCTGGGTATTGCCCGCGACATAGAGCAGCGCCAGCGCCAGCAGAGCGCCGCTGGCCACGCCGCCACCGACGACCCAGAGGGTTTGACCAGCCATGCCCAGCCATGTGGGCGACGCGCCCTCGGCGACGGCCAGCAGCAGGGCGAACAACACCGCGGCCACGCCATCGTTGAACAGACTCTCGGCCTCCACCAGCAAGCGCAGCCGCCCCGTGACCCCGGTCTCCTTGAACGTGGCAATCACAGAAACGGGATCCGTGGCCGCGATCAATACGCCGAAGATGCCCGCGCTGATCGGTGGCCAGCCGACCAGAAAATGCATGCCCGCGGCCGTGACGAAGGCCGCCAGCGCCAAGCCTACCGTGGCCATCGACAGCACCACGCGCATCTCCTTGCGCAGGCGTTCCCAGTGCAGGAGCAGCGCCGCCTCGAAAATCAGCGGCGGCAGCAGCGCGGAAAAAAGCAGCTCCTTGGTCAGGACCACGGTCTGGACAAAAGGGACAACACTCAGCGCCACGCCGGCGACGACGAGTCCCACGGTGTAGGGAAATCGCAGGCGCCGGCACACGATGGCCACAAGCGCCGCCGTCGCCAGCAGCATCGCAATCCGGTCAATCTGGAATTCCATATTTCGCCTCAGGTAACGTTCGTCGCGCTCGATGCGCTGGCCCCATCGGCGCGAGCCATCAAGCGCCCAGACCGCAGCCGCGCAGCAGCAAGGCCACCACGTGCTCGGTCGCGCGCTGGTGGTCTTTGGCCTTGAGCTCAGCCCGGCCCAGCACGGCGCAGACCTGGACGTCGAAATCGGCATAGGTCTGCGTCGCAGCCCAGATCGTGAAGAACAGGTGCACGCTGTCCACGTTGGCCATCTTGCCGTCCGCGATCCAGCCGTCAATCACGGCGGCCTTGGCCCGCACCAGGGCCCGGAGCTCGGTTTCGAGCAAGGTCTTGACCACAGGTGCGCCGTGCAGCAGTTCGTTCGCGAACACCTTGGACGCATGCGGTCGTCGCGCCGACAACGCCATCTTGTCGCGGATGTAGCGTTCGATCGCGGTGCGCGGATCGGCCTCGGGAACAATACCCAGCGTGGGCGCCAGCCAGTCCTGCAGCGTGCGCGCCAGCACGGCGCGGTACAGCTCCTGCTTGGAGCCAAAGTAGTAATGCAGATTCGCCTTGGGCAGGCCCGAACTCTCGGCGATCGCCGCCATGGTCGCGCCGCCGAAACCGGCACCGGCAAACACGCGTTCGGCCGCTTCCAGGATCAACGCCTCATTGCCCTGGCGAATCTGGCCCTTGGCGGTGTCGTCGCTGGTGTTGGTCGGGTTGCGTTTGGGAAAAGAAGTCATGATGAGAAGAAAAAGGGGCCCTGCCTTGCCGGACCGGACCCCTGCTCGTGCTAAAAAGCCAGCGACTTATTTCTGGGCTGCGTCCCACACGGCGTGGGTGTAAGCGGCCTTGCCCGGATCCTTCTTGATCACCGGCGAGCTGCCGGCGGCCAGCAACACCTTGACCGTGCGCTCGTAGGCCGCCGGTTCGAGGTAGCCGATCTTGGCCGTGCCCGCATTCGTGATGAGCTTGGCCACGTTTTCCATCTGGCGTTTCTGCACCTTCTCGGAAGCGCTGCCCGAGGTGTCGGCGGCGACCACGATCTTGGCCGCTTCAGCCGGGTTCTTCACGGCCTCGTTCCAGCCCTTGAAGGTGGCCTTGAGGAACTTGCCCATGCGTGCCACGAAGGCCGGGTCCTTGAGCTTGGAGTCGAGCACATACAAGCCGTCTTCAAGCGAGGCCACGCCCTCTTTTTCGTAGAAGAAGGTGACGAGGTCGCTTTCCTTGACGCCCGCGTCCACCACCTGCCAGTACTCGTTGTAGATCATCGTGGAGATGCACGCGGCCTGGTTCTGCAGCAGCGGATCGACGTTGAAGCCCTGCTTGAGGATCTTGATGTCGGAGTCGGGTTTGAGACCGAGCTTGGCCATCCAGTTCAGGAACGGGTATTCATTGCCGCCGTACCACACGCCCAGGGTCTTGCCCTTGAAGTCCTTGGGACTGGAGACGCCACTGGACTTCTTGCAGGTCAGCATCAAGCCGGACTGGTTGAACACCTGGGCGATATTCACCAACGGCACGCCGGCTTCGCGCGCAGCCAGCGCGTCGGGCATCCAGTTCACCACCACGTCCGCGCCATTGCCTGCGATCACCTGCACCGGCGAAATATCCGGGCCACCGGGCTTGATGGTCACGTCCAGGCCGGCATCCTTGTAGTAGCCCTTGGCCTGGGCCACGTAGTAACCGGCGAACTGCGCCTGCGGCAGCCATTTCAGCTGCACGGTGACCTTGTCGGCCGCGTTGGCGGCGCCGCCGCACACGGCCAGCACCGCTGCCAGCAGGCCGCTGGCAATCTTGGAAGAACGAATCATCGGAATCTCCTTGGGGTTGAGGGAAAAGAAACGGCCAACTTGTTGCAGCGGACCACGGGGCGAAAAACAAGGTTCATGGGGCACGCACCGACGGATGCCAGAAGGCCGCGCGCCGCTCCAGCTGCACCAGCAAGGCATAGGCGAGCGAGCCCGTGACCGCGGCCACGACGATGGCGCCCCACACCAGGGCCATGTTCATGCGCGAGGCTTCGGTCGAAATCCGGAATCCCAGACCCGACGTGGGCGAGCCGAAAAACTCGGCCACGATGGCGCCGATCAGCGCCAGCGTGGCGTTGACCTTGAGCGCGGCGAACATGAACGGCAGGGCCGCCGGCAGCCTCAGCGCCAGCAGCGTTCGGCCATAGCTGGCGGCGTAGCTGTACATCAGCTCGCGCTCCAGTTTGCCCGCGGCCTTGAGCCCGGCGAGCGTGGACACCAGCATCGGGAAGAAGGTCATCAGCACCACCACCGCCGCCTTTGACTGCCACTCGAAGCCGAACCACATCACGGCGATGGGCGCCACCGCGACCAGCGGGATGGTGCTGGTCAGCGACGCCAACGGCAGCAGGCCGCGCTGCAAAAAGGGCATGCGGTCGATCGCCACCGCCACGGCAAAACCCAGGCCCGAGCCCAGAGCCCAGCCCAGCAGCACCGCCTTGAGGACGGTCTGCACAAAGTCGCCCCAGAGCGTGGTGCCATGCTCGGCCATGGATTGCAGGATCAGGCTCGGCGGCGGCAACAGCACCCTTGGCACTTCGAAGGCCACCACCAGCAGTTGCCAGAAGAAGACGATCCAGACGCCAAACAGCGCCGCGGTCAGCATGCCGACCAGGCGCCCCCCGTCCATCGCCGCCATGCGCCGGATCGATTGAATCGCCAGCAGCGCCAGCACGCCCGTGGCCAGCCAGAAGATCGCGCTCGGCGGCGCGTCTCCCCGCCCTGCGGGCGTGCGCAGCAACAGCGCGGCCAGGCCCAGGCAGGCAGCGATCCAGACCACGGTGATTTGGGTCGAACGCTTCATCCCTGATTCCTGTGGCGCAGCGCCAGGCGCTCAATCCCGGCCACCGCGGTGGTGAGCGTCAGGCCCAGAAAGGCCGACATCACCAGCGCCGACCAGATCTGCACCGTATTGCCGTAGTAGGAGCCGGTCAACAAGCGGGCGCCCAAGCCCGCCTGCGCGCCCGTGGGCAGCTCGGCCACCATCGCGCCCACCAGACCTGCGGCGATGCCCACGCGCAGCGCCGGGAACAGGAACGGCAGGGCGGCTGGCAGACGCAGCAGCCACAGCGCCTGCCAGCGCGTCGCGGCATAGGTGTGCAGCATCTCGGTCTCGATGCGCTGGGGCGATCTCAAGCCCTGCACCATCGCCACCGTCACCGGGAAGAAGCACAGGTACATGGCGATCACCGCCTTTGGCGCGACGCCTTCAAAACCCAGGCTGCCCAGGATCACCAGCACGATCGGCGCGATCGCCAGCACCGGCACAGTTTGCGAGGCGACGATCCACGGCAGCAGCGCCCGGTCCAGCGTGCGCGAGTGCACGATCGCCACCGACAGCAGCAGGCCCAGCAGCGTGCCCATGACAAAGCCCCAGAGCGTGGACTCGGCGGTGACCGCCACGTGGTACAGCAGGTTGCGCGGCGAGTCCAGCGGCCAATCGAACAGGCTGGACCACAGATCGAGCGCCACCTGGTGCGGCGCAGGCATCAGCGGGCGCTGCATCTCCATCGTGGCGGCCAGCAGGTCACGCCAGGTCCAGGGACTGTCCTGCGGCATGACGCGCTCCATGGCACCGGGCGCATTCAGCACCCACGCCGCGAGGTACCAGACGACGAGCAGCGCCACCAGCATCACCGCCACCGGCAGACCCTGCTGCTGGAAGCGCGTGACGCTGCCGCGCCAACGGCCATCAGTCATGGTGTCCATCCGCAAGCGCTTCGCGCACGGCGTGCGCGACGGCGATGAATTCTGCGCTGTCGCGCAGACCCAGGTGGCGCTCGTCGGGCAGGGGTGAATCAATCACCTTCACAATGCGCCCCGGCCTGGGCGACATCACGACGATGCGCGTGGACAGGTACACGGCCTCGGCGATCGAGTGCGTGACAAACACCACCGTGCGTCGCTCGCGCTGCCACAGCTGCTGCAGCTGTTCGTTGAGCCGGTCGCGCGTGATTTCGTCGAGCGCGCCGAAGGGCTCATCCATCATCAGGATGCGCGGCTCGAACGCCAGGGCGCGCGCGATCGATACCCGCTGCTGCATGCCACCGGACAACTGCCAGGGGTACTTGTTTTCGAATCCGATCAGGCCGACCCGCGACAGGTGCTCCAAGGCGATCGATTTGCGATCCGCCTTGGAGCGCCCCTGAATCTGCAATGGCAACGTGACATTCGCCAAAACGGTGCGCCAGGGAAAGAGCGCGGGCGCCTGAAACACATAACCGTAGGCGCGGGCCAGGCGCGCTTCGTGCGGGCTCACGCCG